>NZ_REHH01000007.1:0-580535 GCF_003692995.1 Lactobacillus sp. ESL0233 | reverse complement strand
AAAAGAAGTACGGTGGCAAGAGCAAGAAGGAAACACCTGTAACCATGCCGAACACAGAAGTTAAGCTTCTTAACGCCGAGAGTAGTTGGTGGGAGACTGCCTGCGAGGGTAGGACGTTGCCGTGCTTTTTTTAATATTCCGGCTTAGCTCAGTTGGTAGAGCGCTTGACTGTTAATCAAGATGTCGTCAGTTCGAGTCTGACAGCCGGAGTTTCTTGGAGTGTTGTCCGAGTGGCTTAAGGAGCATGATTGGAAATCATGTATATGGGTTTTACCTGTATCGAGAGTTCAAATCTCTCACACTCCGTTATATAATAATTAAAGGCTAATACAGCAATGTATTTAGCCTTTTTATTTACTTTCGCACGGCAAATGCACGGCAAAAAGCAAAAAAACAAGTTAAATGTTTAATTTTCTGATTGAATCAATCGCATCGTCTTCGTTCTTTTTGGTAATGTGGGTATAAATGTCCATGGTCATTTTGATGTTTTCATGGCCAAGAAGCATCTGAACTGTTTTAGGCTTAACGTCAGTTTCGCTAATAAGGAGAGTGGCAAAAGTGTGGCGGAAGCCATGGACGGTGATTCGTCTTAATTGCGGATTAGCTTTATAGATTTTTAGTAGCCAATTGCCTGGAGCTGTCAAATTATAGTAGTTTCCATTTTGTTCATGAAAAACTACTTTGTAGATTATTTTTTGCTTTTTGCGATAATCAATCAATGCTTCAGCTAAATTCTGTGAAATTGGCAAAGTTCGTTTTGATTTTTTGCTTTTAGGCGGCTGCATGATAATTTTGTTATCTAAGCCATATGCAAGAGTTTTATTAACTGAAAGTGTCATATTGTCTAAGTCAATATCTTTCTAGGTTAGTGCCAAAGCTTCTGAGCGTCTTAGACCTGTCGATGACAGCAATTTGAAATATGTATAAGGTGTTGTAGCATATTCTTTAGCAGCTGTCAGAAATTCTTCAAGTTCTTCCCGCGTATAAACATTGTGCTCAATGTCTCTTCTGGGGCGTGTGGTTTTTTTAGGCATAATTATTCTTTTGGTGGGATTGTTTTTAACGTATCCCAGCCGAATCGCATATTCGAATAATCTGCTAAGTATACGGACAACTTCTTTATATTTGACAATCTCTTTAGATTTTGTATCAGCAAATTTTTGTATCGTTTTAACTTGAATTTTATCTAAATATTTATCACCAAAAGTAGGTTTAAGATGGTTGTTATATATTTGATTAGTTTTATTAGCGGTTGACTGTTTTACCTGTCCCTTATAGTTATCAAACCAAAGAGCATAAATCTCATCAGTTTTGATTATCTTTGGTTTCTGATATCCAGTTGTACCATTGGCACGTAACTGATCATAAGTGATTTTGGCATCGTTATACGTTTTAAATCCTTGGCGAGTGATATTAATACGTTTACCGTTTTCATCCATACCAAGATAGAGGTGGAACTTAAAAACACGTTCACCTCTTTTATTTTTATATTCTTTTATATGTTCGTCACGCTTTGGCATAATTTTTCTCCTAATAAAAAAAACCGTAAAGATTTTTGTCTTACGGCCTTTTTGTTGTGATATATTATTGCTTAACAGTCACTTTAAATTTAGCCGCTGTTGCATCATAGTCATCACCAGGTTTGAAGTGCAATTCAAAAGAACCTAATTTTTTACTGCCATAACCGGTCATAATATCGGTCGATTTACCTGGTGCAATGCTGTCTAATCCATCGTCACTAATTGGGTAGTCTTTTAGCTTTTCATCATCAGGTCCGTATACTTCTAAATCGTCCCCAACGGATAAATCATCTTTACCATCATTTTTTACATGATACGTAATTTTAATTACATTATTTGGCTTGGAGTCTTCAAATTCGTTTCTTTCGTTAGTTGTAACAACGGATTTAAGTGTATATTCAGCTTGACCAACTTTAACGGTATCACCAACTTTATAAAATTTGATTTTTGGAGCCGATTTTTTCTTAGCTGTTCTAGAAACCTTGGCACCACCTTGTCCATCATTTTCAGCACCGCCACACGCTGATAGTGTTATTGCTGCTAGGGCAGTAATTGTAATCGCTAATAATTTTTTGTTTGTTTTTTTATTCATGTTGCTTCCCTTTCAAATAAAATATTATTTTCCAGATGATTTTTTGTTTAAAACAAGGTGCCATACAAAAAAGCCAACACCAATAATAAATGCTGTCCAACCCCAAATAACTAGATCGGTATAATCGTGGCCATTAGTAATAGCAACGATCCATGAAATCAACATCATTACTAAGCCAGCTATATCACCACCAAGACCTTTAGCATTTCTGGTTGCAACATATGTGATGCCACATGCTAAAAACAAAAGCGCAACTATGATCCCAGCACTGCCACCCGCATCACTAGTCTTATTCTCCATTGCATGAGAAGCACCAACAGCACACGATTGAAATACAATAAAAGCAGCAAGTACCATCTGTAATATTCCTACAATTAATTTTGTAACTTTCACAAAAAATCCTCCTAAAAATAGATAATTTGCCGTAGGTTTAACGTCACTGGCGCTGTGGACGATAGATTAAAGTCCCAACAGTTGCTTCTTCTTTGCCTCGAATTCTTCTTGGGTAATGATGCCATCATCTAGTAGTTGTTTATATCTGCGTATTTCTACTGGGGCATCAGTGTTATCCTTGGTATCTTCAACGACTTTTTCCGTGGCTTTCCAGCTGTCAAGAATTGCAATGACATGGTTTAATTCTGAATATGCATGTCTAACAAAAAAACCGTCTGCCTTATTATTTTTAGCGTTTAAGAGACTAACTTCAAAATTGCTACCATCAGTTAGATTAATAATTACGCCCAACTCATCAATATATTCATTTATTTTTCCACCAGTGGTGCCGGCAATAACTGCACCGGCTGGTCCAGCAATGATGGCACCGACAGCTGCACGAGTGAAGACATGATGTTTATTTTTGTCATGACCTTTTTCATTCACACGATATGAAACGATCTCGTCAGCATTTACGAAAAATTCTATTCCATGAAATGCCGTTTTAGCATAAATCTTTCTCTTATCAATGTCGAAGTAGTAGCCACCATAGTAAACAGATTCTGCTTTTATGGCGGCCTGTTCTTGCTTTCTTTTTTCTTTTTCTGCTTGCTTTTTTGCATTTTCTTGCTCTATTTCTTTTAGTTCTTTCTGTGCCTTTTTAAAATTGATGTCATTAAAATCTACTTTCTGATTAATAGATTCTTTGAAATCTTCAATCGTATGTTCAGAAGCCCAGTTATATGCTTTAGTAGCTCTATACTTAGCAGCACAGTCTAGACAGACGTAGGTAGAATCTTTGAAATTCAAAGGCGCATCGTTTTTATAAATATCTTGTTCACAGAATGCACATTGTGCTATTGGTTTATGGTGATGGTGATTAACAGGGGCAACTTTTCTTTTGATGGTCTCTAATTTTACCGGATTATCCATTAATTCTTTTATTTCTGCAGCAGTATGGCTATTTAAAAAACCATTCATATGTCTTTGATCAGCACCGCCATAAAAGTTACCTTTATTAAAAAGGCAAGGGTAGCAAATTACACCATCTTTCAAAGGCATTTTGTTATCCCAAAAGCCCAACTCTTTACCGCAAATACCGCATTTCTTTTTTGCCATGATTAATTCTCCTTATTAATAATTAAGTAGGTATTATCTTATTTTTTATAAAATTACATTTGTTTTTATTATAGCGCTTACATTAATATTAAAAATTATATCGATTTTGCCTTAAGGCATCGATATATGTTTCCAAAATATAATTAACATTTCTAGGAACTGCAAAAGCATAAATATTATAAAGTAAATGTAACTATATTTATCTAAGTTTTTGTTGCCGCCTTTGCTTTGGGCTAGCGGAATGTTTAATTTCTTGCCAAAACTCAGCTGTAGTCAAATCAATATTTGTTGTAAAAGAGTAGTTTTGCTCAGTACTGTCCTCTTCATGAAAAACAGCAATTAACTTGAATTGATCTTGATTAAGCCCTTGCCATTGTTCAGTTGAATAGTTAGCTAAACGCTGAACTTGTATTTTTTTCAAAATTTGCTGGATACTATAATTATGCGCAAAATAAATTTTAGTCTGACCGCCGTTTTTAACCAATTCTGCATGCTCGCTGCCACCTTTTACATCATAGTTACCATAACCATCGGAAAGTATGAAACCAGCAAACTTTAATCTTAAAGTGAATTTGGAAAGATTAATTGCATAGGCTTCAAAATTAATATCAGCGTTTCTATCGCGGCTTGAGCACTATAAGTACTGACAACATTCACTGCTACTTTCTTTTGGGAGTCTTTATGGTAAAGATAAAGGTTTGTCCAAACAGCTGCCAGTATTCCTAGTGCTGTAAGTGAATTAATTACAATAGTTGCAATAGCTGTAATATCATTGTTTGTTAAATTTAGGCCTAAACTGAAAAACAATGTGGATAAGATAAAGCCAATTCCCAGCCAAAACCAAGCTGACTGTAAGAAATGATAGTGCTGTTTAAAAGTGTTACCAAGGTAAAAGATTCTTTTAAGTAAATTTAAGGCTTGCTGGCGCCAATGAAAAAGAATAATAATGAGTAAGAGAGCAAGAAAAAATTGATAGAAAGTGATACTAGTAAAAGTATTTTTCAAGAAATAGAGCATTTAATCCTCCTTAATAAGTAGATATGACAATGCAAAATTGTTTTCCTAAGCAATAATTTTCTCATAGTTTTTAAAAAATGAATATGCCCTCTGAAAATAAAAAATTCTAGACAAAAAATAAATCTTATGCTAAAGTTTTAAGAGTAGCAATTATTAATAACTGGAGGATTAGCTCAGCTGGGAGAGCATCTGCCTTACAAGCAGGAGGTCACAGGTTCGAGCCCTGTATCCTCCATTATAATTAGAGGGATGTAGGAATACATCTTTTTTTATGTAAAGAATTGCTTTTGCAATTATTAGTTAAATTAATAAGTTTTTTAAGTTTTACTCTTGCATTTTGTTTCTTATCTAGTATACTATTGAATGTGCTTTTGATTCAGAACACGACCCGTTGGTCAAGTGGTTAAGACATCGCCCTTTCACGGCGGTAACATGGGTTCAAATCCCGTACGGGTCACCTTTTTGGAGGATTAGCTCAGCTGGGAGAGCATCTGCCTTACAAGCAGGAGGTCACAGGTTCGAGCCCTGTATCCTCCATAAATAACGGTAATTAGCGTTATTTATGGAATAATATAAATTGGGTGCGCGTATTTTTAATTTTAGCTTCTAAGCTAATAGTTGAATTTACTCGGATTCAGCATCTGACCCGTTGGTCAAGTGGTTAAGACATCGCCCTTTCACGGCGGTAACATGGGTTCAAATCCCGTACGGGTCACACTTTGGAGGATTAGCTCAGCTGGGAGAGCATCTGCCTTACAAGCAGGAGGTCACAGGTTCGAACCCTGTATCCTCCATCGTTCTAGACTACCGAATCTGCGGTAGTCTTTTTTTGTAGTAAGAACGAATTTATTATATCGGTTCAAGTCCTGAAAGGATCCAATGTTGGAGATGCCTTGTAACCGAAGAGCTATTTAAATCTATAGGGGGACTATTATGGAAAAACGTTTATTTACTTCAGAGTCAGTTTCTGAAGGTCATCCTGATAAAGTTGCTGATCAAATTTCAGATGCAATTTTAGATGCGATTATTGCCCAAGATCCTGATGCCCATGTGGCTTGTGAAACAATTGTGAACACCGGTATTGTTTATGTATTTGGCGAAATATCAACTAGTGCATACGTTGATATTCAAAAAGTTGTTCGAAAGACTGTTTTAAGAATAGGTTATGATAAGCCTGAATTGGGTTTTGACGGCAATAACTGTGCTGTATTGTTAGATATTGATGAGCAATCAGCAGATATTGCTGACGGCGTAGATCACTCGCTAGAAACTCGTGAAAATAAGGCTAGTGCTGATGGCTTAGATCAAATTGGGGCAGGAGATCAAGGTTTAATGTTTGGCTTTGCCGTCAAAGAGACTCCTGAATTAATGCCATTGCCGATTTCCTTAGCCCATAAATTAATGCAACAAGTAGCTAAGCTACGTAAGGATAATACTTTAACTTGGCTAGAGCCAGATGCTAAAGCTCAAGTCACAGTTGAATATGATGAAAACAATAAGCCTAAACGCGTTGATACTGTTGTTATTTCAACGCAAACAGATGCTGAAGTTTCGAATGAAGAAATTCAACAGGCAATGATTAACCTAGTGATTAAAAAAGTTATTCCTGCTAGGTATCTTGATAATCAAACTACCTTCTTGATTAACCCATCTGGTCGTTTTGTAATTGGAGGTCCTAAAGGTGACTCTGGACTAACTGGACGAAAAATCATCGTTGACACATATGGTGGCTATGCACGTCATGGTGGAGGGGCTTTTTCAGGCAAGGATGCAACTAAAGTTGATCGTAGTGCTAGTTATGCTGCTCGTTATGTTGCAAAAAATATTGTAGCAGCGGGTTTGGCTTATCGCTGCGAAGTGCAGCTTGCTTATGCAATTGGTGTGGCTAATCCAGTATCAATTATGATTGACACTGCTGGAACTGGTAAGGTAAGTGATGAATTATTAACTGAAGCTGTGCGGCACGTTTTTGATTTACGGCCAGCAGGAATTATTAACATGCTTGATTTGCGTCGGCCCATATATGAGCAGACGGCTGCTTATGGTCATTTTGGTCGTACCGATATTGATTTACCTTGGGAGAAAACAGATAAAGTTCAAGATATATTGAATTATATTAAAAAATAAAGGATAGATTATTTTGAAAAAAACGAATGTACCTATAATTACACTTGCCATTTTTATGACCACTTTTATGACTGCTATTGAAGGGACGATAGTTTCAACGGCAATGCCCACAATAGTTTCTGATCTTAATGGTTTAGAAATCATGAATTGGGTGGTTTCTATCTTTCTCTTTATGACTGCTGTATCAACTCCTCTATACGGAAAATTAGCAGATAGCATTGGTCGTAAACCTATTTTTTTGTTTGGGATAGCCTTATTTGTTATTGGTTCTGCTTTATGTGGTCAAGCAAATAATATGATTGAGTTGATTTTATTCCGCGTTATCCAAGGATTAGGTTCAGGTGCAGTTCAACCAGTTGCTATGACCATTATCGCTGATTTATATAGCATTGATAAGCGGGCCAAGATGCTGGGACTTAACTCTGGTTTTTGGGGTGTAGCTTCAGTAATTGCACCACTTTTGGGTGGATTTATTGTACAAAAATTGTCATGGCACTGGGTATTTTATATCAATGTTCCAATTGGCTTTGTTGCCTTTGTATTGGTAGTGATCTTTTTGCACGAAGCAAGAGAGAAACAGAGAAATAAATTGGATATTCAGGGCACATTTTGGTTAGTTACGATGCTTTTGGCATTAATGTTTACCCTGCAAGAATTGAGTTCGTTAAATCCCATTTTTGTGGGCTTGCTAATTGCCTTTGTTATTATAAGTGCGATTGCGTTTTATATAGTAGAAAAGCATGCTACTGATCCTATTATGCCGCTATCGATTTTAAAAGATCACGAGTTTCAAGCCATAAATATGATAACATTACTAATTTCTGGTGTTGTTATTGGTTTTGAATTTTATATTCCAACTTGGATGCAGGGGATTAACGGTACATCAGCAACTGTTGCTGGTTTTGCTGTCACTCCTAGTTCTGTAATGTGGGTAGTGGGTTCATTTGTAATTGGTGCAATATTGAGTCGCTGGGGTATACGGAGAACCTTATTTGGAATGTTAGCACTACTTTTAGTTGCTGATGTGTTATTACTTTTGCTACCTTTGCAGACACCATTTTGGCTATTTTGTGTAATTGCTACTATGAATGGCTTTGGTTTTGGTTCAATTATCACGGCTGCACAAGTACGGTCGCAGGTTTTAGTTGAGCCCAAAAATGTTGGAGTTGCTACATCTTTTAATACCTTAATGCGCTATCTAGGTCAGACAATGTTAGTATCAATATATGGAATTACTTTTAATACGGTAGTTACTAGTCAGATAGCTAAGAAACCAGAATTGACTCAAGCAATGATGAATAAAATTGTCTCTGCTGAAAAAGCAAAAGAATTAGCACCTCATCTTATTCCGCAGTTACGACAAGTTCTCTTTGATGGCTTAAAGGGTGTTTATTTTATTTCTTTAGTAGCAATTGGTCTATCAATTATTTTCAATTTTATTTATAAAAAGCGACAACATTAATTGATCAAGTAAAATAGAATAACAAAAAAGGCGTTAACCATTAACTGGTTGACGCCTTTTTTAATTTTCTAAATGATAATGATATAAAAAAGAATATCCTATTAGGACAAAAGTAATTCCTTCTAAAAATCCGCCTAGTACGTCAGAAGGATAGTGCACATGATTAAATATCCTAGTGTAACCGATTAAAAGCGGAAAGCAAAGCCAAACGATACAGAGAATAGTTTTTACGGCTTTATTTTTTACTAATAAAAGTGTTAAAACAATTAGAATTCCAAAGAGGGTGGCACTACCAACTGAATGGCCTGATGGGAAACTATAGCCATGTGCTTCAACTAGATGGTGCACAGAAGGACGAGGACGTGCAATTGCATGCTTGCTAATCCAGTTGTAGCCATTTGCGGCAATCATTGTGCCAGCAGTAAAATACGTATAAGCGTATTTTTTAAAAATAAATAAAATTAAGCAAATGATAATTGTTATAAATGTTATAACACTTGTATTTCCTATAACTGTAAATGTTGCAGCAAATTTGATATTGGCAGGATTATTATTACAAATGATGGCAATAATATTCTGATCGAAATGATGGATAAGCTGAGTTCCAGATGCAACGAGCATTGCCCAAACCGAATATAAAATTAAAAAAATAGTAGCCGGTATGATTGTATCTTTTTTTGAATGATTGTCAGTAATCAATAACTTTCTCCTTTTATTTTTTTGCATTTCTGTTAAATTATAATCATTATTCATTAAAAAATAAAGTAGGTCATGACCTGTAATTGGTAACACCGAAAATTAAATAGCGAAAGCTGATAATTAATAGAAATTTTTAGTTCTTTGCTTTTTTTAGTAAATGTGGTAAATTATAATCATTAATTAAGTAAAGGATTGGGAACTAGTAACTATTTTATTTTGCTACAGAGAAGAGTCGGGTGGTGTAAGACTTGCAGAATAGATAGTGAACTTAGCCTGAGTAATACCTAACGTATGCTATCCGCGTTAAGGAGCAATGAGGGGTCACGCTAGAGGCGTGAAACTTAGGTGGTACCGCGATTATTCGTCCTATGATGTTTCATAGGATTTTTTTATGAGGTAAATTATGTATAATCATAAAGTTGTTGAAAAAAAGTGGCAAAAGTATTGGGCTAAAAATCATACTTTTAAAACAGGAACAGATCCAAAACGCAAAAATTATTATGCTTTAGATATGTTTCCATTTCCATCTGGTAAGGGTTTACATGTTGGGCACCCTGAAGGCTATACTGCTACCGATATTATTTCAAGGATGAAACGTAGTCAAGGATATAACGTTCTTCACCCAATGGGTTGGGATGCCTTTGGGTTGCCCACTGAACAATACGCTCTGCAAACTGGTCAAGATCCTGCAATTGTGACTAAAGAAAATATTGCTAACTTTAAGCGTCAGCTAAATAAATTAGGTTTTTCGTATGATTGGGATCGTGAAGTCTCTACTAGTGATCCAAAATATTATAAATGGACGCAGTGGACTTTTGAACAAATGTATAAAAATGGCTTGGCTTATGAAGCTGAAGTTCCAGTCAATTGGTCGCCAGATTTAGGGACAGTAGTTGCCAATGAGGATATTGTTGATGGTAAAACTGAACGTGGTGGCTTTCCAATTTATCGACGCAATATGAAGCAATGGATGTTACGCATTACTAAATACGCTGATCGTCTTTTAGCCGGACTAGATGATCTTGACTGGCCAGAAAATATTAAGGAAATGCAACGTAATTGGATTGGCCGTTCGGTAGGTGCACAAATTACCTTTAAGGTGCAAAATTCAGCTGCCACCTTTAATGTATTTACTACTAGACCCGACACTTTATTTGGTGCTACTTACGTGGTTTTAGCACCGGAAAACAAACTAGTTAAACAGATTACGACTTCAGCGCATCAAGAAGATGTAGCGGACTATTTAAAAGAAATTGAATCAAAGTCTGATTTAGAGAGAACCGATCTTAATAAAAATAAAACCGGTGTTTTTACTGGCGCTTATGCAATTAATCCGGTAAATGATCAACCGATTCCAATTTGGATTGCCGATTATGTTTTAGCAAGTTATGGTACGGGAGCTGTCATGGCAGTACCTGCTCACGATACGCGGGATTATGAATTTGCGCAAAAATTCAAATTACCAATTAAAGCGGTTATTAAAGGTGGAAATGTTAATCAAGAAGCATACACAGCTGATGGGGTTCATTTTGATTCTGAATTTTTAGATGGATTAAACATTGCCGATGCTAAGGAAAAAATGCTAGCTTGGCTGGAAGAACATCATGTTGGTCAACAAAAGGTCAATTATAAGTTACGTGATTGGGAATTTGGGCGTCAGCGCTATTGGGGCGAGCCGATCCCAGTTATCCATTGGGAAGATGGTGAAACTAGTTTAGTTCCTGAAAACGAGCTACCACTTGTCTTACCCCATGCAACTGACATTAAACCTTCTGGAACTCCAGAGAGCCCCTTAGTTAATTTAACTGATTGGGTTAATGTGGTAGATAAAAATGGGCGTAAAGGTAAGCGTGAAACTAATACCATGCCTAATTGGGCAGGTTCTTCCTGGTATTTCTTGCGTTATATTGATCCTCGCAATGATCAAAAATTAGCCGATTATGAATTGCTTAAAAAGTGGATGCCGACTGATTTATATATTGGTGGGGCTGAACATGCCGTTCGCCACCTGCTTTATGCAAGATTTTGGAACATGGTTTTATATGATTTGGGAGTTGTACCAGAGGAAGAACCATTTAAGCGGCTTTATAATCAAGGCTTAATTTTAAAAGATCATGAAAAAATGTCTAAGTCGAAGGGAAATGTTGTCAATCCAGATGAAGTGATTGAAGAATATGGTGCAGATAGTCTTAGAATGTATGAGATGTTTATGGGACCACTAGATGCTTCAATTGATTGGGATGATAATGGTCCCGCTTCAACTAAGAAGTTTTTAGACCGGATTTGGCGTTTATTTGTTAACGATCTTGATCTTGAAGCAATTCCAAAGGAAAATATTGTAGCAGATAATGATGGTGCACTAGACAGAGTTTATAATGAAACGGTTAAAAAAGTTACTGAAGATTTTGATGCCCTGCACTTTAATACGGCAATTTCTCAATTAATGGTTTTTGTGAATGAGGCGCAGAAAGTGCAAACAATCCCACGGGAATATGCTGAAGGGTTTATTACATTAGTTGCGCCAATTGCTCCTCATATGATGGAAGAAATTTGGCAAATTTTGGGTCATGAAGAATCTATCACATTTGCTAAATGGCCAACTTATGATCCTGCAAAGTTAATTGAAACTAACGTTGAAATTATGGTTCAGGTAAATGGTAAATTGCGGGGCAATTTCAAGGTGGCAAAAGATAGCCCTAAAGCTGAAGTAGAAAAAGAAGCACTGGCTTTACCACATGTTCAAAAGTTTTTGGACGGTAAAGAAGTGAAAAAAATAATCGTTGTACCCAACAAAATTGTCAATATTGTAGCTAAATAAAGTTAATTTTTCCTAAAGTAGTTATCATAGTTGTTGTTAATTATAACTGTTGCTTCAAAATAAGATAGTTATTAGTACATTAGATTTAGGAAACATTAATGAAAGAAAATAATTTAACCAAACCCAACACGCAAGACACCTTTATTAAGGGAAGTGCATGGATGACTTTTGGCTCTATTACTTCACGTATTTTAGGTGCGCTTTACATTATTCCGTGGTTCAGTTGGATGGGGCAGTATGGTAATATTGCTAATGCATTAACAGCTAGAAGCTACAATATTTATAGTATTTTTATTTTAATTTCAACTGCTGGTATTCCTGGTGCTGTTGCTAAACAGGTAGCAAAATATAATGCATTAAATGAATATGGAGTAGGTCGAAAATTATTTCGTCGTGGATTAATTTTAATGGTTATCATGGGAATAATTTCGGCAGGTATTATGTATTTTGCCTCTCCATTTTTAGCTTCAAATGGATCACGTAGTGATCCTAGACAGGTTGCAGTAATGCGTAGCTTGTCTTATGCAATTTTAGTTATTCCTGTGTTAAGTATTATGCGGGGATATTTTCAAGGATATGCTGATATGATGCCTTCAGCCATGTCACAATTTATCGAGCAATTGGCTCGTGTAATCTGGATGCTTTTAACGGCATATATAATCATGCAAGTGCAACATGGAGATTTTGTTAGTGCAGTTGTCCAATCAAACTTGGCAGCTGCAATAGGCGCTATTTTTGGTATTGCAATTTTAGTTTGGTTTTTACTGTCAAGACGCAAAGAAGTCAATTATTTAGTTGAAAACTCAAATAATCAAATTCAAGTTTCTACATTATCACTGTTTAAAGAAATAATTGCCCAAGCCATCCCCTTTATTATTATTGATGCTGGAATTCAGTTATTTTATTTGGTTGACCAGTATACTTTTCATCCAATGATTGCTAGTTTGGTGCAAGCAAGTGATAATACAATTGAAACTTGGTATGCGTTATTTGCACTTAATGCAAATAAGTTAATTATGATTATTGTATCTTTAGCCAGTGCTATGGCAGTAACAGCAATTCCACTTTTGTCAGCAGCAAAAGCTAAAAAAAATATCAAAAATATTTCTGAACAAGTAAGCAGTACACTTGATTTATTCTTATTTATTATGATACCAGCTGCTTTTGGTATGGCTGCTATTTCAACACCCATTTATACAATTTTTTATGGCTTTGATCAATTGGGCTCGAATGTGTTGTATCTGTCATCCTTTACAGCAATTACGCTAGGGTTATTTACTGTATTAATGGCTATTTTACAGGGACTTTCAGAAAATTTGTTAGCTATTAAGTATTTAGTCTTAGGGTTAGTTATCAAATTAATTGTGCAATATCCAATGGTTTATTTATTTAAAATTTATGGTCCTTTGATTGCAACTAATTTGGGGATGCTTACTATTATCTTTTTTGCTCTTAGGCATTTGCGCGTTACATTCAACTTTAACCAAAATCGCACAAGTAGACGTTTTATTGGTATTACTGTTTTTTCGATAATGATGTTTATAGCGGTTTTAATAACTGAAAAAGGATTAGGGTTGTTTTTACAAGTTTCTAATCGTTGGCAAGCAGTCGTAATCGTTCTAGTTTCTGTAGTTATTGGTGCAGCAGTTTACAGTATAGCAGCAATTAAATCGAATTTAGCTCAGCGAATTTTGGGCGATAAGATCGTGTTAATACTACAAAAATTACATATTAAAGCATAAAAATCGTTGAGTTTTATTACTCAACGATTTTTATTTATAATTATCAATATTAATTGGTTTGCCATCTTTTTAGGCAATAAAAAAGTTAAAACCACTTAACTTTTACCTGGAATCTATATGCCCCGAAAAAGATTCGAACTTTCACTTAGTTACCTAAACAGCGACCTGAACGCTGCGCGTCTGCCAATTCCGCCATCGGGGCCTAATATTTTTAATCTAGTAATAATAATACCAAAAATTTGGTAAAATGTAAGCATAAAACGGAAATAAATTGAAATTTTGCTTTGAAAGGAGATTATTATTTTGAAGCATAAAATTAAAAAAATAATTGGAGTACTTGTAATCGTTTGGGGATTAATGGTACCCACTCAAGTAGTTATCGCTCAAGAACTACCCAATAATTATTGCAACAATCAGTTAAACTTAAAAGTTAAATCGGCGATAGCAATTGATAGCAAAACCGGTCAATTATTATACGGACAAAATATTAATCAGCCTTTACCAATCGCTTCTATGACAAAATTAGTAACCGTTTATTTGACCCTAAAAGCAATTGAAGAAAAGAAAATCACTTGGACAACTACTGTTCAACCCACGCATCAAATTGTATCAATTTCAAATAATCGTGATTTTTCTAATGTACCGCTACGTTATGGTCATTCATATACTATCAAGCAACTTTATCAAGCAACTTTAATTGAATCTGCAAATGGTGCAGCAATGATGTTAGCCCAAGCAATCAGCGGTTCACAAGTTATTTTTGTCAAAATGATGCGTGAGCAACTGCAAAAATGGGGCATAACAGACGCTCAGATTTATACAACTTGTGGGTTACCAAACAAAAGTGTTGGTTCAGATGCTTATCCGCAAGCAACAAATAATGCTGAAAATACTATGTCAGCCAAGGATATGGCGATTGTTGGACGTCATTTGGTTAATGACTACCCATTTGTAATTAAAACAACCAAATTGCCGCGATTAAATTTTATTGATCAAAATTTTAAGACTCCAATGATTAATTTTAATTGGATGCTGAAAACTTTGCCGCAATATCATTCAAAAATAAATGTTGATGGCTTAAAGACAGGAACAACTGATGCTGCAGGTGCTTGTTTTATAGCTACGGCAAAGCATAAGGGAGTTAGATTGATAACAGTAGTCATGGGGGCGCATCATATTAATGGGACAGATCCTTCACGCTTTGAAGAAACGAGTAAGTTATTTGGATATATATTCAAACACTATCATCCGGTTATTTTTAGGAAAAATGAAGTAATTATGGGTAGAACCGGTATACAAGTCAACTCCGGTAAAGCTAAGCAAATTAGCATAGGAATTAAAAAGGCTAGTGAAGTTTGGGTACCGATCGATCAAAAATTAAAAGTGAATTTAACGCAAACTGCTGTAGAGGCACCGATAAAAGAAAATCAGGTTGTCAGTGAATATAGTTTTGAAGCTGGACCAGAGAAATTAATTTCTTTGACCAATCCTAATGGTCTAAAAATACCTGCTAAAGCTTTGGAAGCGACTGATCGGGTTAACTTTTTAGTTAGATTTTGGCGTTGGCTTTTTGGGGGATAATTTAAGTGATAGAAATTTCACAAGAAATACTGACCAGAGTAATTAGAAAACGTTCCAGTAATACACATAAGGGTAATTTTGGTCGGATATTACTTATTGGCGGTAATGAAAATTATGGCGGAGCAATCATTATGTCAGCAGAAGGTGCATTAAATAGTGGCGCAGGTCTAGTAACCGTGGTAACCCATTCGCTCAATGCTGCTGCTTTACATGCTCGACTTCCTGAAGTAATGTATGTCGACTGGCGCCAGCGCAATTTAGCTGAAATAATCAAAAAAATGGATGTTATTGTATGTGGACCTGGTCTGGGTAATAGTTTGTTTGCTCAAAACATTTTAATTATGATTAAAGAAACGATTACTAAAACACAAACTCTAATTTTGGATGCTAGTGCTTTAGATTTGCTAGCGCAAGATCATAGCTTAGTTCCAAGTAGTGCAGGCACAGTGGTACTTACGCCGCATCAAATGGAATGGCAACGTCTTAGTCAAATTCATATTCCGTTTCAAGCCGATCAAGCTAACTTGACTGCATTACAGACTCTTTTTCCTCGTGAAAATGCTATTCTGGTTTTAAAAAGTAATCATACTAAGATTTATGATGCTAAAGGTAATGTTTATCTTAATCCACTTGGGAACCCTGGAATGGCTGTAGGTGGAATGGGCGATACTTTAACTGGAATAATTGGTGGTTTTGTTGCCCAGTTTGGGTCAAATATTGACACAGTCTTAGCAGCAGTTTATTTACATTCTTTAGCAGGTGATGAACTTGCAAGTAACAATTATATAGTTCGTCCGACAAGGATTAGTGCATTGCTACCTGAATTAATGAAAAAATACGCTAATTAGAGTACATAAATAATAATTATCTGGAATAAAGTTTATTATAATTAGTAGAGGTTTACGCAGAATGAAAAATAATATTTTAAAACCGCTTACAATTTGTTTGATTATATTAATTGGTATTATCAGTTTAGCGCGAATTTCTATGCCACCTACTGCAAATGAAGTAAATCAAAGACATCAAACAATAATTAAAAAAAAGACAGCCGCTTCTTATCGCCCCTATAAAGACCCTGAAGATTTGCGTCGGCCCTATAATTGGCGTAAGTCAAGTGAAATGAAGCGATATCCTAATATTAAGCGATTAGAAAATGATTTAACAATTAGAGTTTCGCTTAAGGGCAATCGAGTATATATTTTGCGAGATGGTCAGCGAGTATATACAATGTTGGCAAGTAGTGGTATTTATAAAAATGGCAAATCGCTAACTCCTACTGGTAATTTTAAGATTAACTATAATCGTGGCACCTCATTTTATAACCCTGAATTAAATGAAGGAGCCAATAATTGGACTAGCTGGGATGAAAAAGATGAGTATCTTTTTCATTCCGTACCGACAAAAAGTAATGGTCGATATAATATAACAGAAGCAAGAAAATTGGGAATTAAGGCAGGTTCTCATGGTTGCATTCGCTTAAGTGTTTCTGATTCAAATTGGTTAATGAAAAATATTCCTTATGGTACGAAAGTAATTATCAAAAATAATTAAAAGTATTGGCTTAGATAAATTTTCCTGCTATAATCACTTTGAAGCTGTTAGAAGTAGTAAGCATCTAATCTATTTAGCGAGTTCGCGTTGGTGTAAGACGAACTAGATTAGTGTATGAAGGCGTGTCTAACTGATAAAACAAAAAAGTTAAAGCGGATACTTTGTATCAATTAGAGTGGTACCGCGGGTAAAATCTCGTCTCTTCCTTTGTAAAGAAGGAAGAGATTTTTTTATTATTTTGGAGGTAAAAATGGATTTTAAAAGTAAGGTAGTTGACCTAGTTGCAAGTCAAGTCGATTTACCAAAAGAGAAAATTAATCAATTAATTGAAAGACCGAAAAATGAAAAAATGGGTGACTATGCTTTTCCAGCTTTTGCCTTAGCTAAAATAGTACACAAAAATCCAGTTGAAATTGCCACATCAATTGCTGCAAATCTCAAGAGTGCAGACTTTTCAACTATTCAAGCAGTTGGCCCCTATGTCAATTTTGCAATTAATCACGAAAAATTAATTACACAAACTTTGCAGGAAGTCTTGGCGCAAAAAGAGCACTACGGTGATCAAAAATTAGGTGAAGGTAATGTACCTATTGACATGTCTAGCCCTAATATTGCCAAGCCAATGTCAATGGGTCATTTGCGGTCAACTGTGATCGGTAATTCAATTGCTGAAACTTTAAAAAAGGTTGGTTATAATCCAATTAAAATTAATCACTTAGGTGATTATGGTACTCAATTTGGTAAATTGATTTCGGCATATAAACACTGGGGTGTCGAAGAAGACGTTAAAAAAGATCCGATTATGAGTCTGTTTAAATACTATGTTAAATTTCATGAAGAAGCGGAAAAGAATCCAGAACTTGATGATGAGGGCAGATCATGGTTTAAAAAACTTGAGGCAGGAGATCAAGAAGCAGTTGAACTATGGCAATGGTTCCGTGAAGTTTCTTTGGCTGATTTTAAACGGATATATCAAGAATTAGGTGTAACCTTTGATTCATATAAAGGGGAAGCATTTTTCAATAATAAAATGCAACCAGTAATTGATGAATTGAAGCAAAAGAAACTTTTGCATGAGTCTCAAGGTGCCCAAGTTGTTGATATGGGTAAAGATGAAAATCCAGCCATGATTGTTAAATCTGATGGTACTAGTATTTACTTAACACGTGATTTAGCTGCTGCAATATACCGAATGAATACTTATCATTTTGTAAAGATGATTTATGTAGTTGGTAATGAACAATCACATCACTTTGTAGAATTAAAGACTGTTTTGAAAAAGATGGGTTATGACTGGGCAGATGAGATATACCATGTGCCGTTTGGTTTAATTACTCAGAATGGCAAGAAATTATCTACAAGAAAAGGTAACGTAATTTTTCTTGATCAAGTATTACAGGATGCTGTTAGCTTGGCTGGTAAACAAATTGAACAAAAAAATCCCGACTTAGCACATAAAGAACAGGTTGCTCATGATGTTGGTGTTGGCGCAGTTGTCTTTCATGATTTAAAAAATGAGCGGACAGAAAATTTTGACTTTGATTTAGAAGAAGTTGTCCGTTTTGAAGGGGATACTGGTCCATATGTTCAATATACAAATGCTCGTGCCCAAAGTGTTTTGCGCAAAGCAGCAAAATTAGGGAAAAAGCCAAATCTGAACAATATTGCTCTTAATGATGATTGGTCTTTTGCCGTAGCAAAAGCTTTAGCTGATTTTCCAAGAATAATTGCCCGTAGTTGTGACAAATTTGAGCCATCAGTCATTGCTAAATATTCGTTAGATTTAGCCAAAAAATTCAATAAATACTATGCCAATGTAAAAATATTAACTGATGATCAGCAAATTAGTGCCCGTCTAGCTCTAGTTCAGGCAACATCAATTGTTTTAACAGAAGCACTTAGATTATTAGGTGTCAATGCTCCTAAAGAAATGTAAAACTAATCATTTTTAAAAAATAACGCTTACATTGATTAAAAGCTTGTTCAACAATTAATTATTACGGTACAATGAAACTGTAAGTTTTATAGGAGGAAATTATCAATGGCATATTTAGATAATGGTAACCAAATTTTTAAAGATGCGCGTAAGAACCACTATGCAGTTGGTGCATACAACACTAACAACTTAGAATGGACACGTGCAATTTTACAAGCGGCTGAAGAAACTAGAACTCCAGTATTAATTCAAGTTTCAATGGGTGCAGCTAAGTATATGGGTGGCTACAAGATAGCTAAGGATATTGTTGAAGATTCAATTGACGCAATGGGAATCTCTGTACCAGTCGTTTTGAACTTGGATCACGGTGACTTTGAAGCAGCTAAAGAATGTATTGCTCTTGGCTATTCATCTGTTATGTTTGATGGTCATGCTTTACCAACTGAAGAAAACTTAGCCAAGACTAAGGAAATTGTTAAATTAGCACATGAACGTGGAATTTCGGTTGAAGCCGAAATTGGTAAAATTGGTGAAAACCAAGGCTCAGAAGGTGGAGAACTTGCCTCTGTTGAAGACGCCAAGGCCTTTGTAGCTGCTGGTGTTGACAAGCTTGCTTGTGGTATCGGTAACATTCACGGTGTTTACCCAAGTGATTGGAAGGGATTAAACTTTGATCGGTTAAAGGAAATTGCTGATGCAGTTTCAGTTCCTCTTGTATTACACGGTGGTTCAGGTATTCCTGAAGAACAAGTTAAGAAGGCTATTTCACTTGGTATTTCAAAGGTTAACATCAACACTGAATTCCAATTAGCCTTCCAAGAAGCAACTCGTAAGTACTTTGAAGCTCATAAGGATGAAGACAAGGCTAACAAGGGTTATGACCCACGTAAACTTCTTCTTCCTGGTACTGAAGCAATCACTAACTCAATGAAGGAAATGATTACTTGGCTTGGTACTCCATCAATCGATGATCAAATCAAGTCTGTTGCTTTTGATAAGAGTTCATTAAACTTAGAATAATTGCTATTTAGTTTATAAAATATATAAAAAGGCTAACTCGATTAAGGAGTTGGCCTTTTTTATCTAATGGTGTAAATATTAGTACAAAAATTTCATCATATTTTTCTTCAGAATTAATACCTTTTCAGATATCCTTGCGTTAAATAGTTATTTAAAATTAACATCAATATACAAGAATATTTGATATGAATAATTTCTTCAATATGTTTTTAACGTAGGTTATTTCAAGTGATAGACTTTTGTTAGTTTTAGCGGTAGTAATAGAAAAGTCAATTTTAACTTTATCAGAAGGTAATTTAATGTAGTTAATATTGCTGTAGCAAGTATTTTGAACAGCTTCTAAACAAGTTGACATATTGCCAAGTCCTTTTCCAGCAAGCTTGAGAGCAGTGATGGAATCTCGAACATGAATTTTAGGGTAAAAACTAATTCCCATTTCATAAAAATAATTATCAACAATTTCTTGATAGCCTTGCTGACTATCAACTACAATAAAATTTTCGTGATTAAGTTGTTGCAGTTCTTGTGGACTTACTTGAATTTCTTTTTTATGAGGGTGATATAAATGGGAGTTTTTGCTTAAAACCAAGACCTGTTTATCGGTATATATTTGTTCACATTCAGTATTAGGAAGATGAATAATATTGCCAACAAATAAATCTAGTTGATAGTCCTTAAATGCTTTTTTTGCTTCTATCGTGCCTATTTCAATAGTTTTGGTGTTTAAAGCAGGAAATTTTTTTAATAATTTAGGTAGTATTGTTAAGTTGAAGTTTTGACCTAAAGGAGGGGTAATACCCATTCGTAAAGTAGAAAAATGCTTATTTTGGAATTGGTGAACTTCTACTTCAAATTGTCTTTCTAATTGTAAACTTTTACGCAAGTGTCTAATTAAAAGATGACCAGCAGGAGTTATTTGTATTGGATATGAATTTCTATCAATTAAAATAACATTATATTTTTGTTCATATTTTTTTATAACGCGACTAATGTATGGCTGTGTCAAATATAGCTTTTGTGCGGCTTCAGAAATAGAATTACTAGTTTCAATGGTTTCTAAAAACAGTAGTAATCGATTATTCATATTTAGCGCCTATTCCTATTTAGTAATATTAATTTTAATAACTAAGCATTTAACATACATTAAATTATAGTGTTAAATGAAAATGTAGGCAAGATTAATTAATAAATGGAGAAATTTTATGATTAATACAAAAAAAGTTAAATGGGATGCAACTTATGATGTCGTTGTATTAGGTTTTGGTGGTGCTGGTGCTGTTGCCGCCAGATTTGCTGCAGATAATGGTGCAAAGGTTCTTTTAGTAGATAGTGCGCCAGAAGGACATGAGGGTGGTAACACACGTTATTCAGCTCAATTAATTGGTACAGGAAGCGATTTTGCTAGTACTAAAAAATATTACCAAAATTTAACGGCACCAATGTCTCTTGACGAAGATATGATTGATACTTTTGTTAAGGGAATGATTGATATGCCTAATTTTGTTGCTAAATACTTAGAAACAAAACCATGCAGTGCAAAAGAATATGCACCTGAACTAAGTGTCTCTTATCGAGAATACCCCGAATTAAAGGGCTCTGAATCATATGACTACACAACTGTTCGTAAAAGCTATTTTGATGCATCTTTGTGGCAAGTTTTAAAAGATCAAGTAATTAAACGTCAAGATCAAATCGACGTTTTGTATAATACACCTGCTGAAAAGTTAGTCCAGGATAACGAAAGCCATCAAATTACTGGTGTTGCTATCAAGCGTAATGGGAAGTTACTTTGTGTCAGAGCAAAAAATGGTGTTGTTCTGGCTACTGGTGGTTTCGAAAATAATCAACAAATGGTAGAAGATTACTTAGGGGCTAAAAATCTAGCACCATTGGGTACACTTTATAATAAGGGTGACGGTATTCGTATGTCACAAGAAGTTGGGGCTGATTTTTGGCATATGAATAATTTCGAAGCACTTGGATTACTTCATGGTATGGCTTTTGCAGTGCCAAAAGGTGAGCGTGCTCGTTTACTCCTTGGTCAGCAAAATAAAGTTGTTTCAACAGGAAGTGTATTAGTTGTTGGTGATGACGGTACACGATATTTCAATGAAGCTGAAGAAAATAGACATGGACATATTAAAAACCATGGTCAATGGAAAGTGCCATTAAATCAAGAACATCCGTATCTTATTTTTGATGAAACAAAAAAGAAAGAACTTGATGCTGATGAAATTATTGGTGAATACAAGATATATACTCAAAATGTGGTTTCTGCAGATTCAATAGAGCAATTAGCTGAAAAAATTGATGTTGATCCTGAAATTCTTAGCGATACGCTAAAACGATTTAATCAATCAGCGAAAGAACAAAATGATCCAGAATTTCGACGTGATCCGACAACGATTTGTGCACTAACTGGTAAAAAGATTTATGCTGTTGGTTTGGAACAAACAGTGCTTAATACTCAAGGTGGACCAAGAAGAAACACTAAAGCTGAAGTTTTAGATACAGAAGGGAAACCAATTCCTCACTTGTATTCAGCAGGTGAATTAGGAGGACTATGCGCAAATCAATATCAAGGTGGAGGCAACCTAGCTGAGTGTTTGATTTGGGGTAAAATTGCTGGTGAAGAAGCTGCTCAAAGAAAAGAAGGAGACGCTTCTGTGGATATTGCTACTGGTACTTCAGAACATGAGGTATGTCTAACTTCAGATCTCAAACAAGAAGATTATCCGACCACTAAGAATCAATACATAGGTAGATCTAGTCGAGGGATGGGTGACGAAATAGTTGTTCGTGTAACAGTGGATGAAGAGAAAAATTTAAAAAATATTGAAGTTTTAAAGCAGGCAGAATCTGATGACTATGGCTTAAAGGCCATTAAGACGATGCCAGCTGAGATGATAAGGCAAAATAAAGTAGATGTTGATACAGTATCAGGAGCATCGAGTTCAAGTCGTGGATTAAAAGATGCAGTCAATGATGCTTTAAATAAGATAAAATAGCCTAACGACCATCAATGAGGAACTTTATTGAAATGGATGTTAAATAATAAGTGAAACAGCACTAAGCTATCTTATAGCTTAGTGCTGTTTTTATAATTAACAATCCGGATTAAATATTTCTTGGAAGTGAAAAACCCCATTACTAAAATTATATTTAAGAACGGAACAATTTTTGATCCGATCTTTACGTTCAAAGGAATTATATGCAGCCCATTTTTTATAAAAATTCGCAATCGCCGCGCCGTGAGAAACGATTAGAATATGTTTTTTGGTAGAAGTTGTGACAATAGTTGTAATAGCTTGATTGATGCGCTCGGTTAATTGTTTTTGTGATTCACCACCAAATTGTACGAAAAAGTCATTATATGGCAGCGGTGGGTTAAGGTGTTCACCTTCCCCCTCATAAGTACCAAAGTTCCATTCACGTAAATCTTTGTGCACTTTAAATGGCAAATTAGTAATTAGTTTCAATGTATCAACTGCTCTTTCAGAAGTAGAACAGTGGGCTTCATCTAGTGGTATATTTAGTTTTTCAAAATATTTTTTTTTAGTAGCCTGGGCCTGTTTAATACCAAGTTCTGTTAGTGGAGAGTCACAAAATCCTTGAATTTTATGCTGAACATTAAACAAGGTTTGACCATGGCGGACTAAATAAATTGATTTCATAATTAATACCTCTTTTATTTAAGTTTAAACTTTATTGTAGCGAAAGAATAGCAAAATAAGCAATGTTCTTTAACATTAAAGTGATTAATTTTACTTGACTTAAAGTTGAATTGAAGGGTTAAACTAAGATAATGGAGGTAAAATTATGATATTAAATGAAAACTTAACTTTAAATAATGGTGTTAAAATTCCTAAGCTAGCTTTAGGAACTTGGCAAATATCTAATCAACAAGTTACAGATGTAGTTAAAATGGCACTTCAAATGGGTTATCGTCACATTGATACGGCTCAGGCTTATGGTAATGAAGCTGGAGTTGGGAAAGGTGTCAAAAATTCTGGAATTAAGCGTGAAGAAATTTTTGTTAATTCTAAAGTAGCAGCCGAAATTAAAAATTATGCTGAGGCCAAAAAATCAATTGATGATACTTTACTAAAGCTGGATTTAGATTATCTTGATATGATGATTATCCATAATCCTCAACCATGGGTAGAAGTTAATCAATCAACGGATCGTCATTATCAAGGAAATCTTGAAACTTGGGGAGCTTTAGAAGATGCTGTTAAAGTTGGAAAACTTCGGGCAATTGGTGTTTCTAGTTTTGAGGCAAAAGATTTACAAAACTTAATTGATAACAGTGACACTAAACCGATGGTAAACCAAATTTTGTGTCATATTGGAGCAACGCCAAAAGATTTAATTGATTTTTCGCAAAATAATGGCATAATAGTTGAGTCTTTTTCTCCAGTTGCTCATGGAGCGGCTTTAAATAATCCTATAATTGTAAAGATGGCGCAAAAATATCATGTTTCGGTTGCACAATTATGCATTAGATATGATTGGCAGCTTGATACAGTAGTATTGCCAAAAGCTACGCAGTTAGAACACATTAAGCAAAATACCGAAATTGATTTTACAATTAC
Organism: Lactobacillus sp. ESL0233; assembly: GCF_003692995.1. NCBI lineage: Bacteria > Bacillati > Bacillota > Bacilli > Lactobacillales > Lactobacillaceae > Lactobacillus > Lactobacillus sp. ESL0233. The sequence goes on along the minus strand of NZ_REHH01000007.1, from coordinate 556,324 downwards.
TGATGAGGATATGGAATCCCTAGCGCAACTTAGCGGATTAGATTATGGGTCAGCTAGTCATTTTCCAGTCTTTGGTGGCAAGCTGTAAGAACATGAAATATTTCTAGTGTTACGTTACATATTTATATAACAAGTTTAACTTAGTCACATATTCATTAAAATGGATATGCGACTATTTTTTGTTCCAAATAGTTGAGTGATTATTACAATAAATTTTTTTATTAGGGCGCAAATAATCTAAAATTAAAGCTTTTTTATTATAGCAATTTAAATAATTAAGTACTTCACATACTTCATATTATATTGTTTAATGAAAGCGTAAACAATATATTGAAAAGGAGTTTAAATAATGGCTAATAATGAAAAATTTCAATGGGATGCAATCTATGATGTGGCAGTTTTGGGTTTTGGTGGTGCTGGTGCTACTGCTGCCAGATTTGCTGCCGATCAAGGAGCAAAAGTATTACTAGTTGACAGTGCGCCTGAAGGTCATGAAGGAGGAAATACCCGTTACTCAGGTCAAATGGTTGGGGCTGGAACTGACTATGAGAGGCTGAAAAATTACCACCAACATTTGGCTGCTCCATTAAAACCAGATCATGAAGCTTTTACAGCTTTGATTGAGGGAATGGCTAATATGGGGGACTACTTTAGAAAGTATTTAGATGTTGAGCCCGTTAGTATGAAGAAGTTATTAGCGGGCATGCCTTCGACGGCTTATGTAACTGAATATCCTGAATTGCCCGATGCAGATTCATACGATGATTATTTGGTTCACGAAGGAGTTGATGATGCAGCTTTATGGAAAATTTTGCGTCAAAAAGTTTTAGAGCGGTCAGAAAAAATTGATATTTGGTATGCTTCACCTGCTAAACACTTAATTCAAGATGGGATAACTAAGACAGTTATCGGTGTGCAAATTGAACGTGATCATGTTTTACGTAATATCAAGGTTAAGAATGGTGTTGTTCTTGCTACAGGGGGCTTTGAAAATAACAAAGAAATGATTCAAACATTCTTGCAAGCACCTTATTTGTCACCAATTGGCAGTTTATATAACAAGGGTGATGGCATTAAAATGCTTGAGGAAGTTAATGCGCAACTCTGGAATATGCGTTCTTTCGAATCTTTAGGACAATTTCATGGTTTATCATTACGGCAAAAAGAGGGCTTACGGTCGACATATGCACTCAATGTCTTTTGGCAAGAAAGTTTTATGGGTAGTGTAATTGTAGTGGGTGATGATGGCACACGTTATTTCAATGAAGCAGAAATGAACCGTCATGGTCATATTTATAACCATGGTGATTGGGCAGTTCCGTTAAATCAGAATCGACCATATATGATTTTTGATCAACGAAAGTATGACGAACTTAAAAATGAACCAGAAAATAGTTTTAAGGTACCTGGTTACTTGGAAAAAGCGATTAAAGCAGATACGCTGGCTGAACTAGCAGAAAAAATTGGTAAAAGACAAGAAAAGTTGCAAATGACAGTTACTGAGTTTAATTTCATGGCTCAACAAGGTAAAGATTATGCCTTTCATCGTGATCCGAAAACTTTACGAACATTTAGTGCTGAGGGACCTTATTACGCGATTGCTTTAAGACAAAATATGCTTAATACTCAAGGTGGCGGTCGCCGTAATGGCCATGCTCAAGTCTTAAATCCAGATGGTCAGCCAATCCCACATTTATATGAAGCAGGTGAGTTAGGTGCTCCGTTTGTTAATAAGTACACAACAGGTGGCAATGTTGCCGATTGTTTAATTTCAGGTAAAATTGCAGGTGAAAATGCGGCCACTATTAAACAAGACCTACCTCTATCTGGCGGCTTAAATTTGAATGAGGAAGTTATAAATAATGATTTTAATTCTACAAGTGATGAGGATAAACAACAATATTCAGTTGGCAAAAATCAATACTTGGGCTTCAGTAATCAAGGCATGGGCGATGGTGTAGTAGTTCGTACAACTGTTGATAATGAAGGAAAGATAAAGAACGTTGAAATACTAAAACAAACAGAAAGTGATGACTATGGTTTAAAGGCTGTAAAGGAATTGCCAAAGAAAATGATTGCAGAAAATACTTATGATGTTGATGCCATTTCTGGTGCTTCTCAAACTAGTCGTGCAATCAAAGAGGCTGTAAAAGATTCACTATCTAAAATCAAATAGTTGTTATTTCAAATATGATTAATTAAAGTCTATATTAATACACATAATGTTAACTCTCTGATTTAAATTTAAAGTCAGAGAGTTTTTATTTTGATAGCAACTTAAATTCTAAATAATATTTTTAAAATAAGTAAAATCATATTGATTACAAACAAAAATAGACAAGATCAAATTAAAAAGACTAGCTCTAATCAAATATTAGAAGTTAGTCCCTAAAAGTACTTAATAATCTCTTTTAAATTTAAACTTGTTTTTTAAAAATTGTCGGCTTATTTAATGCTGGCTCAGTCATAAGTAAAATTTTATTTGCTTTAAATTGAATTGGTAATAGTTCATGCTGGTATAGTCTTTCTTCAACAAACATTTCAGCGCGATCATTAACAATGACCGGATAATTCCATTTGCCGATTTTAACTACTAAGTAACCATTATCATCACTAACTGTCAGTAGTCCATAACCGCGGTGATAATAGTCACCACAATATGCTTGAATGGTATTAAATCGGTGGGATGCATTTCCTTTTAGCTTGGCTAAGTGAGATTCATGCGTAGTGACTTTAGTTGCCATAATTTTACTTACTTTATCTGCCCAATCGGTATCATTTATACCCATTACTTCGTCAATTGTTTGATAGGCCAATGCAAAAATAGCATCAGTTGAGTCCAAATTGGTTGTAAACACAAAGGCTAAGTCAAAATCAGGAACAAAGCCTAAGAATGAACAATATCCAATATAAGAACCACTGTGATAGAAATACTTGTGTCCCCGATAATCTTCCATCATCATGCCTAGACCGTAGGCAGCAAAGTTAGCCCCACCATAATTGCGACTAGGGGCCATGATTGACTGTGGTAAGTATCGTTGCGCCGTAATCTCAGTTGAAGTGGTTTTTTGAGTTTTCAATTGAAATTCAGCCCAAGTGAGTAAATCTGCAATTGTGGCTAACATGCTGCTAGCGCCACCAACTTTACCTGGTGCAATAAAAGGTACTTCTTGAGTAAGATTATTATCGCGAATAAAGGGTTTTACAATTCGTGCTCGAGGTGCTTCATGATGATTAATAAAAGTATTATTCAGTCGTAGTGGTTTAAGCAAATTTTCCCGTTCATAAGCACCATAATCTTGTCCAATTGCCTGTTCCATTGCATAAGTAGCTACGGCATAAATTAAATTACTATATTGCATTTTGTATCGTAATTCATGATTGGGTTCTAAGTAGCCCACATGTTCAGCTTTTTCCTTTAAAGAAAGGTCATTTTTATTCATATTGGTAAAACGCATCAGATCATGAGCAGGGAGGCCACTTTGATGACTGAGAGCGTCTCTAAAGGTTAAATGATTTTCGGCCTGTTTATCAATTAATTTGAAATCAGTCCAGTATTTCTTTAATGGATCATCTAGGTTGATTTTTCCCTGATCAGCTAATTGGCAGATTGCGGTTGCTAGAAATGTTTTTGAAATAGATGCTAGTGGATACAAACTATTTTGTTCGGCTGCACCGTAAACTTGACTATAGCGATCATTGGCATGATAAATTCCAATTCCCAGACTGGGTAAGTTAAATTTAGAAATCATTGTTTCTGCTAAGTGATTAATTTTGCTATTATCCATTTTTACTCCTTTATATAGATGCTTATAAGCAAATCGTTAACTAATATTTTACTCCTTAATAAAAAATAATTAAATATTTTTAATTAAATAATGAATTAAATATATTAATATGATATATTTATTATAATAATTAAACAAAATTTAAATGGAAGTGAAAAATTACAATGAAAAGAGAAAATATATTAGCTTCTTTAGGTATTTTAAGCATGGCTGCCATGACTTTAGCCGGTTGTGGTAAGAATAATGCTACTAAAAATGAAACCAAAACAGTTGCTAAATTTCCCGTGGAAACACCTATAAAAACACCAAAGCAAGGAGGAGTAGTTAAGATTGCAGTAGAAACAGATACCCCTTTTTCTGGTATCTTCTCTAATGAATTATCTTCTGAAGATGTGGATGCACAAGTTGGGGCACCAGGGCAAGAGACCTTATTTGATAGTGATGATCATTACAAAATAAATGATAAGGGTCCAGCAACCTTAAAATTAAATTTAAAAAATAACACAGCTACTATTAATATAAAAAAGGGAGTTAAATGGTCTGATGGTAAACAAGTAGTAGCTAAAGATTATGAATATGCATATGAAATTTTAGCTAACAAAGAGACAATGTGCCCAAGATATACTAACCAATTTGAAATCTTAAAGGGTCTAAAAGAATATCATGAAGGCAAGGCAAAAAATATTTCTGGAATTGAAATGCCTGATGGTGAAAATGGTCGAAAAATTGTACTGCACTTCTCGCATTTAAGTCCAACTATGTATAATGCCGGTAACCGATATTTGTGGTCATCAGTTGAGCCGTATCATTATTTAAAGAATATTCCATTTTCTAAATTAAAATCATCTGATCAAATTCGAAAAAATCCATTATTCTTTGGCGCGTTTAAATTGGCTAAATTAGTTCGTGGTCAATCAGCTACTTGGGTACCCAATGAACATTATTGGCGTGGAAAGCCAAAATTAGACAAAATCGTAATTTCAGTTGTCTCACCGAATTCTGCGACTCAAGCAATTAAAAGTCACAAATTTGATGTAATTCAAGTTATTAATACTCAATGGGATCAAGTTAAAAATACAAAAGATGTTAATTTTGTGGCACAAATACCTTTAAGCTATCGTTATTTAGGATTTAAGGTTGGTAAATGGGATAATAAGTTAAATAGGAATGTCGAAAATCCAAATGCTAAAATGAACAATAAGGCGTTAAGACAAGCGATTGGCTATGCAATGAATGTTGATGAAGTTAATAAACATTACACCAGTTCATTATCCTTTAGAGTAACTACATTAATTCCTTCTAAGTTTGGTGACTTTTTTGATAAGGATGCAAAAGGTTTTCCTTATAGTTTGAAAAAAGCAAATGATATTTTAGATAAAGCTGGTTTTAAGAAAAAGGGCAAGTGGCGTACTCAACCTAATGGCAAACCATTGACCATAAAAATAGCAGCAATGAGTGGGGATGCTACGCAAGAACCAATTACGCAAAATTATATTCAGCAGTGGAAGAAAATTGGGTTGAATGTCCAATTAGCAACTGGTCGTTTAATTGAGCATAATTCATTCTATGACAAACTTCAGCATGATGATAAAGGAATTGATATGTATATTGGAGGCTGGTCGATGCCATCGGAACCGTCGCCACAGTCATACTATAGTGAGTCAGCACCATTTAATATGGGCCGTTTTGTAACGGCAAAGAATACTAAATTGCTTGAGGACATGAATTCACAAAAAGCCTTTAACCATAAGTATCGGGTGCAAAAGTTTCATGAATGGCAAAGATATATGAATGAAGAAGCGTATTATATTCCAATTTACAATTCATATCAGATTACAGCAGTCAATAATCAAATAACTGGGTACTCCTTTAAACCATCCAAAAATAATAGTGGTCAACCACTATGGTATAACGTAAGTTATGTGAAATAAAGGAGCTATTGATGAGAACAGGAAGCAAAATTATTACACTTGATAATGGCTATCATTTATGGACAAGTACGCAAGGCGAGGGGAACATTCATCTTTTAGCTTTACACGGTGGACCTGGTGGAAATCATGAATATTGGGAAGATGCAGCTGATCAATTGGCTAAACAAGATCTAAAAGTACAAGTAACAATGTATGATCAACTAGGCTCGCTATACTCTGATCAACCAGATTATGAAGATCCCAAAATTGCTGAAAAATATCTAACTTATGAATATTTTCTTGATGAAGTTGATGAGGTTAGAGCAAAGCTAGGGTTAGATAATTTCTATTTAATCGGTCAAAGTTGGGGTGGCTTACTAGCGCAAGAGTACGCTGTTAAATACGGACAACATCTGAAGGGAACGATTATTTCATCAATGGTTGACGATACCGACGACTATATTGCATCAATTAATCGGCGCCGCCAGCAAATTTTTCCACAAAGTGAAATTGATTTCATGCGTGAATGTGAAGCAAATAATGATTATCAAAACCAGCGTTATCAAGAAGATGTACAAATTTTGAATATTAACTTTCTTGATCGGCGGCAACCGTGCAAGCTATATCATCTTAAGCGGATAGGCGGCTTGCCTGTTTATCATGCCTTTCAAGGCGATAATGAGTTTGTAGTAACCGGCAAATTAAAAGAATGGCATTTTAGAAAATATTTAAAACAAATAACTATGCCTACTTTGCTAACTTTTGGTGAAGAGGATACGATGCCATTAGAAACAGCTAAAATTATGCAGCAAGAAATACCTAATTCTCGCTTAGTGACAACCCCTAATGCTGGTCATCACCATATGGTTGATAATCCTGAAGTATATTACAAGCATCTTGCCGATTTTATTCGTGAAGTAGAAGATGGGACTTTTCAAGGTGACTAAGTTAGTTTAAAAAAGAGTGTTTCATAATAGTCGATTTGTTATGAAACACTCTTTTGTTGTAGTTATTTTTGACCGTAAAAATAGTTAGCAGTGGCACCACCATCAATTAAAAATGTTGCTCCAGTAATAAAAGCACCTTGTGGACTCATTAATAGTTGAGCTACATTAGCAACTTCATCAGCAGTTCCCGGTCGACCAGCAGGTGATTGGGCAAACATTTTTTTATAAAAATCACCGCGCGGTCCATTAAATTCATCTAAGGCCAGCGGCGTTACAATAATTCCGGGGGCAATTGCATTAAGTCGCGCTCCTCGTTGGGACCAATTAATGGCTTCAGCCATTACCCGCTTTTCATTGCAACGTTTGGCAAGTTGATAGGCCTTGAGAGTATCTGTAATTTTTTCCGGTTGCAGAAAATCTAAAGCTAATAAATTTTCAGTTGGAGTCATGGCCAAGGCTTTGTCTTGTGTAGGAGTTAGGGCTGGCATGTGATGCCCTGATTGACTAGAAATGATTACCCCCACACCATTATAAGTAATCACTTTACCAACTTCTTCAAGTAAAACTGCGGTACCATATAAGTCAACTTGCAAGATATCTTCAATACTGGCTTGACTAGGTGATAAGCCGGCATCGTTAACCAAGGCTGCAATTTCACCAAAAGTTTGAGCAAAAGCGATTGTCTTGCGTATTGAAGTTCGTGAAGCTAAGTCCATTGTGGTTGGTTTGGCATCAAAACCAGCTTCTAATAACGTTTGAGCAATTTTTTGGGCATGGTTAAAATTTTTGTCACCTACAACAATTGTATACTCAGCACCTAAGCGCCGCGCGATGGCCTGACTGATTTGGCCGGCACCAATGACTAACATTACTTGTTTTTTTATTTTATTTATCTCCTTAATTAATCCGATTAATTCCTAAACTCTTCCTTCTACCTAAATTAGGATCATGAACTAGTCTTAATACCAAATCAGCAATGCTTAAGCGGGAAACATCATGTCCACCAAAAGGTTCTCCCTTTTGTGTGAGCTGGTAAGCAGTATCATTTCCGTTATCAAACCAGCCGGGACGAATAATAGTGTAATTAAGGCTGGAACTTTCAATTATGTCAGCTGCTTTGCGGTAGGGCGTTAAAATTGGGTTAGTTATTAAATTGCCTTTTGGGTCAATAGCCGCAGGAATTTCATTATAAATCCCCATTGATGTAATAAAAATCAACCGATTCAAATGGAAAAGTGGCATTTGTTTAACTAAGATTTGTGCGATTTGTTCAATTGCACCACTGACTGCCACAAAAACAACGTCTTGGTTTTTTAGTGCCGCTTGTAATTGTGTTTGATTGAGCGCATCACCAGTAATTATTTGTTCTCTTGTAGGATCAAGACTTACCTGTAAATTTTGGGTATGTCGTGCCATCAAAGTTAGCGTATCATTAGAATGTTGCAAAAAATATTGCCGAGTAACTTGACCAATCGATCCACTGGCACCAATTATTAATACTTTCATCAAAATTGAATTCCTTTCTAATTTGATTTAAAATCATTTTAGCTCCTTATAGTAGCTTGAATGCAATACTTTTTTTATGAAGAGGTGAAACAATGACTTATTCAGTTCAAGAAGTAGCACACAAAATGGGATTAACTCCTTATACAATAAGATATTATGATGATAATGGCTTGATTCCTTTTGTTAAACGGGACCAAAATAATAATCGCTTATTTGATGATGTGGATATAGAGTGGCTACAAATTGTTGTTTGTCTTCGTGAAACTGGGATGCCCTTAAAAAACATCCGGCATTATTTAGAGTTAGTGCAAGAAGGTGAACAAACAGTCTCTGAACGGTACCAGATTATGCTTAGGCAGCAGCAAGATACTCTTGCCGAAATTTCAGAGTTAAAAAAACATTTAGCAACAATTAACCGCAAAGTAAATCATTATGCTGAAATAATGCAAAAAAACCAGCCTGATTCCTATGAGCCGTCAAATATTGCTGTAAAAAGTAAGTAAAAAAAGTTGGGTCAATAATTGATCCAACTCTTTTAGTTATTAATTAAATTAATTTTGCTAAAAGGCAAAGTAACCTTAATTTGCTCAAAAGAAAATGGCTTAGTCAAAGATACTTGGTAAGCTGTTAGCTGAAGTGACTCACTACCGGTAAATTCTGAATTGTAAAGTGGATCACCAATGATTGGGCTGCCTAGTGCAGCTAGATGAACGCGAATTTGATGCGTTCGACCAGTTTCTAGCTTTAGTTTGACTAAAGCCGAATTGTTAGCGTAACGCTGCAAAACTTGATAATTAGTTATAGAGGTTAAACCATCATTGCGAATCTTACGTTTACGTTGGTCGAGTGGGTCGTGACCAATTGGTAAATTAATTGTCCCAGCATTGTGTAAATTTTGGGCATGATCAACAATCGCTAAATATTCTCGGTGGAAAATTTTTTGAGCTAATTCTCTATTTAGGATGGGGACAACGGCTGGATTTTTAGCTATTAGTAGTAAGCCATTGGTCAGCATATCTAAACGGTGTACAATAAAGGGCGTGTTCTTTAAATAAGTTGTACAATCGTTTAACGCCGTATCTGTTTCGTGTAAATTGGGATGAGTCTTTTGTCCCGTGGGCTTATTTATTATTAACAGATCATGGTCTTCATAAACTACATCTGGCAAACGCCCACTCGGTGGATATACTCCTTGCAGGGAATCAACATGATCAAGTTGCAATTCTATTTTTTCATTTGGCAAAACAAGTTGATTAAAATAGCGATAATGGCCATTAATTAATATTTTTTGTTCTGTTCGTAAAAAATGACGCCATTTTCGAGGTATTAACAAATAGCGTAACAGATTGCTTATTGAGCAAGGGGCAAGATTGGGCGGATAGGTAAGTGTAAAATAATAGCTCATAAATATTTATTAAATCTTCTTTTTAAATATAAATAATAGTTTTGGATATGATACAATTTCAATTGTTTCTAAAAGGAGCATTGTCTAATGGAAAATAATGAACCAAAAAAAAGGGGACTAAAAGCCCTCTGGCACCGATTTGATAATCGATTTTTTATCGGGCGCTGGTTAATTTTAATCGTGCTTAGCTTAACTCTTTTGGTTTGTGCTTATTATACCGTTAAGGTTAAAACTTCAAATATTTCTAACTTAAAGGCCTCTTTGTCGACCACTACTGCCATTTATGATTATAAAAATCAAAAGGCAGGGTCGCTTTATTCTCAAAAAGGCACCTTTGTTGAATATAATAAAATTTCGGCAAATGTCAAGAACGCAGTCATTTCTACTGAGGATAGAACTTTTTGGAAAAACCCTGGTTTCAGTATTAAAGGCATGGCTAGAGCTGCCTTAGGACTGATCGCCCATCGTGGACAAATTGCTGGTGGTGGTTCAACGATCACGCAGCAACTAGCTAAAAATGCGCTTTTAACGCAAAAGCAGACTTTTTCACGGAAAATCGAAGAACTTTTTTTTGCTGTGGAAATTAACCATGTCTATTCAAAAAAAGATATTTTAACGATGTATCTTAATAAAGCATATTTTGGTAATGGTGTTTGGGGGGTGCAGGATGCTAGTCAAAAATATTTTGGTAAAAATGCAAGTCAACTAACACCAGGAGAAGGAGCAACTCTTGCAGGCATTTTGAGAAATCCTAGTCAGTATAATCCAATTGATCATATGTCATATTCGCTTGCGCGCCGCAATGTTGTTTTAGATTTAATGGTGCAAAATAACAAACTTACTGCTCAGCAAGCTAAAGTTGAGCAGAGTCAAGGTTTGAATTTGCGCGACACCTACCATAATCAAGATGGTTATCGTTATCCCTATTTCTTTGATGCAGTTGTAAATGAAGCAATCAGTCGCTATGGGTTGAAAGAAGAAGATGTGATGAATAAAGGCTTAAAGATATATACCTCTTTAAATCAAAATTATCAAAAGCAACTTCAAGCAAAATTTGCTCAAGCTTGGCTTTTTCCACCTAATGCAGCTGACGGCACTAAAACACAAGCAGCCAGTGTGGTAATGGATCCTACTTCAGGTGCTGTTAGAGCCGTAATTGGTGGGCGAAATGAGCATGTCTTTCGCGGCTATAATCGTGCCACGCAAATGAAAAGACAGCCAGGATCATCAATTAAGCCAATCGTTACTTATGCTCCAGCATTACAACAAGACTATCATTATGACTCCTTGTTATCCAACAAATTACAACGTTTTGGGCGTAATGGTTATCAACCACATAATGTTGATAATGGCTATTCTGATAAAATTCCCATGTTTGTCGCCTTGGCTCAAAGTAAAAATGTGCCAGCTGTTTGGTTACTTGATCGAATTGGCGTGGCTAAAGGTGTTCAGTCCGCAAATAATTTTGGTATAAAAATACCAAAGGAAGATCAAAATTTAGCGCTAGCTTTAGGAGGATTGTCAACTGGAGTTTCACCAGTCCAAATGGCCCGGGCCTACTCGGCTTTTGCCAATAAAGGTAATTTCCCTGACAGCTCATTTTTTATTACTAAGATTACTGATGCCAGTGGTAATGTAATTGCAGAAAATCACAATCACGGGCATCATCGTATAATTTCAGAAAATACGGCTAAAGAAATGACGACGATGCTTTTAGGTGTATTTGCTAATGGTACTGGTGCATCAGCGCAACCTGCTGGTTACCGGGTAGCGGGTAAAACTGGTTCGACAGAGGTTCCTAATTCTTATGGTTTTGGGACTAAGGATCAGTGGATTGTTGGATATACGCCTGATGTTGTTGTTGCTACTTGGGTTGGGTTTGATCGAACAGATAAAAAGCATTTTATGCGTGGCGTTTCTGAAACTGGAATAACTCGCCTTTATAAAGCAGAAATGGAAGGAATTTTACCATATACTGCACAAAATCAGTTTATTGAAAAGGCACCCAGTCAAATTATTAAAAATAATGGTGCTAATTCAGATTGGACTAATGGCTTTAGTAATAAAATTGAAAAAACCATTGGATCGGCAAGTCAAAAACTTAATGAATGGTATAATGATGTCAAAGGTCTTTTCGACCACTAACTTAGGAGGATTACTATGATAAATATTTATGATTCAGCTAATCAATTGGCTAGTGATTTACAACAAATCGATGAATTTAAAGCTTTAGAAAAGGCAATTGCTGAAGTCAAGAGTGATGAGGAAAGCTTATCCTTATTTAAGCAAATGGATAAGTTGCAAAGTGAAATTATTAGCACTCAATCTCAAGGCAAAGAGCTATCACCAGAATTACAAGAAAATTATCAAAAATTGAATGAACAAGTGCAAAAAAACTCACAAATTTTAAAATTGTTACAAGTTGAACAAGGTTTATATAAAACAGTGGATGATGTTCAAAAAGTAATTACTAAGCCGATTAATGATCTTTACGAAGGTCTTAGAAATTAGTAGTAATGATGAAATTTATTCATTTAGCAGATGCGCATTTAGATAGTCCATTTTTAGGACTATCTTTTTTACCATCTAACAGTTTTACCCAAATTCACCAAGCTCCTAATGAGTCGCTAACCCAAATTGTTAATGTAGCAATAAAAGAAAAAGTGGACCTTGTACTAATTGCTGGTGATACATTTGATAGTCCCCGCCCTAATCCAAGTAGCCAATTACTTTTTGCAAGTGAAGTTGAACGCTTAACTAAAGCAAAGATTCAAGTTGTAATGATTTTTGGTAATCATGACCATATGCAAAAAACCGACTTGCTAGTTCCTGATAGTCCTTATTTTAAGTTACTCGGTAATAGCGAAAAAATTGAAACTATCAATCGACAAACTGACAGCGGCTTTAAATACAGCGTTACGGGCTTTTCGTATCTTAATAACCATATTACAATTGATAAAGTGGCAGCCTTTCCGGCAAAGAATGCCAATTATAACTTTGGCATTATGCACGCACAAGAAAAATCAGGAAAAAGTAACCAAAATGTATATGCACCTTTTAATTTAACTGAATTAAAGGAGCTAAATTATGACTATTTTGCTTTAGGTCATATTCATTTACGGCAAATATTATCTGAGAAGCCATTGATTGCTTATTCGGGTAATATTCAAGGGCGCCATATTAATGAAAAAGGCGCAAAGGGATGTTATTTTGGCGAAATAGACGAACGCACAAAAGAAACAAAAATTAGCTTTTTGCAGACTAGTCCAATTATTTGGCAACAAGTCGATATTAAGTTAAATGCCCCAATTAGCCCAACTGATTTACAAAAGAAAATTTTAACAGTAACTAAAGCTAAGGCAACTACGTATTATAGCTTACAGCTTAATGGAGCAGAATTTTTAAATGAAAAAGAACGTGATTTAATTCAAGATAGCCAGTTTTGGCAAATGATTTCTAGTAAATTAGATTATAATTCACAATTAGTTGATGTCCGTTTCTCTTCCAATAGCCAGCTTGAAGTTGCAAGTAATGATTTAACCTACTTTAATCAGGCTAAAAAAGATGTTTTTGACAAAAATAACTTTTTAGCCTTTTGTAAAGACTGGGTTCAAAAGGATGAGTTTGCTAGTCAGCTCATTGAGGATGAAAATTTTTTACAGGAGGTTGTACAACTGACTGAAGTTGAATTGAATAATAAGCTGAAAGGAATTAGCGATGAAATTAGTTAAACTTAAAATTGTCAATTTTGGCCAATTTTCAAATTTTACAGTTGAATTACCAAATTCCCATCTCAATGCTTTTTATGGTGTCAACGAAGCAGGCAAAAGTACAATTGTTGCTTTTATTAAGCAAATTTTGTTTGGGTTTCATTTAGCCAAACATGCGAGTGACTTTTTTGAAGATTATAAGCCACTTGCACACGTAAGTCCGATGGGTGGCGCGCTCTTTTTTAAAGACGATCAACAAAATGATTATGAACTGGAACGCTTATATGTGAGTGGTAGGGGTTCAAAAATAGGTACGTTAATAGTCAAACGTAATAATCAAGTAGTACCAGAAAATATTTTTTTTGATCAAATAAAAAATATTGACGGTGATTTTTATGCTGATAGTTTTATCTTTAATCAAGATATGCTGGGTAAAATAGATAAAATTCAACAGTCCGATTTGTTAGAGCACATTTACTATTTAGGAGCAGCTAATAGTGACAAATTAATTGATTTGCGGAATGATTTTGCTAAAAAGGCAAGTAACTTATTTAAAAAGGCAGGAACTGTTCCACCACTTAATCGTCTACTCAAAGAGTTACAAGAAAAAAGAATCAACGTAAACAAAGCTGAAAATGAATTTATTATTTATCAAAATTTAGCTAAAGAATATACGAACTTACAAGAGAAACAAAATGCTTACGAGGAAGACCTCTTTGATTTGCAAAAAGAGTATAGTCAATTAGAACGCTTAGAAAATCTTATTCCTAGTTATAGAGAATTGCTGGAATTGAAGGATCAAGTTAAGCCCGTCAATTTTGATGAAAAAAAGTATCATGTAGCGCAAACTTTAGCTTTAAAAATTCAAAATTTACAAGAAAATAAAGAAAATTTACAGCAAAGAATAGATCAACTGGGAAAGGTAGCCGATATTGCGCCTGAATCTAAGCGTATACTACAAGAAAGGCCAGAATTATTACAATGGCAGTCTGAATATAAGAATTGCAAGCAAGAAGAGTATCGTTTACAAGAAGATCAACAAGAGTTATTAGCTATCAGTCCAGAATTGAATAAAATTGTTAATTTTAACCAAGCTGAAGTTATAAATTTACAAAGGGACTATCAAAAATTACCCAGTATTGATCAAGTAAGTGAAAAAGGGGAAGCGCAAAACCATAATTTTTTATTCTTAGGTATTTTTTTAATAATTTTAGGTTTAATTTTATTTGTTACTAACTCAAAAATATTTGGTGGGTTAATATTAATTACGGCAATTTTGCCGATTGGATGGCAGCAAAAGCAGCAACGAGAACAAAGGGTAGCAAAAGTCAATGAAGTACACAATGTAAATGCCATCAAACAGCAACATGAGGTTTTCTATCAAAAATATGGTTTAAGTAGTACTCAGCTAGATTTAACAGGATTACTGAGTGCTTGGCGGCAATTGCAATTACAAAAACAAAAAAAAGCAACTATTATACAGCAAGAGGCAGAATTATTAGGTAAAATGCAACATCTGGCGGATCAAATAAGTAAAAACTTAGGTGCACCAGTTGAATACAATTTTTCTGCTGTTAGCGAGGCATTGAATCAATTAGAAGAAAAGATAGCAAAAATTAATCATTACTCAGAAGTAAAAGCTGACTTGCAGTCTAATTTAATCGAAAATAATGAGTTACTGGCTAAAACTAACGCACTGCTACAAACTGAATTGACACAGGCGCAAGTTGAAAATATGACTGAATATGCTAACCAGCAAGTAAAAAATGAGCAACAAACTGCACTTAAAATAAAAATCGACCTTTTAAATAATAATCTTAATCCAAATATAGCAAAGTTAAAGGAATTGACGCAAAATGCACAAGTTTTTACGGACCAACTAACGACTTTAGCGCAAAAAATAGCTAAAGAGCAAAAGCAAATTAGTGCTAGCCAAAATAAGATTGCTGAAATTAAAGTAAAAATGGCTACTCTAGCTAGCTCAACAGCAGTTTTTTCGGCGCAACAAGAACTAGCCAACACACAAGCACAGTTTAAAAATTTATCAGCAGAATACTTATCAAATTTAAGTGCTGCTAAGTGGATTAGTCAGGCACTTAACCTTGCCTCTAATGAACGTTTTCCTAAAATGCTGATTACGGCTAAAGAATATTTGCAGCTATTAACTAATAATCGGTATAATGATATTCAAATTGAAAAAAAATTAGCAGTCAATCGCTATGATGGCAAAAAAATCAAAGTGCAGTATTTGTCACGCGGAACTTCAGAACAGCTTTATTTTGCTCTTAAGTTAGCATTTATTGAGCAAATCAAGGACCAAATTAATATGCCAATTTTAATTGATGATTCATTTGTAAATTTTGATGAGCAACGAACTGAGCAAATTACGCAGTTATTAAATAAAGTTGCACAAAGTAATCAAGTTTTGATTTTTACGGCGCAAGCTAATTTGGCTACTAAATTGCAACGACAACCATTAACTTTTACGAGAGGAAACTAAAATGTACAAGCGTTTGCTGGATTATAATGATGGCGAAGAATTAGAATTAGTTTTATTGATAAAAAGTTCACAGTTATTACATACTAAAAAAGGCAAATTGTATTTGGCCTTAACTTTTTGTGATGCTTCGGGTGAGATTCGTGGCAACTACTGGGATGCTGGCAGTCAGGATGCAGCTAGTTATAGTGAAGGAACTATTGTTGAAGTAGATGGTAAACGGGAAGAGTACCAAAATCAGCCGCAACTAAAAATATATAGTTTGCGAGTAGTTGGTCCTGAAGAGGGTTATGATTTAGATCAGTTTATTAAGGCTGCGCCTGAAACAATTTCTGTAATGAAGGCAGAAATTTATAATTATGCTTCGGAGATTATAAATTCAACATGGAGTAAAATTGTTCAATATCTATTAAAAAAATGGAATCAGCCGTTCTTTGATTATCCAGCTGGAAAAAGTAACCATCATGCTGTACGTAGTGGATTAGCATATCATACAGTCTCGATGTTGCGTGATGCTAAAGCGCTTACTGCTAATTATCCTCAAGTTAATCGTTCACTTCTTTATGCGGGGTGTATTTTGCATGACATGGGTAAAGTTTTAGAATTAACAGGTCCTGCTGCAACGCAATATACTACAGAGGGTAATCTTATTGGTCATCTCGTTTTAATTGATGAGCAGATAATGTTAGCCGCGCGTGAGCTTAAAATTAGTCCGGAATCGGAAGACTTGTTATTATTGCGCCACATGGTATTATCTCATCATGGGAAATATGAATATGGTTCACCTAAATTACCCGCATTATTGGAAGCAGAGCTGCTCCATCGAATTGACGATTTAGATGCATCGATATATGCAATAACTAATGCCTTACAGCAAACTAAGCCAGGAAATTTTACTGCAAATATTATGAGTCAAGGAGGGAGAAAATTTTATCGCCCTAAGGAAGATCAAGCGTTGACAGAATCCCGGAAGCTGGAATAACTATAATTGATAAAATAAAAATACTGCTAGTGGTTGAATTTATATTAAACCATTAACAGTATTTTTATTTGGTTATGGATAAATGATCCGTTTATTGTTAGCTAACAATAAAGGCTTATTGAAATTAATATTGCAATAAGCCTCAATTAAGTAGTTCATCTAACTACTTTTTATTGATGTCACCGGCACTTACGTATGAAGATAAAACATTCTTCAAATCGTTATCTTTAATTTGAATATCAGCTTTCTTCAAAACTGTCGCAATTACACTACGCATTGTTTCTTGATCTTGCGCCATTGAATGATAAATCTCTTCATCAATAGCTTTTTTATGAGAAGCAAACGTCCCTTTAGATGGATGGTTAATCATTTTAATCACGTGATAACCTGATTGTGATTTTACTGGTTCTTTAGTTGTCTGACCGGTTTTTAATTTAAATGCCGCATTTTTAAAAGCAGGATCTAAACTTGAATCGGTTGAGTCAAAGGCAGGTAATTTTCCTGCTTTTGACTTAGTGCCAGTATCAAGTGAATATTTTTTAACGAGGCTACTAAAACTTTTACCATCATTTAATTCACTAATAATATTTTCCGCTTGTGATTTTTTAGCCACCAAAATATGTTGTACAGTTACTTTAGGCTGGTATGATTTCCAAGCCTTATCTTCTTGACTCTTAGAAATTTTCTTAATATCTTTTAAAGCTTCCTCGGTAAGTAGGTTAGTTTTTAAATTTTGCTTAAAACTTGAAACAGTCATCCCATTTTGCTGCAAGACAGCACTAAACTGCGCACCATATTGTTTTTTGTAATTATCAAATTGCTTATCAACTTGTTTCTTTGAAACTTTACTGCCATATTGTTCATCCAAAACATGATTGATAATCATATTTGCTAAAGCGGTTTGACCGGCTTGTGACTTCTTCATTTCATCGTAATACTCTTGTTGAGTAATTTTCCCGCCTTTATATGAAGCAACAGCCTTTCCACCATTAGAACAAGCAGTAGTTGACAATGCAATTCCGGCTACAGCAGCAACTGTAGCAAATGTTTTAAAATATTTTTTCATAAAATAAACTCTCCACATCCTTAATAAATTAAGTCATCAGCAACTAATATAACACAAACTAGAAATTTACGTTTTTAATTTGCCAATTTTCATCAAAAAATTCAAACTTTCTTTACCATTTATTCTTTATTATTACTAAAATTTCTACTTAACTTCTGCTGGTTTGTAGCTAGATTTTTAAGGATACGATCAACTTTCATCTGGTAGTATTTAAAATTATTTTCTAATTCAACGCTAGTTTTTTTACCAGCTGGTAAAGCATCATTTAACTTTTGCTTAGCTTCTTGGAAGTTGTTAAGGGCTTCTTTGAGATTATTAATATCATTTTGAGTAGCTTGAGATTGATCTTGTAATGGTTGACCTAGGCGTTGACCATTTTTAAAACGGATTAATGACAAAATTGTCCCCGTTGCGGCACCGATTACTAATCCTACACTAAAATTAAAGTGTTTCATAATTTCTCCTTAAAAGTTGCTTTTAATTTGAGTGGCAATCTTTTGATAGTCAGCTTTAGTATACTTTTTTTCGTTATTTCGTGTAGCTGTAGTCAAGCCATCACCTTCAAAACGAGGAATAAAATGAATGTGTGAGTGCATAATCACTTGTCCAGCACTAGTTCCATTATTAGTAGTAATATTCATTCCGGTTATCTTTGAATCAAATTGCTTAATCGCATTAGCAATAGTAGGAATGTATTGTAAATATTTTTGGGCCTCATTAGGAGTATAGTCAAATAGGTTAACCATATGTTTTTTAGGTATCATTAGGCTATGCCCTGGATTTACTTGTGATAAATCTAAAAAAGCATAAACATCTTCATTTTCAAATATAGTGTAGCTTGGTACTTCACCACGAATGATTTTACAAAATAGGCAGTCTTGTTCTAATTCGTCCATCTTTAAACCTCTTAATTTCAAAATTTAGTTTCTTTTAATATCATGCTATCATATATATTGAGTAAATTCATTAAAAGAAAGACAGGGATTATGGTTCTAAAAATTGAACATTTAACTGGCGGCTATGCAGGCGTTCCAGTAATTAAAGATATAAATTTGACAATTAAGTCAGGTCAAGCATTAGGTATTATTGGGCTAAATGGTGCAGGAAAATCGACCACAATCAAGCACATTTTAGGGCTTTTGCGACCACAAAAGGGAAAAATCACTTTAAATGAAGTTTCGTTAAATAAACAACCAACTGCTTTTAAAAGACAGGTCGCCTATATTCCAGAAGTGCCTGTTTTATATCCAGAACTAACTTTGAAAGAGCATTTAGCGTTAATTATTCTTAGCTATCAGTTAAATGAAGAAAAAGCCTGGGTCAGAGCACAGCAACTGCTACAATTATTTAGGCTCGAAGATAAATTGGATTGGTTACCAGTTCACTTTTCAAAAGGAATGAAGCAGAAGGTCATGATTGTAGCAGCTTTTTTGGCTGATACCGATCTTTTAGTGATTGATGAACCCTTTACAGGGCTTGATCCGTTAGCCGTAACTAATTTGATTGATCTAATTAAAGAGGCGATTGCAACTGGAAAAATGGTGTTAATGTCTACCCATATTTTGGCTGATGCGGAACAGGTAATTTCTAATTATGCAGTTTTAAATAATGGTGAGATTGAAGTAATTGGTAGTATATCAGATATTCGGCTACATTATGGTTTAACCGCGACAGATTCATTTGATAAGATATATCAAATTCTTAATCAGGAGCAACAGCATGCAAGATTTAGCTAAAAATAGATTGCAGAAAAATTTACAGCAATCTCTTAAATATTTGACCCTGGTTTTTAACGATTTTTTTATTTTAGCCATAATTTTTTTGTTTGGCGCATTAATGTTTTGGTATGCTCAAAGCATGAAAAAAATGCCACCAAATTTGTATTTTTACAAACCTTTAGTTGGCCTTATCTTAAGTATGCCCTTACTTATAGGCAAATTAGTAACCTTGCTTCAAGCTGCGGATATCCAATTTTTGTTACCTCAGGATAAAAATATGCGCGCATATTTAAAAATAATGCGCAGTTATAGTTTATTGGTTCCTCTAATATGTTTAGTATTAATTGCTGGAATCTTATTTCCATTTGCCTTAATTAAAGCTAAAATTTCTATATTATTATATTGCTTAGCAGTTTTAGCAGTTTTCCTTGCCAAAATTGCCCAACTAAAAGTAATGGAATATAATTTGTTTTATAATAAAAAAATATCCCTTTTTTTGGTAAATACGTTATTTTTTATTACTTTTGCAGTATTGATGATGTGGCCGAAGACGATGCTTCTCGTAGTTATTCTATTAGCGATACTTATTAGTGTAGTAACTTTTAAACCACAAAATGCTGCCTTGTTTGATTGGCAATATGCAGTAGAGCTAGAGCAAAGACGTAAAAATCAAGTATATGGCGTATTTAGCATGTTTACGGATGTTAAAGAGCGAAAAGTAAAAATTAGACGACGTAAATACTTAGACTTTTTACTTCCTAACTCACTCAGAAACGAAAATCCTAATAAATTTCTTTATCGGCGGGCTTTACTACGCAACCCAGAAAATTTGAATTTATTAGTTAGAATGACTGCTTTTGCTGGCTTAATTTCTTTGCTTGTTCAAAATTGGCTATGGGCCTTGACCTTATGCTCATTAGTAGTTTTTTTAACGGTTTATCAATTATTGCCAATGGCAAACGAATTTGATAATAATATTATGTATCAGGTATATCCGATTGAGCACATTAAAAGAGGACAGGATCTTTTAAAAGTCTTGTCCTTAGCTTTATTTATGCAGTGGGTGATAATTAGCATTTTTTGGTTACTTATTCTACCAGTTAATTTGCAATTATTTGAAGCAAGTAGCTTTTTACTATTATTTAGCTGGCTAATTGCTCATTGGTATTTACCGTGGAAAGTTAAGCAAAGGAAGATATAATCAATGAGGTTACGTAACAAGCCGTGGGCCGTTAGTTTAGTTAAGCAACATCCAGAGAGTGTTTTAGATCGACCGGATCCACAAAATACAATAAATTGGGCTGATCGTTTTGCTAACGATACTAAGCCACTTGAAATTGAAATTGGTTCAGGGAAAGGGCAGTTCATTACGACCTTGGCTGAGCAACACCCTGAAAAAAATTTTGTGGCAGTTGAGTTACAAATTTCAGCGGCGGGAATGATTTTACGTTCGAAGCTAGCAAAAAATTTAAATAATTTGCAAATTTTATGTGCTGATGCAGCTAATATAGATTGTTATTTTGCACTTGACAGCGCTGATGTATTATATTTGAATTTTAGTGATCCTTGGCCAAAAAGTCGCCATGAAAAGCGGCGTCTGACCTATAAATCATTTTTACAGAAATATCAAAAAATAATCACCCCGCATGGTCATCTTGAATTTAAAACAGATAATGCTGGATTATTTGCGTATTCTGTACAAAGTATGAATAATTATGGTATGAATTTTGATTTTGTTTCAGTTGATTTGCATAATGAGGTTCACGAAATTATTGCAAACAATATTGAAACTGAATATGAGCATAAATTTGCAGCTAAGGGTAATCCAATTTATGCTCTGCATGCTGATTTTGGGGTAAAATAATTAAGTACTTTAGGAAGACGTGAGGTTTTAAAGATGGAACAAATTAAAGCATTTGATAAAGATAAATTAACTGAAATAACAAAAAGTGGCCGAGTAATTCTGGAATTTTCTGCTGATTGGTGTCCTGATTGCCGTTTTTTGGATCAATTTTTACCAGCAATTGAAAAAGATTTTGCTGATAGCAAATTTTATCAGATTGACCGCGATGGAGCTGTTGACCTGGCTAAAGAAATGGATATTATGGGAATTCCATCTTTTGTTGTCTACCAAGATGGTCAAGAAATTGGTAGACTAGTTAATAAGGATCGTAAAACCAAAGAAGAAGTTGAAAATTTTTTGCGGTCATTGGACTAATGAAAGAGGATTTTGCTAAATGATTACTAGTATTAATAAGCGTAGTTATCCCAAGACTTTAATTGTGATTTTGGGTCAAGACCATGGTAAAAGTGAATATAACGAAAAAGGCGATGTTACCCAGATTGTTGATGAACAAGGCAATGTGATTGGTTATAACTTTTTTAATGTTGATCAATTAATTGATTATAATAGTTTATCTGATGGACAAGTTAAGCTTTCTGAAACTGATTTGGCGGCTTTAAATCAAAAATTAGCAGAAGTTGGTTTTACTGATCAGCTTGCCTATGGTAAACCGACTCTAGTCTATGGCTATGTGAAGACATGTGAAAAGCATCCCGATTCTGATCATTTACATGTTACAACTGTTAATGTAGGCGATAATGAAGAATATCAAATTGTTTGTGGAGCTCCTAATATTGCTCAAGGACAAAAGGTTGTGGTAGCTCTTCCTGGTACCTTAATGCCTAATGGGCAACAAATTTGGCCTGGGGCATTGCGGCATGTTGATTCATATGGAATGATATGCTCAGCACGCGAGTTAGGACTTGTTCATGCTCCCCAAAAACGAGGAATATTAGTTGTACCCGACGATTTTCCAGTAGGTGCAGCATTTGATCCTGCTGAATGTGATGAATTATTAGCCAGCGGAAAGATTGGTTTGTAATTAACAAATAGTATAAAAATAAGTCTAAAAGTTAGTTAACTTTTGAGGCTTTTTTAATGCTGAAATATTAGTCTGTGCTGCTTTTTTGATAAAAATAATGGTAGAATGATAACCAGTGTTAAATGAAATTTTGGAGCTTAAAATATGTTAGATAAGAATAAACAAATTTGGTTTATTGGAATTAAAGGTACAGGAATGGCTTCGTTGGCTTTATTGCTTAATGATTTAGGCTATAACGTTGCGGGAAGTGATATCGAAAAATACACTTTTACGCAAACTCCTTTAGCAGAAGCTGGTATCAAAGTCACTAAATTTGCGGCCAATAATATTAAAGATACCGGTCAAGTAATCGTTAAAGGGAATGCTTTTAAAGAGGACAATATTGAAGTAAGTACTTGTCAAGAAAAAAATCTATCTTGGCAAAGTTATCCTGATACAGTTGAAGAAATCATTAGATTACATACCAGTATTGGCGTCTCTGGTACTCACGGTAAAACATCGACTACTGGCTTGCTGGCTCAAGTTTTAAAAACGGCAGCGCCTACCTCTTATTTGATTGGTGACGGTGAAGGAAAAGGTGTTAAAGAATCACGCTTTTTTGCTTATGAGGCTGATGAATATCGCCGGCATTTTTTAGCTTATCATCCTGATTATCAAATAATGACCAATATTGATTTTGATCATCCTGATTATTTTAAAGATCAAGCGGATTATACTGCTGCCTTTCAAACAGCAGCTGATCAAACGCAAAAGGGGTTATTTGTTTGGGGAGCAGATGAGCGTTTACAAAAATTACATACTAATGCCCATAAATATACATACGGTTTTAATAGAAATGATGATTTTCAGGCAGTAGATATTAGGCGGTCTACTGCTGGGTCCAGTTTTAGTGTTCTGCACCATGGAGAAAAAATTGGTCAATTTTCTATTCATTTGTATGGTGATCATAACATTCTAAATGCAACAGCAGTAATTGCTGTTGCAGATACAGAGAATATTCCATTAGCAGCGATTCAAAAAGGTTTATTAACATATAAGGGAGCAAAACGGCGTTTTTCTGAAAAAGATTTAGGTGGATTTAGTATAATTGATGACTATGCCCACCATCCAACGGAAATGCGGGCAACCATTCAAGCTACTCGGCAAAAGTTTCCTGATAAAAATTTAGTTGTTGTTTTTCAACCGCATACCTTCACAAGAACAAAGAAATACGCTAATGAATTTATTGATATTTTGTGTGGTGTTGATAAAGCATATATCACGCCAATTTATGCTTCAGCTAGAGAAAGTAGTGGAGCAATTTCCAGTGAGGACTTGGTGGCAAAGATTCCTAATGCTGAAGTGATTGATCTTGATAACATTGCTGATTTAACCAAAATTAAGGATTGTGTAATTGTCTTTATGGGAGCTGGCGATATTCAAAAGTATGAAGCTGCTTTTGAAAAATTGCTCTAACTTAGAAGTGTTTGATTAATTATAGTAAAGATTGATAAATTAGTTTAATTAAATGAGCAAGTAATAATATTATTTGCTTTTTTATTTTGAAGTTTTAGATTTTCAAATTGACTGCCTATTATTTTGGTTTGGTCATTTTTTTCTTGGAAAGGATTGCATTCTGCAAGAAGTAAAAAAAACTGTTAGAATAAAGGAAACTATAGCTTTACTTGTGAGGAGATTCAATGGCTAATCAAAAATTACTTTTAATTGATGGTAATTCGATTGCATTTCGGGCGTTTTATGCCCTGTACCGTCAACTTGAAAATTTTAAAAACGCAGATGGTTTACATACTAATGCCATTTATACTTTTAAAAATATGCTCGATGTTTTACTTAGTGATGTTCAGCCTGACCATATTTTGGTTGCGTTTGATGCTGGTAAAACCACTTTTAGAACTGCCATGTATAGTGATTATAAAGGTGGCAGGCAAAAAACCCCGCCTGAACTGTCTGAGCAATTACCATATATTCATGAACTATTACATGATTTGGGGATTGCTACGTATGAATTAACTGATTATGAAGCAGATGATATAATTGGTACTTTTTCAAAAATTGGTGAAAAAAACAATTTTGAAGTAACCATAGTAACTGGGGATAAGGATTTAACACAATTAGCATCAGATAAAGTAACAGTAATGGTGACTAAATCAGGTGTACTGAACCTGGAAGCATATACGCCAGAACATATGAAAGAGGTTAATGGAGTAACACCTACTGAGTTTATTGATATGAAAGCTCTAATGGGAGATAATTCAGATAATTATCCTGGTGTGACTAAGGTTGGACCTAAGACTGCTACACAGCTTATTCAAGAATATGGTTCAATTGAAAGCTTATATGAACATGTTGATGAATTAAAAAAGTCAAAATTAAAAGAAAATTTAATAAAGGATAAGGATAAGGCCTTTTTGGCTAAGAAGCTTGCTACAATCAATTGCAGTACACCGGTGACGATTGGTCTTGCTGATTTGAAAAAGAGAAGTGTTGATTATGATGCATTACGTCATTTTTATGAAAAAATGAATTTTCGTAAATTTCTAAATGATTTAGAACCGTCGCCTAAATTATTGGAACCAAATGACAGTGCTTATCAAGCATCTAATGTTGAATTTACTGAATTAACCGATAAAAACCTCGCCTTAAAGGTCAAGGAAACTGAGACGATTAGCTTTTATTTAGGAATGCTGGGGGCAAATTATCATTCAGCTACTTTTGTTGGTTTTGCTTTTGCGATTGATAAGCAAGTTTATCTTAGTCGCGATGTAAATCTTTTAAAGAATAACGAACTAAAAAGTATCCTAGAGAATGAAAAAATCAAAAAAAATGTTTTTGATTTAAAAAGAACAATGGTTGGTTTAAGACGTTTAGGTATTCAAGTTCAAGGAATCGAATACGATATGCTCTTAGCTTCATATCTGATTAATAATGAAAATAATTCTGATGATATGGCGGAGATTTGCAACATGTATGGTGATAATTCAGTAAAACATGATCATGAGGTATACGGTAAGGGTAAAAGTCAACAAATACCTGCTGATGATCAGTTGCTGTATAATCATCTTGCTACCAAAGTTGAAGCTATTGCTAGCTTAAAAGAATCGCTCTTGAGTAAACTTAAAGACCATGAACAAGATGACTTATATGCAAGTATTGAACTGCCTGTAGCTCGAGTATTAGCAATTATGGAGATTAACGGGATTAAAGTTCAAGCCCATACTTTAACTGATTTGCAAAAAGAGTTTGCCGTTGAACTCAAAAATTTAGAAAGAAAAATATATGAAGAGGCCGGCGAAGAGTTTAATATTAATTCACCGAAGCAATTAGGTCACATTTTATTTGAAAAGTTGGGGTTGCCTGCTATTAAAAAAACAAAAACCGGTTATTCAACTTCAGTTGATGTTTTAACACAATTGCAAGATCAAAGTCCCATTATTGCTGATATTTTAACTTATCGGCAAACTGCCAAAATTCAGTCAACCTATGTTAATGGGTTACTTGATGTAATTAAGCATGATGGACGAGTTCATACGCGCTATCTACAGACTTTAACAGCAACTGGGCGTTTATCCTCTGTTGATCCGAATTTACAAAATATTCCTACTCGGACACAGGAAGGTAAGCAGATTAGAAAAGCCTTTGTACCAAGTGATCCAGCTGGTTACATTTTTTCTTGCGATTATTCTCAAATAGAATTACGGATTTTAGCTCAAGTTTCTGGTGATGAGCAAATGCAAGAAGCTTTTAGAACTGGCTATGATATTCATGCGCATACTGCTATGAAAATTTTCAAATTGAAATCTCCAGCAGAAGTAACCCCATTAATGAGGCGTAGAGCCAAAGCAGTTAATTTTGGTATTGTTTATGGCATTTCAGATTATGGCCTATCCAAAAATTTGAATATCAGTCGTAAGCAAGCTCAAGAATTTATCGATAATTACTTTGAACAATACCCCCAAATTAAAGAATATATGGATAAAGCGGTTCAAATAGCTCGTGAAAAGGGTTATGCTGAAACTATTATGCATCGCCGGCGTTATTTACCAGATATTCACGCTAAAAACTTTAATATTCGATCATTTGCTGAACGTACTGCAATTAATTCGCCAATTCAAGGATCTGCAGCAGATATTATTAAAATTGCGATGATTAATATGCAACGCAAGTTAGATGAACTTCATTTAAAAACAAAAATGGTTGTTCAAGTTCATGATGAATTGATTTTTGATGTTCCTAAAGATGAGTTAGCAACTATCAAAGAGATTGTTCCTGCAGTGATGCAATCAGCAGTACATTTAGATATTCCATTGGTTGCTGATTCAGGCTATGGTCATGATTGGTTTGATGCAAAGTAAGGAGATAGATCAATGCCAGAAATGCCAGAAGTAGAAACAGTTCGCCGAACTCTTCTTCCTTTGGTTAAAGGAAAAACGATTCAAGCAGTTACGGTGTGGTATCCCAAAATTATTGCTAGTGATTCTGAGCAATTTATTCAGCAATTAGTAGGTAAGAAAATCGAAACGATAGATCGTTATGCAAAATATTTACTAATTCGTTTAAGTGGTCAATTAACTATTGTTTCTCATTTGCGGATGGAAGGTAAATATCATTTAGTAGAGGTTAATACACCTAAAGATAAGCACGATCATGTTCAAATAGCTTTTACAGACAAAACAGCATTACGCTATAATGATGTCCGTAAATTTGGACGCATGCAATTGGTTAAGACTGGTACAGAAAAGGAAGTAACTGGTATTAGTAAATTGGGCTGCGAACCTAATTCATCTGAATTTACTACACAGTACTTGATGAATGCACTTAGTCGCAAAAAAAAGAATATAAAAAATGTACTGCTTGACCAAACAATTGTTGCTGGACTTGGTAATATTTACGTTGATGAAGTATTGTGGCAAACAAAAATTCACCCACTAAGTTTAGCCAATCAAATTCCGCAGTTTCAAGGACATCAATTGCACGATAATATTAATGAACTAATTGACTTGGCCATAAAAAAGCACGGCACAACCATACATACTTATCTTGATGCAAACGGTGATACGGGCGATTTTCAAAAATTACTGAAGGTATATGGACATAAAGGTGAGCCTTGCTCACGTTGTGGGGTTTTATTAGAAAAAATCAAGGTATCAGGACGTGGTACTACATTTTGTCCCAATTGTCAGGTGATTTATAAGTGACTATCGTGATAGGCTTAACTGGTGGAATTGCTAGCGGGAAGAGTACGGCAGATGCATTCTTTCGTAAAAAGAAGATACCAGTCATTGATAGTGACAGAATTGCTCATGAGATTTTAAATATAGATTATGCAGGCTATAAAGTTGTAGTGACAGAATTTGGATGTAATATTTTAAATTCAGATAAATCAATTAATCGTGCAAAACTTGGGCAAATAGTTTTTAATGATAAGCAGCAATTGAAAAGGCTGAATGCTATTACACATCCATTGATTTTAAAAGAAATTCAGGCTAAAATTACTCGATATAAAAAGGTAGGTGAGCTGATTGTTGTTCTTGATGCACCACTACTTTTTGAATCTAAAGCTCGAAATTTATGTGATTGTAGTATTTTAATTGCTTTACCAGAAAGTGAACAAATCAAGCGTTTAATGGTACGAGACAATTTAACTGAAAAAGATGCGATAGCTCGAATTAATAGCCAGATGTCGTTAGCCCAAAAAGCAAAGTTGGCTGATTATGTAATTTTAAATACCAGTACAATAAAAGTTTTAGAAACTAAATTAGATAAATTGATTAGTAAAATAATTAAGGAGTCAGAGTATGGAATGTCCTAATTGTCGACAAAATGCATCTCGTGTCATTGATTCACGACCTAGTGATGAAAATAGATCAATAAGACGGCGAAGAGAATGTGAAAATTGTGGTTTTCGGTTTACTACTTTTGAACGAATTGAGACAACACCTTTATTAGTAATTAAAAATGATGGTACACGGGAACCATTTAACCGCAAAAAAATACTTCATGGTGTAATGGCTGCTGGACAAAAACGCCCCATTACTAGTTCTCAATTTGAACAACTAGTTGATCATGTAGAAAATAAAATTAGACAACAAGGAATTAGTGAGATTTCATCTAAAAAAATTGGAAAATTGGTTATGGATGAATTAGCTGAATTAGATGATGTTGCCTATATTCGGTTTGCATCAATTTATCGTGAATTTAAGGATATGTCTAGTTTTATGAAGACAATGGAAGATATGATGGCAAAAAGAGAGAAGGGTAATTAGTCATGTTTATGACACCCAATCCTAAACAGCCTTTTTTAATTATTAATCGGGTAGAAATTTCTGTAACTGCACTACGCATTCTGGTTAAGTTATATCAACCATTAATTGGCGCGTTAGCGCTAGCTTTATATCTAAGCTTAAATGAGGATTACTATCCACAAATGATTCTGTCAGATGCACATGGACTGTATAGTCTACAAGAACAACTAGATTGCGACCTTAAAAGCTTGTTTAGCGCATTACATAAGTTGGAAGCTGTCGGATTAGTTCAAACAAAATTACTCGATAATAAGATTATGGGTCAAGTTTTAACTTTTCGTTTGGCAGAAGTGCCCAGTAGTAGTGAATTTTTTGCCACAACATTATTAGCTAGTTTATTAAAAGAAAAAGTTGGTGTTACAGTTTTTCAAAAGCTAAGTAGTGATTTTGCACATGAGAATAAGCAAAATAAAAATACTGTGACCGGATTGGCCAATGCACAAGATATATCCGCTTCATTTATGGATGTTTTTAGTTTGCCAAAAGCAGAGGCAATCGATCCTTCACCAGAAGTCAAACAAGCAGTGCGTGAAAACCAGGTTGATCAAAATCAACAAGCAAGTATCAATCAACAAGACAGTATTGATTGGGATTTTATGAAACAGCAATTTGAAATATATCAAATCCCAAATAGTGAAATTGATAAAAATCGTGAAGCAATTCGCGGTCTAATGCGGACATATGGTCTAGCCGAACAAGAATTTGTTGATGAAACTTTATCTTGTTTGCACGGTGAATATCAATTGAACATGCCATTAATTAAGCGAACGATTGCAAACACCATTCATGGCACAGATACACAGCAACAGAATCAAAAACGGACAATTCAAGTAAATTCAACTTTTAATGATAAGCAATTCAGTAAAAAAGAACAGGAAATTTTGCAATTAGCACATGAAAAAACTCCGGCGCAATTTATCTATTACTTAAAAAATGAGAGTCATGATTTTGTTGATGCAAATGAGTATCAATTACTTGATAATTTATATAACCAGAAAGGTATCTCAGCAGACTTGCTTAATATATTAACGTATATTTGTCTGCAAAGTAGCCCTAAGCTTTCTTATAATTTAACTAATACAATTTTACATGATTGGTTGCAACATGGGGTCCATTCAGGAGAACAAGCTTTAGAATATATTGCTAAAAGAAAACAGGCTAAACAAAAGAATAAAGTTAGTCATTATCGTAACTATAGTAAAAAATCAGTAGAAAAGGGTACCGATTGGAGTAGACATCAGGCAAAGGATGAAACTGATGTTTCAGTAGATGATTTAAAGAACTTCTTTAAGAATTTTGAAAGTGAAAATGGTATGAAGTAGGTAAAAAATGCGTGCAATAAATCAGCTAATAATTAACAATAATTCAAAACTAACTAAGAAAAATAATTTTGACGAGATTCGCAAGCAAATTTTAGCTGATCCTAAAATTCAAAAATTTATTAATAATTACCAAGATAAAATAACGGATGAAATGATTAATGCGAGCCTTTCTAGTTTATACGAATTTTATATCTCGCAACATCATAAAGATCCGGTGATTGTTGGCTATCGTCCAGAATTGATGTTAAGTAGCAATGCAATTACACTTAAGTATGTTCCTGAAGAAAGCAAATTAGCTCAAGATAGAGATCATAGTATCAAAAAGCATGTTCGTTTAATTAATTTACCACTAAATTTGCATAATGTACGTTTAAGTCAAGTGGAAGTGACTGCAGGCCGCAGAACAGCTATTGCTAAAATTCAAGAATTTTTGCGCAAATATCCAACAAATGTTCATCAAAAGGGTTTGTATTTATCAGGTGATTTTGGCGTAGGCAAGACTTATTTACTAGCTGGTCTTGCTAATTCGATAGCAGCGATGAATAAACAGGTTATTTTTTTGCATTTACCAACTTTTATTGCTAACTTAGCGAGTCATTTTGGCGACAACAGTTTAGCCAATGAAGTCCAGCGTATAGCTCACTGTGACTTGTTGATTTTAGATGATGTTGGTGCTGAAATATTAAGTCAATGGTCAAGAGATGAGGTTTTGGGCATAATTCTTCAGGCACGAATGGACAATGAACTGCCGACCTTTTTCTCCTCTAATTTTGCAATGGCAGATTTAGAAGAACATTTTAAGGAAACCAAAAATGCAATTGACCCAGTAAAAGCAGCGCGACTGATGGAACGTGTAAAGACACTCGCAACAGAAATAATTGTATCCGGACCCAATCGGCGTAGTTAATTTAATAAATATTGGTGGATGTTTTTGCTTTTTAAAAAATTATTGCAATTAAATGTTAAATATGTATAATTGTATTAAATGAATGAACATGATGTTGCTCGTATCAGAGAGAAAGACAGTATTCTGGAAGTTTTTCATTAGAGTCGACACCCCACTTATTCATTGTTAAAGAGTAAATAATTGGGTGAATTCCACTATCAATTCAGAAAGAGTGGGCTAGACAGAACTAGCCTAAATTGGGTGGAACCACGCTAAATACGTCCCAGTGCATAATGCACTGGGACTTTTTTTATTATTTGGAGGAAATATGAGCTTTTCAATTATTTTACCAGATGGATCAAAACGAGCTTTTGAACAAACAGTCACTATTAGTGAATTAGCATACAGCATTTCAACTTCTCTTGGCAAAGCAGCACTTGCTGGTAGAGTTAACGGACAACTTCATCCAGTAGAATATGAACTAAGTCAAGATGCTGAGGTGGCGATTATTACTGATCGGGATGAAGAAGGTTTAAATATTTTAAGAGCTAGTGCAGCTTTTGTTTTTGAAGTAGCAGCGAAGAAAGCTTATCCAGAGTTACGTTTAGGTGAACATGGCACTGAGACAGATGGGTTCTTTGTTGATACTGACAAAGAAAACCAAATCAAGATTAGTGAATTACCTGAACTTGAAAAAGCAGTTAAGCATTTAATTAAGGCTGGTGAAAAAATTGAAGCAGTGACAATGTCACGGGCAGAACTTCAAGAAATTTTCAGAGATAATGCTTTTAAACTTGATTTACTGCAAGCTGAAGCAAGCGATGAAATTACAGCATATAAGTTAGGTGACTTTATTGATTTTGGCTTTGATATTTTGGTATCAAATACTGGTAAAATTAAGCAATTTAAATTATTGTCGGTTGCGGGTGCTTATTGGCAGGGGCAGTCATCTAATCCAATGCTACAAAGAATTTCTGGAACGGCTTTCTTCAAAAAGGCTGATCTTGAGGCTGATTTAAAGCGCCGTGAAGAAATTAAAGAACGTGATCACCGCACAATTGGGCGTGATCTTGATTTATTCTTTGTTGATCCTAAAGTTGGTGCAGGATTACCATACTGGATGCCAAAAGGAGCAACTATTCGGCGCGTAGTTGAGCGTTATATTATTGATCGTGAAGTTGCAGATGGCTATCAACATGTATATACCCCAGTTCTTTTAAATGTAGATGCGTATAAGACCTCAGGTCATTGGGCACATTATCGTGATGATATGTTTCCTCCAATGGACATGGGCGATGGTGAAATGCTTGAAATTCGTCCAATGAATTGTCCGTCACACATTCAAATTTATAAGCATCATATCCGTTCATATCGCGAATTGCCTATTAGAATTGCTGAATTGGGAATGATGCACAGATATGAAAAATCTGGTGCTTTGTCAGGTTTGCAACGAGTACGTGAGATGACTTTAAATGATGGTCATACTTTTGTTACGCTTGACCAAGTACAAGCAGAATTTTCTAAGATTTTGAAATTAATTATGGACGTTTATAAGGACTTTGATATTACTGATTACTATTTCAGACTGTCATATCGCGATCCGAAGAATACAGAAAAGTATTTTGCTAATGATGAAATGTGGGAAAGAAGTCAATCAATGCTTAAAAAAGCGATGGATGACATGGGACTTGACTATGTTGAAGCAGAAGGTGAAGCTGCTTTTTATGGTCCGAAGTTAGACATTCAAACTAAAACAGCTCTGGGTGCTGACGAAACAATGTCAACAATTCAACTCGACTTTATGTTACCAGAAAGATTTAATTTGACTTATATTGGGCAAGATGGGGAAGAGCATCGCCCAGTGATGATGCACCGCGGAATTGTAGGCACAATGGAACGCTTTATTGCTTATTTAATTGAAATTTATAAAGGTGCCTTTCCAACGTGGCTTGCTCCAGTTCAAGTTGAAGTAATTCCTGTTAATCTTGATGCGCATTCTGATTATGCTAAAAAGGTTCGTGATGAATTAAATAAGCGTGGTTTTAGAGCAGAAGCAGATTTACGTAATGAAAAATTAGGTTATAAAATTCGTGAATCGCAGACACAAAAAGTTCCTTATACCTTAGTTTTAGGTGACAACGAAATGAAGGCAAATGGTGTTAATGTTCGGCGCTATGGAACGGAGGAAGAAGTAGCTAAAAGTTTAGACCAATTTATTCAAGAAATTGATCAAGATGTTAAATCTTATTCACGCAAAAAATAAGTAATTAAGAGCTACTTTGAAATTTGTTGAGCAGCCGTTGTTTTATTATTGGGAGAGTCAATATGAAGAAAATTTTTGACCTAATTCCGGTATTAATCAGTCTATGTTTGTTAGCAGGTTGCAGTCAGCGAGTTTCTGATCAAGATGTTTTAAAGAATGCACAATTTTCTAAAACAATTACATGGGGAATTGAAAGTGATGTCAGGCTATTCAGTTTAACAGATGTTAGAGATTATCGGGAAAAAGGTTTTGACGTTGATGTGGCTAAAGCTGTAACGAAAGAAATTTTAGGCTCACGTAGTCAAGCTAAATTTGTTTTAGCAACTGCTCAGTCAAGAATTCCACTTCTTAAAAATGGTAATGTGGATGCTGTAATTGCCACAATGACTATTACGCCGCAGCGCAAGAAACTGGTAAACTTTTCACGTCCATATTTTGCTGCGGGGAAGTCTTTGCTAGTTAGAAAAGATTCTAAAATAAAAAACGTTCATGATTTAAAAGGGAAAACCGTTATTGGAATTATTGGTGATAATTCAGTTGAAGTAATTAAAAAAATAGCCCCGCAAGCTAAGGTGGTGCAAATGCAAGACTATGGTCAAGCAGTTGTTGCATTAAAAGCTGGTCAGGGGGATGCCCTTTCCAGTGATAACGGTGTTTTATATGGTCTTGCGGTTGAAAGCCCGACATTAGAGGTGCGCGGAGGGACCTTTACCCATGAACCCTATGGAATTGCCATTAACAAGCATCAAGAAAAATTCGAGCGTGCTATTAATCGGGCAATTGTAAAAATGCAACATGATGGCCAATATAACCGTTTAATTAAAAAATGGTTTGGTCGAGTTCCTGGATTTAATTATAAAACTCTTTATAATTAAATTGATTAGCTACAATTTTTATATTACTTTAATAAATATAATACTTTATTTATTAAAACAATTTGACTAGTTAGTAGAAGACGTGTATAATCACGTTAGTTGAGAACAAGAAGAAGCTTCCCGCTTCTCGCCTAAGTTAAGTTGACCTCTGGGCTAATCGATATTTTCTGTTGATTAAGAGCGGGTTACTTATTACCCGCTCTTTTCTTGTCCTCAAGTTAACTATGGAGGTGAAGAATTATACCAAGGAATTTGATATTAAACGACCAAATTCGCTCACGCGAAGTTCGTTTAATTAATGAAGATGGTGAACAAGTTGGTGTTGTAACCAAAGCTGAGGCTTTACGCCAAGCAAGTGTTGCAAATTTAGATTTAGTTCTAATTTCGCCTAATGCCAAACCACCAGTTGCTCGTATAATGGACTACGGTAAATACCGTTTTGAACAACAAAAGAAGGTTAAAGAATCACGCAAAAAGTCAAAGACAGTTAGTGTGAAGGAAATACGCCTAAGTCCAACAATTGAAGGCAATGATTTTAACACTAAATTAAAGCATGCGCAAAAGTTTCTTACTAAAGAAGGAGCTAATGTTCGTGTTTCAATTAGATTCAGGGGTCGAGCTATTACTCATAAAGAATTAGGACGTGATGTGCTAGAAAAAATGGCAGAAGCCACTGCGGACATTGCTACTGTTGTAAGCAAGCCAAAGATGGAAGGTCGTTCAATGTTCTTAATACTCGCTCCCAAGAGTGATAAAAATAAATAGTTAATTTGGAGGAATTAGAAATGCCTAAAATGAAAACCCACCGCGCTTCAGCAAAGCGTTTTAAAAGAACTGCTTCTGGTCAATTAAAGCGTCATCACGCTTTTACTGGTCACCGTTTCCACGGTAAGACTAAGAAACAACGTCGTCATTTGAGAAAGGCTACTTTAGTTTCGCGTAGCGACTTGAAGCGCATCAAGCAGATGCTCTCACAAATGCGTTAATTATTAAAGTAACAGCGATATTTAGGAGGAATTTTAGATGCCAAGAGTTAAGGGTGGAACAGTAACACGTAAACGTCGTAAAAAGATTATGAAGCTCGCTAAGGGTTACCGTGGCGCAAAGCATATGCAATTTAAAGCTGCAAGTACACAATTATTTGTATCTTACAGATATGCATTCCGTGATCGTAGAAGACGTAAGAGTGACTTTAGAAAGTTATGGATTGCGAGAATTAATGCTGCAGCAAGACAAAATGATCTTTCATATTCTAAGTTAATGCACGGCTTGAAAGTTGCGGGTATTGATATCAACCGTAAAATGTTAGCCGATATTGCATATAGTGATTCAAAGACTTTTGCACAATTAGCTGAAACAGCTAAAAATGCTTTAAAATAAGTTAAAGAATGGCGCGGTTGCGCCGTTTTTTTATGTCAAAATTTATCACTTGAAGCTTATTCTCTGATATATTAGACTATGGACATGTTAATGAAGGGAAAGTTAAATGTTATTTAGACCATGTTATACAATTGATACAATTTATCATTTAGATACCAATGTACTTCATCAAATGGGTATTAAAGCGGTATTTTCAGATCTAGATAATACTCTTTTGGCTTGGGATAAGTTTGAAACAGCTAAGGAAATGGACATGTTAAATCAGCGTTTAAAAAATGCTGGGATTAAATTGGTGGTAATTTCAAATAATAATGCCAAACGAATTAGCAAGGTCCTTACTCCCTACCATATTGAATTTATCGCTAAGTCAAGGAAACCCTTACCATTTGCAATTACAAGAAAAAGGGAAAAAATGGGTTTAGCACCTAATCAGGTAATGATGGTTGGCGATCAGTTGATTACTGATATACAGGCAGGAAATTTTGCTGGCGTTAAATCAGTTTTAGTCAAGCCATTGGTTAAGACCGATAAGTGGAATACGCGTATTAATCGTTTTTTAGAAAAAATAATTTTTTTCTTTTTAGCACTTTCCCAGCCGATAACTTTTAAGGAGACATTAAAAAATGGATGACAAAATTATTTGTATCGGTTGTGGCGCTGTGTTGCAATCTGATGAAATTAATGAAGCAGGATACTTGCCAGCTAAGCGATTAAAAGATGCTATTGATACTGAAGATAATGATATCTATTGCCAAAGATGTTTTCGTTTGCGACATTATAATGAAATTATGCCAGTTGCTATTGATAACGATGACTTTTTAGCACTACTTAATTCTTTAGCTGAAAAAAAAGCATTAATTGTTAACGTGGTAGATTTATTTGACTTCACGAATTCATTATTATCTTCTCTAACTCGTTTTATTGGGAATAATGATTTTATTTTAGTTGGTAACAAATTTGATTTATTTCCTAAAAACTCACGTCAAAGTAAAATTAAAGACTGGATGAGACAAGAGGCAAATCGCGTTGGCTTATTCCCTAAAAAAATATTTTTAGTTAGTGCCAAAAAACAAAAAAATTTAGCTAATTTAATTTCATATTTAGACAAGCGTTCTCAAGAGCAAGACGTATATTTTGTGGGTATGACTAATGTTGGCAAGTCAACTTTAATTAATGCAATTATTAATCAAATGGGCGATATTAAGGATCTCATTACAACCTCACGCTTTCCTGGTACAACACTTGACAAAATTGAAATTCCTTTAGAAAATAGTCATTTCTTAGTTGATACTCCTGGAATAATGTCTGAAAATCAACTGGCTACGCGTTTGAATGCAAGAGATTTAGCGGTAATTTCACCGCAAAAGCCAATGAAGCCAGCAACATATCAATTACGGCCCGGCAATACATTATTTTTAGCTGGTTTAGGTAGAATCGACTACTTAAAAGGTGAACCTACAAGTTTTACTGTGTATGTTGCACGTGATTTATATGTTCATCGTACTAAGACGGAAAATGCTGATGAATTTTATCTAAAGCATTTAGGTGAATTGCTCGCCCCGCCAGCAGACACTACTAATTTGCCTGCACTTAAGGGTCAAGAGTTTCATCCTAGTGTCAAAAGTGACTTATTATTTGGTGGTATTGGTTTTATTACGGTACCGGCAAATTGCTTAGTTAAAATATACACACCTAACCGCATTGGATTAGGAATTAGACGTGCTTTAATATAGAGGGAAAAATGGTTGCGATTGCAAAAGATTTAAAAAATAACTCTGTAGTAGAGGTTCAAGCAGAAAAATTAAAGGTACATGATGGTAAGCAAATTGGTATTTTTGGTGGCACATTTAATCCAGTCCATATTGGACACTTACTTGTAGCAGAACAAGTATTAAGTAAGTTGCATTTAGATGAAATTTGGTTTATTCCGACCAATATACCTCCGTTAAAAAATGCGCCAATTGTTTCCGCTCAAGATCGAGCAAATATGCTAGAATTGGCTACGCAAGATAATGCGCGGTTTCAGGTTAAGTTGTTTGAATTATTTCGTGGTGGCGTCTCATACACTGTAGATACCTTACGTTATTTACATGAAATCTACCCCGAGAATCGTTATTATTTAATTATGGGTAGTGATCAAGTTAATCAATTATTTGAATGGAAAGAGCCAACTAAATTAGCCCAATTGGCCACTTTGGTTGGGATACAGCGTGCCGGCTATCCCCAAAAGGCAAGGTTACCGATGATTTGGGTAGATGTACCAGGCATTGATGTAAGCTCAACCTTAGTTCGGCAAACTATTGCAGTGGGTGGTTCAATTAGATACTTAGTACCAGAAACAGTTTTAAATTATATTCAAAAAAAGGGATTATATTATGAGTGATTTGTTTTTTAAAAATACTTATTCACCATTATCTAGCAATGAAATAATAACTAAAGAAAAAAATAATATGGATCAAAGTCGGTTTAATCACTGTGTTAGAGTCAGTGAAACAGCAAGAAAATTAGCTAAATTGAATCACTATGATGAAAATAAAGCAGCTTTAACCGGTTTTATTCATGATTATGCTAAACAAGTTCCAGCTGATGAATTTCGCAAAGTAATTAAGGAACAAAAGATGGACCATGACCTTTTAAATTGGGGTCCAGCTATTTGGCATGGTATGGTAGGAGCATATTTTGTGCAACGCGACTTAAAAATAATAGATACGGAAATTCTCAATGCTATAAAGCGTCATACAACAGCTGACGTCGAAATGACCCTGTTAGATAAAATTGTTTTTATGGCTGATTATATTGAGCCTGGAAGGACTTTTGCTGGAGTTGAGGAAGCACAAGAGGTTACTTGTAATAACTTAGATTCGGGTGTGGCTTACCAACTAGCACATACTCTTGAATTTTTGATAAAAAAGAGAGATAAGATTTACCCCCGTACTCTAGATGCGTATAATGTGTGGAGTACTAAGGAAAATAATGAGGAGAAAAATTGACTAGTAAAGATATTTTAACATTTACATTAAAGGCAATTAGTGATCGCCATGGTGAAAATACTGTTGCCTATGATATGCAAGGCTATAGTATTCTGGCTGATTACTATGTTGCAACAAGTGCAGGTTCTAATCGTCAACTACATGCAATTGCCAATGCAATTATTGATGCAGCACATCTGGCTAATTTTAACGATTATCGCGTTGAAGGATCTAGCGAGTCAAATTGGTTATTACTTGACTTAGGTGATGTTGTGGTTAATGTATTTACAGAAGAAGCTCGTGATTTTTACAACGTTGAAAAATTATGGACTGATGGTAAAAAAATAGAAATAAAGGAAGACTAGCTGAATATGAGTGTTGTTGGGATCATTGCAGAATATAATCCCTTCCATAGTGGACATGAGTTTTTAATGAATCAAGCACGTTATCTTGCTGGTAGTAGAGATCCAATTGTCGTCATTATGTCGGGTAACTATGTTCAAAGAGGCGAGATGGCGATTATTGATAAATGGGCAAGAGCACAGGCTGCATTAGAAAGTGGTGCTGATTTGGTTTTTGAATTGCCATTTTCTACGTCAGTCCAGCCAGCGGACCTTTTTTCGTTAGGTAGTATTGATCAGTTAGTTAAACTAGGGGTTAGCGACTTAGTTTTTGGGGTTGAAGATGCTAGCCAAAATTTTGCTTATTTGGGTGGTAGAATTGCTGAGATTCCTCAGAGTCATATGGATTTTAATGATTATAGTCAAACATATTCGACGCAGTATAATCAAATGGTTGCCCGTGAAGTTGGCCATGAGGTTAATGAACCAAACACTATTTTAGCTCTAGCATATGCAGTTGCTAATCACAATCTTGGTGAACCATTAAGTTTGCATCCAATTAGTCGTATTGGTGCAGGGCATGATGATTTATTGCATGACAGTGGAGTAGTCCAAAGTGGCAGTGCTATTAGGAATATTATTTTGCATAATGGAGCGAATGGTGACCTTAATCAATGGTTACCTGAAAAAGAAGTTGAAAATTTACAGCAACAAAAAGTGTATCCAAATTGGAATATTTTATTTCCATTTTTAAAGTATCGGCTTGAATCAGCGACATACACAGAATTGCGACAAATTTATCAAATGAGTGAAGGGCTTGAATATAAGATGAAACATGAAATTCATTTAGCTCAAACTTTTACAGAGTTTTTAAGGCGAATCAAATCTAAAAGATATACATATTCACGGCTACGACGCTTGAGTTTATATACTTTGCTAAATGTTACACAAGATGATATGATTGCTAGTTTCAATAATGAGGCGATTCTGTTACTTGGTTATAGTAAGATAGGTCAAAAATATTTGAAACAGATTAGAAAAGAAACATCGGCTAATATTGTATCTAAGGTCGACCAAAAAAATACTAAGACTGGTTCGTTGCATTTACAAAAGCGAGTTGATCGGCTATTCGAGCAGGTTATGCAGACTGATCAAAACTTTGGTCGTCGTCCTTTGGAGGTATAAAATGTTATCACTTAGTTTTTCACAAATAGTAAAGAGTTCTGCCCCTTTGACCCATATTGAATGTGCTGTAAATGTAAGACCAGAATTTTTACAGCGTAGTCAAAAGTTACTTTATAAAGTTGAAAATGTTCAGTTTGTTGGTAATGTTTTTTATAGCGAACCCTATGTAACAGGCAATTTTCAAGTTACAGCTAATTTGGTTGTTCCTTCCAGTCGGAGTCTAGAGCCAGTAAAATATTATGAGAATTTTAGGTATAGTGAAAGTTACACTACTACTGATATACCTAAAGAAGAGCTCGATGAAAGTGATATACCAATTGTCAAAATTGAAGATGACAATATAGATTTACAAACTGCAATTGAAGACAATATTTTACTTCATATACCCGTCACTATTTTGACTCCTGAGGAAGAAAAAGATAACATTTATCCTCAAGGCAATGGCTGGACAGTCATTTCAGAAGCAGAATTTAATAAAGGTAAATCAAATCAGATAAATCCTGCTTTTGCCAAACTAAAAAATTTATTTAATCAGGAAAATGATAATCAGGATTCAGAGTAATTAAAAATAAAGATTAAATCAGAGTTAGTCTTAACCTGATTTTTTTATCTTGTTTTAAAAGCATTTTTAAAGTATGCTTAACTTATAATTAGGTTATAATGCTGGTTTGTATTTAATAATTATGAAAAGGAAGAAAAAATGGCAAGAATTTTAATTGTTGAAGATGAAAAGAACTTAGCACGTTTTGTTGAGTTAGAACTTAAACATGAAAATTACGATACAGTGGTTGAAAGTAATGGTCGTAAAAGCTTAGAGCTTGCATTAAAAGAAGATTTTGATGCAATTTTGTTAGACTTAATGTTGCCTGATTTAAATGGTTTGGAAATTGCGCGTCGCGTTCGTCAAGCTAAGAGCACACCTATTATTATGATGACTGCTAGAGATTCAGTGATTGATCGCGTATCAGGTCTAGATCATGGCGCGGATGACTATATTGTTAAGCCCTTTGCAATTGAAGAACTTTTGGCTCGTTTGCGCGCAGTTTTGCGTCGGGTTAAAATCGAAAAAGAAGCATCGGATGGTACAATTGAAAAGAAAGTCATTAAGTTTAAGGATATGACTATTGAAACTGCAAATCGAATCGTTCGTCGTGGTGATGGTAAAGCTGTTGATTTGACTAAGCGTGAATACAATCTTTTGATGACCTTAATCAAAAATAAGAATAACGTAGTTAGTCGTGATCAATTGCTATCAAAAATTTGGGGACCCGGTTCAAATATTGAAACCAATGTTGTTGAAGTCTATGTGCGCTATTTACGTAATAAGATTGATGTTCCTGGACAACAATCATATATTAAGACCGTTCGCGGTACCGGATATATGGTAAGAGATGAGGACGATGAAAAAAAATAATCAAAAAAATATAAAAGAGGCCAAACACTCGTCCTTAATCGTCCATTGGGTAAGTGTCGTTGCATTAACGATTATGGTCTCTTTTATTGTATTTTCAGTAATTATTTATTCTATCGTTGACCAGCAATCAATGACGCAACAAAGAGAAACGTCTGAAGAAATGATGATCAAGCTAAATGAAAATCTTGCACGTATCCCACATGAATTGCAGATTGCTAATGTTGTACCATCATTAACCCCATCTATCCGTAATATTTTACAAGGAAATCCTGCAATTAGTGATAATGATCATAGTACAAATGCATTTAATGATGACCTTTTGTCATCTTTAACTAATCCAGATTTAAATGTAGTGGTCTATAATTTGGAAAAAGAAGACGTTTTTGATAATGGTAGCAATATTCCTAAATTTAAAAATTTCCAAGGTGACTACCTAATGGAAAAAGTCTATCAAAATCACCATCGACAGTTAGTAACCTATCAAAAAGTTAGATCGATTCAAACAGGTAAAATTACGGGCTATATTGTTGTAGCAAACAAAATGACGTATTATAACGGATTAATGCAGAAACTTCTTAAATGGATGGTACGTATTTCGGTTATAGCAATTATTTTATTTATAATTATTTCTCTGATAATTGTGTTAGGCATTGTTAAGCCCGTTAAAGAGATGTCTAAAGTTGCTAGAGAAGTTAATGATGATCCTAATAGTACTGTTAGAATCAAAGATTTTCATCGTCACGATGAATTACAAGAATTAGCCGTCTCCTTTAATCAAATGTTAGATCGCATGCAAAGATATATTGACCAACAAAAAGAATTTGTTGGTGATGTTTCACATGAATTGCGTACACCAGTTGCAGTTATCGAAGGACATTTAAATATGCTAGAGCGCTGGGGTAAAGATGATCCTGAAATCTTAGCTGAATCAATTAATGCTTCCTTGCAAGAAGCGAAAAGAATGCAACACTTGATTCAAGAAATGCTTGATTTAACACGAGCTGAACAAATTAATGTGCAATATCCTAATGCAGTTTCTCGTGTAGCAGATGTTTTGCGTCGTGTGACCGGAAATATGGCAATGGTTCATACTGACTTTACAATTAGCCTTGATATGGACGATTTACCGCTCGAGACGGAAATTCAAATATATCAGGGTCACTTAGAACAATTGCTTGTTGTGCTGATTGATAATGGCATTAAATATTCTACTGACCGTAAGGAATTAAATATTTCAGCTGGGCTAGATCAAAATGAAGTCCATATTATTGTTCAAGATTATGGGGAAGGAATTTCAAAGTCTGAGCAAAGTAAAATCTTTAATCGCTTTTATCGCGTAGATAAGGCTAGAACAAGAGAAAAAGGTGGCAATGGTCTAGGGCTTTCAATTGCTCAAAAACTGGTAACTAGCTATCATGGTACGATTAGCGTTGAATCTGTTGAAGGACAGGGAAGTCAATTTATTATGATTTTTCCTGTATTGAGTAAGGCCCAAGCTCAAAAATTACGGCAACGTGAACAAAGTAAGCAAAAAAATAAGTAAATTAAAAACTTTGGTAGCAGTTTTCGATTATTAGATAAAGCGAAATTTCCATGCTTATGATTACTTACTGTTAAAATTTATATTATAAAAAATGCATGATTTCATTATTAAATAAAATCATGCATTTTTTTAGTCTTTATAATGCTTTTGCTGCTTACCTTTATTGCGGTTACGTAAATTTTGATGTAACTGATTCGTTTGCTCATTTGTCTGTGAACTAGTGGTTGGAGAACTTAGCAACTTAGCAATTTTATCCTTAGTAACAATCTCTTTTAGTGGTTCGTTTTGTAATTCAGTATCAACTTCTTGTTTAACTTTTGGCATAATAATAAAAGTTACAATTATTTGTTGAATAACTGAGAAAAAGTTGCCGGCAGCCCAATATAAAGCAACAGAACCAGATACAGAAAGTGAAATAAACAAAGTCATCAATGGGTTCATTAGAATCATATATTGCATTTGCTTTTTTTGCTCTGGCGGAATACCGATTAATGAGAGGTATCCTTGTAGGAATGCAAAAATAGTAGCCATAATTGTTACTAATAGTGAGCGCTCACTTAAGGAAATACCAAAGAAAGTTGAATGAGCTAATGTGCTAGAATACATAACTGCTTGATAAATTCCAATCATAATTGGAAACTGAATAAGCAGCGGTAGACAACCCATTCCGCCAGTTAAGGAGAGATTGTTTTTCGAATACAATTCTCTTTGCCAGCCTGCTAGAGTCATCTGCTGTTCTTGGGTCAAATCCTTGCGTTTCATCGCTTCTTGAATTAATTTCATTTGTGGTTGGACCCGAGTCATTTTTTCTTGTTGCGTAGTAGCTTTCTTTTGTTGGTTAAGCATTAATGGCAATAACACCATTCTGACTATAAAAGTCATTAAAATAATAGCCCAACCAGCTCCATTAGCACCACCAATCAGCGTAGAACAACGTAGCATAATATTTTGCAAAGGCTGACCAATTAAGTTGAAAATCCAGCCATAGAATCCACCCTGAGGTGGTAGAGTAGATGATTTTGTAGTCTGCGAACATGCAGTGACAATTAACATGACTGCCAAGCAAAGGACAATCAAACTGATATATTTACGATATTTTTTCATTAAATTCACCATAGTATTTTTTTTAGTCAATATCTAATATAATACATGAAAATCATTCATTTTGGCTATATTTATCATTTTTTCTTTTTTAATTTTTGTAAT
Organism: Lactobacillus sp. ESL0233; assembly: GCF_003692995.1. Lineage (NCBI taxonomy): Bacteria > Bacillati > Bacillota > Bacilli > Lactobacillales > Lactobacillaceae > Lactobacillus > Lactobacillus sp. ESL0233. The sequence continues at coordinate 512,224 of NZ_REHH01000007.1, read as the reverse complement.
ATGTGCAAATTGGGAAATATTTTGCGGAAGTGCAAAACAAAATTGATTGACTTCGTCAAGAGTTGTTTGCAAAATGATGGTTACAGTTTGATCACTATTATTACATACTGTACCATTAATTTTCATTTTTTGGGCTAAATTTAAAACGCTCCAACGAAAGCCTACGCCTTGAACGATACCTGAGACTGTTAGGCACCAAGTTTCAGTTGGCGAACTACTTGATTTAGCTGGTTGCTGTTTTTTAAATAATCGCATGATTTTTCCTTTCTGTAGCTACTATTTTGATTTTAACATTTAATCCATTAAATCCTGGGTTATAATAAAATTTGAAAGAAGATGTTTAACCAATGCAACAAATAAGTTCAGTAAACAATAAGCTAATTAAAGATTTAGTAAAATTAAAGCAAAAAAAATATCGTGAAGAAACTGGTCTATATATAGTTGAAGGATTTCATTTAGTTGAAGAAGCTTTCAAAGCTTGTAAAGGATATATTTATTTATTAGGTACAGAAGAGACTATAGTTCAAGTAGAGCAAAAATACCAACTTGATTATACATCTTCTAAACATATTATTATTAATTCAGCAATTGCTCGTCACTTATCAAGTACAAAAAATTCGCAAGAAATTTTTATGGTATTAAAAATTTCTCAACCCAAAGTTTATTCATTTAATTATGGAAAGTGGATTTTATTAGATCATTTGTCTGATCCAGGGAATGTGGGCACTATCATCAGAACAGCTGATGCTGCTGGCTTTGATGGTGTTATTTTGTCACCAGAAAGTGTAGATCTTTATAATCCCAAAACGCAACGAGCAATGCAAGGTAGCCAATTTCATATTAAACTAATTGTCCAAGATTTGTTAACGGCAATTGAAATATTTAAAAATAATTCAATCCCAATATATTCCAGTGTATTAGATTCTTCAGCTAAGCAGTTACAAGAGTTTAATTCCGTCTTGCAATTAGGGTTGGTAATTGGCAATGAGGCGCATGGTGTTAGTTATGCCGTTGCGCAAATTAGTGACCAAAAATTATATATTCCAATTAAAGGAAAGGCAGAGTCATTAAATGCAGCAGTTGCTGCTGGTATTATGATTTATTATTTTGCTTAGTAATTCACTTGTTTTTAGTAAGTGGTTTTTTTATAATAAGTCAGATATTACTTTGATGTGAGAGGAAGTACCATGGCTCAGAGTGTTAAAAATAAAATTAAAGTGGGTTGTAAAGCTATTGATTACGAACAGTGTCAACATTTTATTAATGCATTTAATATCATTGGTAAAAAATGGAATGGCCTAATTATTAGTTCTTTATGTGATGGCGAGTATATGCGTTTTAAAGATTTAGCTAGCTGTGTAGAAGCATGTTCTGATCGTGTATTAGTTGAACGTCTTAAAGAATTAGAAAGAGAAAACATAATCAAAAGATTGGTTGATGAAAAAACAAAAATAATTTCTTATAGTTTAACCAAAAAGGGTGAAGAACTCAGACCTGTTTTCGATCAAATTCATGGTTGGGCCGATAAATGGGAGTAAAATAATCTAACTACTTGAAAGTTATTTCAAAAAGCATTATTCTATTATGTAATTACGCAATGTAAGACTAGTAACAGAAATTATTTATTTAGAGAGACTTTTTATTAAGCTGGGAGAAAAGTTTAAATGATTCTGTGAATTTCATCTTACTAGTAGAATCTAATCAATTCCGGTATTCACCGTTATCGAAAACTTAAGTGTAAGTTCTTATTTGGACTTAAACTAGGGTGGTACCGCGAAGCTTCGTCCCTTTTTGGGGCGAAGCTTTTTTATTTGAAAGGGAAAATTATGGACTTATTTGACAGGCTGAATCAGCTGTGTGAGCAAGGATTAACTGAAATCAAACAAGCAAAAAATGAAGCAGCGCTAAACCAGGTACGGATTAAGTTAGTTGGTCGCAAGAGTGAACTGACTGAAATTTTGCATTCAATGAAGAATGTTGAACCAAAAAATCGGCGTGAAATTGGACAAAAAGTAAATGAATTACGTGATTTATTTAATGAAAAATTGGATGAAGCAAAAGCTAAAATTCTTAAGACTATCGAAAAAGAACAGCTTGAGCAAGAAAAAATCGATGTAACTTTACCAGGCCGAAAGTCTCATCTGGGCGTAAAGCATCCAATTAATATTATTTTAGATGATTTAGAGAAATATTTTATCGGTATGGGTTATGAAGTTGTTCAAGGACCAGAAGTTGAAACAGATCATTATTGCTTTGAAATGATGAACTTGCCTAAGGATCATCCAGCCCGTGATATGCAAGATACTTTTTATATTGATGCCGAAGATCTATTACGTTCACAGACTTCGGGTGATCAAGCGCGAGTTTTAGAAAAATTTGATTTTACTAAGGGACCATTAAAGATGGTTGGCCCCGGTAAGGTATATCGCCGTGATGATGATGATGCAACTCACTCTCATCAATTTATGCAAATGGAAGGTCTAGTAGTAGATAAAAATATTACCATGGGTGATTTAAAAGGAACCTTAGAAATGATGACCAGACATGTCTTTGGTCAAGATCGTAAAACAAGGCTACGTCCAAGTTATTTCCCATTTACTGAGCCTTCGGTTGAGATGGATGTTTCTTGCTTTAATTGTGATGGTAAGGGATGTTCAATTTGCAAATATACTGGTTGGATTGAAGTTCTAGGAGCTGGTATGGTGCATCCTAATGTCTTAGAAAATGCTGGCGTTGATTCAAATACTTATGGTGGATTTGCTTTTGGTGTGGGGCTTGATCGATTTGCTATTCTTAAATATGGTATTGATGATATTCGCGACTTTTATACTAATGATGTTCGGTTCTTAGAACAATTTAGCAAGGAGGAAAGATAGTGTTAGTTTCTTATAGATGGCTCCAAGATTTTCTAAAGTTAGACCAAGATCCTGAAAAATTAGCAGAAAAAATTACGCGAACTGGCGTGGAAGTTGCAGAGGTAAAGCATCCACAAGCTGGTTTGAAAAAAATTGTTGTAGGTCATATTATTGATTGTACGCCAATTGAAGGTACCCATTTAAATATTACACATGTTGATGTTGGTGGGGATGAACCACATCAAATAGTTTGTGGTGCCCCTAATGTAGCAGCTGGTCAAGATGTTATTGTAGCCTTACCCGGTGCCAGAATTATTGACAATACTAAAATAAAAAAGGGAAAACTGCGTGGATATGAATCCAATGGTATGATTTGTAGTTTACAAGAAATTGGATTTTCAGATAGTGTAGTTCCTGAAAAATATGCTGCTGGTATTTATGTTTTTCCTAAAGATACTGACATTAAACCGGGTCAAACAGTATTTGAACCGTTAGGAATGGATGATTATATTTTTGATTTTGATATTACTCCTAATCGTGCTGATACCCTGTCAATGGAAGGCTCTGCTTATGAGGTCGGGGCAATTGTTGATGAACCCGTTAAAGTAGAAAATGTAACCATCAAAGCTGATGGGGAGGCATGGACAGACAATTTTGATGTTTTAGTTGATTCTGATTTAACCTCTAAATTTTATTTACGAAAAATCACTAATGTTAAAATAGCTGCTAGCCCACTATGGATGCAAAGACGCTTATGGAATGCTGGAATTAGACCAATCAACAATGTAGTTGATGTAACAAACTATGTCATGCTTTTAACTGGACAACCACTACATGCCTACGATGCTAGAGCTTTTACAAATAATAAATTAGTTGTGCGCAAAGCTAATGAAGGGGAACAATTAACTTTACTTAACAATAAAGAGGTTAGCCTTGATCCTGAAGATATCGTAATTACTAATGGCGACCAAGTGGTAATGATGGCTGGTGTTATGGGCGGTTTAAACTCAGAAATAGAAGTTGATACTACTGATGTGATTTTAGAAGCTGCTATTTTTGATTCTACTTTAATTAGGAAATCTGCTTTACGCCATGCCAATCGAACTGAAGCGTCAAGTCGCTATGAAAAGGGAATAAATCGTGAAGCAACTCAACGAGCTTTGGAAATGGCCGCACTACTACTACGTAATAATGCCAGTGGAACTATTAATGAAGGAACTATCTGTGCAATAGATAAAGCTCAACAACCAACAATAATTAAGACTACAGTTTCATACATTAACAAGACTTTAGGTACAAAAATAGCTGCAAAAGAAATGTTACACCTATTTGAAAGGCTAAATTTTGAAACTACACTTGCAAAAGATGATTTAACTGTACATGTTCCAGCTAGACGATGGGATATTACAATTCCCGCTGATTTAGTTGAGGAAATTGGTCGCTTATACGGTTATGACAATATCGAATCAACCCAACTGGTCTTAGCGGAAACTCATGGTGGTTATTCTAAAAAAGAAGAGACTATTAGACGAATAAAGAATTTTGTTCAAGGCCAAGGTTTGATGGAAGCTATTTCATATTCTTTGACTTCACCACAGAAAGCAACTGCTTATACTAAAGAAGCCAAAAAACCAATCAAGGTGCAAATGCCACTTAATTCAAGTCGTTCAACTTTAAGACAAAATTTGCTTACCGGTCTAGTTGACGCTGCTAGTTACAATATGGCCCGTAAACAAAATCAGTTGGCTTTATATGAGCAAGGACGTGTTTACGATTTTGAAGATAATATCTATAACGAGCATGAACACCTTGCTGCGTTATATTCTGGTAAAATTTATTTTGAAAACTGGCAGCATGATGATGAAAAAATTGATTTTTACTATGTCAAAGGACAATTAACCAATTTATTAGCAGCTATTGGGATTAACTTAAGTGAAGTAGAATATCGGGCAGAAACTGTAACTGATATGCATCCTACCCGTACAGCTGGAATCTATATTAAAAAGCAAAATGTCGGTTTAATCGGCATGATTAGCCATTCAGTTACGCGAGCTAATAAGGCAATGAATGGTAGTGAGATTTATGGTTATGAATTAAATCTTGATAAAATTGTTGATTTGATTTGCAAGCCAAAGACAATTGCCCAAGCTGCACCAAAATTCCCGGCAGTTGAGCGGGATTTATCTATTTTGGTTGATAAAGCTGTAACGAACCAAGCCATTGAAGATATTATCAATCAAAATGGTGGTAAATATTTAATTAAATTACAGGTTATTGATATCTATCAAGGGCCGCATATTGACCAAAGCAAAAAGAGTCTAGCTTATCGGCTAACTTTCCTAAATAATAGGGATACCTTAACTGATGAAGTTGTCACTAAGTCAATGGATTCAGTTGTACAGCATTTAAAAGAAAGCTTAAAAGTAGAAATTCGTTAAAGGTTGACTTTAAGTTAGGAAATCAATATTATAAACCAGTGCGAAAAAAGATTTTAACTTTAAGGAGTAGAAAATTTTATGCCTGAGAAATCATATCCGATGACTGCTGAAGGAAAAGAAAAGCTTGAAGCAGAATTGAAAAATTTAAAAGTAGTTAAGCGTCCGGAAGTAATTGAGCGTATTAAAGTTGCTCGTTCTTATGGTGATTTATCTGAAAATTCAGAATATGATGCAGCAAAAGACGAGCAAAGTCATCTGGAGGACCGAATTAATGTGGTCGAAGAAATGTTAAAATACGCGCAAGTGGTTGATGCGACCTCGATTGATCCTGATGAAGTTGCTGTCGGTAAGACAGTTACTTACACTGAAGTAGGAGAAACTGATTCAGAAACCTATACAATTGTTGGTAGTGATGAATCTGACCCACTAAATGGGAAGATTTCTAACGATTCACCAATTGCTCAAGCAATTTTAGGCAAAAAAAAGGGTCAAAAAGTTACAATTGCTACACCAGGTGGTAAATTTGACGCTATAATTGATAAAGTAGAAGATTAGTTTATCAATTATCTTCGGTTAATTTTAAAACTAAATAAAAAAGACTAAAATGTTAACATTTTAGTCTTTTTTATTTAAGGTAATCAATGATTAGAAAAGTAGCGATAATCTTTACTTTTATCAAATATTACTCCGCGCGCATTTTCGCCATTTGAAATAGAAAAAATTATATCGGGATATTTACTGTGAACCTTATCTTCTAAAAAATCACGTAGCATTTTATTATTGGCTAAAACTGAACCAGTCAAAGCAACTTTCATTGGTTTGGGTTCAACATAACGATCAATTCCAATAATAATATCTCGGGCAAGTAATTCTGCTTGTTCTTTAATAACAGCTATTGCATTTGTATCTCCTGCATCTGCAAGTTGTGCTACACTAACGGCCATTGCTGCAATTTCTGGATTACTCAATTTATAAAATTTTGCAGTTGCATCAACTAAATTATCTACTTGAAAGAGTCGGTTAAACAAATCAATTAATTGGTTATTTTCGCGTTTATCCCAGCTTAGTAGAGCCTGTTTGAATGCAGAAAGAGCAATAGCATATCCAGAACCTTCATCACCTAAAATTGCGCCATAACCGCCAGTAGTAATGATATGTCCATTTTGTAATCCATTAAAAACTGAGCCTGTGCCAGCGATTACCAATCCGCCATCATCACCTTCAAGACCGTTATAAAGAGCAAGTAAAGAATCAGTTACAGCTCTAACTGGTAAATTACTAACTTTTGCTGAAATTTCACCGGCTACTTCAGTTGCCCGTCCAATTACTGATAAGCCAGCAATTCCACATAAAATTCGTTGGCAATCACCATTAATTTGGTTAATTAATTGGTTAATTGCATTAGTTATATTTTCAATTCCTCTGGTATAATCGGTATTAATTTGTCCAGGACCTGATTCTATTCGTTTTAGTTCGGCTCCTTTTTCATCGTATGCAATAGCAGTTGTATGTGTGCCACCAGCATCAACCCCAATTTGGTATTTAAGTATCATCTTAATCTTCCTTTATTTAAAATTTTAATCTTTCATCTATTAATTTTATTACAAAAACTATAATTAAAGAAGTTTTTTTGAAAACGTTTCATTCATAAAAATGACTTAATTTTGAATAAAAGTAACAACTTATAATAGTTAAAACTTGTTTATTTGTTAAAATATTAGCAAAGATAGAGGGAAGAGATAGAATTATAGCTTTTTTTTTGATAGAATTACGCTAGTTTAGTGAGGTTTTAATTAAGTGAAATTTTCTAAAAAAAATCGAGAAACTACAAACTCGAAAAAGCAGTCTTCAACACCAATTAGAATGAAGCTAATTTTAGGAATTATTTTTATTCTTTTTGCTACTTTGGTTGGACAACTAGCATATTTGCAGATAGGTTATGGCTCGCGCTTTAAGGCAGAAGTTCAAAAATCTAATTCCGCGGTAGTTTCTAGTCAAGTCCCAAGAGGTGTCATGTATGATAATAAAGGACGTGTCTTGGTTGGTAACAAGGCTAAAAATGCAATTACTTATACTAAAAGTGTCTCTACAACGGCTGATGATATATATAAAATTTCTAATTTACTTAGCCAGTACTTACAAATAAAGGATGAAAAGCCCACTAGTCAGCAGGTTGTTGATTACTATTTAGCTAATAAAAAAAATAGTACCCAAGAGGCGGCTAAAGTACCTAAATCTATTCGTGAAACACAAGATGATAATCTTATTAACGCACGAATCAAAAGTCAAGTACTAAAAGAACATATTAAGCTAACTGAACGGCAAAAAACCGCGGCAATAATTTTCAATAAAATTTCTGGCGCCTATACCTTATCAACAATTTATATCAAAAATAATGATTTAACCGATAAGGAAATAGCTGAAATAGGTGAGCATCTTTCAGAATTGCCTGGGGTTGGAATTGGTACTGATTGGCAGAGATCTTATCCTAACGGCTCATCTATTAGAAGTATTATTGGTTCAGTTTCTACTGAAAAAGCTGGCTTACCTAGTGACAACTTACAATATTATTTGACTAACGGCTATTCACGCAATGATCGTGTAGGAACATCATATTTAGAAGAAGAATATGAACCACTTTTAAGGGGAACTAAGGCAACCAGTAAGATTTGGACCAAAACAGCTGGTGGAATTGAACAATCCAAATTAGTTTATTCAGGTCAAGCTGGTTCAAGTTTAATTCTTACACTAGATGCTAAGTACCAAAAAGAAGTACAAAAATCACTTGAGCAGATTTATGCCTCAGCTCTAGCTTCTGGTGCAGCACATTATTCAAATGGTGCCTATGCAGTAGCAATGAATCCTAAAACTGGTGCATTGTTAGCAATCGCTGGTATTAGTAGAGATCCCAATAAAAATAAGACGACGAACAATGCATTAGGTGTTATTAATCAGTCTTTTGTTATGGGATCAGTGGTTAAAGGAGCGATGGTTGGTGGCGGTTTAATCAATAAAGTAATTACGCCTACCAATAATACTTTACCAGATACGCCAGTTTATTTACCAGGTACGCCAATTAAAAAATCAGTATATCCAGTTGGGACATTTGGGGCACTTGATGCTGCAACAGCACTTGAAGTTTCTAGTAATATTTATATGATGCATCTGGCTATGAATTGGATTCATGCTGACTATGTGCCTAAGACCAAAATTAGTATGCCTGCAACGGCTTTTGATACTTTGCGTCATAATTTCAATATGTTTGGGTTGGGGCAAAAGACTGGTGTTGATTTACCAGGAGAAATTGCTGGTATTCAAGGCCGGTCATTTAATGAACAAGGTCAAATTTTGTCCGGTTCAGTTTTAGACTTGTCTTATGGTAATTACGATGCTTATACTCCTATCCAAATGGTGCAATATGTTTCCACCATTGCTAATGGAGGTTATCGGATGCAGCCTTACGTTGTACAGTCAATTGGGCATACGGCTAATGATGGCAAAAAGGTCTATGTCGACTATAATAAAAAGCCTAATGTTCAATTACGGATTCCTTGGACAACTGATGAGCTAAATGTTGTTCGGCAGGGAATGTGGCGGGTTGTTCATGGAACCAATTCCTGGGGAACAGCGCATAAGTTAAAAGATGTCAAGCCAGCTATTTCAGGTAAGTCGGGAACAGCTCAAACTTTTTATTTTGATCCAGAGCATCCGCGGCAAAAGAATCCACCTGAATTGGTTAATGCTACCTTTGTTGGTTATGCTCCGTCAGATAAACCTGAAATTGCCACAGCAGTTATTTTCCCTGGACTTGACCCTGATTTAGAGGGTTCCTATACCCTTCAAATGACTAAAGCAATGGTTGAAGATTATTTTAAGTTACATAAAAAATAGAAATTAATAAATAATACTGGCAAAAAGTTGTAGAAAATGCTAAACTAATTCAGGCAGAATAAATTTAGGTGGTGAAAGAAATGGCAGATAACATCATTTTGGAATGCACCGAATGTGGCGATAGAAGTTACTTATCTAAGAAAAACAAGCGTAAGCATCCGGAACGTTTAAGTTTGAAGAAGTATTGCCCAGTTGAAAGACAGGCAACTCTTCATCGTGAAACTAAGTAATAAACTAATATAGCAAGGGCCTATGCTCCTGCTATTTTTTGTATGAAATGATTATGAATAAAAAAGAACTTCGACAAAAACAAATTGAGTGTTTGAAAAATTATGCAGCTACTGCAGCAAAAGAGCTTGATGATTTAATTTTGCTTGAAAAATTAATGAATTTAAAATTATTACAGCATAGCCAAAGAATCGGTGTTACTTCGTCTTTGCCATATGAAGTCGATACATCTAACTTGATAGCTAATTTATGGGAGCAGGGTAAGGAGGTTTATTTAGCTCGGTCATACAATAATCGTGAACATACGCAAGATTTTGTCGCCTATAATTATAATAGTAAGGTTGCTAGATCAAAGTTTGGTGTTGAGGAAGTAATAGATACTAATGCTAAAGTCAATAATGAACTTGATTTGATTATTGTTCCAGGTGTCGCCTTTGCCCTTGATTCAAAGCAGAGGATTGGTTTTGGTGGTGGCTATTATGATCGTTTTTTAGCTAAACATCCCCATACGCCAACTATTGCTCTGGCTAATACGAAAATGATTTTTGCGCATATGAGTTGGCAAGCTGAAAAAACCGATATCCCGCTAAAAACTATTATTACACCACATGAAATTTAAAAATAATTAGAGGTTATAATGAATCAAAGACAGAATTTGCGTAATTGTTATATGACGGTGCTAATATTAATAGCGCTGCTGCTTGTTTATATAATTGAAGTTGCTTTAGGTGGCTCGGAAAGCACATATGTACTTGTCAAAATGGGGGCAATGAATAATTATGCGATTGTTGCTGCGGGACAGTGGTGGCGCCTATTTACTGCTCAATTTTTACATATCGGGATGATGCACCTTATTTCTAATGCTGTAATGATCTATTATTTAGGTATGTATTTGGAAGAAATTATTGGTCATTGGCGTTTTTTGATCTTATATATATTATCTGGCGTAGGTGGTAATTTATTAAGTTTAGCCTTGGGCAGTGATCAAGCAATCAGTGCAGGAGCATCTACTGCCTTATTTGGAATTTTTGGTGCCATGACTGCAATCGCCTTGCAAAATCGAGCCAATCCAATTCTTACTTATCTTGGTAGGCAGTCATTTTGGCTTGCTTTGATTAATATTGGCTTAGATTTATTTGTACCAAATATTGATATTCAGGGTCATATTGGTGGCTTTATTGCTGGCTTTTTACTTGCAATAATTATTGGTGATAAGACAATGAAGCGTTATTCCTTTAAATGGCGTGTAATTGCTAGTTGCTTATTACTTATCTATGTACTAGCAACTATTAGAACAGGTATGATTATAAAAATATAATGAAAACTCTATATGATGTACAACAACTTTTAAAAAAATATGGTGTGCTTGTTCATGTTGGTAAACGGATATGGGATATTGAGTTAATGGCACTTGAACTTGATAACATTAATCGTTCTCATTTAATTAGCCAACACGACTATCTAATAGCTAAAATGATTTTGCGTCATGAACATGAGTATGAAGAGCAAATAGAAAAGGATAAACATAGCTCTTAACTGAATTTAGGAGTATATTATTTATAAAAGTTAGAGGAGAGAATAATTTATGTCAACTCTATTGATTATTATAGACATTGTTTTAGTTGTGATTATACTTGCTTTTGTGTTTGTATGGCTGTGGAATAAAGTTCAAGCTAAGCGTCTAGGTAATGGCGACTTGTCAAACGATGAATTTAAACAAGGAATGCGAAAAGCTCAAATTGTTGATTTACGTGAAAAAGAGCCCTTCAAAAGAAAGCATATTGATGGTGCCAGAAATATTCCGTATACAATGTTAAAGTATCAATATGCTGAATTAAGGACTGATTTACCTGTGTACTTATATTCTGATTCCGTTTCGGTTACCTTGCGGGCTGCTAGGTTTTTACAAAAAAATAATTTTTCAAAAATCAAGTGGTTAAAAAATGGCTTTGATGAATGGAATGGCAGAACTAAGTCCGCTAAATACTAATTTTAAAAACATGTTTGTGACTATTCAAACGTGTTTTTTTCTATATAATATTAAGGAAAGTGAAAATGCAAAAAATATTAGCAATTGTTGGACCAACTGCTATTGGTAAAACTAGTATGGCAATCTCTTTGGCGCAAGAGCTGTCTGGTGAGATTATTTCTGGCGATTCAATGCAAGTCTATCAAGAAGTTGCAGTAGGAACAGCTAAACCAACTTATTCAGAAAGACAAGCTGTTAAACATTATTTAGTTGATACACAATCAATTTTTGCACCATATTCAGTAGTTGATTTTGTTCATGATGCTAAAAATGCCGTTCAAGAAATTACTAAAAAAAACAAATTGCCGATCCTTGTAGGGGGAACGGGCTTTTATGTTAATGCTTTTCTCAATCAAATGCAGCTTGGTGAAAAAAATAGCCAAGAAAGTGCAATCGCTGAAAAATGGAATATGTATTTAAAGCAAAATGGAGCTGCACAACTTTGGCAACAACTAGCTGCTCAAGATTTTGCAACTGCTCGTAAAATTTCACCCAATAATTCACGACGTGTGTTACGTGCCTTGACGGTAATTGAGCGAACAGGGAAAAAATTTTCGCAACAGCAAGAAGAAATTCTGCCGCGTTATAATTATTTAATAATCGGCTTAAATGCAGATCGTCAAGAAATATATCGGCGAATTAATCTGCGGGTTGACCAGATGATGGAGCAGGGTTTACTTAAAGAAGCAGAATATATTTTTCAAAATAAAGAACAAGAATATCAAGTATTGCAGGCAATCGGGTACAAAGAATTTTTTCCTTATTTTACCGGTGAAAAAAAATTGGTAGAATGTATAGCTGATTTAAAAACCGCCTCAAGACATTATGCTAAAAGACAGTTGACCTATTTTCGCCATCAATTACCAGTTAATTGGGTAGACCCATTAAAAAACAATAATTGTACAAAAGAAATTAAACAGAAAGTAGAGGCATGGTTAAATGAATAATTGGCCCAAAGAACTACAGCATCTTGTTAGTGAAATTGATCTGCAGATTGCACCGCAATTAGCAAAGATTGATGATATTATACTCTTCAATCAGAATAAGGTATTACAAGCTTTTAAAAAGGAAGAGGTTGCTGAAGCTGACCTAATTGGCAGTACTGGTTATGGTTCTGATGATAGTGGTAGAGATAAACTTGACCGCATGTATGCAGAAATTTTTGGCACAGAAGATGCTCTAGTTCGTTCACAATTTGTTTCGGGCACGCATACCTTGGCAACAGCTATGGCAGGTAACTTGTTACCTGGGGATGAACTAACCTATATAACTGGAATGCCATACGATACACTGCAACAGGTGATTGGCATTGCTGGCGATGGGCGTGGGAGTTTAATGTCATATGGTGTTAAATTTTCTCATGTTGATTTAAAAAACGGTGAAGTTGATTTTGCTGCATGTGAAAAATTGTTAACTGCTCATCAACCTAAAATGGTCGTAATTCAACGCTCACGTGGTTATGATACGCGCCAAAGCTTTACCGTTGAAAAAATTAGGCCGATGATTACGATGATTCGGGCAGCGAGTCCTAACAGTATTATTTTTATTGATAATTGTTATGGGGAGTTTTCCCAAAAGCATGAGCCAACTGAATATGGGGCAGATTTAATGGCTGGTTCATTGATTAAAAATGCTGGTGGTGGCTTGGCAAAGGTCGGCGGTTATATTGTGGGTAAACATGAATTAATTGAAAATGCGGCCCATCGTTTAACAGCTGGCGGAATTGGCCGCTTTGAAGGTGCAAGCCTAAATAATAATCTTGACTATTTTGAGGGTTTATTTATTGCACCAAGCGTAACTGGCAATGCCATTAAGGGTGCTATTTATACTTCAGCGATATTAGAACGAATGGGGCTTGAAGTTTCGCCTAAATGGAATGCTGAGCGGACGGATTTAATTCAAGCTGTAATTTTTAATGATCAAGAAAAAATGATTAATTTTGCTAAGACTATTCAGTCAAATTCACCCATTAATTCTTTTGTTGATCCAGTTCCAAGTAATGATGCTGGCTATGAAGATAAGGTGATTATGGCCGATGGCTCATTTATTGAGGGTGCCAGCATTGAATTTTCCGGAGATGGACCAATTCGACCACCGTATGCAATTTATATGCAAGGTGGATTGACATATGCGCATGTTAAACTAGCAATTACCAATGCCGTAAATGAATTATTTTTTAATTAATAATTTTTAATCAGTAATTGAAGTAAGTCAGAAGTAAAGCTTTGATAAAATTTATCTCAAAATAGTTATACCATTTTGACTTTTATCTAATGATTTGTTAATCTATTAATCAAAGTTTAGTATAAAGGTCAAGGCCTTTTGTAAACTATACCAATTATTAGTGGTTTATATTTTTAGGGGAAAAGCATGACAAACAAAATTTCAGAAGATGATATTAGAAAAAGTGTCGCTGATAACGATGTTCGATTTTTACGATTAATGTTTACTGACATTAATGGAACGTTAAAAGCAGTTGAAGTTCCAAATAGTCAACTTGAAAAAGTTTTAGAAAATGATATTCGTTTTGATGGTTCTTCAATTGATGGCTTTGTTCGGTTAGAAGAAAGTGATATGGTTTTATATCCTGATTTTTCAACGTGGTCAGTTTTACCATGGACTGATAGTCGAGGCGGAAAGATTGGTAGCCTAATTTGCTCTGTTCATACAACCGATGGACAGCCATTTACTGGTGATCCGCGTAATAATTTGAAACGTGTCCTTAATGAAATGAAAGAGATGGGTTTTTCAGCGTTTGATATTGGCTTTGAAGCAGAATTTCATTTACTTAAACTTGATAGTAATGGAAATTGGACTACGGAAGTTCCTGATCATGCCTCTTACTTTGATTTGACTTCTAATGATGAAAGTGCCAGTTGTCGTAGAGATATTGTTGAAACGTTAGAAAGCATTGGTTTTGAAGTTGAAGCTGCCCACCATGAAGTTGGCGTGGGACAACAAGAGATTGATTTTAAATTTGACGATGCTTTAACGACTGCAGACCGTGTGCAAATGTTTAAAATGATTGTCCGTGAAATTGCTAAAAAACACGGTTTATATGCAACATTTATGGCAAAGCCACTTCAAGGTGAAGCAGGTAATGGAATGCATACTAATATGTCTTTATTTAGGGACAATAAGAATGCTTTTTATGATAATAATAATAAATTCCATTTATCAAATACAGCACTTTACTTTTTAAATGGAATTTTAGAGCATGCGCGAGCTATTACTGCTGTAGGTAATCCAACTGTTAATTCATATAAGAGATTAATTCCGGGTTATGAGGCACCTGTTTATATATCTTGGGCTTCTAAAAATCGCTCACCAATGGTAAGGGTACCTTCGGCAGAAGAAATTAATACTCGTTTAGAAATGCGTTCGGCTGATCCAACTGCTAATCCATATTTGCTTTTGGCAGCATGCTTAAGTGCGGGACTATCAGGTATTAAAGCGGAAAAAATGCCAATGGATCCTGTTGATTGCAATTTATTTGAATTAAGTCAACAACAACGAGATGAATTAGGAATTAAACCATTGCCTTCTACATTACACAATGCGCTTAAAGCGTTTAAGGACGATCAGTTGATTCAAGCTGCTTTGGGTGATCATTTAACACAAAGTTTTATTAGTTCTAAAGAATTAGAATGGTCGCAATATACACAAACTGTTTCTGATTGGGAAAGAAATCGGTATATGGGTTATTAAGCCTTTAGTGGTTATAATATTTAAAAAGCAGCGAATTACAAAAGTAATTCGTTGCTTTTTATTATGTTTATCACATATAGTATACATATACCAATTAATATTTTTTAATTTTATATAAAAAATATTAATTTAAATACTAAGCATTAAATTAATAATTAAATTTAATATCAATTAATATTACTATTTATGTTATCAAATAATAATATATATATTTATTATTTGATAACATAAATATTTTATTTCTCAAAAAAAGTTTAAAATCGTTATTTAATAATACAATATTTTTTATATATTTACTATTGATATTTATTTTATACCAATTATATTATTGACTTAATTGAATGTTTTTATTAAACTTGATGTGTAACACATTATAGTAATGTTGCAAAATATAATTAAGTAATGGTTATGAATATAACTAGGAAAGAGAGAAGTTATGTTAGGAAAAAATAATTTCAATGAAAAGTTAAATAAAATAGAAAGGCAATCTAAGCATGATCGGTTTTCTATTAGAAAATTAACAGTTGGAGCTGCTTCAGTACTTATCGGATTGAGCTTCGTTGGGTTAAGTTCTCAAACTGCCAAGGCTGATACAATTAGTCCAGAAACAGATACCGCTGTAGTTGGTGAAAATGAAGTAACAGTAACCAGCCCTGACGTAAAAGAAAAAGTAGTCTCTAGTGCCACTAACACAGAAACTACTTCAAATGAAACAAAGAATGAATCTAAATCTAATGTAACATCATATCAGGGTTTAAAGACATTCTTAAAATTTTCTAGTAATGAAACCAATGAATCTGTAACTCCAGATTCTGCCAACATTACCAGACAAGATGATACTACAGATAAGTCTAAAATTCAAACAGATAAGTCTGAAATTCAAACAGATAAAGCTAATATCACCATGGTGGCTGATGAGATTAATACTTCTAATGTTAGTACTGCCGAGGGCTTTGTTACTGCTATGGGAAGTGGAGATAAGCATTATGTAAATTTGCTAGGAGATGTTGAGATTCCACATGGATTTACTGATACTTGGCTCAACAAATTAGGTGAAATTGGGGTAAAAGGAGATAAGATTATTGATGGTCAGGGACACACTTTGAACCTGAATGATAATCAATTAAGTGGTAATATTATTCAATCTCTAGGCTTACCTAATATTACGTTTAAGAACATTACCATTAATGGTACGGGTGCTTATTTGACTCATTTACCGATAGTTAACAATATTCCTTGGACAACTATTGGTGATTTTGGGAAAATCACTTTAGACAAAGTAATTACTAATGGAATTACTTTTGGTGGCGGTCTTGATTCACAATTGATTAGTGTTAGCGTTAACGTAATTGGCGATTCAACCATTAATTATAAAAGTAATAATAAGAATTCAAAAAATTCAACCTTGTTTGATGGGAATTTAATTGTTAATGATGGAGTAAATTTGGCTGTTAATGCGGGAAATTTAGTTCAGTTGTTTAATGGAGAACTAATGAACACCATTAATAATTTGATTCCTGATATTAACCATGTTAATAATAAAGATGACCTGATAAATGCAATTAAAGGTATAAAACTAGGTTCTAAATTTACAATAGGTAAAAATGCAAATGTAAATGTTTATCTTGATTCTACTGTAACAAGACTTTGCGAAAATACTTTACTAAATATTGAAGTTAATGATGGTGCAAGATTAAAATTAGTTGACAACGCTCCAGCAATTAAAGCAGAATTGCTAGATCCATTAGCTAACTGGGTATTTCTTTCTGCAAATAACCCTGCATCCGTAAAAATTATAAGTACTAATCCAGATGTTAAGCGTCCCCAAATTCGCTATTTAGGTACGGATATAACAGGTAAAAATATTGGCATGTCTGACATGGCTTTGCGTAAAAACTGGGTTCTAACTGCCACTCATTCAAACTTGATGGCATTAGCACTTCATAAAATTCCAATTGCCTCAGATATTATTGATACTATTTTGCCACAATTAAATCTTACTGGTTTAAATGAAACTTTAGTTAATGATTATCAAACTCCACTTAGTTTAATTAGTAAAAAAGGTAAAGCAAATAAAACATTTACAGACTTTGGTACTATGAAAGATCTGGAAAATTATTGTTCATTTTTGAATGGACCATTATTTGATGCAAGTGGAGTACCTATTCTCAATAAATTAGAGGGTGGTGAGCTTGCCGAAAAAATTAATAGGCTTTTAGGTATTAAAACGGTTCCTGGACTTCAGCTTGGTACTGATTTAGATGATGTTTTAGCTAAAACCGGAGCTGGAATTTATGATGTTACAAGTCTTAAGCAAACTGCTAAAAATGGTAAGGTCAGCTTAGGTAAAGATATACTTACTATAAACAATTCTGTTGACGGCACATCAAGCACAATTGATGCTTTATCTAATACTAAAGTGATTACTGGGGTACAATGGGTACCTGGTAAAGCAATGGATAATCAAGGAAATGTGATAGACGGTGGTGTTATAGCAGCTGCTGACGGTACAATAATTGATGGTGCTAAAGATACTGATGTAAGTAAGCAACTAGGCAACGCTATAGTTCATGTCGATTATTCTGATAATACTTACGATGAAGTACCTGTTCAGGTTAAGGTAGAAACAGCTACGAATGGTGGCACAAACGGCGGCACCAACAACGGTAGCACAAACGGTGGCACTAACAACGGTGGCACAAACGGCGGCACCAACAACGGTAGCACAAACGGCGGCACCAACAACGGTGGCACGAACGGCGGCACCAACAACGGTGGCACCAACAACGGTAGCACAAACGGTGGCGCTAACAATGGTAGTGATATAAACAAAAATTCAAACGGTACTGATGTAACTAAAGTTGCTGTTAAAAAGGTTATACGACATACTGCATATGTTTATGATTCAAATGGAACTCGTTTATCTAAAAAGTATACTTCATTTACTAAAGTAAATACTTTTGGCACAAAATTTATTAAAGGCCGGAAATATTATAATTTAGGTAATGATAAATTTATTATTGCGACAAACATTGATGGTACTTTAAGAAAGTTGAAGCACAATTCATATGTTTATAATAATAAAATAAAACGTATAAAGAAGAAGGCAATTAAAAAGGGTAAGTATATACGTACATATGGTAGTGCTGTACGGTTAACTGGTAAGAAGTATTATATAGTTGGTGCTAATAAATACGTTAAAAAAGCTAACTTCTAAAATAATAAACAACTATTTTTCATTATTCTAACCTAACATTTATCCTATAATATATAATTATATTGAAAAAACGCTTGATATTTTCAAGCGTTTTTTTATTATCCAATATATTAAAGTTATTGTTACCCCAAAAATTTGGTATTAAATTGGCTAATTAAATTTTTCGCCCCATTTCCATGGGTCTTGATGCCAACTTTTTAGAGCATCATATTCAGGAGCAGTTATATAATTTAATTCTTTTTCTTTCTTTAATAATTCGGGGTATGTTAATAATGATATAAAATCAACTGTAGCATCGTTAAAGTTTTTCTTAGTATCATTCAAAAAATAGGTGAAAATTGATGCAACCCCTAGAACATTGCCACCTTCTTTTTTAGTAGCGGCGACAGCGTTTAACACTGAACCACCGGTGGTAATTAAATCGTCAATTAAAACAATTTTATCATTAGCAGTAAAAATTCCCTCGATTTGTTTTCCCTTTCCATGGTCTTTGGGTTTTGGGCGAACGTAAATCATTGGTAAATTAAGTTTGCTGGCTACCCATGCAGCATGTGGAATGCCTGCAGTAGCAACCCCACCAATAATTGAAACATCAGGATACTTTTCTTTAATTAAGGCAGCTAAATCGCTAGCAATCCAATCGCGCAGGTCGGGGTAAGCGACAGTTAGACGTAGGTCGGTGTATATCGGTGAAAGCATCCCACTAGCATAGGTAAAAGGCTTATTAGGAGAAATAGTAATAATTTTGTGATCAACTAAATTTGTAATAATTTTTTCTTGGTACATCAGTTAAACTCCTTTTTAATGATTTGATAAACAGACGCTGGATCTGTAGCAGTAGTAATAGGTCTGCCAACTACAATTGCACTTGCGCCATAATCTTTGGCTTGCTTTGGCGTGGCAACCCTTTTTTGGTCACCATTTTGATTATTGGCTAAACGAATTCCTGGCGTTAAGTAGAGAAAATCAGTACCAATAATTTTTTGCAAGCTTGTTACTTCAAGTGGAGAACAGATGACGCCATCAGCACCGGCTTTTTTAGCTGTTTGAGCGAGACTAACTACTTGTTTGGTCATTGATAAAGAACAGTTCTGTTCATTTCGTAAAATAGCATCTGAAATTGAAGTTAGCTCAGTGACTGCTAATAATTTTGGCGGCTTCATACCCTTAGGTGTGCCCGCAACTAACCCTTTTTTGGCCGCCATAATCATTTCGCTACCGCCTAATGCGTGAATAGTAATACAGAATACGCCGAGTTGAGCTAATTGTTTAGCCGCACGATAAACTGTATTAGGAATATCATGTAGTTTTAAGTCTAAAAAAATGTGATAACCTTGCTCCACTAATTGTTTAACAAAATGCGAGCCAGAATGATAAAAAAGTTCCATTCCAATCTTTAAATAAGTTTTGTCAGCTGATCCTAATTTCATAAGTAAATTTTGAGCATCTTCTTCTCGATCATAATCTAAAGCAATAAATACTGCTTTTTCCATTGCCAACCTCCATCAAAAAAGCCTATTTTGGTACAGTGCGCATCAAAATAGACTTTTGTAGTAATTAAGTCATGTTGAACTTGCGGTCTCACTGTACCGTTTAAAGTTTACTAATACCGAGCTTACCACCTTATTGGACAAAATACAATAGATTTTTAGCTAGTAAAAATCAAAAAAAGGTGTAAAATAAGCCCCGAAATAATTGTAATGACAGAGAGCATTCATTTTGGAGGGAAATATGGTCAATCTTAATGTTAAATTACCCGGTCTTAAATTAAAAAACCCAGTTATGCCAGCAAGTGGGACCTTTGGCTTTGGCGACGTGGCTGCTGCCCAAAAATATGATTTAAACAAGTTAGGGGCACTGGTAATTAAAACGACAACACCTAACAAGCGTGTAGGTAATCCGCAACCACAGATTGCGGTTTTAGATGATGGAGTTTTAAATTCGGTTGGTTTAACTAATCCAGGCGTAGAGCAAGTAATTAATGAAAAACTAGTAGCGCTAAAGAAACTCTATCCAAATTTACCAATTATTGCTAGTGTTGGAGCTGAAGATGAAGCGGGTTATTTAACGGTGGCCAATCAACTAAGTCAAGCTCGCTTAGTTGATGCTTTAGAAATAAATCTATCTTGTCCCAATGTTGCCCAAGGAGGAATGACTTTTGGTGTCCATCCTAAAATGGTAGCACGGATTACCTCAGCTATTAAACAAAAAGTTAAGTTACCAATTTATATTAAATTAACACCGAATGTGACTAATATTCAGGAAATTGCTCGTGCTGCCGAAGATGGTGGCGCAGATGGGCTAGTTCTTATCAATACAGTTATGGGCATGCGCATTGATATTGCTTCGCGCAAACCATTACTTGGGAATAATATTGGCGGTTATTCTGGTCGTGGCATTAAGCCTATTGCCCTTTATTTGGTACATCAAGTTCGAGTAGCTACGCAGTTGCCAATTATTGGTATGGGTGGCATTGAAACGGCGAGTGATGTAGTTGAGTTTATGCTAGCTGGAGCAAATGCGGTTGAAGTTGGTAGCGCTCATTTTCATAATCCGTTAGTTTGTCCCGAGATTATTCAAGCTCTTCCTCGAGTACTTGATGATTTGGGCGTTAGTGATATCAATGATTTGGTTGGTCAGGTAAAATTTAACTAAAAGGTCGCTCTTGCTTTTGGTTGACAATCTAAATTTTCGCACGTATATTATAAATATATATCGTCCTTAAAATTAGTCCCGTGAGGCTAACAAGGCAAGCTTAATTAAGTATTAACTTTCTAGTAAGCACCTAGTCTCAAGGTAGATTAGGTGCTTTTTTAAGGCAAAATAGATAGGAGAAAACATGGCAAAAGAAATTTGGGATGCGTTAACGATGAAACGGGCTTTAACGCGAATTACTTATGAAATAATTGAGCACAATAAAGGGACTGAAAATTTAGTATTAGTTGGTATTAAGACTCGGGGAGTTTATTTAGCTCAACGAATTCATGAACGAATTCAAAAATTAGAAGGAGTCGATGTTCCTCTAGGTCAGTTGGATATTACACTTTATCGTGATGATCGCCATGATGCATCTTTACCACAAGAGCCAGTTGTCAATTCAACTGCAATCGATGTTGATATTACCAATAAAAATGTTGTTTTAGTTGACGATGTTATTTTTACTGGTCGTACTATTCGCTCAGCCATGGATGCGATTATGGATTTGGGTCGTCCAAGTTCAATTGCGGTGGCCGTACTAGTTGATCGCGGGCACCGTGAATTGCCTATTCGAGCAGATTTTGTCGGTAAAAATATCCCGACTTCTTCCCATGAACAAGTTGCAGTAAATGTGGAAGAAATTGATCATAAAGATAGTGTAGAGTTAAAACCACTGTCATAAATTATTATAATTCAGCCATTTAATTGACTTCAGAGAGGGTCAGAAGGGTTTGAGTTTTTTTGCTGCTTGTATACTAAAATTTAGTCAGCTTAAAACCCTTTTGCTAAACCTGAAGCATAAATTAGCTTCAGGTTTATTTTTTTAAGAAAGCGTCTAAATTATGAAAACTAAAAATTTTGTCACTCTATCACACTTTGTTAATGTAGAAAATTTATCAACAGCTGAAGTTTTAGCTCTTATTGAACGGGCAGAATATTTTAAAAATGGTGGCGCTACGCCAAAATTAAGCCAACCAGTATATGCAACAAATATTTTTTTAGAAAATTCTAGTCGAACAAGAACAAGTTTCGAAATGGCGGAGCGCAAATTAGGCTTAACCGTAATTCCATTTGATTCAGAACATAGTTCAACTAAGAAAGGTGAAACTCTCTATGATACTTCCTTGACTATGGCTGCGCTAGGAGTTGATTTAGAAGTTATTCGCCATCCGCAAAATGAATATTATCAAGAATTGATTCACCCAGATAACGTGCATCACTTGCAAATTGGAGTAATTAATGGTGGAGATGGTAGCGGTCAGCACCCATCACAATGTATGCTTGATATGATGACTATTCATGAGCATTTTGGTCATTTTAAAGACTTAAAAGTGGCAATCGTAGGTGATATTAGCAATTCCCGCGTTGCAAAAAGTGATATGGAACTATTAACACGCTTGGGGGCGCAGGTTTACTTTTCGGGACCAAGTTATTGGTATGATAGTGAATTTGATCAATATGGTGAATATCAAGAGCTTGATCAATTAGTGAACCAAGTTGACGTGATGATGCTCTTGCGGGTGCAACATGAACGCCACGAAGGTGATCCAAATGAACAAAAATTTGATGCAAAAAAATATCATGAAGATTATGGAATTAACCAACGTCGTTACGCTGACCTAAAAGAGCAAACCATTATTATGCATCCCGGTCCAATTAATCGTGGGGTTGAACTAGCTGATGAATTAGTTGAAGCACCTAAAAGTATGTTTTATCGGCAGATGCAAAATGGAGTTTTCATGCGTATGGCGATGCTTGAAGCGGTGATGCGCGGACGCAAACTAGGAGGGCTAGAATAATGGCGCTTGTCATTAAAAATGGTACGATTTTTGTTAATGGTCACTTAGAGCAAGGCGATTTATTAATCAATCATGGTTTAATCTCAGCTATTGGCCGTAATTTAACCGCAGATCGGGTAATAGATGCTACAGACAAATTAGTTAGTCCAGGGTTAATTGATCTTCATGTTCATTATCGTGATCCGGGCCAAACTGCAAAAGAGAATGTTCAAACTGGTTCTTTAGCTGCAGCTCACGGTGGTTTTACCACTGTTGGGGCAATGCCTAATGTTGTTCCTGTACCTAATGATGCTGATTTAATGACACAAATGGTCACTAATAATAAAGCAAACGGAGTAGTTCATATTTTGCAATATGGCCCAATTACCGTCAACGAAACAACTGACGTATTTCCTGATTATGCCGCACTTAAAAAAGCTGGCTGCTTTGCCCTAAGTAATGATGGGCACGGCGTACAAGATGCCCAAACAATGTATCTTGCAATGCAAAAAGCTAAAGCTAATGATTTGATTATTGCTGAGCATGCTCAAGATGATAGTTTGTTCAATCTAGGTGTAATTAATGAAGGTGAAAAAGCCAAGGCTTGGAGTTTGCGACCAATTACTGAATTGGCAGAGACAACACAGATTGCGCGTGATTTATTACTAGCGCAAAAAACAGGAGTTCATTATCATCTCTGTCATGTATCAACGGCAACTAGTGTAGAACTAGTTCGTTGGGCCAAAAAGCAAGGGATTCATGTTACTTGTGAAGTTACGCCACACCATTTACTTTTAAATGAACAAGATATTATGAGTAACAATGGCAATTATAAAATGAATCCGCCGTTACGTAGATCAGAAGATCAAGCAGCTTTGATTGGCGGTTTATTAGACGGTACGATAGATCTAATCGCTACAGATCATGCACCGCATACAAAACAAGATAAAAGTGGGGGCTTTGCTAAAGCAGCTTTTGGCATTACAGGTAGCGAGACGGTCTTTAGCCAGTTATATACACATTTTGTTAGAACTAATATTTTTACGCTTGAGCAATTACTCAATTGGCTTACTCTAAAACCTGCTCAAGCTTTTGAACTAAAAAATACTGGCCGTATTGGTCTAAATCAACCAGCTGACTTAGCAATTTTTGATTTAAAAAATGCTAGTGTAATTAATGAAACCAACTACCAATCTAAAGGGAAAAATACACCATTTACTGGACAAACAGTTTATGGACAAACTGAACTAACCATGGTTAATGGTCAGATAGTTTACCAAAAGAAAGGCAATTAAATGAAATACTTAATTTTAGAAGATGGCAGTATCTACGCAGGTGAAGGTTTTGGTAGTAATTGTGAGACACAGGGTGAGGTTGTGTTTACTACAGGGATGACAGGTTACCAAGAAGCAATTACTGATCAATCATATGCTGACCAAATTTTGGTTTTTACTAATCCGCTAATTGGTAATTATGGTATTACCTTGGCTGATTATGAATCGCTTGAGCCTGGCATTAAAGGGGTAATTTGCCATCAGTTAGCGCGTTATCCCGATAATTGGCGCATGCAAACTACGCTACCGCATTTTTTAGAGCAACTTGATATTCCGGGAATTCAAGGAATTGATACTCGTATGTTGGTCAAAAAGTTACGCCAATTTGGGACGATGAAAGGTCAAATTTGCAATAGTCAAAAGGATGCTGCCAAAGTCATAGCTAAGCTACGTGCGACTAATGTGACTGCTGGGGTAGTAAAGCAAGTGGCTACGACAAAGTCTTATCCAGTTCCAGGCTCTAAGCGTAATATTGTAGTGGTTGACTTTGGCTTGAAAAATAGTATTTTACGTGAACTTAGTAAACGTGACTGTAATTGTATTGTAGTACCTTACACAACTTCTGCTGAAAAAATTTTAGCCCTTCATCCCGATGGAGTTTTGCTTTCCAATGGACCGGGTGATCCACTGGAAATGCAAGATGCGATAAAAATGGTTCAGCAAGTTGAGCAGCAAATTCCTTTAATGGGTATTTGCCTCGGACATCAGATTTTTGCTCTAGCCAATGGGGCTAAAACTTATAAGATGAGATTTGGTCATCGGGGTTTTAACCATCCGGTCCGCGAAATTGCTACAGGAAATATTGGTTTTACTTCGCAAAATCATGGTTACGCAGTTAAAGCAAGTTCAATCGATGTAAGTCAATTGTTAGTGACCCATGTTGAGATTAATGACGGTACAATTGAAGGGTTACAACATAAA
Organism: Lactobacillus sp. ESL0233; assembly: GCF_003692995.1. NCBI lineage: Bacteria > Bacillati > Bacillota > Bacilli > Lactobacillales > Lactobacillaceae > Lactobacillus > Lactobacillus sp. ESL0233. The sequence continues at coordinate 487,128 of NZ_REHH01000007.1, read as the reverse complement.
AAATATCCTGCCTTTTCAGTACAGTTTCATCCTGATGCAACTCCAGGTCCCCATGACGAAGAAGGAATTTTTGATTATTTTATGCAAATGATTGATCAAAGAAAGGAAAACGAACTTCATGCCTAAAAGAACAGATATTCACAAAATTATGGTTATTGGGTCAGGCCCGATTATTATTGGTCAAGCCGCGGAATTCGATTATTCAGGTACGCAAGCGTGTTTAGCCTTGCGCGAAGAAGGATATGAAGTTATTTTAGTTAATTCCAATCCGGCAACTATTATGACGGATACAACCATTGCAGATAAAGTTTATTTAGAACCACTAACTGTCACAGCTATTTCGCGTATCATCCGGCGGGAATGTCCTGATGCAATTTTGCCAACGCTTGGTGGGCAAGTGGGGTTAAATATGGCACTTTCGCTAGCAAAAAGTGGTATTTTAGCTGAATTGAACATTGAATTGTTGGGAACTAAATTAGAGTCAATTGAGCAGGCAGAAGATCGGGAACAATTTAAAGAGCTTTGTCAAAAGTTAGGTGAACCTGTTCCACCATCAGAGAGTGTTAAAAACGTTGAAGCTGCTTTAGCTTTTGGTAAAAAATGTGGTTATCCGATTATTGTACGACCGGCTTTTACAATGGGGGGAACAGGTGGTGGAATCTGTAATGATCCAACTGAATTAGCCCAAGTTGCTAAAAATGGTCTAGAATTGTCGCCAGTAGGCGAATGTTTGATTGAACGCTCAATCGCTGGTTATAAGGAAATTGAATTTGAAGTTATGCGTGATCACGATGACCATGCCATGATTGTTTGTTGTATGGAAAATTTTGATCCAGTAGGAATTCATACTGGCGATTCAATTGTTTTTTCACCTGCTCAAACTCTATCAGATAAGGAATATCAATTACTACGTGATTGCGCATTACGGCTGATTAGAGCTTTGAAAATTGAAGGTGGCTGTAACGTTCAACTGGCTTTAGATCCAAATAGCTTTACTTATGATGTGATTGAAGTTAACCCACGAGTTTCACGCTCGTCTGCCTTGGCGTCGAAAGCAACGGGTTATCCCATTGCCAAAATGGCAGCAAAGATAGCAATTGGGATGACACTAGATGAAATCAAAAATCCAGTAACAGGGACAACTTATGCTGAATTTGAACCAGCCCTTGATTATGTAGTTTGCAAGATTCCACGGTGGCCATTTGACAAATTTACTAAGGCTGATCGGACTTTAGGTACCCAAATGAAGGCGACAGGTGAAGTCATGGCAATTGGACGTACTGGTGAAGAAGCCTTTCAAAAAGCGGTGCGTTCTTTAGAAATTGATCAAAAAGACTTTTTTGCGCCACAAGCGCATCAAGCAAGTGATGAAGAATTAGAACAAAAATTAGTCAAGGTACAGGATGATCGCCTTTTTTATTTAGCAGAGGCCTTTCGCCGAAATTATTCTATTTCTGATCTACATGAATTAACTAAGATTAATTTTTACTTTTTAGACATTGTAAAGCATCTTGTTGAATTAGAACAAACCATTCAGGCTCATCCTAAAGAGATTGCAACTCTCAAGTTAGCCAAAAAATACGGTTTTAGTGATCAGACAATTGCTAATCTTTGGCAAGAAGATGAAAGCAGCATTCGTCAATTGCGTAAAGCAAAGGGGATTGTTCCAGTTTATAAGATGGTTGATACTTGTGCGGCAGAGTTTGCTTCGCAAACGCCATACTTTTATTCAACTTATGATACCGAAAATGAAAGTCAAACAACTACTCGAAAATCAGTTTTAGTAGTTGGCTCGGGACCAATTAGAATCGGTCAAGGGGTTGAATTCGATTACGCCACCGTTCACTGTGTTAAAGCCTTGCAAAAGATGGGCTACGAAGCAATTGTTATTAATTCTAATCCAGAAACGGTTTCAACTGATTTTTCGATTTCAGATAAATTATACTTTGAGCCATTAACCTTAGAAGATGTGCTAAATGTTTGCGATTTAGAACAACCGGAAGGGGTAATTATTCAGTTTGGTGGACAAACGGCAATTAATTTAGCTGCAGGACTTGAAAAAAATGGTATTAAGATATTAGGAACTAGTGTTGCTAATTTAAATCGCGCAGAAGATCGTGAGTTGTTTGATCAAGCAGTTAAAGAACTGCAGTTAAAGCAGCCACAAGGAATTACAGCAACTACTCATGAAGGTGTGATGCAAGCAGCAGAGCAGTTAGGCTATCCAGTATTAGTACGGCCGAGTTATGTTTTGGGTGGTAAAGCAATGGAAATTGTTTATACTCCTGCAGAATTAACGGATTATTTGCAAAACCATGTTGATATTGCTGCTAGTCATCCAATTTTAGTTGATGATTATCTTGATGGGCGTGAATGTGATGTTGATGCAATTTGTGATGGTCAAAACGTGCTAATTCCAGGTATTATGGAACATATTGAACATGCAGGCGTACATTCAGGTGACTCGATGGCGGTCTATCCAGCCCAAACTTTTTCACCTGAGATTAAACAAAAAATTGCTGAAGTAACTAAAAAATTCGCCTTAAAACTTAACTGTCATGGGATTATGAATCTGCAGTTGATTGAGCGCAATGGTGAAATTTATATTATTGAAGTTAATCCACGTACCAGTCGAACAGTCCCATTTTTAAGTAAAATTACAGGGATTGAAATGGCGCAAGTGGCAACTCGAGTAATTATGGGGCAAAGTTTGCAAGCACAAGGCTATACTGACGGCTTAGCACCTGAACCCAAGATGATTAGTGTCAAGGCACCGGTCTTTTCCTTTAGTAAGTTAACCGATGTCGACAGTTATTTAGGTCCTGAAATGAAATCAACTGGTGAAGTTATGGGGAGCGATTTAAGTTTTCCTAAGGCTTTATATAAGGCTTTTGCTGGTGCTAATATGCAAATTCCAGATAGCGGCAATGTTTTATTGACTATTGAAGATCGTGATAAAAAAGAAGTTTTGCCAATTGCTAGTCGTTTTGCCCAGATTGGATATCGTATTTTTGCTGCTAGTGGCACCGCTAGCTATCTTAAGCAACATAATTTAAATGCAACTGTAGTAAATAAAATTCATGCAAAAACTGATGATAATATCTTGACTGAATTTAAAAATGGTAAAATCGATTTAGTAATCAATACGATGGGGCACGATGTGGCCAAGAATTCTGACGGTTTTATTATTCGCCAAGCGGCAATTAATCAGAATATTCCATTAATTACTAGTTTTGATACAGCGCGTGCACTGCTTATTGCTTTAGAGAATCGTTCATTTTTGACTACTAGTTTAAATTAAAATAATGCTTTAAATATTATTCCTAAGCTAAGGTTTATATTTAAAGCATTTTTTAGTGAAGGATAATAATAAGCAGTAATTTTTTTGCTTTGGTTTTTTGATAAAAATAGCGTTTACATAATTGACCCGTTATTGTACAGTTAATAATATTAGAAATTTAGATAATTACGTAAATTTTTTTTAAAAAAAGAATTTCAAAATAATTCTGGGGGTGTAGATATCATACCCTTTTGTAAAGGAAAAATTGATGAAACTTAAAAATACTAAAAAGATTATTGTGTTTATTTTAATGCTTTATTTTGTACTAATTACAGTCCATGTTTTTCTTGGTATTCATGGTGCAAGTGGTCTACTTAGTGCCAAGGGAAATATTTCAGTTGGGCTTTTCTTTGCATTACAATCTGGAGGAGGAAGCTTTAATATATTAGTAGAAATTTTACAAATGTCTTTGTTAACAATTATCGGTTCTGCTTTCTTTGTTTACTTGAAAAATAATAATATATTTTCTAATGTGCAACAAAGAATTGGTTCGGCTGCTTGCATTTTAGTTTTACTAATCTGAGAACATAAGAACATATTTTATCCTATTTGAACTTGTTTATTGTAGTGAATAATTATATTTCTTATTTACAATATCATTGATTGATTAAAACTATAAATTTAATCAGTGGTATTGATCGCTCTACTCTCTAAAATTAAGATGCTGCAGCGAATTTTTTTGTTTATGAGATACCCAATAATTTAACATATTTATTACAAAAGAAATCGGTATGGATTAAGAACACTACGCCAAATTAATCAATCGGGAACTTAGTAATTTACCGTTCTATGTCAGCGAGTTTTATCTAACCAAAAACTTATCAATCCAAAAACTTATCAATAATTACTAAATATTATTACTTAACAGAAATACGACGCTTCCTCACCTGGCTAATCCAAGAAGGTTTAAGCAGAGCAGATAGCTGCAAGAATATAAGTTTAAAAACTTTAGAGCATTTGAAACGTGACGATGTAATGTTTTATATTGATTCTTTAAAGAATAAGCCAAATAAGCAAAACAAATACAACTTTCCCACCACAATAAATAGACGATAAATGCACTTCGTTCTCTTTATACCTTTTTAACAGTGACTGCTGACAATAATAATGGAGAACCGTATTTTTACCGTAATGTCATGGCAAAAATCGATTCTCTCCTCGCTTCAAAAACGTTAAATTATCGTGCAAATGAACTCAAGACACACATGTATCGGGGACAAAAGAAACATGATTTTTTGGATTTTCTTTCTAATAGATATGAAACGCAGGTCAATAATAATATTGCAGGACATTTTGTGCGAAATAAAGAGCGTGATATTGCAATAATAGCGCTAATGCTAGGTGCTGGTGTGAGGGTCCAAGAGGCTGCCAGTGCAAATGTTAAGGAGTTAAACATACAAGCCCATGCTAAATGTGATCCGCAAAGGCGGTCAAAAAGATACTGTGCCAATTGCACGTTGGGTATTGCCCTATATCAGAAGGTACTTGGTCGTCAGAAATGACCGCTATCCTGGTGCCGAAGATGAAATTTCCCTCTTTGTGTCTCTACAAAATGGTAAGGCAAAACGGTTAACATCAGACGCTATCGAATAATTTGTTGCCAAGTATTCTGTAGCATTTGGCAACCGTATTACGCCTCATAAGTTGCGGCATACGCTAGCCTCGGAACTTTACGGAGAGACCCAGGACACCGTTTTGGTCTCACAGCAGCTTGTCCAGCATGGTACCTCTGTCACAGATTTGTACACCCATATTGATCAAACAGAGCAAAAAGATGCTTTAAACAAAATTAAATAAATTATTTATTTAATTGTTTATGTTATAAAATATTAGTTAATTTTGCTGGATCTAATTCTTCAATCTAAAGAGTTAGTTTTATTAATATTTTTTTAAAATTATCTACCTCTCTATTACGTGGGCATGGGCCTAGCCACACGTATTTGATACTGGGGTAATCTTGCTTCATTTTATAAAGAACTATAACTAATGATTAATGAATTAAAACTTAAACTAAAAGACTTGACATTGGTATTCAACCAATGTCAAGTCTTTTTATAGCCTATATGTAACAGCTTTTCATGTATATTCATATATTTCTTAATTTTTGAAATGCCACATGACAAACCGAGATTACGATTATTTTGATAAATCAATTATTTGGTCAAACATAGCCTTTTCTTTTGATGTGATGTGATGTGCAACCTCGATAACCGTGCCATTGAAGTTATTTAAAATTGTTTGGTGTATTTGCATGGATAAATCTTGATCAAGAGAGGAAGTTGCTTCATCGGCCAATAATATTGGCCTTTTTGTTAGTAATGCTCGAGCAATTTCAATCCGTTGATTTTGACCACCTGATAGATTATTGCCATTTTTACCAAGTAAGTAGCTTAAGCCTTTTTCATTTACAAGATCAGTTAATCCGGCTCGCGTAATGGCATTATTCAGATTAGCTTTAGAAACTTGTCGACCCAAAGTGATATTGTATTCTAAAGTATCATTTAAAATAAATGGTTTTTGCTCGATAAACGAAAAATATTCATGTAATTTTGACCAATTTCCATTGGCTTCAAATTGATTAAGCTTATATGATCCAGAATTAAGTTGCTTCATCCCGATTAATACGCTTAATAAAGTTGATTTTCCCCAACCAGAAGGTGCCTCAAGGAGGACTTTTTCTCCAGATTTGATTTTTAGGTTAACATTAGTAAAAATCATCTGTTTTCCCTGACTCACTTCGGCATTTGTTAATTGTAATGATTGGAAAGTATCTGGAACATTGGTAAGAACTTTCTTGTTTTTGCTTGTCTTCATATATAAATCAATTTTCTTGATTTTATGTATAATTGGTTTTGCAGTTTTAATATCATTAAATGATTCAAAAATACCGACCACAGGATTAATAAAATTGTTTGCAAGTTGTGAAATCATCATAAATGTACCTAAAGTCAAATGACCGCTAACAATGAAATTGATTCCAATAGCAAAAGGAAGAAACATACTGAAAATATAGGCGATTATCATAGTCAGTTCATTAGACATACCTTTAGTCCAATTGGTTTTAAAAAGGGCTGTTTCCATTAACTTGGCTGCTTTGATTAATCTACTAACCATTGAATATTGAACATTATATATATTAGCCATTTCAACTCCAGAATGAGTCTCAATAACTGTATCAGTATATTTACTATTCAAATTTTCCCAAGTTTCAGAATTTTGCTCTATTTTAGGACCAAAAATTGATTGAATAATGGCAGGAACGAAAGAAGCTATTAAAAATACTAAAGCAATAATCCAAGAACTTACAAAGGCAGAGACTACAGCTGCACAGAATTGAATTAAATCAGAAATAATTGAAAGCTCTGCTTTAATACTATTAGTTTCAATTTGTTTAAGATCATTAGTCATAAACGAACTATCAATATTGTTATTATTGGATTGGTTATTCACTAAATAATCAGCAGTTAACCTTTTTAGAGTAAGATTGACTTCTTCTATGATTTTATAATAAAAATACTGATATATTATACCGACTATACCGAATATTAATAAGCCTAAAATGGCAAAAGCAGTTAGCCAGATTAAACTACCTTGGGGGTTCTGGGCGAAGTCAATAAATTTTTGAAAAACAAAAGCAACAAAAACAATTTGGAGAGATTTTAAAAAAGCAAGAAAAACATATAACGTTATTTTCCATGGTCGTGTGTAATTTATAATCATCGCTATTTCCTCTCAATTATATTCGACAAAAATATTTATATTATTGAGTTCTAGAAGCATTTTAGAAATCAGCTTATTATACTCATTTATAATTTCGTGATACTTAACACCCTCAAAAGAAGTTATCTTTTCTTGTTCATATTCCATATTAGAAAAAGAATTAACACTATGCTCAACACCATCAAATAAGACGTTTTGCTGAAAATATAAATTTTTAAAAGCATCTCTTAGTATCTTTTTAGATGTCTTTTCGAAATTAAACATTATATGTTTCAAATCTATAACTATACCTTTAGCTTCATTTGGTAAACCGGATAAAATCAGTTGTATGTAAACACTATTATATCTATAAATAGGTAAGGCTTTTATAAAGTATATCTGATGATTTGATTTACGTAACTGCAATATCAACGCATTTTCCCCAGAAGTTAATATTGAAAAAAATAAACTTAAAGCGTATATTTTAACTGTTGAAAGATTGCTATCAGTAAGCTTAAAAATCATTGAAACATTGGCAACCTGTGCGTTAGCAATGGTGCCCTTACAACTATATGATTTTGCCAGCAATATGTTTTTGCTTTTATTAAATGCGATATTTTTTGATGTATAAACTGGCAAGCTATCTAGTTGCTTTAAAATGGAGACTACGTTGTCTACATGATTACCTGTTGCCAAACATGAAATATTTTTAGCTGTTAAATTGTTCTTGGCAAACTTTAAAACCTTTTCTAAAGTAATATCATCTATATCATCCAAAGATCCTAAAACCGAATCTTGATATTCACCATTAGAATCAAACATTTTATTACGTGCTTCAGAAGCAAATTTCTCAAGTTGACTAGTGCGATATTGTAATAGTTCCTGTTTAACAATTGACTTTTCACTTTCCAAGTTTTTATCGGTAAGCTGAAAACTAGATAGATTATAGACAAATTTGGTTAAAAAATCGTATATATCATCTTCAATACCAATTATCTTAAAAGCTATAAATCTAAGAGTGGTACTACCACTAACATTCAAAAAGCTTGGTTTTTTAATTTGGTCTATTACTAAATGTTCAAATAAATGTGGTATTCCATTTTTATATTGCTCTTTTAAATGAATCTTAATGACTATGCCTGAAAGTTTACTTTCAGGCATTTTGATTACATTTATTTGTAGACCATTTTTAAATTTAATTATTTGATTGGGATTATTTGCCATAATTTATTATTACTTTCTGTGCCGCAAGTTGGACAATCACTTTGTCTTTCGAAACTAACAAAACTTTTTTCCTTTAATGAATTATAATCGAATCTGTATAGTACATTCCATTGCTGTCTTTTATTAGTTATTTGATCTAACCATTTTTTAACCATCCAGGAAGTCTCTAGCATTAAATTTGGAATAATAATAGGTGTGGTGGGCTTAAAATTGTTTTTCCGTAAAGCGTATACTAATTTTTCAAATTCCGTATCATTTGTAGCGTTTAGTAAGCAGTCAATACAACCAGATTTATTAGGATTAACCATTAACATTTTACATGAATCTCTTGAACTAAACCCATATAAACTAGGAATTTGCTTAATATAGCTAGCTCTATTTATTATTCTTTGTGCTACATAAGGGGGCTCGTCCATACAGCAGAAAGCCCAATTTGATTCGTTAGTTTCTATCTCATCTATTGCTGAATTTACAGAGATGATTTTTTTCTTGGATACAGTAATTTTAACATTAGAATTTCTTGATTTTAAAAATTGTTGGACAACATCAACTTTGAATTTTCCAATATCATCATTCTTGAAAAGGAATTGTCTATGTAGATTTGATTTATCTATTTTGTCATTGTCGACCAGATGTATGTGTCTAACGCCTAAATTCGTTAGTTGCAGAGCCAGTAAGCTTCCACCTCCACCTACTCCAAAAATTGTTACTTTCAAATTCTTTATTTTTTTAATGATATCTTGTCCATTAAGTCCTTCACTATAATAATATGTACAATCGCTTTTAAATTCATCGTTGCTTGTAAGTACGCTTAAGGGTTCATTTAATAAACTTAGTGAGTGAGCTTTTGATAATTTAACTATTAAAAGACTTAAACTTTTTAAATTGATCCAAGGAAAAGAAGATAAAATCTTTTCTACATTATTATTACCATCTAGCATATTTAATAAAGGTAATAATTTGTTCTCTTTGTCTGTTATTTCAATAACATCATTATCATCGGTACCTATTCTAATCGTGCCCTTTTCGTATTCATAAATCATTTTGTCTTGATGAATCATAGGATAATATTTTAGTAATTCGTCTTTCATATTAAATTCCCTATAAAAAAACACTGTGTAAGATATGTTGTTTTTCTTTACACAGCGCATAACAGTTTTTTATATTGTTTTTTAAATGAAGTACCAGTTATGGTGAGTCGAATCATTACGTACTTCAGAAATTTCAAAATCCATAGCACTAGTGGTTACTTGATCTGCGTTAACATAATTTTCAAATCTACTTTCTAATTTCATTTTTCTGCCCCAACATTATATTAAAATTTTATTAAATAAAGTACCAATTATGATGAGTTGAATCATTACGCACTTCAGAAACTTCAAAGTCTACATAGCCAATAGCTATTTGGCTTTTATCAATATATTTTTCAAATTCACTTGTCGATTCCATTTTAAACGCCTCCTTAAATATTAATAAAAAATAATTTTTTATAGTTAGTATCATAAATCCTTAATTTAATTTTGTCAACAAAAATAGAATCCTAAAATTAGGACAGTCGAATAAATTCTAACTGAGAACTAACTCCTGATATTCAATCGGGGTTAGTCCTTTCAGTTTGCTTTTGATTCTTTTGGTGTTGTAGTAGTCAATGTGTTTTCTGATCGCTTCTTCTAGTGCGGTTAAGTTCTTGAAGGCCTGTTCAAAGCCGTAGAACATTTCCCGCTTTAAGATGCCAAAGAAGCCTTCCATCAAGTCGTCATCCCCTTCTGGTCGATGCCATGATTTTTTAGCCAGGCTTGAAATTGCAGGTGCTGGTGCTGCCAGCACTGGTCCGTATGAAAGACCAAACCGTTCAGGGGTGGGTGTGTCTGCGCAAGGCCTGCCTTAACATGTCTATGGTCTGCTTAAGGTTGGGACTATGGAAAATGGTGTAGGCAATAATCTCCTGCGTGCAGCCATCGATGATGGGCGCCAGGTAGGTCTTCTACCAGTTAAGTTTGAACTCGGTCACGTCGGAATACCATTTGTGCTTGGGGTAAATCGCCCCAAAATTGTGCTTGATCAAGTTGGGCTTAATTGGACCTTGGGTGCCGTAGTAGCTGTTATACTTGCACCAGCGTTTACTAACCAAACCAAATAATTTCAGCTTCTTCATCAAACGCTACACTTTCTTGTGGTTGATTGCCAGGCGCCGCCTGAGCTCCAGGATAATCCGGCGGTGTTTATGTTTTTCATAACTGGCTTTGATTGTGATCATTACGACTTCATTGCCCTGGTCTTTGTCGCCCCGTTTAAGCGTGTAGTAGTAATTACTGCGCGATAAGTGCGGCAGATTAGGATTGGTATTGCATTAATAACTTCAAGAATAAAAGTTACGCTAACTTTGAGTTCACGCATCAGCTCTGTAACTGCCCGGGCTATTTCCGCGGCTTGCGGTTCTTGACCTGCTGATCGACCAAGGGGTTCAATTTTTTTACGAATTCGTTCTCGACGGTCAGCTTCAAGTTCTGCTGACGTAAACGTCCGTTTTCTTGTTTCAAGCGGTGATTTTCCTGCTTGATTAATTGTTCTCTTTTGGTCATGAGGCGGTCGTTCTCTCTGTTTGATAACGACATTATACCCATTTTCACGGTACTGAAGCAGCCAATTAAACAAAACACCTGAACTTTTAAGACCTAAATCAAGGGCTACCCGATAAATCGTTTCACCTTTGACCAGTACCCGCTTAATAGCTAGTTCCTTAAAGTTAACTGAATAGTTTGTATAAGGTCGGTCAAGAATGGCTGACCCATAATGATTGATAAGGGTTAAAAGATATTGAATCGTAGACCTGATAGCGGCGACTAAGTTCTGTGGCCCCACTTGCTGGTTTTGCCAAAGATGAAAGATTTCAATTTTGTCTTGTTTAGATAGTTTAACCATAAAAATATGACCTCCGAATTTGAAGTACAACTAAAAAGTTAGACATTTTATCATTATGCAAAACTTGTTTTTTGTTGGATAAATTTAGTTCAACAGACTGTAAAAACGTTAATAAATAATATAAGTAAATATTAAGAAAAAATATCACTATTTATTTTTAGTATAAAATACGAATATATATTAATAAAATTTATTTAAAGTTCGCTTTTTTGTTGATAAAATAAAATATTTTTTGCTTAAATAGGTTTTTTTGCTTGAAACACGTAGATTAAAATCAATGATAGAGTTATAAATATGTCAACAGATAAAATGATAGGGAGGAAAAGATGATTTACTTTGATAATGAGTCAACTACATATCCTAAACCTGAATATGTAAGGAAAGGAGTAATGATTTAATTGAGAATACTACGGGAAGTTCAATGAGGACCTCTAGTACAGAAGATACGGATATTATATTTGAGACAAGAAAAAAGATTGCAAAGCTATTGAATGTTGATTATCCGACAAGTATTGTCTTTACGTCTAATACAACTGATTCACTAAATATGATTATAGATGGTTTCTTAAAAGATGGAGATCATGCGGTTTCAACTGCTATAGAAGATAATTCTGTTGTACGCCCACTTATTAGACTTCGTAAAGAAAAAATATAAAAATAACGTGGATAAAATCGAATGAGTATGGTTATGTGAATCCAGATGAGATTATAAATGCAGTAACTGGTAGTACACGTTTAGTTGTGGTTAACCATGCATCAAATATTACAGGATCAATTCAAAATGTTGAAAAAGTTGGTAGTGCATTAAGAAAATATCCAAATGTGAAATTTCTGCTTGATACGTCACAATCTATTGGTCACATTCCTATAGATAATCAAAAAATAAAAGCCGATTTTATAGCTTTTACAGGTCATAAGTCTTTATTTGGTATTACAGGAATAGGAGGGTATTATATAAATCCAAAAGTAGAAATTCGTCCTTTTAAAGTCGGTGGCACAGGAGTATTATCAGAGCTTCTAGTGTAACCTAAGGGAATACCGTTGCAATATGAAGCAGGAACTATGAATACTCTTGGTATAGGATCCTTATATTATGGTATAAATTATTTAAATGATTTATTACAGAAAACTAAATCACTTATTACTAAATTATCTTTAATAAAACATGTTTCTGTTTATTCTAAGCCTAATCCAATAAGAATAGTTTCATTTAACATTGATGGCATAATTCCATCTAGATTATCAACATTTTTGGACGAAGATGCTGATATTAAAACTAGAGCAGGAATAATATGTGCGCCTTTTATACATGAATTTTTGAAAATTAATCTATTTGAATGTGTAAGGGTTAGTATGTCACAGTTTAATACAGAAGAAGAGATTGAAGAATTAATAAACTACATATCTAAAGTCGTAAGTAATCTAGACGCGGTAAAAAATATAAACATTCCAAATATATATTCTAGTCCAAGCATATATAATTTTGATTAGGAGGATACTATGAAAAATATAACAGATTTTTGCACTTTTTGTGAAAAAAAGAAACACCCGTATGTTATAAAACAAAAAATTTCGTTGTTTGTATTTCAGTAGGACCAATAGCACCAGGATATTCTTTAATTGTATCCAATGATCATTATAATTGTGTTGGTTTACTACCAGATGAGCTTCAATCAGAATTTTTGATTCTTAAAGAATTAGTTAGAGTAAAATTAACAAAAGAATATGGTAGTTGTATTTTTTTGAACATGGACGTGCAGGATATTGTCATGTTCAGACAGGAGAAGAATTGTGTTACCATGCCATATGCATGCTATTCCTGTAAAAGTTGATTTAGAAGATAGATTAATAAGTGACGGATTGTTTCCAATAAAATTAGAAGCACCATCAGCTATGTTTGAAAAGTGTTATGAGCTTGGTCAGTATCTGTATTTTGAGGATTTTAATCAAGAAGAATCTCTCTTTCAAATCACACGCCCAATTCCAAGACAGTATTTAAGAACTATTACTGCTGAAGCGATTGGCCGACCAGAATTAGCAAATTGGCATGACAACCCTAACTGGGAACAAGTAAATGCTGATAGAGATAAGTTAAAAGAAGTATTTAAAAATGAAAAAATTAGTTAGGGACAAAATTCCCGAATTTCTTGAGAATGCTAAGTTTCGTAAATTAGCTGATTCAGAACGAGAACCTGCTCTAAGGAAAAAACTGATTGAAGAAACAATGGAAGTTATAGAAGCCGACAGTTCAACTAACTTAATTGAAGAGCTAGGTGACGTTTATGAAGTTATCCTAACTTACCTAAAATTCAAGGGTGTTGACCAAGCAACGTTTTTAAAGCAAGTAGAAAAAAAGCGTACCTTAAAGGGCAGCTTTGCAGAATTTCTCGAGATGGAGCAGGGAGAAAATGATAACCAGTAGTGTTGTATTAATCGTTTTTGCTACTATTTCTTCATTCTCGCGTGGGATTATTTCCGTTATTGATCGTTACCAAATGGGATACCGGAAGCAAGGTTCTATCAATGTTAATTTTCTGAATAACATTTGGAGCGCGGTTTTAGTTACCTTTTTTTGATTTACATGTTGGTTAATTTTCATGGGCCGACGATTACTATAAGCTATTTGTTAAGAATGTTGCTGTATGCACTATTAACGCAATTAGTAGCATACGGTTATAGCTACGTAATGAAAAAAGTTTCGATTATGAAATCCGTTATTTTGAGCAAATTGTCAGATTTATTTATTCCATTAGCCATTTTTTTAACAATGGGTTACTTCAGTCGCTCATCGTATTTGGTATCAATTGGGTCGACGATTCTGGTTGTAATCTACATAGTTTTCAAACAACGACGTAGCTAATTAAATTTACATTGAGAACACTTGGTGTAATTGCTCCTTTATTAACGATTCAAGCGGCGCTGTCGCCATTATTGACTAAAGGACTAATTGCTGCAGCGGATCTGACCTTTTTTACAATTGGTACAATTTATATTCGCTACATAATTACTTGTATTACCTTTTGGGTTAAGAATAAAGCTTTTACAATTCAAAGAAGTAAAATATCTGTTAAAATTTTTGGGATCTATGCCGCACGTGCTTTTTTAACTTTGTTGCCCCAGATTGCCTACACTTTGGCAACGTCTTCCTCTAATTTAAGTATTGCATGGGTATTCTTGAACATGACATCTTTGTATAGCGTATTTTTCGGTAGTATTTCTTAAAAGAAAAGGCTAGTTGGTCGGACTTTTTGCTGATAGTTAGTATCTTAGCGATAGCGATAATCTCAAAGGCTTGATGAAAATTGATATTCTATAGAATATTCTACCGAACGCCAAGGTGTCTCAAGACACCAAGCCCGTTGCTACTTCCACGCAAACTTCAACGAGCAGCTTAGCTGCATTTGTCGGTTTAGATATATTACCGGTTTGCACAAAAATTTTAACAACGGTGAAAGTCTGACCTATCCGGACATTCACATCAAGGCCGGTGAAAAAATCTTGCTTTCAGGAGACAGCGGTACCGGTAAATCGACCCTGTTCAAATTGATTTTACAGGAACTAATGTCGACGACCGGAGAGATTACCTTTAGGGACAAAGAGGGCCGGATCATTGAACCCAATCTTAACTAAATAGGCTATATCCCGCAGGATCCCATCTTGTTTTCGGGTAGCATCAAGGAAAACATAACGACCAGCTGAACGCGGCCGCGCAAACCTGGGCCCAAAAGATGCAGCTGGCTGATAATTTGAGCAAGTTCCCGCAGCTTCAAGACATGTGCGGTCGGAAAATATATCTCAAAAAAGCTGAAGTGAAGCTAAAATTAGGACTACTTAATAACGTTTAATCAAAGACTGATTCTTGATGCTAAATCGAGGTTAGTCTTTTTAGTTTAATTTATACTTTTTAACTTTGAGCTTGCAAGTCTAACGACAAGTTTATTATTTTATCTGAAAGATTAATAATGGAAGAAACCAAACTTAGAATTTTAACTAATTGATTTTGTTTGAATGTTAGAACCGCTATTTAATCAGTTAGTGTTATTTTTAAAACAATCAGCTACTCAATATAGGAAATTATGGATTTAATAAATCTAAATATTAGGGGGTTAAAACCAAGTTGTTACTGATTTGGCAACGTCTTCGTTGAAGTTAGGTTTGTTTAGTTGAATAAGTAATTGTATTCCCTTTTTGGATAGTTTTTCTTTAAGTGCTAGCGTATTTAATTTTTTAATCAAATCTCTTTTAACCTGATATACATTTTTCTGGTGCTTTAGTTCTTTTACTGCGGTATCAATTAAACTCTGTTCAACAGAAGTAGGCATTTGTTGGTTTTCGAGTAGAGCTAATAGACTCGTATTATTTTTCAACATCATAATTCTTCCTTAGATAACTAAAATTACAATAATAACTTTATTTTACTCTAGTTCAATTTAATTGTAATGATGTTAAAATCAATTTAGCTAAAACCTATCTGCAAAAGTATTTTAAAATGAGGTTTTTCCAAATTAACTGTGTGTAAATTTATTGCAATTTTTACAGATAATTTTTGCAAAAAAATGCTAACTAAAAAATAAGAAGGTGCGATACTGTATTTTTTGGTAGTAAAATAAACTTTTTTAAGTATTTTAGAGTAATTGGCAGATAAATGGCTAAGCTGGAACTTAACTTTTTGAAATTTTAAATATCATTAAACAACCTTTTACCTGAAGAGTTATTGTGATCATTTAGTGAAAATTCAAGATTACTTCCTTATTTTAATAAAAGCCACAGGGAAGAGGACGTTTGCTAGTTTTCATGATATGATATATTACGAAATAATAATTAAAAATTATATACTTAGTACATATTGATATAATTATGGGGGAAATCTAAATACGTTTAGGAGAATATGCGCATGATTAATTTACTTGAAACAAAAAATCTGGTTAAAAAGTTTAAAGACCAACTAGTTTTAGATGGAATAAATTTACATATTCCAGAAAATAAAGTTTATTGTCTTTTAGGACCTAATGGAGCAGGTAAAACCACTTTAATGAAAATTTTAACGGGAATGATCCCGGCGTCAAGTGGTCAAGTCGAATTTGCTGGTCATGAATGGACAAGATCTGACTTAGCTAAGATTGGTTCATTAATTGAAAATGCTCCTTTATATAGCAATCTGACTGCTAAAGAGAATTTATAGATAATTTGTCGTTTGCGTGGCACAAGCGAAAGTGAGATTCCCAGTATTTTACAAACCGTCGGTCTTAACAATACTGGAAATAAATTAACGAAGAATTTTTCTTTAGGAATGAAAGAGCGGTTAGGAATTGGTTTAGCCTTAGTTGGACATCCTAAACTTTTGATTTTAGATGAGCCGACTAATGGACTAGACCCACTAGGCATCCAGCAGTTACGTAATTTGATTGCTGAATTCAAGCAGAAAGACATTACAATCATTATTTCTAGTCACATGCTCTCAGAAGTAGAACATCTAGCTGATAATATTGGTATTATTGGCGCCGGCAAGCTTCTCTTGGAACAACCATATGACCATGAAACTGATTTGGAAAAACTGTTTAATTCGACTTTGGAAAAGGTTGGTGTTCTATATGTTTAAAGTTTTAGAAAATGAAGTTTTTAAAACCAAAAGAACAATTATTAGACCCATAACGGTACTTTTCCCCCTTTTGGTTATGGTTTTCATCATTCTTTTTTTAATTCGACGGGTTATGTGCTTGAAAGTACGATTAATCAATGGAGCTTATTTTGGCTTAATTTATATTTGGCGTTAATTATTGGTCTAATCGATCGTTATGAAAAAAATAGTACGGAATATAAAACAATTTTAAGCTCGCCCACTAATTTGTTTACTTATGAATTAGGAAGAATCTTGCATGGTGTACTATTATCGTTTATTGTTAGTTTCTTTTTAGTCGTGTTTCTTATATTAACCAGTTTTATTTGGACGGTTAGAGTTGGAATCGTTTCCTGCCTAGTTGCAGTTGGAGGCCTTTTTTTAACGACTATCTGGGAAATCCCTCTTTATACGTGGTTAAGCAGAATATCTAACCTCTATATTACGCTTGGGCTAGCCTTTATCGGTTCTATGATTGGCTTATATTGTGTAACCACCTTTTCTTGGGGTCCGATTTTGCCGTATGGTTGGTCCAACCTATTTCCGGTGGCATTGATTAAATTACATATTAATGGTACTCCGATAAAAATTGGTGCGCTTGTGCCTAATGCTTCTTGGACTATTTTTGCTTCAATTGGCCTATTTATTATTTTCAGTTATTTGGCAGCCTATTCATTTCAAAAGCAGGTGATTAAAAATGCTTAAACGAATTTGTGGTGCGGAAAATGTCAAACTACGTCGTAGCATGCTACTTTATCTACATTTAATTGCTTTAATTTTCCTCCCCGTTATCTTTGGCTGGTATTATGGCAGTCGCAAAAATCTATCCAGTTCAGAAAATATGATCAATATATTTAATACTTTTTTGGCACTTGCTTCACCGCTTGTGATTAGCATTGTCGTGTGCATAGTCTATGATCGAGAGAAGAAGGCGGGAGACTTTAAAAATTGGCTAACCGAACCGATTAGCAGGGGCAAAATAGTAGGGGGGCAATTGTTTTATTACTGGCTGCTGTATGTAATTGAGATTATCGGCACGAATTTAATTTATTATCTAATCTTGGCTTTTGGTTTTAAAGTGGTTGACATTTCTTTTATTAAATTATTGCTTACTAGCATTGCCATGGCGCTTTTAGGCTTTTTACAGTATGAGCTTGCTGAAGTGGCTGTAATGAAGTGGAACGTTGGTGGTAGCTTAGTTTTAGGTTTTTTTGGCTCAGTAATTGCAATGTTGGCTACAACTTCCTTATTTGATTTTATTTGGCCAATCATTCCTTGGGCATGGCAAAGCCGTTTGACCGTCTTTTGGCTACCTGACATTCCGCTTGCTTATCAAAAAGTAGCCGCATTGACTTATGTTGTACCCGTTTTGTTAACCATCATCTTAAGTTGGCTGATTATGCGCTACTTTAGCCATTGGCAAGAAAAGGCAGAATAATGAAGTAGAGAAGTTTTTGATATTTTACAAAAAAAGTAGGAATTCATTATAGTATCATAAAAACTATTGTCTTTATTATTTTATAAGAGAATTTAAGATGAAAAAATTAGTTAGAGATAAAATACCTGAATTTGCTAAAGCGGCTAATTATCGTTACCTTACACATGACGAAATTGAGCCAGCCTTAAAGAAAAAATTAGTGGAAGAAACTGGCGAAGTAGTTAATGCGACCAGTGAAACCAACTTGGTTGAAGAGCTTGGTGATGTTTATGAAGTTTTAAGAGCTTATTTAGACTTTAAGGGGATTGACCAAGAACATTTTTTAAAGGTAGTTGCCCAAAAACGAGCAGAAAAGGGCGGCTTTACAGAATTTATTGAAATGGAAACTAAAAATTTGATTGAACGGTTTCCTTTTAGGGTTTTCCCACGATTCGGTGAATTGTAAAGTTGTATAAAAGATAATTAAATTGTATCTATATAAAATATGATAATCAACTTAATAAGTAAAAATGCTTACTTAATAGAGGAATATAATATGATTGGCAAAGTGAGCAGAGCTCTTTGGGGAATTATAGTTTCATTGTTTTTTATATTTTTACCAAAAATATCGACAAGTTTACCATATAAAATCAAGCATATACTGAATATGATATTTGGTTTTGGATATTGGAAACAGCTGATGCCAATATTTTTAATATTGCTGATATTGGGCTTGTTTAGGAATGCTGTAGATTTTTATGCTATTTATAAAACAAAAATAATGATATTGGTATTAATTGATATAGGGCAAATTTTTTTATTTTTATTTTTATTCATTGGAACAAATTTCTTTAACCATTTACTTATTTATTTATCTTACGCAATGAAATCCATTTCTTCATTTGCTTTAATATTAATTTTTGCTTTTGATATTATAGGTATATCGTTAAGCTGATAGGATAAAATAGTAACTTATTAGTTAAAATAAATATTAACGTATTTAAAAAATTATTTGGATTTAATAGATATAATTCGATTTTTGACTAATATGTTAATCGATTAAAAGTGATATATTTTTAGATAAGTCGTGAAAGCTAAACGATTTTTAAATTGTTTTTTACTATAAGTAGATTGTAAACCAATAACAATGTATAAAAATTAAACCATTGGCTATCCACATACTTAAAATATCGCTTTTTATCTGTAACCATAAAATCGCCTAGACGCTTACCCAAAATCTACCAATGCTATATTCGGCTGACCAGCAGACCATGTCTTATCAAAAAAATCAATAATTTTCACGTTAGCAAAAATATTAATCAAACAAAGCTTTTTACTGATTCCCACAAATTTAATATATTTATTGTGTTTGCTATAAAATAATTTTTTAGATCGTCCTAGTCTCAAGATGATTTCGTTTCTCAAGTTTTTAATTAATAGCTATCTAGTTAATGGTAGGAAATAAAGAAATTAATATATAAAAATATTTAAGCTTAGTAAGTAATTCTATGCAAAGTAGAATTTAATTAATCTCATCACAAAAAGATTAGCTGCAAATTTCTAATTTAATATAAACAGAGTCTGGTTTAAGATATCAAATCGTTTGCAGACTCTTTTTTGTTTATCAGTATTCTAAATATTTAATGAATAGATTTAGTTATAAAAAGTTTATCGCTGACGCCACATATTTCTGCTAACCAAAGATAGGATAATAAAGCGAAAAAATCAAATAATGTTTGGTATTTACGATGAACACCTGTAGATTACTTTAAAATTTTGGTAATAAAGCCATTTTTATACATGTCTAATTGCTGATAGTTTTTGTTCAATTTAGAAAATGAATCTCAATACTGAGTATTAATATCTAGTTTTAAATTGGTCATATTACTTAAAAATTAATTGTATAATAGTTTGCTTTTGTGTGTTATATAAGTAGAACAGCGAAACAGTTATAATGTAACAATGAATTTAAGTTATTTTAGAGGTTTAATTTAAAAATGAAACACGCTAATGAAGGAATACTTGAAGTCAGTAATGTAAACACTTATATAGGAAAAATTAAAATTATAAACAATATTTCTTTGAAGATTAAGGCAGGTGAAATTGTCGGTTTAATTGGACCTAATGGTGCGGGGAAAACCACGATTATGAAAACCATTTTAGGCTTGACGAAGTTTACCGGTAGTATCACCGTGGGTAATCGTCCAGTCACTGAGACTAATCATAGGGCTTTAGCAAGGGTTGGCGCTTTGATCGAGCATCCAGCTATCTATCCATTTTTAACGGGAAGACAGAATCTGGAATTATATGCCCGTAATAAAAGAGATCTAACTCAATTGGTTTCCACTTTGCAGATGGATTCTTATATTAATAATAAAGCCAAGGGTTATTCCTTAGGCATGAAACAGAAATTAGGGATTGCAATCGCTTTACTTAATCAACCTCAGTTAGTAATTTTAGATGAACCAATGAATGGCCTAGATATTGAAGCTACCATTGGCGTGCGCAAGTTAATTAAACGCTACGCCGATTAAGGAACAGCTTTTCTTATTTCGAGTCATATTTTAAGTGAACTGCAAAAGATTATGACTCAAGTGGTACTGATAACTTCAGGTAAAATTATTGTTGACCAACCAATTGAGGAATTTAATAAGACTAGTAAACAAAAATATAAAGTACTCACGGAAGATAATAATCGAGCAATGTCTCTTCTGCAGAAAGAAAAGATTCCGTTTATACTCAAGAATAATTTCTTAGTCATAGATCAAAAAAACATTTTTGCTATTCAGGATGTACTTTTGAAAAATAATATCCACTTGCAAGAAATACTGCCATTAGAGGCTAGCTTTGAGGAACTTGTCGTTAACATTCTGGACCGAGAAAGAGGTAAGGAAGATGGGCGTTAGTCTCAAAGAAGAGTTCTATAAATTTTACCACCAAAAGGTTGCAATGTATGGAGTAATAACTATGCTTGTTTTGATGGTCTACAGTGCACTAACAACAAACATTACCAAGAATACATTGGCATTTGGTTTTGGATCAGTCGAATGGATTCCAATTATTCTGATTGCTGTTGGGTCTGCATTTTTTGCCATGGAGTACAGCAATAATACGATTATTATGCTAATCTACAAAAATTCAAGCAAACTCAAAATTTATCTGGCCAAGCTCATTGTTGTTTTTGTTTATGGCTTTATACTGACAATTGGTGCTATTCTATTCACTTTTATATTGAATTGGCTTTTTGTACCTGGTGGATTTAGTTGGGGTGCAGCTTTTCATGCACATACGTTGAGAGACGCTCTTATACTTAATATGTTTGGTGAAGTAATCTACTCTGTTTTCATCATTGGGTTATCCTTCATGTTGACCATGCTTGTTAAAATCAATGCAGTAGTAATCTGTATTGGCTTAGCCCTAGCTTTTTTGGTGCCAGTCTTTCAGCTGGTCTGATGTCGTCTCTGCCATCACTGGTTAAGATTATCAAGTGGAACCCGCTTAATATGATTTTTATTTCCCAGCAGTTGACCAGAAGTTCGATTATCCTTAAATCCAATTTGACTAACATGCAATTGATTGTGACTACGTTGATTTATGGTATTTTGTTTGCGATTATAGGCTATTACCTCTTCAAAAATCGGCGGGTTTAAATTATAAGATGGAGAATAAATGATGTTTTATAGTATCAAACAAGAATTTTATAAGTTACGTCACAAAAAAATAGCTTGGATTGCTCCTATAATTTTATTAGTATTGATGATCTTGGCAGGCTATGCGCTGAGCGGTGAAGAAAACAAGCTGTTACTAGTACTATGTTTTGATGCACCTGATTGGATTATGTTTATACTGGTTGTAATAGGTGCTACGACCTTCTCGATGGAATTTCAGAATAATGCCATCTTAACTCTATTATATAAAGCCACTAATAAGGTTTATGTTTATTTGTCAAAGTACATTGTACTGTTTCTGTATGATGTCTTTTTGCACTTACTGGCACTTGTTTATACATTTTGTTTGCATTATACGCTTTTTCGAACTTCAGCAGTGTGGACAATGACCTATCTATACGGTCAGTCAATTTGGGAAAACATGTTAACGGCATTCATGGTTGATTTAGTTACGACAATGCTAATCATAACACTTGTTTTCTTACTATCTTGTTTAATTAATAATAATGCCATTGTAGTTACTCTAAGTTTTTTGTTAGTATTCATGGGGCAAACTATTTCTAGTAATTTGTTAAACTCAAATAAGTTCATCAATGTGATGAGGTGGAATCCATTAAATATGCTTAATTTAACTCGCCAGTTCGGTAATTACTCAATGTATGTTGAAACAACTCATCTGAATAATAATCAAATCCTTATCGGGTCAATGTTTTACATTATCATTTTCTTTATTCTAGGTTATCTGATTTTCCGTAAAAAACGCTATTAAAAGATACTGTGTGTAAGTAAGGAATTAATCATGAAAAAAGTACCTCTATTTAAAGTTACTGGACTATTTCTAATTGGTATATTATTAGGTATTTTTGGTAATCTTATAAATTTATTAATACCTTTACAAATCAGACAAACAATTGATTTAAAAAAATTACTAGGTAACTCTACAAATCTCAAATTAATCTTTGGTATTGTTGCCTTATTAATATTAAGT
Organism: Lactobacillus sp. ESL0233; assembly: GCF_003692995.1. Taxonomy (NCBI): domain Bacteria; kingdom Bacillati; phylum Bacillota; class Bacilli; order Lactobacillales; family Lactobacillaceae; genus Lactobacillus; species Lactobacillus sp. ESL0233. The sequence continues at coordinate 464,253 of NZ_REHH01000007.1, read as the reverse complement.
TCAATTATAGATTCTATAAGTGGATTTATAATTAGTCGTGAAGGTGATAAGCAAATAACAAGTGTTAGATTGCAACTACAAAATCATTTGTTGAAATTACCCTTAAGTTTTTTTAATAACAATATGAGTGGTCAATTAGCTAGTCGTGTAATTAATGATGCAACTATTGTAAAAAACTTCATATCGCAATCTGTGCCTTCTTTTGTTAATTAGGTAAAATTTCAGAAAAAATTTCTAAGGATTATCAAGGAAGGTTGGGAGATCTTAATGCTATAGCTACGGAATCTTTTCAAAATATAAGATCGGTAAAATTGAATGTGCTGAAAAAGTGTATTTAAAAAATGCACAATTTATAATATTTGATGAAGCTACTTCTAATCTGGATGCTGATTCAGAAAAACTTGTGACTAATTCAATGAATCTTCTTTCGAAGGAAAAAACATTAATTGTAATTGCACATAGATTATCAACGATTGTTGACTCTGATTGTATATATTTTCTTGATAAAAATCATATACAGGCTAATGGAACACATTCTGAATTGCTAAAAAATCTTCCTTCATATAGAAAATTTGTTAATGAGCAGATGTTAACTAAAGAATAGCTTTGAAGATTATAAATCACTAAAAAGAATTAAAAAAATCTATTTTATCAGTAAACTAGTAGTTAGGCTCAGTCAAGTGTCTAACTATCACTTGAACTTAGTGATGAATAACCATAATTGTAGCCCCCAACTTTATCTGCAGACACGAAGTTGAAAGCTATGCCAGTAAATCTAGATAGACTAGAGGCTTACTTAATGTGATAGCACATGCTTATTGCATTGATGTTCAGCTGTTGGCAAACTAATTAAGTAAGGATTATGGTAAAGCATGTTCTTGATTTATCCAATTCACTGCTTGTAAACAAAAAAGCTAATCGTAAAGATTAGCTAAGACAACCAGTAATTTGTATCACGTAAAGAGTTAGCGACTAGCAATCGCTGGCTCTTTCTTTGTATGATTATAAAGCAAAGTGGTTATTAAATTCAATAATAATTTTTAAAAAAGCTTTAAATCAATAACTTAGGACCTTTCTGTTACTTCATTTTTTAGTACAAGTATTCTAACTAAACTACACACAACAGTTAAAAGCATTACCAATATTTTCTAACGAAAATTTTCATACTTTTCACTAATTACATTTGGCTAAAAGTATAACTGACTTTAAAAAGATGCTTGTCTGTCAAGATGAGTTTACTACCAAATATAGTTAAATAATTTTTGACCACTACTTTATAAATATAATATAATTATATTTGTATAGTTTTTAATGACGTGATTTATTACAATGAATGGTAGATATATATGGATACTAATACTAATATTGATATGAATATTAATGATATTAATTTGTCAAAATACGACTCTTTTATATACATATGGAACGAAAGCAGTAATAATAAATATAAGGGAAAATATAAATTTATAAGTATAAATGACCCTCAAGAAATTAATAATACCCCATTAAAGGATACTTCAAAAAGATTTGATGGACGAAAAGAGGCGGAGATAGAAGCGCTAAAAGCAGCATTAAAAGAAATAAATTCACAAAATAAAAAATATATCTTTGTCTTTTCACAAAGCATTAAAGATCTAAAAAATGGCGATTTACAATCAAATCCGAAATGCTTAATCAATAAATTTTCCAGTAGTGCCTTTGTTTCAATTAATTCATATTGTAAGAGATTTGGATATAAAATAAAAAATAATGCTAGAAAAAATGATAATAAAAATAATAATAATTTTAAAAAAAAATTCTGTGCTTATTGCCATAATCAACTTACAAATAGCGGTCAAATAGATCACGTTATTCCAATATGGGCAGGGGGCAATGGCGAAATTGATAACTTACTTGTCACATGTGAGAAATGCAATAATAATAAGGGATCAAGAATATTGAGTTGTTCACTTGCTGAATTCCCATCTAAAAGTTTGTATGAAGCACAAAGAAATTATAGATTCTACTTATTTAAAAATAAATATCTAGTAAGACGTCAAAAAAATTGGAGATATAAAGAATATTTTACTATATTTATAAAAGATAAAGGTAATTATATTAATAGAGATAAAGAGGTTGGATGCCAATTTATTATTTGTTGTAAAGAAAATGACTTAATCCTAATAGATAGAGCAAATCAAATAAAAATAGAAAAGGCTTTAATTAAAAAACAATATAAACAAATAGATTCTATTATAGATTCTAATAAATCATCTAAATAACTATTAAGACCGGATTGCTGATTAAAATCAATATCACCTAAATTGTGGAGAGATATACTTGAAACCTTTTTAGCAACAGTGTATACTTGTACTAACATAGTTAGGGAGTTGATATTAATGGAAAAGAAATTAGGTAACTTTGTTGCTAGAAAAGTAGGTAATTCTACAGCTCTCACGGTTCCGAGTAAGGCGGGTGTTAAACTTGGTCAACGATTTGAATTGATTCAAGAAGATAATGACACTTTAATCTATAAGACTATTGACTCTAATCCATGGTTTAATGGTGAATATGACAATATTGACTTTAAAAAAGAAATTGAAAAAGTAGGTAATCCTGATACTATGCAGGTTGGTAAGGAGAATATTCCGTGGTAGCCCCCAAACAAGGAGATATTATTTGGATAGATGCTGAACCTCATGCAGGACGAGAAGAAGGTGGGCATAGTTTCCAATCTGGTAATATTCAAAGACCAGCGATAGTTATATCAAATAATGCATATAATCAAAAGACAGGATTAGTTATTTGTATGCCTCTTACGCATAATATTAATAAAAATAATGGTGAGCTATACTATCCTGTTGCTGATATCAATAGTGGAGTATCTGGTAGTGTAATTACTTTTTACATGCCTAATTATGATTTTTTGGGTCGACACGGTAAAATTGTTGGGCATGTTAGTGACAAAGATTTGGATAGCTTGCTATCTAGAGCATATCAAATTTTAGATAAGCGCTAATTTTATCAAAATATCGGAATTAGTTTCTAGTCAGCATAACTTTTTATAATTTAGCTTTAAAAAGTTTATTGTCGAGGTTCTATAACTATCTTGATAATAGGTTGCTTTTGTGTTTTTAATTTTTTGTTCTTGCTACACAAATGCTACAAAAGTAGATTTTGGCAATTTTATGTTGGGAAAATAAGTTTAATCTTTAATAAATGCTGATTTATCCAATTCTTAAAGAATTATTTTTATGTGTCGAATTTGGGGAAAATAAAAAAGATAGACTAAGTCTATGCTTTGATGATATTTTCTTAACGTTTAAATCTAAATCTTCGAGTTGTTTACTTATTGAATTAAGACAAAAGAAGAAAAAATCCAAATAATTAAATTATGATATAGGCTGTAGTGATCATAGAGTTGGTCACACAGTTTTTTTGTTAACGGCTTAAAAGGACTGTTATAAAAATAAGTGAAAGCATACTTTAAGCTTATTTAATTTTGGCTTTTTATTTTACCTATATTTTCATCCTACTTAATTTTATTTAATGCTTCTTTTTGCTTTGATTGACCAATATGCGTGTATAAATCCGTTGCACTGGTACCTTTCTGTCCCAATTGTTGTGATACAAGAACTTGATCTTTAGTCTCTTGATATAGTTCTGAAGCAAGTGTGTGACGTAACTTATGGGGTGTAATTGGTCGTCCAAACGCTGTTGAATATTTTTCAACAAAACGTTCAATGGCAGCAGACGTTATACGCTTGTAATTTCCGCGATATTTAGTTAGAAACAAACTTTTTTCTTTCCTAAATATGATCATTAATAAGGGCTGTATTCAAAAACGCGGGATGAATGCTAGAACCAATACTAGGAATATAATGAGCATGGGCTGGAGAGTTAATATGGAACTTCCATTAGCGTCAGCAGCAATTGTTTTGCAATTTACCTGACTTTCCTTAATTCGTTTTGAGACGCCAGTGATTGTTTCTAGTGCACTTACCGCAATAAATATGTAGTCAAAATTAAAGCCAGATTTTATTATTTCTTCCCCTAAACTTAGGTAATGTACTTTAAAGTTATTTGGGATATTATACTGATTTGTCCAATATGAGTTAGGATGTTTATCTAAAAATTTTTTCATTGTAGCTAATCTGGTTTTTAAAAAGCCCCCAGTGTTATCTCGTTGTGATACTTTTATTACTGTTGAACAAAGAGTATGCAGCAAATTTTCGTAAGAAGGATTGATGTTTGGATCAATAACAGGCACAAATTTGAGCCCAATTTGATTACAAAGTGCTGCTAGTAAAATCGCAAAATTACCAGATGAAGACTCTACAACAATTGTATCTCTATTAATATTTCCGGCCTTGATAGCTTCTTTAAGAATATAATAAGCTGGTCTTGCTTTTAAATTATTAAAAGACTTCAGCTTGACTAGAATTTTGATATTGTTTATTTTACCTAAATCGTGTATTGGCGTGTTCCTTTTTGTTTGTAATTTTTGAAGGAAAAGTACGCTCTTTAATATATGAATTTTTCAATTAAATAGTACCAAAAAATTTTATTTACTAATGTATTAACAGTGTTAACATTATTTAGTATTATTAGGAGGTAGACTAATGATACAGGTAGAGTTTGTGCAATAGCGATTTCATATATTCATAGAGATGATATCCCTTGGCGATGTCGGTTTGTTGATCTCGATAGTAAATTAAATGGAAATTTAATTTTAAATCAGGTACTAATGTATTCATATCGTTATCGTAATGGGGAAATAGTTGGTCATTGTAAAGGCAGTGAGCTAATGGATAAATTGTGAAAAATTGTTTCAAGCATTTTTGATATTTAATTATATTTAAATGTAAAGTGTAATGAATAGAACTAGTAGCTAGTGTAGTTATCGATTTTTTGTAGTCTAATTGAATAGTCTTAGTAAGAAAGGAGAAATTCCAGTGAAATTTAGAATAATTAAACGTATAGTCATAAGCACAATGTTAGTATTACCCGCTGTAGGAACAGTAGCAATGAATACAAATGTATGCGAAGTCCAAGCTAGTAAGAAGTATCCATTGTTTACCTTCCCTAAAAACATCAGAGGTAAGTGGTACTTTGTAAGTAAAAAGGGTAAAGTTGGTATAGATAGGTTTACCAAGCATACTTTTAACTGTATTAAAGTTTATAAAAATTCACCTAAATTAAACCCATTACTTGACAAATATGGTTGGACTGAGAAAAAATTTATGCTTGGTTCTAAACAAGGAAATCATATTGTATTTGGTTACCCACAAGTAGACGAATGGTATATTAATAGGAGTGGGGATCATATTGTAAAAGGTATGAATGGTCCAAGTTGGAACGAATATCGTAGTTTAGCTAAAGCAAAAAAACATCCAGTTAAATATTTCTAAAAGATAATATGGGTAAACTTAATGGTGAACTATAATTAATAAAATCAGTAACCCAAAATTACATGAATGGTGTGTTAAAAGGAACGCATACCCAATTTATAAAAAGCTAAAAAGTATCCCCTATTGTATTTACATCCGATTGAACGTGATTTGGAAGATTACTATGATTGGTCTAGAAGAGTATGAGAAGGATTATCTAAATCAAAGTGCTTTCAATAGTAAATGGTTTTTTCTATCAATGTGAAATTCTAATAAGCGTATTAATGAGCGAAGATATTATATGATAATGTATAGAGTAGGAGCGCTATTGGATATCAATTATTTTGGTACACACACCATGCGGAAAATAGTGTTTATAAACAAGTACCATCATAATATAGCCTTAGTAATGAAACTATTGAACCATTCCTCGGAAAAAATATCTCTAGAATACTTGGGTCTAAATTAGGAGCCAGAGAGCAAATGTTGGACGCAATCGCCTTTGGATGAAATAAAATTGATTTTAGGAAGAGACTTGTTCGACATGGTTATGCTTATCGACTAAATTAGTAAATAATTTAATTCAGTTGATAATAGTTAGGAGAAAAATAATGAAACAAAAAAGATTTAATGCAAGTTTGCTATTAAGCACTTTACTTTTATTTTGCATAAGTTTTGGATCAATAACTACAACGTTTGCAAAAGTAAATAATAATACATCCGTTGTTGCAAAAAAGTCTACTATATACGTGCCAAATGAAAGACTAGCTGCATATATGCCTACAAAAGGAAAGGTAGCAAAAGGAACAAAAGTAAATTTGCTTTCTTCTGTAATTTCAAATGGTCGTTGTTTTGATGAAATTTCAGATGGTAAGTTTATTGTGGCTACTAACCTAAAAGGAAAAAGCCGTAAATTAAAGAAAGATGCGTATGTTATTTTCCCAGATGGTGGAAAATTAAAAAAGCTAAAAAAGAACACTAAAGTAATGACATATGGACTACAGATTACAGGTTACTTAAATAAAAAGTACTATATAGTAAAAGGTGGAAAGTTTGTCAAAAAGTTAGCTTTTATTAATTAATAAAAGAATATTCAATAGGTAGCCCAGTCTCATAGTACACCAAAGATATTGTTGTTCCAGAACAATTGATTATCGATTCTGAGATTCTTTGTCAAACATCCTAAAATAGGCGGCAGATAAAAGTGTGACAATACTTTTATCTGCTTTTTCTGTTTACTTAAAGTTGGCTTTCTCCAGATAGCTGTTGAATTTGCGTTGAACAATTTAGGTAGGCTCATCTTATAATCCCTATCTATCAACTTAACTTTTCTAGTCATCTTAGGAGTATTAGGATGAAACAAATCGCTAAGTTATTCAATAGCTTAGCGATTTGTTGGTAATCCAAAAGAATGGAAGGCAGAAAGTAAGTTGCTCTTTCAAAATGATCAGAATCTAATTATCGCTTCGGGGAAAAGGAAGGTAGGGTTTTGGAATAACTGATTGAAATGAGACTCGAAAGTTAGATTAGACACTTGCTTGCAATCCAAGGAACTTAATGCTACTTAATTTTATTTAATGCTTCTTTTTGTTTTGATTGGCCAATATGCGTGTATAAATCTGTTGCACTAGTATCTTTCTGCCCCAATTGCTGTGATACAAGAACTTGATCTTTAGTCTCTTGATATAATTCTGAAGCAAGTGTGTGACGTAACTTATGCGGTGTAATTGGTCGTCCCAACGTTGTTGAATATTTTTCAACAAAACGTTCAATGGTAACAGACGTTATACGCTTGTAATTTTCGCGATATTTAGTTAGAAACAAACTTTTTTCTTTCCTATTTTTTTGTATATAAAAATTCTATCTTCATAATAAGGACGAATATAATTTTATTGTCCATTCAGCAATTGGTACAGCATCTCTCTGGCCACCTTTGCGAGAAACATTAAGCATTTCATCATCAATATTGAGATCATTCACATTAGTATTGGTAGCCTCTGAAATACGTATACCTGTTCCTAGTAAAAGGGTAATGATTGCTATATCTCGCCTTTTTATGAATTTTAAAATTGCCGCTAATATAACTATTAACTTGAGTTTCATATTTAGTATTCAAGAAATCTAAAAATTCATGTTTAAGATTTTCTTGATATATTTTACGCTCAATTTCATGTTCTCGGTAATTAAGCGTCTGGTAGTTGGGGAGAGATTCTATTTTTTTCATTACATTACGATAAAAATACGGCTCTCCATTGTTATTATCTGCTGTAATTGTAAGATAAGTATATAACGAACGTAAAGAATTAATAGTACGATTTATCGTAGTAGGGTTGTTATACGTACCATGTGAGTTTTTAGTATTCTTCAGATAATCAATACAAAGCATAACATCTTCACATTTTAAATCTCTCAAGCAAGTTCAATAATATATCTTTATTAGTTTGGACATTAGCTATGCCTGAAGAGCGTAACCAGTCAAAAAAACGCCTAATTTCAGTTAGATACTGATATTTCGTAGCTAAAGAAAGATTTTTATTTATATTAAATTCTTTTACATAAAAAGGAAGATGAGCCACTTCTTTATCTATAAAGGTAGCATAATCAGATTTTTGCATATTAATCCTCATTTAATTACTTTTTCTTGTAAAATTTCAGTTTGTTCATTCGAAGAACGATAATAGCGGTCTGGAAGTTTCAAAAATACCAATTTGTTTATCACATTTCTATGCCGTTTTTGAGATGAAATGTGATAAGTGCAGTTTCATAGTTTTCATTATCAAGGGATAAGTGACTGTATCCCCTACATGATAAAATTTACGCAAATGCTTTAATTGAAGCATAGGTAACTCGTTTATACCTTAATTTTCTTTTTCTTAAATTAGTTTATATGTAAAATGTAACAACTCGAACTAATTAATTCAGGAAAATTATAGAAAGGCAAGATTCCAAATTAATGCTTTTTACTAAAGCTGTTGAGATTATTATATAGGCAATCATATCATAGTTTAACATTAGCGAAATATTTAGGCTTAAATCAAGAAGCCAGAGAATATCTTTGAGATTTGATTTTTTGCACACGGGTACTAAAGGCAAATAACCTGACTTCAGGGTTAGGCAAAAAATTTCTATCTTACTAGTAGATGATTGAGCTTAGTATAAGGTAAAATTATTGGCTTGTAAGTTATATATTATTGATAATATAATTAAAATTATTAATATTTAATAGATTTTACAACAAAAAGCAGAAGGTGAAAAAATGAAATATAAAAAAATAACACAACTAACTCAAGCAAATGCAGACCAGATTGCTAGAAAATGGCATTACAGTGGCCAGTATGATTTTTATAATATGGAAAATGACCCAGAAGATTTTGAAGAAATAATCACTTCAAGGTTACGAGGAAATAAGTATTATCAGGTTTTAGATGATAAAGATGAACTTGTGGGGTATTTTTGCTTAGAAAGATTGTCAGAAAAAAAGGTGGAAATTGGTTTAGGATTGAGACCAGATTTAACTGGACAAGGGTTAGGAATTAAGTTTTGTAAAAGAAATCGAGGCATTTGTACAAAAAAATTTCAATTATAAAATGATCCTTCTGTCAGTGGCTAGCTTCAATAAACGTGCCATTAAAGTTTATCAGAGAGCAGGATTTAAAAAAGAAGGTTCTAAAATGCAAAAATCAAATGATGGCATATATGAATTCATTAACTTAACTAAAAAATTTTAGGATATCAATAGTAAAACTTCGAAATTGCTTTAACTTCGAGGTTTTATTATTTATTTTTGGGCTGAATGATCTTTGAAAATGTAGAACAGACCAATTAGCATAATAACAACTAAAATACTTATCAAACTTGGCATGATATGATTGAATTTAAATTTGTACGCGATTAAAGTATAAAGCAGTCCTATTATCGAAAATGTTAAGATTAAGCCGCCTCGGTTTTTTTAGCGAATTTAAAAATTGGCCAATTATTAAATTTTTTTGCTAGGACATAAAGTAAAAATATCAGGACGATGTAACCAATTTCTTTATACATAATTTTATCCTTTCAATTATTTCTAAAATTAAAGCGCTTTATGCGTTTATATTGCTATATTTATTGCTAGTTGTCAATTAAATATTGGTAGCACTTTTTAAAGTTATGCAGGTAATGCTTGTATTTTTGTGGCACTAGTTAATGTTTTTAGTCTTTGCTTTACGTAAGATGCTCTATTTATTTTGGTATTGCTGAAATTTAAAGTTAATCAATATTAATTTAAATACATTACTAGCACGTAAAAATAAGAGAAAAGAAGAATAACCGTTAGCCATAAAAGCTAACGGTTATTAAAATTAATTTAATCAAGAACTATTATGATTGTTGATTAAACCTAATTTCAGTTTGCGTTAAATCAACTGTGTAAGTTGTGTCTTCAAGTGGCCGCTTGGTCATGCCTTGATCAGTTGAATAAATTATCAGACATAAGCGACTTTGAACTGGTAATTTGTAGTAAGTTGGCTGCAATTGAAATTCCAAGTCATAAAATTGGTTTGCCTCAATCGCCCTTGGCTTTTTCAAATCAGCATAATTTTGTAAGTTCATGTGCCCCTTAGTGATTAATTTAGCGGGCGTTACTTTATCGGGCATAAATTCTTGCAAAGTATCGGTTCCAAAACGATAGCCTAATTCTTGCCCTCCAGGCATAATCAAACGGGGAGTGGGAGTTAATCGCTTACGCTCGCCTAATTCTACGAGGGCAACTGATAATTGCCCTTTATTAAGATTAGATGAAACTCGCATTTTTACCGTTGGTCGTCCCACTATAGTGACCGGGTGGATAAATTCTTCAGTGGTAAAACGTAAACTGGCTTTGGTCCACTTTTTAGCACCACTAATAAATTGATTTTGCCAATCGTTTTCAGAAATTTTAGCCTTTTTAAATTCCTTTCCCCCAACATCAGTAAAGGCAAGTTGCTTTTGACCATTGCCGTCTTTTTGTAATTGACCATCATCGGTTGGGTAGTAAGTTGATTCATGACCGCAATCATTACTCCAGTCTTGTTCTTGATGCCATGTGTCAGCTTCTAAGTTATCCTGAATCATTACCTGTGGCCATTGCTTATACGCCTGATTTTCAATACCTAACAATTCGTGCACGAACCATAAGTTCATCAAGTCAGTAAAATCGATTGAAACCAAGTTATTCATATTGTAGTGTGGGCCTTGATGTAAAAAGAGGTGGTGTTCAATTGGTAAATTTTTAACTTTTTGCCAGATTTTATAAACATTTTTGGGTTTAACATTCCAGTCATTTAAGCCGTGCACACTAATCCATGAGCATTTAATTTGGTCAGTATGATGGCGGTAATTACGGACATCCCAAAAGTCAGAATATTGCCCCGTTAGGCGATCGGCTTTTGCCAACAGAGTTTTTTGCATTTCGTCATATTTGGGCTTGATTTTGAGATAGTCACCGGCATCCCAGAGATTAGACTGACAAGTTTCAGCTAGCATATCTAAGTCTTCTCCTTGACAAGCTTCGGGTGCAATTACTAAACCATGTTCACGGTAGTAGTCGTACCAAGAAGAAATGGCGGCTTCTGAAACAATCGTTTTGAGTCCAGCTACTCCAGTTGTCGCTAGTGCAATTTGTAAAGTCCCTAAGTATGACCGTCCAGTCATTCCGATGTTACCATTGCACCAATCAGCTTTAGTTTCGTGCTTTCGAGTGCGGTCGGTATAAGCAATTCGATCACCGTGTAACCATTCGATAACAGCTTTAGCACTTTCAGTTTCTTCAGGCCCTCCTGTAATGCGCAGGCCATCGCTACCACGAGTACCAATTGCTCCAGCCACAACGCTAGCAAAGCCGCGAGCAAGCATATATTCATTTAACGTATAAGGTGCTTTATTTAATGCTCGTTCAGTTGCTGGATTTGCGTCAGTATTGCTACTAGTGGGTGCTTTAGCCTTGATATGATTGGCGGGCTGGTACTGAGGATTAGACCATATAGTTGCATCAGTTAAGTTTTCATCAACACTATGGTTACGCTTTTCATTAGCAATTACACCACCAAAATAAGGATCGGCAGTATAAAGTGCAGGGACGGGCATTTTAGCACTTTCACTAGGTCTAAAAATGGTGGTTTGTAATAAGTCGGAGTGACCATCACCATCTGTGTCGAGATCACATTCAACGTAAACTACTTCGCAAATGACTTTACTGGTATCAAAGACTGGTTGACTTTTGCCATTGAATAAAACAAATTCATTTTGCGGTAATTCGTCTCGCCGGTCAAAGAAATAGCCCTTGCCAGCCATTACATCAAGTAATATTTGCCCATTTTTAGTACGAGTATTTAGCAACCGATAAAAAGCTCCAATCAAGTTGGCGGAATTATCAATTTGACTTACAGTTGGTAAGGCTTGCTTTTTCATAAATTTTAAGGGATTATCTAAATCATAATCATACTGAACGTGATAACCCAATAGTTGTAAAGCAACATTGTAAAATTGCTCAACTGAAATTTTTTCTGGTTTATTAGTTAGAAAATCTGTCAAGTTTTGGTTACTCGATACGGCAAATTCAGTTAATTTAGCTTTACGGGCGTCTTCATCTTGTGGATTAACTTCAGCTAGAACATTGGCAACCATTGTAGTCAATAATTCACTAAAAGTTAGTTGTTCAAAATTAACCGGTAAAAATTTAATATTAAGCAATTCCTTTACTTGTGTCTGGTAATCAGTTTCTACATAAGCATATTGATTGTATTTCATGTATTTCTCCTTTTTATTTACTTATTTTACCTGTTATCTTTAAGATATAAAAGTTATGCTTACAAAACAAGAGCAGACCATTAGGCCTGCTCTTGTAACCAAGTATTTTGGTAAAGATCCTCATTAAAACCACAGGTTAATTGGTCATTACCAACAACCAATGGACGTTTAATTAATTTACCATTTTGAGACATCATCTCGGCGGCTTCCGAAATCGACAGTGTACTAACTTTATCTTTAAGATGCAGTTGCCGATAATCTTGACCGTGTGTATTGAAGAAATACTTTAAACCGCGATCTTGATATTGGGTTAACCAACCCATCAAATCTTCCTTTTTAGGTGGCTGTTCCACCAAGTCTTGAAAGTCAATTTTGACATGATGGTCAGTTAACCATTTTTGTGCACTACGCGATGTTGAGCAACGCTTGTAACCATAAAACTTAATCATTTTAATAACCTTCTTTTATTTGAATGATAATTAATTATACCAATTACCAACTACCAATGTTAAGCAAGCACACTGAGACTCTTTTTGACTAGGGGGTTTTTATTTGAAATCAAGTTTGAAATCTTGACTACTAAAGAAATGCAACCTGTTATTACAGATATAGTTAGCAATTAGACCAAGAGCAATTGGTAGAATAAAGAAGAGAAGTGTAATTAAAATTATTGAACCAAAATCATTTGTCCTGCCTGTCATTGCTGCAATCGGGCCAATCAATCCAGAAAAACCAAAACCTGCACTCATTGGAGTACCAGCAATTTTGAATATTGCACCCAAGCCGCCCATAATTCCGGCGTTAATCATTAAAGGAATCAGTAATTTAGGTTGCGTGATTAAATTTGCCATTTGCATTTTTGGCGAACCTAAAAAATGTGCAATTGAAGTACCAAAAGAGTTAGCTTTCCAGCCAAAAATAGCCAAAGCAAAACTAGCCGCTGTGATTCCTAGATTAGCAGAACCTGCAGCAATTCCAGAAATACTAATTGCTGTAGCAATCCCGACAGAAGAAATTGGCGAAACAATTAACAGAGCAAATACAATACCCATTAAAATACCCATAATTATTGGTTGTAAATTAGTTAAATGTTCAACCCCCACGCCAATAAGCGCAGTTAGTTGGCCAATTGGACCTCTAGTTAAACACCCAATTCCACCAGCAACCACTAAAACAATTAAAGGGACTAGTAAAATGGTGTAAGCTTTAAGCTTTTGGCCTAAAAATAAAACCAGTCCGTAAGCTAGCATGATTGTAATTGCAGTATTAACGACATCACCATTACCAACAACCATAATTTTTCCATTTTTCATCATAAAATTACCGGCTCCAGCGACCGCAGCCAGGGCAATTGAAGCAGTTTGAATCGGGGTTAAGTTACCAGTCATTCCGACGCACCCAGCACTAATTACGGGTAAAAGTGCTGCAGCAAAGGCGGTTAATACTAAGATAAAATTGAGTTGGGGCCAAATTGGTAAAAGGGCTTTAGTTAATTGCCCAATTAAAGCTCCTGGAATTAGGGCTACAACAATACCGATTGACAAACCATTCAGTGTATCAAAAGTGATTTTTTTGATAGTCTTCATAAATTTCTCCTAAAAATAAAACTCACACAACTGACGACAATTGTGTGAGTTCTTTATTAAGAAGTAAACACTTAAGACTTTGACACAATTGCCGTAGGCCAGTGTGTCAAATAAATGACAAACTAGGCATTTAGTTTGAAAAACCAAAATACCAAAAATAATATTTAACTTGTGGTTGATTAGTTACGTTGCTAGTCGTCATAATCGTTAACCTTTCATAAATATTTAATCAGTATCATACTAAATTGCAGAGAAGATTTCAAGTTAAAGCTAAAAAGTAATTTAAAAAATAGCTTAGCTATCAATGTAAAGTTATTAATTTTTTTATAATATATCATTACCACAGATATTGAAAACGTTTTCTGTTATACTTAGTATCGTAATCAAAATTATTAAAGGGAAAGCTTATCATGAAAAAAATAATTAATAATCCAGCTGATGTTGTTTCAGAAATGTTGTCTGGAATGACTAAGGCGTATCCACAAATTCTTACTCCCATTCCAAAAACTGCAGCCGTAATACGCTCAGATCAAGCTTCTATGGTAAATAAAGTTGGACTTGTCAGTGGCGGAGGTTCAGGACATGAACCGGCTCATGCTGGCTTTGTCGGCAAGGGAATGCTCACAGGTGCAGTTTGTGGTCAAATTTTTACTTCTCCAACACCTGATCAGATTTATGAAGTAATTAAAGCAGCTGATCAAGGACGCGGGGTCTTTTTAGTTATAAAAAATTACTCTGGCGATGTAATGAACTTTGAAATGGCCAAAGATATGGCTGAAATGGATGGAATTAAAGTTGACTCAGTTATAGTTGATGATGATATTGCAGTAGAAAATAGTATGTACACGCAAGGTCGTCGTGGAGTTGCCGGAACAATTTTAGTTCATAAGGTTTTGGGAGCAGCTGCGCAAGCAGGAACTTCCTTGCCAGAAATTAGTCAGTTAGCGCAAGAAATTTTGCCAAATATTAAAACTGTTGCAGTTGCTCTATCTGCGGCTACTAATCCCGAAACAGGGAAACCAGGTTTTGAGTTAAAAAACGATGAAATTGAATATGGTGTCGGTATTCATTCAGAGCCAGGCTATCGCCGGGAAAAAATAAAATCATCGCAGGCATTAGTGACTGAACTTGTTAGCAAAATTGACCAAGAAATACATTTTGACTCTCAAAAGCAATATGCGGTTTTAGTCAATGGCTTAGGGGCAACACCATTAATGGAACAATATATATTTAGTAATGACTTGATAAATAATTTAGCACAAAAACAGATAAGGCCAGTTTGGATGAAAGTTGGCAATTATATGACCTCAATCGATATGGCGGGAATTTCGCTTACGGTTTTTGAATTACAAGCAAAACAGTGGTTAGAGTATTTAAATGAGCCAGTTGAAACTATTGGTTGGTAATAGGAGATAAAAATGACATTAACGGTTAATAATTTGATAATATGGATGGCTAAGTTTGCGGATAAAATAGCGGTTAATAAGCAATTCTTAAGCGATTTAGATACTCCAATTGGTGATAGCGATCATGGCTTTAATATGGATCGCGGGATGCAAGCTGTCATGGCCAAATTAAAAACGGAACCGGCAAGTTTGCCAGAAACCTTTAAAGTTATTGCTATGACACTAATTTCTACGGTTGGCGGTGCTTCAGGTCCGCTTTACGGTACTGCTTTTTTAGAAATGGCCAAAAAAAGTAGTACTACCACTGATTTAGTCGATCTACTAACAGCTGCTTTAAATGGTATTGAAAAACGTGGTGGAGCTGAGCCGGGTGATAAAACGATGGTGGACGTTTGGCAAGCAGTAATTCCAGAAATTAAAGCGCACACGCTCACGGAGAATAAAATTGCTAGTGCAGTTGAAGCTACTAAAGATTTAGTTGCTAAAAAGGGACGTGCCTCATATCTAGGTGAAAGAGTCAAGGGTCATGTTGACCCAGGGGCACAATCAAGCGCATATCTGTTCACTGCTTTATTAGAAACTGAAGGTTTATTATGAAATTAGGCATTACATTAGTCTCGCACGTTCCTGAACTTGTTATAGGATTGGATAAGTTACTTGCTCAAGTAGCAAGTGACGTTTCAATTACAAGCGCAGGTGGGAGCAGTAGTGATGAAATTGGCACGAGCATGGATAAAATTTTAACGGCTTTTTCAACTAATCAAGCTGAAGAAATTTTGGCTTTTTATGATTTAGGCAGTGCGAAAATGAATTTAGAAATGGCTACTGAAATGACTAATAAAAAAATTCATTTGTATGATGTTGCTTTTGTTGAAGGAGCATACACTGCAGCATCACTTATTCAGGCTAGTGTTGGGCTAACTGAGATTGAACAGCAATTAGCACCTTTAAATATTAAGAATTAGTAAAACTTTGAATTGTTATTTGCATCGTACTTAGGGTATAATTAAAACATTCTAAAATAGAAAAGGAAAAATTATGCATAATAGTTTAATGATGCAACTCATAGGTGAGTTTATAGGAACAGCTTTTGTTGTACTACTTGGTGATGGAGTATGTGCAGCTGTTAACTTGAAAAAGTCAAAAGCAAATGGCGCAGGCTGGATTGCGATTGCTTTAGGCTGGGGGCTAGCTGTGACACTTAGCGTATATTTTGTAAGCTGGTTAAGTCCAGGGCATTTTAATCCGGCAGTTACAATTGCCATGGCTACAGCAGGTAAGTTTGCTTGGTCGTCAGTTTTGCCCTATATTATTGCCCAAGTAGCAGGTGCTTTTGTTGGTGCAGTAATGGTCTGGTTAACATATTATCCTCATTGGGCCGAGACTACTGATCAAGAATTGATTTTAGGAACATTTAGTACTGAACCGGCAATTAGAAATTACTTTTGGAATTTCTTTGCGGAAGTAGTGGGTACTTTTATCTTTATTTACGGCTTGTTAGCTTTTACTAAAGCTAACATTCCTGCTAATTTGAATCCCATCCTTGCAGGATTGTTAATTGTAGGTTGTGTTTTCTCAGTTGGGGGAATTACAGGTTATGCAATTAATCCTGCTCGTGATTTTGGTCCTAGATTAGCCCATCAGCTTTTACCGATTGCTAATAAAGGTAAGTCGGATTGGGCTTATAGCTGGGTGCCAGTAGTTGGTCCAATAGTAGGTGGCCTGCTAGCAGCTTTGTTGTTTAAGGCTATAGCTTAATCTTGAGCTCTTTTATATAATATAACTAAGCAAAAATCTTCAGAATCTAAAGTTTCTGAGGATTTTTTGTTTAATTAATTATTTTGATTTGTTCAGCAATAACAAGCTTGCAACATCTTTACCAATATGATTGCTGTTGAACTAAGAACAATTATTCTGGTTTTTAATACGATCCATTTTTTAGGCGTAAGCTGCAATAGATTTTAATTTTACAAAAAAAGTCACTCTTCACAGAGTGACTTTTATGTTAGCCAAAACATTAGCCAACTTCAAAATCAATAAATACCTAAATGCTGGTATAGCAGATAAAATATTGATAAAAATCAATAAAAATCAATAAAAATGATCCGGGTGGTCTTTATATGGGTAATTAAAATACTGTTATAACAGTATTTTAAAGCGTTGATGTTAGCCAAATGTTAGCCAACTTTATGCAAGATGCAATTTTTGCGGTTGATCCATTGAATCTAATGCATTTGCAAGTATTTTCTGTTGCGTGGCTTTCATCTCATCAATCATGTATGAATAAGTATCCATCGTAATTCCTAAATTGGAGTGGCCGAGCCTTTTACTAATTTCATACCAGTCCACGTGATGAGCAACCAGATATGCAACGTGGCAATGACGCAAGCTGTGAAAATGAAAACCTTTCTTAGATATATTTGCCTCTTTCAAGCGATATCTCAGAGCCTTATTTAGAGCGTTATCAGTAGGTAGTTCACCATTTGGTTTTGCGAAAATGAATTCTTGATTATTTTCCTTAAGTTCATTTAATGTATTTAATAAAGACTTTGAAACATAAATTACTCTTTTTGAACTTTCATTTTTAGGCGGCTTAATTTTTTTAGATATGTAATCGTATGACTTGCTAATTTTGATAGTTTGCTTTTTATTGTCAATATCAAACCATTTAAGCGCCAAAATTTCGCCCGCCCTCATTCCTGTCTCTATTGCAGTTAAAATCGCATAAGGAGTCGTATGCTTTCGATTCAGACTGCTTTGGGTAACCTTAAGTAAAGACTGAATTTCTTTAATTGACAAATATTCAATATGTCGTGCCCTTGTTTCATTCCAGACTTCGTTAATTCGATTAGTAAAATTTTGTGGAATAATACCTTCTTCATGTGCATCTGAAACACATGATTTTAGAATACCATTTAACTTTTTAATGGTTACTTTAGAATGATTTTTACCATATTCGTTGATAAAATTTTGATATACAGAGCGATTAATATCATTTATTCTAGTAGTACCAAAATATTTTTTAACCACATTGCTAATATAAGTATATCTTCTCTTGGTACCATCTGTTTTGCCTGGGATGCGATACGTCATTGCCCATTTCCAAAAATAATCAGCAAAAACTGGATTTTCATTTGTAATATTATTTTTGTTTTTGGCTAAAGTCTGTTCGTTTTCCCATTTTTTTGCTTGAGCCTTAGTTCTAAAACCACCTTTGGTTTTATATTTTTTCTTTTTACCAGATTTAGCATCTGGATCGTTAATATACCAGGAAACCTGTACGGTCCAGCTATTGCCACGTTTATAAACGGTCATATTTATTTCCTCTTTAAAATTTGCTAAAATAGGGTAGACAAAAAGCTTTTGTCTACATTGATAAGCCTTCAAGAATAGTTTTCCAGACGAGTTCTTAAAGGCTTTTTGTGTTGCTTATTTTAATTAGTTATTTAACCCTGTTTCTGATTTACCAGTAAGCCTTGAACCGGTAAAATCTAATGCAACACTAGAACCAACACCACCATCAATGCCTGTATACCAAGTATAAGTAGTTTTGTAATTACCCAAAATTAAAGATTGCGTAATTTCATCAGGTAAACCAAATTTATTTGTTACTTCATCAGCAGTTGTACTGTTTGATAACTTTTTATAAGCCTTGCGAGTAAACTTATTAGCTGGTCTTTTCCATCTAAAATCAGTTAAGGACGACCTAACCACTTTGTTATTAACAAATATAAAAGTAAGTGTCATATCATCATATTCCCATTTTGCAACCGTGGTTTCTATGCCTGAAGTTTCACTGTCATAATTTTTAGATGGTCCGGATTGGAGAGACTTTTTAACAGATGTGTAGGTAGATCCTCCTTTACCATCTTGCATAAGATCACCAACTTTGATTTTTGTATAAATTTGAAATAATGCCATATTATTTTCTGTCGTTTTATCACCTAATTTGTCAGAAATCAATTTAGGCTTAGATTTTCTTTTGGATTTTTCCTCTGTTTTCGTAGCACTATTAGAGGTGCTGTTTTTACCAGCCCAAAAAACGGCTCCTAGTAATCCAATAAAAGCAATAGCGATAATTATCCAAAACCAAGTCTTTTTATAAAAAGGTTGGTTGGTAGTTTTACTCATTTTTTGTAAATTATTCATATTTTTTCCTTCAAATAGATAATCCGCCATAGGTTAAAGCTATGGGCAGAAAATTTAATATTTTACATTACAGCACTAGTAGCAGTTTTTTCTTTTTCATGCTCTTCAATATACAAGGTATCACGATACTCATAAGCATCAGGATACTCATTAAAATCAAAAGTTAATTCCTTGTGTTTAGCAAGAACTTCCTTGATTTTATTCATAGGTACCTTAAAGTATTCTTTACGTTTATTTACGCGATTAACACGATATTCTTTAAAGTAAGTATGTAAACTAGATTCTAAGCTGAATGCATCTTCACTGAATACTAAAGCATTAACATCAAATTTAAATGGTACAGAAGCATTTCCTAATTCATTAATGCGATCCATTGGGTCTAATCTACGAGTTACTCCGATTTTATATACATCTTTACCAAATGAACCAATATTAGAAATTATATAAACATAACCAGCTGTAGGATTGGCTGCTCTATCTTGTAATTTTTCTTTTCTCTCACGAATATTATTAAGTTTATCTTGTAATTCTTGTAATTGATGTTTAAGAGCTAACACCTCAGATGTATCTGTAGTCGTGCTTAATTTGTCAGCTATGCGATCTTTTGCTTGAGTAAAGTGAGCTTCATCTTTTTCGTATTTAGCACGTTCTGATGCAATTTCACGCTGTAATTTCTTTTCCTCACGCTCTCGTTCACGTTGCTCTCGTAATTGCTCTTTTTCTTCTTCTTTTTTCAATGCATATTCGAGACCAATATGAGCTTCGTCCAATTTACTGTCAAGATAATCAGTGGTAAGGCGGATACCATTAGGCTCATTTAATTTATTTAACTGTGCAAATGATGTATTTATTCTTTTTTCAATAGTTTCAATATTAGATTTTGTTACCTTGTTAATGGCTGCTTCACATTCACCGTTAAAGGAGCGGAGTAATTGTTTTATATTTTTCTTCTGCATGGATTTTCCCTTAGCTAAAGAGCCATTCATGGTCATAGGTTCGAATATTTCGGCTGCTATTTCATTACGAATCATTGTTTTTTGATTAGATCGAACTTCAGTCAGTTTACCTTTATAAGTACTTGAATTCGAAAATTCATAACGTGGTTTATAGAGACCATAGCTTTCGTAATTTATTTCCTCAGACAAGTCTACAATTTGGTTATTTAATTCGTCTACCTTGGTATACAGTGAGTTTATAGTAGTTGTAAGTTGTTTTTCTTTATTCTGCTTAGTCTTAATTGTTTTATCTAATTCATTCAATTCAGAATTCTTTTTTTCAATAAGAGCATCAAGTTCAACAGGTTTCATTTGCTGAACGCTCAATTTAAGCTCATTTTCTTTCTTTAAATTAGCATTTTCAGTCTTTAGGTTTATAATTTCTTCTTTTAATTCTCGAACATGAAAAATATCAAAAAAAGAATTTGCTTTATTTGAAGAATCGCTTACTTTTTGGTTTTCACTATTTGAAGATTGGTTTGGAATATTAAGCAAGTTGTTTATTTCAACAATTGTATGAGATTGAAAATAATCATTCATTTTAGCTTGGCTTGACTTTTTCAAAAGCTGAGTTTTAGTAGCACAATTATTACAAATTATGCCATCTTTTAAAACATATTGTGATGACCATAAGCCTATTTTCTTACCGCATACTCCACAGTGCTTTTGTTTCATTTTTACCTCTTTTAGCATTAAAAACTATGATAAAATTATATATAGTAAGCGTTATTATTTTAAGCGTATTGTTATATTAGCTTTCAAGATTCAACTGTCAACCCGAGTCTTGAAGGCTTTTTTTATTTTTAAAACAATAAATCATTGTGTTTTCTAAATAATTCAACCACATCATCATACATGCGTACCGGTATACCATATGCTTGCATAAATTCGCTTGGCTCATTAAAACAATCGTATTGTCGTGTGGCGTAGTCAAAGATTAGGTTCAGTGAATACAAGTCAGCATGATGCTCAACTGGAGTATTAAAGTTCCGATAATAAAATTTACCAGAGTCACCATTTGCAAAATGACCGATTTCATGACCAATTATGAAAGGCAGTTCTTTTTTGTTTTTCCAGTTTAAATTGATAACCATTTTATTTAAATCTGTGAAGGAAACTGATGGGTCTGTGTCTTTGACGTTATCCACTAAGGCATAGCTTACTCCTCGATCAAAAGCATAATTCAAAAGATAGCTAATCAAATTTTCCATTCTTTCGCCCCTTTCTAAAATCAGAATCCATTAAATTTCTGATTACATCAAGATACTCTTCGGGTATTTGTTGACCGTTGTAAGAATAGATATTATCTGTATTAGCAATATCTATATTTTTGTGTCCGTTATGGGTTACGGGAGAGGGATCATCTGTGTTGCCTAAAAGGTAATCAGTAGACGTGTGAAGGACTTTAGCTACCTTTTGCAGATTTTCTGTAGAAGGAGTTTTTGTTTTCCAACTATATATTGTATTTTTGCCGAGCCCAGCTTTTTCGTTTAATTCTGTAAGACTATAACCATGTTTTTTTGCCATTATTTTAACGGTATCAAGTAGTGCCATAATAGTATTCCTCCGACTATTGACTAAAATAATTAGACCAAAGTAAAAATAAATTGTTGCATTTTTAGACTATGGTGGTATTATTAAGTCATCAAGTAATTAAGCAAGAAAAAACTAGCCTATCAATTCAGAAACTTTGGCGAGTAAAGATTGATATAGCAATGCTTTTCTGCTTATTTGTCATGATTATATATTAGACCTTAGTCTAAAAATAGTCAAGAACTTGATTAAAATACTTTAGAAAGAAGGTGAACTTATGGTTGAGCAAGCTTTAGTAAAAAACGCTGAAGAATTAAAACTTAAATTTCAAATTGCAATTAAGAAACACCATACTACCCAGAGAAAAGTAGCTAAATATTGCAATACCAATGAATTTCAATTTAGCAAAGCTATTTCAGGCGATCCAGCAAAAAGATCTCAAGAAATCAGGAAAGCTGCTGCTGAAATTTTGGGAATTGAAATTTAAGTATTAGAAAAAGCATAGCTCTCAGGCTAGCTATGGCTGCGAAATTAAAGAGAGAAAAAGAAAACTAATGGAAAACGAGGTGAAATCAATTGACTGATCTAGTAAATCTACAAATACAAGTGGGGCCTCTGATTGAAGTGGTTGATCAAATCATGCAAGAGCGTGGCTATGTCCCAGCTGAGTCGCTGGAGGGCAAAACAATCAAGATGAAAGAATTCTCGAAAAAGTATTGTGGTAGTAAAGCAGTGCCTTGGATAAGATTATTCATTTTTGATGAATTCCCTGAAGTTGATTTTAAAAATGGCGGCTGGGTAGTCAATCCAAGAAAAAATAAAGATGGAAACAGGACATTTATCTTTGAAAAGCCTGCAAAAGAATGGCTAGACAAACACAGATGTGAAATAGATTGGAACGCAAAATTACCATGATTGAAAGGATATTGAAAAAATGGGAAAACTTTTTAAACACATACACAGACGTCGAGCTACACACCAAGCAGTCATTAACAATCTCGTTATTGCTAGTAATTGTTGGGCTGGCATTAACGATTTGGCTGTTAGCGCAACCGGAGTTGATTCCCGAAACGTAAAAAAGCCCGACGGCAATCGGACTTAAGTAATAACACTAGGAGAATTATAACATGAACGAAGAAAAAATTAAAAAGATTGCTAAAACTGCAATCGTACTAACTATGCCAAATACTAAATTTGAAGTTAATGGCAAAGTTCTCAGCGAGCAAGAAAAAGCAGCATCAATTTCAACATTAATGATTGCTTTAATGCTCGAACTCGGCCTCGATACGAAACGAGAATTTGAAGAGGCTGTTTTAAAAGGAGCAAAGATATCAGAATTTAATCCATTTTTGGCAATAATGCTTACTGAAGCTGCAATTGAATTTTGTGGAATTGATAGCACTATTAAAAAGGCAAACAAGATAGTTGCTTTTTACGACAGCATTGAGGAGGACTAGTGATGAAACTTTTTGAAATTAATGATGCTATAAAGCAAATTGTAGATCGTGATGATATTGCCCCTGTGACTTTGAAAGACACGTTAGATTCACTTGAGCTAACAAGGGATGCCAAACTTGATGGACTAGCCAGTTTAATTGAACGAGATACAGCTGATATCGATTTTTTGACCAATAAAATTAAGCAGTTAACGGAGCAAAAGCGGCACTTTCAGAATCAAAAAGATAATTTACTTAAATATATGACTGAAGTTATCGATGATGCAGGTGTCAAGCAGGTACAAACTAAGCATTATATTTTAAAACCACGCAATTACCGGCAAAAAACAATTATTTCTGATGAATTAAAACTACCTGATACATACCGAGAAAAGAAAGAAGTTGTCTCAATTAATAAACAATTACTATACAACGACTTAAAAAAAGGTGTGGAAATACCGGGGGCACATTTAGAGCCTAACCGTAAGACAACGATCAATTAGGGGCGATATATATGACGATGCAAGATGATTTTATCGAATGGCAAAAAGAAACTTTGAAAGCCATTGAGTTATGGACAATTCGCTTAAAAACTGAAGCTTTAAAGCAAAAAACATATAGTGGGGCAATTAATTTTTTAAGCCGTAGTAAGCCTGAATTGTCAGGCTCATTTAGAGGCACCACTGATGAGCTTTTCCGAGAGATTACCAGAACCATGTTTAGTGATGCTGCCAAGATGGTTCGTGAAGAAGCTTTAAAGCAGGAGGTGGCAAAAGATGCATAGATTAAAGGAACTGCGGAAACAGCAGGGACTGACGCAAACGGAATTAGGCCATGCTATCGGGTTACATGATAACACGCTTTGCCAGTACGAAACTGGTAAACGCAATCCTAAGCCTGAAATATGGCAAAAGTTGGCTGATTTTTACGGCGTATCTGTTCCTTATCTACAAGGGTATGAACAGCCAACTCCTCATAACCGACTGAAAGAACTGCGTCAAGAACGCGGACTTAGCCAAGAAGATTTAGCTAAGGGCACCGGCATAACACAACAAGCTATCAGTTTATACGAGCTAGGGTTGAGAGAGCCTAGCTCGGCTATCTGGCAACAATTATCCGTTTACTTTGGCCAACCGGTTTCTTATCTCAGAGGCGAAATTGATATAAACAAAATACAAAAAATTCTACAAACCATGCTACTGGTTAATTGCACTGTTGGCTCCTTAGATTCATTTAATCAAGGTGAATTTGCGGATTGCGATAGGGAAACTAAAAAGTTTTTAGCTTTGAACTGTTTAATTCTACTAATCCACCAAGAACTAAATATTAATCCTCATGATCAATTTGAGGCTGTAGTTAACAAAACCACAGAGTTGATGAACTTAACGAATCAAGAAAAAATCGCTTTCGTAAATAGAAATATGAAGTGTGCTAATAACTCCAATAAAAAGCGAGATATTAATATAGCGAATGAATTGCTGAATTTTTACGATAATTTATAAATAATGTATGAGTTAAGACCATATCAACTGGATTTAATTAGCCACATAACTAAATCAATGCAGACTGGGCACCACCACATTATTGTGCAGTCGCCGCCGAGGACAGGAAAGACGGTGGTTATGGCTGAAATTGCTAGACGGACAACACTTAAAAATAATCGCGTGATGTTCATTATCCACCGCAAAGAAGTTTTAGACCAAGCGATTGATACATTTAAAGCACAGGGTGTTAAACCTGAACTGGCAACTATGGGACTAGTACAGACACTTTGTCGACGGGTCGATAAACTACCCGAACCACAACTAATTTTAATTGACGAAGGTCACCACGCTTTAGCGAAAAGTTATCAAAAGATAATCCAAAAATTTAGCAATGCTTACATTTTATTTTTTACTGCGACACCGCGGCGAACTGGTAAACAACAACTAGACCAGATTGCGGACGATATTATCATCGGTCAATCAATCAGAGAGCTAACCGATAACGGCTTTTTAGCACCGTTTAGATATTTTCAACCACCAAACGATTTTAACAGCAAACTACTAAAAAGAAGTTCAACTGGGGACTATACCACACAATCAATGGACGACGCTATGAGCAGTAAAATTTATGGTCATATTGTTAAGCAATATCAAAGGATAGCGCCAGATAAGCAAGCAGTCGTTTACACCTATTCGATTGATTCAGCTAAAAGAGTTGCTGACGAATTCAATCGAGCAGGAATTAGTGCCAAAGAAGTAGATGGTAAAACTGCTGACGCCGAGCGCGATAGCACTGTTAACGATTTTCGCAAACAACGATTAAAGATACTTGTAAACGTCAATCTATTTACTGAAGGTGTTGACCTGCCAAATGTGGATTGCGTGATTATGGCCAGACCTACCACGTCACTTGCTTTATACCTCCAGTTTTCGATGCGGTGCTTAAACCCGCGCGAAGGTAAAACGGCGATCATTATCGACCACGCTAATAACGTACAGAAATTTGGTTATCCAGATGACGACCGCGACTGGCGACAAGCAATCGTAAGTGGTGTAAAAGGTGACACGTCAGCGACTGCCAACCAAGGAACAGCAATTATCACCTGCGATTATTGTTTTGCCGTGGTAAAGGTAGCCGAAGTTAAAAACGGTAAATGCCCATTATGCGGCGAGCCAATCAAGGTTCACGAAGACAAACAAGTGGCAGATGTTGATTTAGTAGAAGCTAAGAAACGCAAAAATTTAATTAAAGAAATTGTACACAACGATTTACTTAAAAAAGTTGCGACAAAGAAAGTAAGTGAATTACAATCACCAGCCGAATTTAAAGCTTATGCAAACCTTCATGGCTATAAGCCTGGCTGGGTTTACTTTCAACTTAAACAGAAAGGATATTTTAAAAAGTGAAAAAAGTTAATTTTCTCAACCATGTTGCGATCAGAATCGCTATAGCAACAATGGCTGGGAATTATAAAGAAGTTTTACAGCAAAGAAATATTCTGAATCATTTTATCGACAGATTGATTTTTGAAGCAGAAATAGAAAGAGACAAATATTAATGATTATTTTACCAAAAGCGGAGCAATTGGCTCCAAAATCTCAGCCCCATAACTTTTTTATCTGGGGCGCACCGATGACCGGCAAAAGTTACTTCGCAAGTTATTTTCCGAATCCGTTAGTGCTTAATACGGACGGAAACAGCGAGCAAGGAACTGCACCGGCATTTCAAATCAGAAATTTAAGAGATAAAAATGGCCGGCCTAAGCAACTGGTCACTAATCAAATCGACGATATTGTTCTAGCTTTGCAAAACGAAAACGAGCAAAGAAAGCCAGAAGAACAATTTAAAACTCTAGTGGTTGATGTTATTGACGACATTGTTGTCATGTTGGAGCAGGCTATCTGTTGGGAAAACAACGTGAAGTCACTAGGTGATATCGGATATGGGAAAGGCTACGCACTATTTAATGCGGCACTTCAGCAAATGGTCATGGATTTAAAAGCGCTGCCGATGAACATCATCTATATTTCGCGCGAAATAGCTATTACAGATGAAAACACTGGAGCGACTACTTACCACCCTTCACTTAAAACGAAATATTACAACGTCGTCAATGGCAACTGCGATATTGAAATTCGCACTAAAAAAGTTGGTGATGGCACTAACGCCACGTACTTCAGAGAAGTTAAGGGCTTAAGAACCCAATACGACCCTAAAAATATCACTGACAAGCGGGTTCTACAGCTTTTACAAACATGCAATGGAATTTTTAAAAAGGAGAATAAATAACTATGAGTTTAATGGATGCAATGAATGAGTTAAAAAAGAACGGTTTTGACCCTAAAGAAGGCAAGGAATTTAACCCCAACGAGCCAATTCCTGATGATACTTATCTGATGACACTTGATGGTGCTTCACACAGCGTTAAAAATGACCATGATTTTTTGATTATTAATTTCAGCGTTGTTGAAGGCGAATACGAAGGTCGCCGCGAGTCTTACTTCCCATCATTGAGACAAACTAAAAACGATGGTACTCCAATTTCTCCAAATTTTATCGCCCGAACTATTTCACAAATTCAAATTTTAGGTGAAGCAGTAGACAATCCGATTCCAGATAGTTGTTTTGATTTTGATATAGAAACTGAAGCTTATGATGCAATCGCTGACAAACTTCAAGGAGCTTTAGGCAGACTTTTAAAAGTAACGATTACAACCTCGCCGAACAAAAAGAACCCACAATATCCTTACCGAAACTATAAATTTGAGAAGCACGAACAGCCTAAGGTTGCAGATGCTAAAGACCCGTTTAATGGCACTGGGAACACGGTAGATATTTCTGACGACGACCTCCCTTTTGACTAGAAGCGAGGTGTAATCATGGTAAATCAAGTTACCTTAATTGGCGTGCTATTTAGAGATCCGAAAAATATTTTTGAAAATGGTTGCTGGGCTTACACGCAAGCGGTGGTGCAATGTGGAGAGGTAATGGTGACCTGCATAACTACAGATGTAATAATTAAAAATTTGTTAAGGACAGTTAAACAGGGAGCGCCTATCACCATTAAAGGCAGTCTGACTAATGACCACTATGTACAAGTCGACTCTGCGTATAGCCCCGAATTTACTTATCCGCATGTGCCTGACGGTGTCCAAGATATTGATGACGTTTGGTGGGATTAAATTGGCACTAGAAAATTTAGTAAATTATGCGATTAACTACGCTAATCACGGTTTTGGTGTGATTCCAATCGGCGCCAATAAGCGACCTTTAGTTAAGTTTGCTAACCGACCTGCAATGAGTGTGGATGAAATTAAACAAACTTGGCAACGTTATCCACTGGCTAATATCGCTCTTAAAACCGACCAGTTTTTTGTGATTGATGTTGACCGACATGGTGAGGTAGATGGTATGGACGCTATTCGTGCTTTAAAACATGATGAATGGTTTAAAGATACCTTGACTGAACGCACCGCTCATAACGGTTTTCATTTCTTTTTCCAAAAGCCTAAGGATGAAAATATATCACAAAATATCGGTTTCTTGCCAGGCGTTGACTTGAAAGCACACGAAAATAACTACGTGGTTGTTGCACCTAGCCGCATAGGCGATAAATCTTACAGATGGCTTAACCACAAGCCAATCAGACCAGCGCCGCAAGGCTTGCTGGATTTGATAAAAGAGAAAGCAAAGCCCGAAAAGCGTAAGATTTTAAGCTATAAAATTTCAGCAAAAACACAAACAACAGGCTTATTTGAAAAGATAGCTAATGGCCTTGGTGATGATGGTCAACGCAATAAATCGTTAGCTAGTTTTGTGGGTGGTCTACTATATCGCGGAGTCGACCCAGATGCCGTTGCCAAGCTGGCTATCATAGCCAACACAAACACGGCGGACAGCTTACCACTCAATGAGGTCGAACGAACAGTTAACTCCATGATTGAAAAAGAGATACAGAGGAGGGGGATTGATGAGTGACATTATTCATATTGATGAAAAAAACGCGAATAAATTGCGCAACACCACAATTGACCTTGACAAGCAAACTAATGGCGCGGTCAAAACCACCAGCGTTAAAAATGTAGTCATGATTTTACTCCGCGACCCCAATCTGAAAGGTTTATTTCGTTTAAATGAGTTTACTGGCGAAGTTGATGTAGTCAAGTCGGTTGAGATTGCGCTGCCGGACATTGGTAAAGTAGCGATTACTAAGGGTCGATACACCGACCAAGTTACTAATTCAATCGAATTATATATCGAAAGCCAAGGTGTTTACGGTCACGCGTCTTTTAAAAATATGATTATTGAACAAGCCGTTGATAATGTTGCCTACATGAATCCTTATAACCCCGTGGTGAAGTATATGGATAAAGCTTACAAGCACTGGGATAAAAAACGCCGTTTAGATAAATTTTTTGTTGAATATCTGGGCGCGGATAATAATGAAACCAATGTGTTGATTACACGGATATTTTTTATGGCGGTAGTAGCAAAAGCTTATGACCCAGCAGTTAAAGTTGACTATGTTACCGATTTAGTCGGTGGCCAAGGTGTTGGTAAAACAACGTGCTTAAAAAATATCGCTCCAATGGGACTATATACCGACCAATTCAATAGCTTTACTAAAAAAGACGATTTTGAAGTCATGAAAAACGCGCTTATCGTTAATGATGATGAAATGACCGCGAGTAATGATGCCAGTTTTGAAGAGATTAAAAAATTTATCACAATGCAAGACTTTGAATATCGTAAACCTTACGCGCATAAGCCAATCAAATTTCAAAAGAAATTTATTATTACGCGGACAACTAATGAAGTCCGTCACCTTAAAGACCGTTCAGGCGACCGGCGTTTTTTATCAATTTATGCGCACCCTGAACAACAAACTAAAAGTCCGATAACTGAACTATCTCCAGAGGTGGTGGAGCAGGTGTGGGGCGAAGCAGTGTGGCTCTATAAAAATGCCAAAGACCCGTTTTTGTTTACGCCCAGACAAGAAGGGTTACTAAAAGCTAATCGTGAGCAGTTCAGATATACGACTGGGCTAGAAGATGACTTAATGGATGTTTTAGAAAATAAATTTAAAAATCAAGAATTTATAGCTAACCGTGATTTGGCCTTTGCTTTGTTTCAAGACTACAACGCACTGTCGCGTAACAATAAACAAACTAAAAACGTACGGTATTACATGGAACATGAAGGTTATACAGTAGGCGCAACTAAGTTAATAGACGGTAAGACGGTTAGGGGATTTAGTAAATAATTACAGTGAATTACAGTAAAATTACGGTTACTGTAATCTTGCAAGCCCTTGTCACTCTAAGAGTTATAAATATAAATTACACTATTACACTATTATTTATATAAACTTTTTATTTATATAAATAAGCCTATTCAATAGCTTTTAAAAGTTTTTTTGATTTTTACTGTAATTTTTAAAATTATGGTATCTAATTCCTTGAGAGAGTAACGGTAAAGCACATTACAGTTACTGTAATTTTACCGTAATTACTACATGGAACACCTTGGATATGATACGAGCGCTCGTAAAAAAATAGATGGAAAAACGGTTAGAGGATTTCAAAGGTGACAGTTAGTGACAGTTAGGTGACGGTTACTGTCACCTAACTAAAGCCTTGGGAGAGTAAGTTAAATTATGGTTAGGTGACAGTAAGACAGTATATTTTAATAAAACTTTTTATTTATATAAATAAGCCTATTAATAGCTTTTAAAAGTTTTTTTCAATTTTACTGTCACCTTTGAAAAATATAGTAATAAAGCCTTGGGAGAGTAAGTTAAAAACAGGTGACGGTTACTGTCACCCAAGTGTCACCTTTAGGAGAAAAATAATGAAAAAACTAATTTTTAAAGCAGACAAAGGCACAATGGGTAAATTTAACTACATTGGCTTTAGAAAATATGTTGGTAAGAATCCTGTTATGGGAACCAACTTGTACGATAACCATGTAATTATTGATTCTGGCGAATATATCGAACTCGGCTTTATTGACAAGCCTAATGTTGCAAATTGGAAAAACAAAATCGATGAAGAGGAATTTAAGGGGGACACAAAAGGCACTTTACTAGGGTCCGGAGAATTTGAAGAAATAGAACTTTGGTTAAGTACGTATTTTAATTTAACGCCAGTGGAGGACTAGCAATGAAAAAAGAAGAAAAAATTTTAATTGATACAAAGTACCCTGAATTAGCAGCTGTAATTATGCAGCTACAAGCTATATCTAGCATTGCAAATGATAAGGATTTAACTTTAAACGAATTGTCATTTAATAAAACGTCCAATAAAAATTCAGAAGATTTGACTATCAATATTAGTTTTAAAAGGATTAAACAATGACGAAAGTAAAAAAGTTATATCGCAAAAGCAAAAATGGCAAGTACGTGTTCCTTGGGCACGTGCCAGATAACTATCCATTGGGTGAAAACGAGAAATTCGAAGACGCGGGAGTAACAAAAAATGGAAGAGACGACTAAGAAAGCAATTAGATTTACTAACGTTGACAAAAATATAAAACGTGAAGAAATGTTGGAAGACATGTATGGAACGTCAATGCTGCTTCTAAATAATGATGAACTTAAGCCTAAGCGAAAAGTACCTGCATACTTTGTGAAATTTCAATCTGGAACATATAGGGTCAGCAAAGAAGACTATGACTGGAGCGTGGATTACTTAAACAAAAAGGCGGATAAAAATGAAAGAAATAACTAAGAAAGCAATTCGCTTTACTGATATTAAAAAGGAACGCGATTATGAAGAACTTATCGAAAATTTGAGTAGTATAGAAATTCATTCTAACGGACAATATATAATAAATTTTAAACACGTGCCCAATAAAAGTGGTATTTTTGGCGATTCTCCTAAGCCTTTTGAACAAACCTATCATGTTGATGAAGAAACATATGCTAAATGTGCTCGAATTTTAAAAAGGCGAATCAAAGACAAAAAAGTTAGTGAATGCGGGGGTAATCAATGAAATTATTAATAATTTTAATCGGCTTGTTGGGAGCATTATCATGCATAGTAGCGTTCGTGTGTTTTTACCTAGATAACGAAAAATTAGGTTGGGCATTCTTTATAATATTTGCTGTTTTAGCAGTATTAGCCGGCTTGCTTGAAAAGTATATGTGGTGGACTAGCTGGGGGTGGTAATTATTGCAAGAGCACGAAATTCAAAAACAAATTCAATTAAGCTTATCAGCCAATCACTGTACAGTTTTCCGTGCCAATGTCGGCAAAGTCCTGATGAAAGACGGTCGTTGGTTTGATACAGGCTTACCTAAAGGCTTTCCAGACTTGGTTGGCTTTCGGTGGATTGATAATCAAATCTTTTTTATTGAAGTAAAGTCGGCAACGGGTAAGCCGCGACCTGAACAAATCAGATTTCATAATGTGCTACAAAAACGAAAAATTGTGCATGGTATAGCTAGGAGTGCAGATGACGCTTTAAAAATCGTGAAAGAAGGGTTAGTCGGATATGGGTACTGAAATCTGTAAATATTGCCAAAAAAGCGAAGTAATAGTTGAAAAATTAAATGGTTATACGGGTAAAATTAAAATTCGTGAAAATTTGTTAAATACACAAATTAAAGATGACAACAACTATGGTTGGGCAAGCGTTTCGTATCAAATAAACTACTGCCCTTGGTGTGGTAGGGCTTTAAAAGGGAAGTGATAAAAATGAGATTATCGCAAAAAGTTTGGGATTTAATACATGAAATAGAAGATAAATATGGAACGCTTGTCATACCTGATGACAAACCCTTAATGGTTAAATTGCATAAAGAGATAGGTGTAGCTCAGAAATTTGTAAAACATGATTATGATAAAGAAATAATTAGGTTGATAAAGCTCGGCTATAACTATCGCGAAATTAGCGCAAAAGTTGGTCACAATCCTAGCGCTTGTCGCAGAATAGCAGTGCTATATGGTTATCATACTAGACCTGTTTTTAAGTATGTTGTTAAACCAGAAAATCAACCTGAAATTTATTTAGCCGCTACAACTAATCTGCAATATTTTGGTATCTCACAAAGCAATCATTCCAATGAAGTTTATAAGCGAATGCGGAAACACATTAATCTGATAACTAAACGCACTCATTGGTGCGACATACCCCAAGGTGGTAGATATATGGTTCCTAAGAATAATACGAAAATTTTTATTAAAGAATAGGTCGGTAATGGATGATGATTGGAGTTGAGCAATCAGTTTTGTTTAAGAAAGCGAAATTAGATAAAGCAAAAACAGCACAAGCAGTTAAAAATTTTTTTACAGAAGACTTTGGTCATTATCTTAATCTGGCCAACAAACACCTAAGCGACATATCAAGCCCAACTCTTGACCCTAATAACGTTGGTGGACATGATGGACGCAATCATCAAGATGAACGCATAGTTGTTAATCTCGACGCTCAAGCTTGCGTAAGAGCGGTTGATCATGCTCTTAGCAGTTGCAATTATTCTAGTGGAATAATTTTATATTTATTTTTTATAAAAAAGATGCCAGATACAAAAATTGCAGAAAGATTAGGTTATCAGTCAGCTCGCTATTATCAATTGAAAAATAGTGCGTGTGTTGAGTTTGCAGAACGCCTTGATTTTTGGCGAAAAAAAGATTGTGCTTCAATTAGTGATTTACGAGTTTTTTTAAAATCATAGAATCATCATAGTTTTTGCATAGGATTATCATAGGTTGAGTAGAGATAATACGTTGTATTATGGTATTGTCGAAAGATTAAGGAATTGTCTTTCGATGATACTTTATCTATAAATATCTATAAATTTTTCCTCATTGATGGTACCTCCTTAAATATAAAGACAAAGGGCTGCGGTAATGGTTGTAGCTGGGTTCGAGTCCCGACACCGCAATAGCCATACGTAACTCCCTACTGCGTACGAGGATTGTAAGAACAATACATATACCAATTAAAAGCATTATATAATTATTTAAATAACACATAATATGCTACAATATAAATATAGTTTTATAGAAATAGAGGTATATGTATTGAAAAAAATAAATAGATTATTGGTACTAGTTACTATGATGTTAACTATTTCTTTGTTATCTTTAAGTGGCAATAAGATTGAAGCAGCAAAAAGTAGTGTGAAAGTAAGTGTTAAATCTAACACCAAATCCATGGGACCTGTGAAAAATACTAATTCAGCAGAAACGTTTTCTACAATGACTGGTCCGTCAGGAATTTCAAAAGTTACTCATGTCAGTAGAAATCAATTTTATGTATACATTAAAATGACTAATCCGATATTCTCTTTTTATACATTAAATTTGAAATTAAGAGTACATTATTATAATGGTAAGATAAGAAATGTAAAAGTGGCACATGGAGATAATGGGGTTATAGGTAAAGCTTGGACTAAAAATGTCTATATTCCAAAAGTAGGTAATCATGGATATGTTGAACTTGTTGGAAATGCTATTTCTGATGGAACTTTAGTTGTATCAAAATGTATGAAACCTAGGGCGGCTTTTTAATTATGAACACAAAAAAACAAGAAAATTTGATTATTTATTTTAAGTATCTCAGTGAAAAAAGAAAAATAGAATATCATTTGGAAAAATCAATTGATAATAGCATATATTTTTGGGTATATTCAGATAAAGATTTTTTAATTGTTTTGCAATGGCTAGGTCTTGTAGGAGCTTTTTTCACTTTTAGTAAAACAGCAAAGCCTGATGAAGTCCATGATTTTATGTATGATATCACTATTACAGATTACGGCTATGACATGGAAGAAACTTTGAAAATGGCTTCAGATAATGGGGTAGACTTATCTAAATATTTAAAATGAAGCAAGCAATAGCACTCTATAGTACCTAATGGGGTGCTTTTTTTAATGTTCAAAATCAGGAGGTGGTGAAATGATGTGACTGAATTAAAAGGTAAACAAAAAAAGTTTGCTGACGAGTATATCAAAAGTGGTAATGCGACCGAAGCATATGTAAATGCTGGCTACAAGGTTAAAAATAATGAAACTGCGAGAGCTAACGCTAGTCGCATGCTAACAAATGCTAACGTTAAAGCTTATATCGAATCGCGCATGAAACGGCTCGAATCTGCCAAATTAGCGAGCGCCAAAGAGGTTTTAGAATACTTAACCTCAGTTATGCGAGGCGAACAAACGGAGACTGTAGCGACTGCTAAGGGCATTTTTGAGGGTATTGAAGTTTCGGCTAAAGACAGAATTACTGCTGCTAAAGAATTGCTTAAACGGTATCCAAGTGACCCTATTTCTAATGCGCAACTGCGTAAAATGGTTGCCGAAGCTAAGATGGCTGAATATAAAGTTGAGCAATTAAACAGTGATGATCTAGACACGACAGTCAACATCAATTTCAATATCCCAAAGGAGGACAATAATGCAAGTGAGTCTTAAAGATAATATCTCGCCGGCTTTCTATAAGCTTTTTTGGGATATTCATAACAAAAAACATGCCAATTATTGGCTCAAAGGAGGACGTGGTAGTACCAAGTCCTCTTTTATTTCACTCATGATTGTGCTGGGAATTATGCAAGATAAGGATGCTAATGCAATTGTTTTGCGTAAAGTAGCCAACACGTTACGTGATTCAGTGTTTGAGCAATACTTGTGGGCAATTGATTTATTACACGTTGATGAATACTGGCAATCGTCAGTTAGTCCGATGCAATTAACCTTTAAACCAACCGGTCAACAGATTAGATTTAAGGGTGCAGACGACCCACGTAAGATAAAGTCGCAAACGTTTAGGCAAGGTTACACGAAATTTAAACATTTTGAAGAGGTCACAGAGTTTAAGGGCATGGAAGAAATCAGGTCAATCAACCAATCTCTAGGACGTGGTGGTTCCGGTATTATTACTTTCTATTCATATAACCCACCAGCTAGACAATCTAATTGGGTAAATCAGGCGGTTGACAGTGAGCAAATGCGTGATGACACGTTGGTTAATCTTTCAGATTATCGCTCTGTTCCGAAGTCGTGGCTCGGTATTGAATTCTTAGCAGATGCTGAACAGCTAAAAAAAGATAATGAAAAAGCATATAGACATGAGTATCTAGGAGAAGTAACTGGTACTGGCGCGGAAGTGTTCAACAATATTACGACACGCGCAATAACAGATGATGAAATTGCTAGGTTCGATAAGGTTTACTACGGCTTAGATTTTGGCTTTGCCAAAGACCCGACGGCATTCGTTAAAATTTATTGGGACTCAGCAAGGCGTCGCATTTTTATTTTTGATGAATTTGAACGTGTTGGTCTAAAAGTACGTGATGCAGTTGCGATGATAAAGCAACGTAATCCCAGAAATGAACCATTAACAGCTGATTCGGCCTCTCCTGATATGATTGCGGAATACCAAGACCAAGGACTTAACATCTATGGCGCTATCAAAGGCGGAGGTTCACGTGATCATGGCTACAAGTGGCTGGAAGATTTACGTGAAATTATCATTGACCCCAACCGTTGTCCTGATGCTTGGCGTGAATTTACTAGCTATGAATTTGAAATCGATTTAAACGGCAACTACAAGTCAGGCTATCCTGATGGCAACGACCATACTATGGACGCGACCCGATATGCTCTTGAAAGTTTAATCAGGAAAGGAGGTTTTATTAAATGGAATTAGAAGCGATGAAAAAATTGCTACAAAACACGCAAACAAGGCGAGTTAATTTTAATGCTAAATATGCTAAATCTAAAAGCTATTACCTCAATGAGAATGACATCACTATCAAAAACAATGGTGAGTCTAAAACTAAAGAAGACGATGCCGCAAAAAAGAGTAAAAATCCGTTAAGGCCAGCTGATAACCGTGTGAGTTCTAACTTCCACCAACTATTAGTTGATCAAGAAGCAGGCTATTTGGCTACTAAAGCGCCAACTATTGATGTGGGTGAAGATAAGCTAAATGACCAAATTAAAGATACTTTAGGCGACAACTTTGCTTTAAGATTAAATGAATTGGTTGTTGATGCAGCTAATGCTGGTATAGCATGGCTACATTATTGGCTTGATGAAAATAGCCAGTTTAGATATGCGATTGTGCCACCAGACCAAGTAACACCAATTTATTCAACTGATTTAAATCGTAAGTTAGTAGCACTAAGACGTTCATACAAAGAACTTGATTCAGAAACTGCTAAAACTTATTGGGTACATGAATACTGGGATGATGAAACGGTCACTGTTTTTAAATCAAAAGACGAGCAATTTAATAATTTAGAACTAATTGAAGATAGATTCAACGTTTATGATTTAACAACAGATGAACTTACAGGAACGTCAAGTGTTAACTATCATGATTTTGGTCGAATTCCGTTTATTGCGTTTCCAAAAAACAAGGAACAGCAACCAGATTTATTTCATTACAAGGGCTTAATCGACGTTTATGACAAAATTTATAACGGCTACGTTAATGATTTAGATGATATTCAACAAATATTTTTAATTTTAAAGAATTATGGCGGACAAGGTCTGGACGAATTCAGAAAAGACCTCCAACGATATAAGGCCATTAGAGTTAGGAGTATGGGTAGTGGCGATGATTCAGGTGTTGATCAATTAGCCATTAATATTCCAACTGAGGCCCGTAACTCAATGCTAGAAACAACTAAGACTAACATTTTTGTTCATGCTCAAGGAATCGATCCAACTGATTTTAAAACTAATAATGCAACTGGGACTGCAATTAAGATGCTCTATTCTCATTTGGAGTTAAAAGCAGCTAAAACAGAAGCCTATTTTAGGGATGCATTGACTGAATTAGTTAGAGCAATCATGCATTGGTTAAATATTTCAGATGCGGATAGTCGAAGAATTAATCAAACTTGGACCAGAACAGCAATCCAAAATGATGTTGAAAAAGCTCAGGTGGTTGCTCAGTTGGCAAATTGGACAAGCAAAGAGGCAATAGCCAAAGCTAACCCAATAGTTGAAGATTGGCAGCAAGAGTTGAAAGACCAACAGGAAGACCTTAAGAATCGTAATGATGAGTATGGTAACCCTGACAACCTAAACGGCGGCGGTGACAATAATGACGACCAAGAGAGAAGTTGATTATTGGAAACGTCGTTTTTTGTATGAAAAAGAACAGCAACTCCAGAACACTGCTGAATATGAAACGGCAATGCGGGCTAGGCTAAAAGAAGTCGAGCAGGTATTGGAGCAAGAAGTTGATTATTGGCTTAAACGATATGCATCTAATCAAGAGATAAGCATAAAAGATGCTCGTAAAATCTTGAGCACAATTGGTACTCGTGATTGGCACATGACGCTTAAAGAATTTGAACGTAAGGCTAAAGAAGGCGGCTTTGACAAAGAACTAGATGCCGAATATTTCAAAAGCCAATTATCAAGACTTGAGAACATAGACGAGCAGTTAACCAACCTATTAAGCCAATATGCGACATCTGAGAGTGACAAATTAGCACAAAGTCTATCTAACCAATTTCAACAAACATACATGCATAGCATCTATTTGACGCAATTAGAACAGGCCAAGTTGTCCAGTGACTTTGCCAATGTCAATGAATATCAAGTCAAAGTAATTGTCAACAAGCCTTGGAATGGCAGCAACTTCTCTAAACGGATTTGGAAAAACTACACTGAGGTGTTACCTAATGAATTAGGTGATGCGTTGTTACGTGGCACAGTTTTAGGACATTCTAACGAGCAGATTTTTAAAATGATGCGCCAGCGATTGAGAGACGTTGAAGACTATCAATTGCATCGCTTAGTGATTACTGAAATGGGGCACATTGCCGAAGAAGCAACCGCACAAGCATACAAAGAAGAGGGAGTTGAACAGTACCAGTATTTAGCAACGTTAGAGTCCCACACTTGTGAAGAATGTGCTCATTTAGATGGCCAAGTATTTGAATTAAAAGACAAAGTAGAGGGACTTAACTATCCCTTAATACATCCTTATTGCAGATGTACCACAATGCCATATATTGAAGGTTTTCCTGACAGCTCTGAACGCTGGGCTCGTGATCCTGAAACTGGTAAGGGTGAATATGTTGAAAATATGACCTTCAACGAGTGGAAGAAACAGTATGTAGATGAACCTAAATACAGGAAAATTAAAGCCTTGCTTGGCGAACATGCACCTAAAAAGCAAGAATTGTTTTCTTTAAATAGAAAAAGTGAACAATATGAAAAGCTAAGTAATGATATCAAGACTATTGATTATATAAGAAATTCGAAAACAGAAACTCAGTCCATAACTAAAAGGAATATTGCTAAAGAAGCTTACTTTTCCTTTAAAAATGACGATATTCTAGTTTCTGGACATGCAGCATTGCAATATGCATCTCGTATGCAACAGAAGAAAAATGGAAGGTTCTTATATAATTATGAAACTATTAAGAGGGTGGCAAAAATGCCAGCCAATTATATTGACACAAGAAATAATAGATTGATAGAGTATTATGATAAAATAGCAATAATTAAAGAATCAACTACTGGTAAAGTGGTTACTATAATTCGTCAACGAAAGCCAGGAAGTAGGTGGGATAAAATTGAAAAAAAGTGAAAAGCAAGCAATAGATATACTGAATAGGGCTTTTAATAATACTGATTTAGAAACATATGTGTTTACTATTCAAGATTATTTTGCAGATGAAACGGATCAACTGGCAATAGATAATCCTAAAATGGAAGATTATTTAAATGATGTTATTCCTGAGTTTACGGAAGCATACGATGAGACAAAAAAAGATATATGGCTAAATGATTTGAAAAAAATCATTAAAAAAGCAGAATTATTGATATAGGTTTTAGTTTCACAGGACATATGCAGGATGAAAAAATTTAGATAAATTAATAAATATTCTTGGGAGTTCGGTTGCTTTCTTCTTTACGTTAGCAACTTTTTTATCGAGTTTATGCCTTTGCTCAGTAGGAGGTTTACTTCCATATAGCTTTTTAGAGCGTATACATTATCTTGATATTTATAATAAATATGGCGGTAATATTTTCATAGTCCTTATTTTGAGTTTCTTTTTTCTTATTGTGCAAAGTGGAATGCTAATCTTAAAAAGAAAAAGAGATAGAAAATTTAATAAGTACTTTATAAAACAGCAAAACAATCTATTGAAAGATCCTGATGCAATTCATATTTTGATTTACTTATATGAAACACATCCAAACGCTAGAAGGCTTCCCTATAATAATCAAAAAGTACGACTTTTAGAACAATTTGAACTAATTGAAAAAACCATGAATACCATATACACAGATGATGTTGATAATCCTTTTTTTCCGTATATATTGCAGCCTAAAGCTGAAGAGAAAATAAAAGAAATAGTTAATAATAAAAAATAAAGCAGCCTAACAGCTGCTTTTTATTTTGCCCCAAGCATGGCGTAAAAAGGCTTATTTTTTATACCTTAATTTGTGGTCGCTCCACGTAAAAATATTGCGAGAGAGGAAATAAAATGGCAAATAGAATTTCAAGAGAAAAGTTAATAAAAATTGGTTTAAGTAATGAACAAATGGAAAAGATTGTTGCACTTCATGGTGCAGATATTGAAGAGTTGAAAGCCAAGTCCGATGAATTAATTAATTCAAAAACTGAGGAATTGAAAAAAGCTAATGAGTCCTTGCAGTCTCAGATTGCAGAAAGAGACAAAGATTTGAAATCTCTCAAAAAGCAGGCAGGTGATAACGAAGAACTCGGTAATCAGTTAAAGGAACTTCAGGGCAAATACAAGCATGACACAGAAAACTTAACCAAGGAATTGCAACAAACCAAGCTCAATAGCGCAGTTGACAGTGAATTAGGGAAAGCAAAAGTGCGCAATACAAAGGCTGCTAAAGCGCTATTGAATATGGACGAAGTCAAGTTAAACGACAAAGGCGAACTTGAAGGCCTAGACAACCAAATTAGTTCATTGCAAAAATCTGATAGTTACCTATTTGATCAGGGTCAGAAAGAGCTTTATCAACCACAAGGTGGAGGAGCTAAGACTGACCCTGATTTGGTAGCAACTATGACAAATATATTTAAAGGAGAAGATAAATAATGCCAGCAACAATTAATTATGCAGAAGCATATCAACAAGCAATTCAACAAGGATTTTATGATGGTCATCTTTATACAGCACCATTATGGAATTCACCATCAAATTTAATGATTACGTTTGATGGCGCCAAACACATTAAATTACCAAGATTAACTATTTTAGAAGGCCGCAAAGACCGAGCAAGACGGACTATTACGGACATTACGCCAAACTACAGTAACGATTGGGATACTTATGAATTAAAGAATGAACGTTACTGGAGTACTTTAGTTGACCCATCAGACGTTGATGAATCAAATTATGTTATTTCAATGGCTAACATTACTCGTCAATTTAACTTAGACGAAAAGATGCCTGAAATGGACAAATACATGTTTAGCAAGCTGTTTTTAGAAAAACAAACTAAAGATAGTGGCAAGGGAATTACTAACAATACGCTTGATGAGAAGAACATTTTAACGGCATTTGACAATATGATGGTTGATTTTGATGAAGCGCGTATTCCAAACCAAAACCGTTATCTGTACGTAACTCCCAAGATTAACGCAATTTTGAAGCGTGCTGAGGCACTGAATCGTGGCTTAACATTAAAAGACCCTAACAGCATTCAACGGACAGTTTACAGCTTAGATGATGTAACGATTGTGGTTATTCCATCTGATTTAATGCAGACCGCATATGACTTTACTGTTGGTGCTAAGACAATTGACTCAGCTAAACAAATTGAAATGATGTTAATTTACAACGGTGTTCAAATTGCTCCAGAAAAGTATAGTTTTGCAGGTTTTGACCAACCAAGTGCAGCTTCAAGCGGTAACTATCTCTACTATGAGCAATCATACAACGATGTTTTACTGCTTAATACCAAAACAGCAGGTATTCAATTCGTGATTGCTGATAAGCCAGCGCAAGGTGTTAGTGGTCAATCACTAGAAGATGATAGCCAAAGTACTAAAACTGCCAAAAGTGGGAAGTAAAAATGAATGATGAACACAAACAAAAAATTAAAGATAAGGTCACCCAATTGCTTGGTGACAAGGTTAATGCCGACATAGTGAGTTTTAGCCTAGATCGAGTGATTCAATCAGTGGCCAACTACACCAACATTCCGATTGAGGAACTACCACC
This sequence comes from Lactobacillus sp. ESL0233, assembly GCF_003692995.1. Classification (NCBI taxonomy): domain Bacteria; kingdom Bacillati; phylum Bacillota; class Bacilli; order Lactobacillales; family Lactobacillaceae; genus Lactobacillus; species Lactobacillus sp. ESL0233. The sequence goes on along the minus strand of NZ_REHH01000007.1, from coordinate 422,354 downwards.
TGACATTGACACTACGATTACCGCAATGTGTGTGCAATTAGTTCAGACACACAATTGGACCAATGGCAATAGTGACACAGTCAACTCAATTAGTGAAGGCGATGTATCAGTTAATTTTGGCTCACCAGCTGAAATATACGCTAAAGTACAACAATTAAATCCGATTACAGACGATTTCTTTGTAGATTTAAACCATTTTAGGAGACTGCAATGGTAATTGATGCATTTAACAAGTTAAAGGACATTGCTCCTAAGTTATGGACTGATAAGGTGACCATAAAAACCACCAAGAAAGTGGTTAATGAACATCATATAACCACAAGCGAGCCTGTGACGATTGTTTCCGATGAGCCAGCTAAGGTTATCCTCAAAGGATTAAAAAGTGGTGAACAGTCGTTTTTTGGCACAGATGAGTATGATGCGACTTTGTTAATCAGAACTGGGTTATACATTCCAGCAGGAGCAACAATTGAAGTGACTGATATCAATGGCAAGGTTACCAAGTACAAGCGTTCAAGTAAGGGATATTCGGGCTATGTTAGTCATCAAGAAGTAGCAATGACAAGAGATGAGAAAGCATGAGTGCATTTGGAAGTTTTGACGATGAAGAGTTTCAAGAATTTGCTAAACATGTTAATGCAGTAGTTTCAGGCGATCAATTAAAAACTGAAGTTAAAAAGAGCGTAAAAAATGTTGGAGAAACTTATAAGCGTAATGCTCAGGCAAACACACCAGTTAAAACTGGCGATCTAAGACGCAGTTGGCAACTCAAGGGACCATTCTTTTCAGGTTCAGACATAACAGTCGAATTGCGGAATAGTAAAAATTATGCTTCATTTGTGGAAAATGGCCACCGGCAAAAAGTAGGACAGTACGTGCCAGTAATTGGCAAGCGACTAAAAGCTAGTTGGGTACCAGGTCAGCACTTTTTACAAAAAGCAACGGACCAAACAAGTGGCCAAATGCCACAGCTATTAACACCGATTGTTTGGGATATGATGAGGAGGTTGATGGATGATTGACAATAATTGAACGTGTTGCTGACGAGATTGCACGGATATTTCCAAATGAAATAATTTACACTGAAAATCAAGCAGATGGTTTTAGCGAGCCGTCTTTTTTTATTGAGAAAATCAGTATAATCGCTACTCCAGAATTGTTTGATAGACAGATGCGTAAGCAAAGCTTTCAAGTTATCTACTTTCCTAATCCAAACAATCCTAAGACTGATATGGAACGTGTCGAAGATTACTTGCTAAGCGGATTGTTAGAACTAAAAGACTATGCGCCTCTTAGAAACATTGAAGTTACTCAGCAAGAAGACAATACGCTAATTTACAAATTCGAAGTGTGGGGTAGGTTTTACCCTGATAAAAAAGACGAAGTAAAGTTACAAAATGAGAAATTGAAAGGACAAATTAAATGAGTTGGAAAACACAAAACAAACGCCGACCAGGTGCCTATATCAATGTTGTTGGTAAGGGTAAAGGTAATACTGGCGCTGAAATTGGACGCACACTATTACCGGTTAGCACACAACTTAACTGGGGAGCAAAGGGAATTATCAAATTAACTCATGAATCTAATTTTAAAGCTTTGTTAGGTCATGACCTTAATGAGCCAGAGTTGCAGACTCTACATGAAGTGCTAAAAGGAGCCGATACAGTACTTTTACTTAATAACAATGATGGACAACCTGCTTCTAAAGCAGACCCTGCCTTACCATGGACGATTACAGCTATTTATCCAGGTACTAAAGGCAATGAATTACATATCTCTGTGCAAAGACAAGACAGCAAAGTTACAGTATCAACTCTATTTGGTACAAAATTGGTCGACCAACAAGTTATTGACGTTGATAAACCAGAGAAGCTAATTGACAATGATTATGTGAAATTCAAGGTAAATGGTGAATTGGCTCCACAGCCTAGCCCACAAGATGATAGTTCGGGGAACAATACGCCAACGGTTATGTTATCTAAACTAGAACAATTGCAAAATCCTATAACTGTTGATTTAACAGGTGGCACAACGGTACCAGTACAAATGACTGAATTGCTTAATGATGCATTAGAAACTGAAGACTATGACGTAGCCACTACGGCAGGATTTCCAGTCGATAGTCCATTGCATAAACAATTGGTGGAAGAAATTAAACATTTACGTGAGGACAACGATATTAAAGTACGTGGTGTTGTCCCAGTAACAACTGACAAGGTCAATTATGAAGGCATTTCCATGGTTGCAAACGGTGTGGTCCTCGGTGATGGTACAGAATTAGATGCCACAGTAGCAGCCGGTTATTTTGCAGGCGCATCAAGTTCAGCTACGGCTGCCAAATCGCTAACTTATGTAGAATATCCAGATGCAATCAGTGCCTATCCGAAGTTCAGTAATGATAAGACTATTGATGCTTTAGAAAAAGGGCAAATTGTCTTTACTACAAAACGTAATGAAGCAGTGATTATTGAGCAGGATATTAACTCATTAACTAAGATTACTGCTGAAAAGCCAGTATTTTTCGGTAAAAATCGTGTGGTTAGAACAATGGATACAGTTGTAACTAGAATTAAACGCACGTTTGAAGATATGTTTATTGGCAAAATTACGAACAATTTAACTGGTCGTGATTTGTTCAAAGCTAATATTGTCAGTTATTTACAAAGCCTATCAGATAACGGAATAATTAACGGTTTTGATACCAATGACATTGCTGTTGAAACAGGGGATGAGCGTGATTCTATTTTAGTCAATTTAGCAATAACTCCATTGGATTCAATGGAAAAACTTTATATGACAATGGTAGTTCAATAATTTAGGAGGTAAAAATAAATGGCAGACGAAACAGTAAGTACAGTTGGCAGTTTTTTAAATGGCAGGGATACCATTTCAACAAAAGATGCGAAAGTATATATCACGATTAATGGCAATGTTATTCCATTGATTGAATGTAATGAATTTTCAGCAAAACTCGAAAAAAATAAAGAGGACGTGCAGACGCTTGGCAGTCGTTGGAAACATAAAAAGGTCACATCTGTGGAAGGTACGGGTTCAATTGGAGGCTATTTAATTAGTTCAAATTGGACAAAATACGCTTTGCCATACGTACAAGGCGGGAAAGATCTTTACTTTGAAATCACTTTTACGATTAACGACCCAACTAGCCAGGCTGGTACTCAGACAATTCATTTAGGAGAAGTTAACCTTAACGATATTCCACTGGCGGACTTTAAAGCTGATGATGGAGTTATGCAATGGAAGACAGACTTTACTTTTGAACAGATTAACTTGGTAACACCGTTCACTGGGTTTGATTTATAAGGAGAAATAATAAATGACTATCAAAAAAGAATATAATGTTAACGATTTTTTAGCTGAAAATGTAAAGCAAGAGCGTCTGACAAAAGAAATCAAAATTACAGGCTATAAGGAGCCATTTGTAATTCAGAATATTACTTCTGAAGAATTTGATCAATTGCAAAAGCAAGCGACTTCTAGAATGATTAGCAAGAAAACTTATCAAGAAGTTGAAAAGTCTGATAGTAATAAGTTTACCGATTTACTAATCGAAAAGTCTGTCGTAGTACCTAATCTACATGACGAAAAACTACAAAAAAGCTGGGGCTGTATCGCTGAACCAGCTAAAATGTTGCGGAAAATGATTGCTAAGGCGGGAGAATACGGCGACTTATTAGAAGCTATTTCGGAAATTTCTGGCTTTGATGCGGATAAATTAAGCAATTTTGTGGAAATAGCAAAAAACTAATTGAGTCCAATCGGGACTTCAATTATTGCTATTACTGCATTAACGAATATCATTGGACACCTAGCCAATATGGCAATTTAACACTAAGAGAAAAAGCAATGGTACAGGCTACAATTGACTTACGTGTTGAAGCCGAAGAAAAGCAACAAAAAGAAGCAGAACGTGAGGCTAGAAGATATAAATAGAAAGGAGGTAAAAAATGGCTACAATTAGTGGGACTCTTAGGATTAATGATGCTTTTAGTAATGTACTAAATAGATTTAATTCGGGAATGCAGCGTAGTATGTCCGCTGCTAACAGGCTTAAAGCAGAAATGAACAAAGGCTCTACCGGTATTGAGAGAATGGGTCACAGTGCCAATACAGCCAATATAGGGCTTAAGCAATTAATTGCTGGTTCAGCAATCGGCAGTATGATTAGTTCGGCAATGGGTGCTGCTGAGAATGGTGTTCGTGCTTTTGTAGGTGAATTAAATGATTCAACAGTAGCTTGGTCAACATTTGAAGGCAACATGCGTCAGATTGGTAAGAGTCCGGCACAAATTTATGCCGCTAAAAATTCGTTGCAGAAGTTTGCCCAAGATACCATCTATTCCTCATCTGACATGGCACAGACGTATAGTCAGTTAGCAGCTGTTGGAACAAAAAACACCACGGCTTTAGTTAAAGGATTTGGCGGCTTAGCTGCAGCCGCTACTGATCCACAACAAGCTATGAAGACGTTGTCTGAACAGGCTACGCAAATGGCTGCTAAACCAACAGTGCAATGGCAAGACTTCAAGTTAATGCTAGAACAAACACCAGCAGGTATGGCAGCCGTTGCTAAAACAATGGGAATGTCTACCAAGGAATTAGTTAAAAATGTCCAGGCTAGTACCATTAAAACGGAAGACTTCTTAAATGCCGTAGCAAAAACAGGGACTAATGCCAACTTCTCCAAGATGGCAACACAATACAAGACCATTGGTCAAGCATTAGACGGATTAAAAGAGACGTTGGCAAACAAGGTTCAACCGCAATTTAAGAAACTGAGTGAGATTGGTATTAAGGCAATCAGTAGCATTACTGACAAGCTAGGGAAAGTTAACTTTACCAACTTTGCCGATAAGATAATTGATGGCATTAATCGTGTGAAAACGGCAGGCAGCGCTTTTATAAAAGGCTTTACTAGCCAATTTAGCAAAAACCAATTTGTCGACATAATCCGAGATATTGGAGATAGCATAAGGACGCTGTTTAGTAGCTTGTCTAATAATCAAGGTCTGAAAGGGCTGTTTAATAGTATTGGCCAAGGTGTTGGAAGGTTTGCATTAACCATGGCTTCTGGGATTGCCAACGTTGTGCAGGCGATATCAAAAATTAATCCTAGCGCACTAAAAATGTTAGCAACTGCGTTTGTAGCATTAAAACTTGGCGTTAATGGCCTTAAGCTTGCCGCAATAGCAGCAGGTTTGAAAATAATTGGCTCGTTAGATCCAGGTCAACTGCAGCACGTTGCAACTGCTGTCACTGCACTAGCAACCGCCTTTGTTGCAATGAAAGGTACCGGTGCTATAGCTAGCGTTTTCGAAAAATTGTCAAGTGGTCTAAGTAATTTTATTTCAACAATTTCAGCCATACTGACGTTGTCTCAGAAAATTGCTCAAATTGGTAGCATGATAGGGGGGGCCTTTTCTGCAATCACGGGGCCTGTTGCTCTTGTAATTGCAGGAGTGACTGCTCTAATTATTGGAGCTGTCTATGCTTGGCAGACCAATCTTTTTAATTTTAGAAACACAATGTCTAATTTGTTTAGCAATATCGGGACAATATTTGCACCACTAAGTAGTGCATTTAGTAATTTGGGTGAAGCACTTGCACCAGCGAGTGGAGTTTTATCAGTAATAGGTAAAGCATTAGGTACTATTAGTATTGGAGCTATTTACGGCATTGCTATTGGCGTTGGTGCGCTTGCAGATGCGCTGACAAGCATTATAAACATAGCTTCAGCATTTGTGTATTCATTAAGGGCAGCTGGAGATAGCGTTAAAGCATTTGGTTCTGCCATTAACGATATTAAAAACGGTGATTTTAGTTTCAGCGGGATGCGTAAGGCTTTTAGTGAAGCAGGCAATGATATCGGTCATATGTTCGATTCTTTAAATCGTGCGCACGAATTCAAAACAACGGGCGCTGTAATCAGTTCACTTAAGGGAATCGATGCTCAAGCTAAAACAACTAAATCTAGTTTAGACAGTATTAAGATGCCAAATATAGCTGCTCAAAATAGTAAGATAAACGGTTTAAATAATATAGATTTAAATAAACAATTAGCTAATAAAAAAATAAAAATTGGTTATCAATTTGACACTAATCCAAATGCAAAAATTGAAAAGCAGCTAGCATCTAAGCCACTAAAGGCAAAAATTTCTAGCACAACAGTAGGCGATCCCGTTAATAAACTTCAGCAAAGCATTAGTAAGAACCCGCTTAAAGCCAAGGTTAAAACCGATACTGGTTCAGCTGGAGTTGCCCAAAAGAAGATGCAGTCTCAAATAGGTTCTAAGCCAATTAAAGTTAAAGTTGCTAAGCCTAAGGTACCCACACCTAAGACGCCCAAGATTAAGACCATGCATGTAAAGGTAGCTAAGCCTAAAGTTCCCCAACCTACAATGCCTAAGCCTAAAACCTTGCATATTAGGGTTGCCAAACCTAAGGTGCCACAGCCAACTATGCCTAAAGTCAAAACAATCCATGTTAAAGTAGCACGACCAAAAGTGCCGACTCCAATAATGCCTACAGTTAGACCGATTCCGGGTCCTAGAATGGGCAGAGCAAAAACTGCTGAATTTTTAGCAAGCGTTCAATCCGCGATTAGTCGAGCGGCTGCAATAGCTCAAGCAGGAGCTGGTCCGATGTTTAGCGCAGGAGCAATGATTGGACAAGGATTAGCAGCTGGAATGCGGTCAGCAGTAGGCGAAGTTGCAGCCGCCGCTGATGCATTAGTTGCCCAGGCAGATCGTGCCGCACGGGCTAAAGCGAAAATCCACTCACCGTCAAGGCTTTTTGCTGAAATAGGTGGTTATCTCGGTAAGGGTATGGCTATTGGGATGAACAGTACACAAGGCTTAATTGCTAGTGCTAGTGATGCGATGATTGCTACTGCAACACCTGATACGGTTGGCACTAACTATGATGGCAGTGTTAATCAATCTGGCAGACCTAGTGGTCTTACCAATGCAAGATTTGGCGGAAACAGTACAAGCAATGACAACCGCTCATCGACAATCACAATCGAGAGTGGTGCCATTCAAATTAATAGTTCGGGTAGTGCCGAGTATGATGCTGATACGCTTTTAGCAGCGTTAGAAAATAAGATTATTGCTCAACAAGAGAAATCTTTGGGCTAAGAGATAGAGGGTGATAAATAATGGATGGGTTTGGCGTTTTTTTGACAAACTATAAAAATAACAAAACTATCCAATTGCCGGTTAATCCGGCTGAGTTAAAGCTCAAATATGAGGGAGATGACCAGAGTCAAACGGTCGTCAATCTTGGTGAGATTAATCGGCTGGGTAATCTAAAATTGGTAGATATAACAATCGAAAGTACGTTTCCACTAAATGAGACTACTTATATAGCTGTAGATGAGCTTCAAGAACCAGAGTACTATATTGATTTCATTAAAAAAATCCAAAAAGCTAAAGGACATATGCAGGTTGTTGTGGCTAATACCAAAATAAGTTTAGCGATGACTATTTCTAGTTTTGAATATGGCTTTGAAGATGGCTACGATGAAGAGTACAAGTATACACTGGAGTTGAAACAGTATCGTGAGTTTAAAGCAATTAAAGTTTCTACTTCTAAAAATAAAAAGAAGAAAAAATCCAAAAAAGGTAAAGAGCGGATTTCACCGCCAAAGAAATTTGGAGTTGGCTCAAGTGTTGTAGTTAGTGGCAAGTTGTATATGGACTCAAATGGCAATGGCCCTGGGGGTTACGAAAAAAATGCTAAGAGGACTGTGATTAACATTGCCACTGGTCATAAGTTCCCAATATGTGTTGGCATAAATGGTTCTGCACGTGGCTGGGTCAGAAAAAGTGATGTGAAAAAAGCATGACAGTCACAACTTTTAAACTTAAGCGCCGTAGTAATATGTATCGTAAATCTAAAAGTAATGGTAAAGGTACCACATATGATTTGAGGCAAGTAGTGACCAATATTAAATGGTCTACTGACTTGAATTTTAGTGCTGGCGAATTAACATTTGACTTGATTCAGAATGCTCATCAAATTATTCCTTATACGGGCGACATTATTACCTTCAGCTGGGACCACCACAAGATTTTTTATGGCTATGTTTTTAAATACGAAGTAAAAGAAGACAATACAGTGAGCGTAACGTGCTATGACAAATCAAGGTATCTCAAGAACCAAGACTCAATTGTTTGGCAATCTGGCACAATTGCAGACCGTTTCAACAATGTATGCAAACGTGCAGGTATCAGTCACAAGGTGGTTGATAAGCCTACCCATAAGGTTTCGGCTGAAGTTTGTGATGGCAAGACTTACTTTGATATGGTAAAGAGTGCTATAACTAAAACTAGGACAGCCACTAAGCATATGTACTACATATACTGCAATTACGACACAGTAGAGCTTAGGCGTTCTCCATATAAAAAGTTAAAAATAATAATTGGTAGTAAGTCGGCAATGACCGGCTTTTCTTATGCCGTTGATATTAACAACACAGCTAATGTGGTCAAAGTAATTCAGAAAGATACCAAGAAATCGCAGTCAAAATCAGCCACTGCCAAACAAGACAATCCTAAACGGACTAGCTTTAAATCGACCAGTGCTGCAGGTAAATCTACCGAACAGTGGAGTAAATTGCAAGAAACAGTTAATAAGAAAAATAAAGCTAATCATGCTCAGATGGTTAAACAAGCTAAAGATGAGCTACGCAAGAAAAATAGAGCTAACAAGGAGTTAACAATTGACTGTATCGGGCATATTGATTTAGTAGCCGGTAACGCAGTTACGATTAAAATTAATGACCTTGGGAAAACTCTGAAAAACTGTCCAATTCTAAAGGCAGAACATAATTTTGGTACTGATTATAATTGTCATTTAACAATGAAAGTAGGTGCAGAATGGCTGGGGAGCTCTTAATCAAGATGCTAAAGGAGCGTGGTGGTAAAGATAGCGAGTATTCTGATGTGATTTATGGGGTGGTTACTTCTGTAAAACCCTTAAAAGTACAATTAGCTAACAACATAGTAATTGATGATAACTTTATAGTTCTAGGCAAGCATATTGGCAAGTTTCAACTGCCAGGCAAAGCAAAAATTGAAGTTAAATCCCACAGTGATCAGATTGGGAATGTATCGGGAAATCGTCCAACAGTCAGTGAAGATATTACCTTTAAAGAAATGGAATTCGACAATAGCCTTAAAAAAGGTGACAAGGTCACGATGATACGCATGGACGGTGGTCAGCAGTTTTACTTGTTTGAGCGAGAGGAGGGCTAAACATGAATGAAGACGACATTATTGTTACAGAGGACGATGACAGTGAAAATAATGCTGAATTGGAAGATGATATCGACACTGATAGTGACGATGATGAGAGCTTGGATGATGAGCCAACCTTAACTTTTAAAGTTGAAAATGGTCGTATTCGGGGCAAAGTTGATGAACAAGAAGCTATGATTCAAGCAGTTGACAAGATACTGCAAACAGAGCGTCTAGTCTTTCCCATCTATTCAGACCAGTATGGTAACGATTTCAACGATTTAATTGGAAAGGATATGGGTTATGCTAAAGTTGAAGTTGAACGTATGCTGAAAGAGGCACTATTAGCGGACGATCGAGTTACTGATGTTCAAGTTGATGAAATAGAACAAATTAGTCGTGATACTTTGCAAGTCAAAGGAATATGCATAACAGCTTTTGGTGATATTAATATAGACAGTGAGGTGAGTCTTGATGAACCCTGATGAATTAGCGGCTAGTTATATGGCTGAAGATTTTGATTATTGGTTAAATCTAATGCTAGATAGTGTGCCAGATGACATTGACCAACGTGAAGGCTCGATTATATATGATGCACTAGCGCCAGCGGCAATGGTAATGGCACAACAGTCATTAGATAGGGCTAACATCATTAAGCAAACATATATTAAAACGGCACAAGGACAGTTCTTAGATTACAGAGCCGCTGAGCATGGTACAGCCAGATATGCAGCAACACAAACGGAAGTTAAAGCTAAATTTTTAGATTCTGACGGCAATCCTATTAATAACGTACAAATGGGCGATAAATTTGCCAGTATTGGTGAAACGCCTATTTTTTATACTATTCAAAAGGTCAACGATGATCTTACGGCTGAAATGACTGCAGATGAACCAGGAACAATTGCTAATTCTTACATAGGTCAAATTTTACCAGTTACGGCAAACGATTCATTAAACTGGGCAGAAATAACTGAAATAGTGGCACCGGCTAGGGATGAAGAAACAGATGACCACTTGCGTGATAGATTGTTACAATCTGATGACTGGATTGCTTATGGTGGCAACATTACCGATTATTTAGCAATGCTATCAAAGATTAAAGAAGTTGGAGCTGGACAAGTTTATCCCATCTGGAATGGTGCAGGAACAGTTAAGTTAGTTATTGTTGATAACACTCTAATGCCTGCTAGTGCTGACTTAATTAAAAAGGTTAAAAACATCATTGACCCTATTGATAGCGAGGGCAATGGCTATGGTCTAGCACCAATTGACCATCAAGTAACGGTTGTAGCACCAACTACTTTAACGGTTAATGTTTCAGCAACTATAAATATTGACGGCAATCATGGTGTAGATATTGTTAAAGCTAACATTAAGACGGCAATTGAAGCCTACTTTAAGTTACTAAGACAGGCTTGGAATAGGGCTGACCCCACAATAGGTCGTGGTTATGCGCAAACAATCTATCGCTCTAAGGTATTATCACAAATTATGATGACTGAAGGCGTGGTTAACGCGTCGGTGCCAAAATTAAACAATGCTGATAACGATATAGTTTTGACCTTTAATAACCAGACTTCACAATTACCAGTATTAGGAGAGGTGGTGCTAGATGGCTAACAATCTAATGGACTACTTACCAGATTACTATGATGGCGTCTATGAGATGGAAGCAATCATGCACGCTCAAGGCGGTGTGCTGGATAGAGCTGAAAGTGAGCAGTTAAGACTACTTTTAAACCAGTTTGTAACGCAAACAGACGCTAAAGGGATAGCCGTTTTTGAAGACCAAGTTGGTATTAAGCCAGCATCAGGTGATACTTTACAAATGCGGCAGAACAAGGTACTAATGCGCTTGTTACCGCCTAGACCAATCACAATTAGGTACATGCGAGAGCTGTTTGTAACATTGAAGATACCTGCCACTATAAGGGTTGACTATCCCAAAAGGGATGCAATTGTCGAAGCCAAAAATGCAGAAATTACTAGCAAGCAGATTGATAATGTCAAGTATCTACTCAATATTTATTTGCCAGCTAACATGGTCTATGAAATTAGAGTGGCTTTAAACGAAGTACAAATTACCAATAATATCAAAATTGGGGCTGGTATATGGTCCAGAGCAGATGTAACTGTACAGGCTAACCTGTCGCAAATTAAAAATTAAAGGAAGTGATATTTTTGTCAGAATACAATAAAACGATATTAACCAACCAAGGTCTGGATTTAATGGCCCGTGCGAATAAGGGGACAGCCAGGTTTGCAATTACTAGAGCGGCAACTTCGACTGAACAACTAGCTAATAAGAGTATGGCTGACTTACAGCAACTAACTGAGTTGCCTAGTTTAATGCAATATGGGGTCATAAATAATGTAGCTGATTCAACGCAAGATAAAAGTATTGTTATTGGTACTGAACTACTTTTTAATAATAAAGATTTAGGTAATGGCTATAACATTAATACGATTGGGCTTTTTGCCAAAGAAGATGGACAAGATAAAGAGATACTCTATGCTATTACAACAGCTATTGCGCCTGAGTTTATGCCGGATTATAAAAATAAAGTCCTATTTAAGTTTAGCTTGACAATGTTTGTCGCTGTTGGACGTACAGATAATGTATCGGTGATTGTCGACGACTCGAATTCAGCAACAAAAGCAGATTTGACTAAAGTCAAAAAAGAGTTAGACGGTAAAGTAAATGTTGGAGACGTTTATTCTAAAACTGAAGTTAACGAAAAATTAGACCAAGCTGGAAAGTTGAAAAAGATTAGCGTTAACGGTGGTGTACCTGTCGAACCTGATGCCGCAGGGGTGGCAAACATTGATATTAAAGAGCCAGACTTATCAAGGTTTGAGACAAAAGAAGATGCACAAAGACAGCTTGCTAAAAAAGTTGAAAGCGTTAATGGCAGGCAACCTGATAATTTGGGTGCAATCAGGTTGCCTAGCTTTAACAATGCAGATTTTGTGATATCTAAGTCAGACTTTGATTTAGATACAGCCACAAATCCTGGCTACTATCGTTTCGTTTCAGCGAATTTATCAACTGGGGTAAATAACACAAGTGGGTTGACTGATTTGCCAAATTTTACGAATGTTTCAGGCTATCTTATAGTCATTAACTACAGCGATTACTATGTCATTCAGCTATTAATGCTGTTAGATACAGCTGATGTCAAAGACATAACTTTTGCTTTCAGAACCATTGGCAAAAATAACTACAAGTATAGAGATAAGTTTAAAAGGTTAATTACTAATAATGAATTACGCGATTTGCAAAATCAATTAGAATCCAATTTAGAAGGTGTTCAAAAAATTTGGACGGGTACTTTGACACAGTACAATTCATTAACAGTCAAAGATCCAAAGACAACGTATTATGTGCTTGAAAGTTAAGGTGGTTTAATGAATTTATCAAAAATTTATGTCAGCAATAAGCAAGTACAGCAGCTTTTTGTTGGGAATAATCCTATAAGTCATGCTTTTTTAGGCGAAAAACTAGTCTATGTAAAAGAAAACAATTATAAAGAAGATTGGTCTAACCAAGTTGATACTAATAAAACTTGGGTCGTAGAAAAATCTATTGTTGATTCAGAGGGTAGTATATATGTTTTAACTACTACGGCATTAGCAGATTATATGCTTTACAAGTTAAGTTCTAACCATGGTCTTATAATTGATAGCTCTAAATATGAATCTGAGCCAGATATTTGCTTAGATAAAGATAATAACTTATATATTACATCCGTAAACTCATCTGGCTTAAAAATTCAAGCGTTTGATAAAAATAATAACATTGTTTTTTCTAAACTATATAGTATGTCAATAAGTATTGAAAAAAAATGGAGAATTAAAACTACTGTAGATACTAATAATTTATATGTTTGCTTATCTACATTTGAAAACAATACGCTGCTAATGGTTTTTAACAAAAATGGAGTTGAAATTAATGAAGTTAACCTAAAAATTAATTCTGGTGAGTATCTCAATAATATCGAAACAAATGATGGACTATATTTATATTATTCTACAAATGTTGAAATTCATAAAATTGAAAAAAGAAATTTGAATAATGATATTGTGCTTAAGACCGAAAAAGAAGTTATTGATTTCACGGTAGATAATATCGGTAATGCTTGGGTTATGACATCCGATGCAATTTATATTTTTTATCAAAACAAATTGCCTACAAAAATTATACATATTGGTGATATATCTAAAGATCTATTATGCTTTGTATATATAGTTGTAGATAAAACTAATGAGATTTTTGTAATTGCACGTACTGCTAATTCTTATATATATTTATTAAGATTTAGGTCAGGTGGAGATATAAGCCTTATGATACCAATAGATGAGTATAGTTATGGTCGTTGTGTTTTAAGCATTAATAGCAACAATGATATATATTTTTTATACCTGAATAATGACTTTTTAAATATTAAAAAAATGAAGGCTATTTAGAAAATAGCAAGAGGGAAATAAAAATGACAGAAGAGACATACAATACATACTATTACAGCGACCCGACTAGTTCGGACATTAATATGCATCACTTAGTAATACAATCAATTTTAAAATTGGATGACTTGCCATGGCGCTGGCATGCAGAAAAGCCTGATGAGTCAATGGTTGACCCAATATGGGACAACAAAACAAATGGTTGGGTTGAAAATGACTCGAGCAGCAAGACGCAAATAATCGCTAATTTGCAAACTAAAGTCGAAACTCAAGCAAAACAGTTAGAGCAAATGAACAAGAACCAAGAAACTAGCTTAACTTCAATCTCAAAAAATCAAGCCGAAATGCTAAAAATGATGGCACCACTACTGGCCAAAGGGGGCAAGACTAATGCTTGATTATTTTAAAGAAATGACCCAAGAGTTTTATAATGACGGTTTTTATACTACGGCAGATATCGCCTCCTTTGTAGGGTTAACACTACTTACAGGTAATGACTATAAAGAAATCACAGGTGACGACTATGTGGCACAGACTAACTAATAATATTAATAAAAATTTTAACCAAGTAGTAATAGGCCTATCAATTGTATTAATTGGTGGGTTTTTATTTGCAGATAAAAGCTACTTTACATGGCCACCACAATTGAGACCAATGATGAATAGTGAGTATTCTGACATCTTTTTTGTTGTTCTGGGATTAGTGTTGCTCTATTGTGCCGTTACTGGTAATAAAAATAAAGTAATACATGATATTACAATTACTGTTGCTGGTGGTGCGACATTTGTGCTGCTGACAGAGCAACTGTGGCATGTTTTATTTGCCCATAACATAGAGATGACAATGGCAGTAATCTTTGATGCTGTTTTATTTATTTTGATTATCAGGTGTGCATATACAAGCTAGGAGGCGATCACTTGCACGATTTACAAGTGTTTGCCAGCGCTGTTGGTGCATTAGTAACTGCTATTGCTGTAGCACATAAAACTAACAGAGCAGACTATGATGCAATTTTTAAGGAAAAGGACGCAATCATTAAGAGCAAAGACTCAATTAATAAAGAACTTCGCCTCGAACGAGATGAATTTAAAAAAGACTATTATGAAGAAAAAGCTTTACGAAAAAAGCTAGAAAAAGAATTAAAGGAATTGAAAAGCACTAGATCATAGTATCTAGTGCTTTTTTAGAAAGGATTTAAAAATGACTCAAATTATTAATATTCTAAATTCGGTACTGCCATACATTGTACTGCTTGCTGTAGGGGTTGTGGCTATCTATCCATATGCAAGACAGCATAATCCGGCAATTGCGGACAAAATGAAGTGGCTGTATGACGTTGCTCAGTATATTGTGGCACAGCAAGCCACGCGTGATACTAGCGGTGCTGACAAAAAAGAAACGGCAACTACTGCTTTATTAGAGCAAGCAAAGCTATCTAAAACCAAAATTACTCGTAATACTGCAGAAGGCTTGATTCAAAAAGCCTATAACGAAACAAAGGAGACTAAATAATGAAAAGAAATTTTAACTACGCTTTAAGTGATTCTGAAGGTAGCTCACAACTGGCTACACCAAGATTCATTATTGCTCACTCTACCGCTACACCTAATGGGGAAGCTTGGGCTATTGCTAGAAACATGAAAAATGGAATCAACACTAGCCAGACTTATGTGCATTTTGTCATTGACGACAAGAGCATATATCAGGTTGGCGAGTTGGGTTATGTGGCTTGGGGTGCAGGTAGTCCTGCTAATAGTTTGGCTCCTGTTCAGATTGAATTGTGCGAGTTCAGCAATCACAGACGGGCAATGAAAGCCTATAAGCATTATGTAAACTGGCTCAGATGGTCAGCTAAAAAGTATGGCATACCATTAGCTCTAGACACTAACTCATATCGTGGCATTAAGACACACTCATGGCTTGTGCAGCATGGCTACTCAAACACTGACCACACCGACCCTTGGGGATATTTGGCTCGCCTAGGTATCACTAAGGCAAAGTTTTCTAAGGATTTAACTAAAGGTTTTAGTGGCGCCAATATTGCACTCACTAAATAGAAATAAAAAAGCCACACAGATTAATTTCTGGGTGGCTTATTTTTATGCGTAAAATTACGTTTAATTTTAATTTGTTAAAAAGTCCTGTTTTTGTAAATTATGAAGTAAATTTACTAATGAAAACATCAAAAAAGCGCTTTTTTGTAAATTACATATGAGGAATATCAGGATAAATGCTCAAAACAGGGTTTTTAGCATTTTAAATAGGCTAACTCTGGACGTTAGTCTGGGGTGGCTTGTTTGGATGCTAGAGGTTACTGTTGATGGAACTTTCAAAGAATACAAAATGGAGAAAAAACTCATGACTAAGTATAATTATGATTTTGATACAATGGTTAAAAAAATGAGGGAAATTTGGACTCCAGAAGATTTCCTAAGAGCTACAGAAAAGTTAATGTATGCAGGTTACATTAACTATGAACAAACTTCCAATAAGAGCAGGTAAGTATAAAATGATTAGTGGCACAAAGTAAAAATAATTTTATGAAATTTACAAATAGTGTTACTTAGTAAAAATGTGTACATCAGTCAAGCAATGTGTATCTTTTTACCAAAACGATATATTTTGTCAAGTTTCAACAAATAAATAAGCTAAATAAGCCACTCTGGAGTTAATACTCTGGGGTGGCTTATTTATAAGTATAATAATATAATTATTTGGTACAGTTTTAGCAAGGAGGAAAGAAATGAAAATAAAGAAATATATAATTGCAATTGTGTTAATTGCGACTATGGGAGTAAGTACAGTCTGCACAATTAATAATGCCAAAATTGTTGATGCAAAGATTAATACTGCAGTTTTTCCGAAAAAAATACGGGGTACATGGTATAGTGGAAATGGTGATAAAACTGTTATTACTCCTAAGAAATATATATCTTATGATGGTGGTCACAAATATGTAAGTTATTTACATGTCAGACATAACAATTCTAAGATGTCTAATAAAACACAAAATTGGATTTATTTTTTTGATCGTGGACAAGTCAATGGTAGAAGATGGATTACTATAAAAGGTTGGAATGCAATGATGGGCTTTGGAACACATTACAATGTTTCGAAACTTAATGGTCATTATGTATTAACTACTGCAATAGGAGAACCAATTAGTAGTTCAAGCCATTCGTACAAATCATTAAAACTTGCAAGACAATTAAAGAATCAGCGTTATTCAGGTTTTAAATACTGATAATTCAAGCGCACAATAATAAAATTAAACGCCACTCAGATTAGATTCTGGGTGGCTTTTTTATGCAAAAAATAATTTATATTCGATAATATATCATAAAGCCTGATACATCAACGTTTCAAATAAAAATATTTATTTGATTTTATGCAAAAAAATTAAATGCAAGAAAAAACAAATAAAAAAGCCACTCTTTACAGAGTGGCTTTTATGTTAGCCAAAATGTTAGCCAACTTTAAAATTATTTAAAATCAACAAACATTAGAATGTTGATATAGCAAGATAGAATATTGATAAAAATCAATAAAAATCAATAAAAATGATCCGGGTGAGATTCGAACTCACGACCCACGGTTTAGAAGACCGTTGCTCTATCCAGCTGAGCTACCAGACCATTGCTCTCACAAGAACATTAACTATTATAGAGAAAAGTTTTGCTAATTGCAACCATAAAATTAACTTTTTAATTATGGGCCAAAAAATAATGAACAGCGAAGTGTAAAGTTATCATCTAACTGAGGTAGCAACAATCTTAAATTATGTATTATTTAATATTTTTTGGTTAAATTATATACCATTATTTTAATAAATTATGTATAATTTGAAAACAATTATTTTTGAGGATTATATTATGAAAATTAAGTTTATGAAAGTTATGCCATATCTAACCATTTTATTACTGTTATTTTTATACGTAAAAAATGTTAGTGCAGAAGTTGACTATCGAATTGAAAATAATGTCACGACAGCTTCCATTAAAAAAGATGGGTCGATTGCGATTAAAAAGCAAATTACTTACAAATTCAAAAGTCAAAGCAAAGGAGTTTTTTATCAGCAAAATCTTGCTCCTAGCCAAAATTTAGTTGATGCGAAAGTTAAAATTCAAAATGAAAATCAAACAGGACGCTATTCGCATGATTTTAGCTTGCAAAAAGTGAATTCAGGATACCACTTTGCAGTTTATAATCATGTTAAACCTAATTCTAGATACACTGTAACTTATTTTTATAAAATTACCCAAGCTATTACGAATTATCGTGATATAGCTGAATTGAATTTTATGATTATTGGTAATAATTGGGACAAAGATTTAGATCATGTAAAAGCAGTTGTGCTTTTCCCGGGTCCAGTGAAAAATATAAAAGCATGGGCTCATGGACCACTGAATGGTTATATTAAGGTTGATCCAAGCAAAGGGAGAATCACGCTGACTGCCAATAATCTTGATGGATATTCGGGAATTGAAGTTCATACAATATTTCCTTTAAGTGTAACACCTAGAAATAAAAATATTGTTAACCAAATCCATGGTCCATTTGTTTTAAATCAAGAAGCAAAACTGGCTCAGGAGGCTAATTGTAAAAGAAAGAAAATTTTTATTTTTGAAATTGGATTAGTACTTATAATTGTGTTAAGTGCCACTAGTGCAATTGTGCTAGGATTTACGGTGAAAAAACAAGGTGGGACAGTCCATGACACTAATTTTATTCCCCATAGTTATGAATGCCCCTCCGTTAACGCTGTAGTGGCTCAAATTATGGACAAAGTTGATGCGCCAAATATTAGAGCATTTATAGCGTACTTAATGGAACTAGCAGCAAAAAAGAAGATAACAATTGAGGATTATCAAAAAGATAAGACTACTTTTTATAGAATAACTTTAAAGGATATGCATTTAGTTAGTCGAAATCCACTTTTAGCAACTTTATTCAATGATGTCGGTAATGGTCAAACTGTAACGACTGAAGAAATTAAAAATTCTCGTGGAAAGAAAGTCAGCTAAAAAGTTAACCGTTGTTATATTGATTGGCGTAAAAATTCTTATAATGAAGTTGTAAATCAGGGCTTGTTAGTAGAGAAGTCGATTCATAAAAGAAATACTAATCAAACAATCATTTGTTCCCTATTATTTCTTAGTTTTGGAGGAGCAATAATATTTTTTTTAAAATTTTCTGAACTTAGAATTGTAATGTTAGTTGTGGAAACTATTTTATTGCTTTTTGGCATCACTGCTTTAGTTCATAGCAATAATATGATTAGTTTTTATTCTCAAAAAGGGGCTGAAATTACTAATCAAATTCGTGGGTTTAAACATATGTTAGAAGACATTGGTAACTTTGAAATGCGTGATGTTGGTGACTTAGTTCTTTGGAAAGATATTATGCCTTATGCAGTGACTTTTAATTTGGCTAAAGAAGTTTTAAAAAAATTAAAAATTGAATTTACTGCTGATGAATGGCAACAGAGTGACTTTTATATTCATGAACCAATTTATAATTTCAACAGCAAAGGATTTTATGAAAGTTTTAGTAGTAGTCTAGAATCATCTTGCTCAATTGGAGACGCATCAGGTGGATTTGGTGCTGGCTCTGGTGGAGGTGCATTTTAATAATTTATTTTTGAAAAAGCTCAGTTTTAAGTGGGCTTTTTTCTTGTTATACTTAATTTACTGAATTAGAAAAGTGGAAAATAATGTTTGATTATCGTAATAACTTAAAAAGAATTTTAAACCAAACAGCTGGCGATGAAAAAAGCCTAAGTAATGGACTAGCTGCAATCAAGTTAATCTTGGGTATGGCTGATGAGGCATTAGGTGAGCCAATAATTAGTACTCAAGTTGACTATAAACAAGTAGACCTCTTTTTGAGGGGGTTAATAGCTTTAATTAAAAATCCAGGTGATAATTACGCAAAAAATAATACTTTGAAGGCAATTCGGCAAATATTGTTAACGTCAAAGCTTGAAACTGGGTTGCGTCAAACTTTAATCGATCTAAGCCAGGCAGTTAAAGCTTCGCAAACAACCAAAGAAACTATCAACAAAAAGGTTTTTGAACAAGCACTACAAAAAAAGATAACGCCTAAAGTGGATTATCGTAAAGGTAAGCGTTATATAGTTGTTCGACTATTGTCAGGCTGTGACTTAGTTAATGACAGTAAGCGATGTGTTTTTACATTAAAAGAATCACAAATCCATTCTTTAAATTTGAAAAGTGGAGATATTGTTGAAGCATTACCAGTAGAAGATAATCGTAATTACGAAGCAGAAATATTAAGGGTGGTGGGCTTTCGCCAGCTTTCGCGAATGGAAGTTGATCAAATTTCTACATTTAAGTATGCGGTAGTACAAGGAAATTCCGGTCATTTAACTATCAGTCATAATATTAAAGGGCAAAAGTTGCGTATTCGTGGTAAATCTATCACTTTATCTGTTGATGAAAGCAAATTTGAAGAGAAAAATATCCCATTAACTGATGGTTCAATTGTTGATCTGGCTTGGTATGATGGCGATATCCGTTTAAAGAAAAATCCCACCGAAGCTATTGAAATTCGGTGGATTTATGAACTGGATCAGCCCGCCACCATGTCTAAATTAAAAAAGAAAAAAGTCAAACAAACAGATCAAGCTACGGAAATACCAAAATTGGCATTAAATTTACATTATCAGCGCGTTGGCATTGCAATTGGCAATAACCAAAATGAAGCACTGCTTGAAGGAATCGTCAAACGCTATAATGGAATTCCCATAGCAATTGATGCCTTTCAGGGAAAGAAAAAAATAATTGAACAGCAGATAAAAAATTTAGATATTGTTATTCTTGTTACCGCTTTTGCTGCTCATGATAGTACATGGAATATCAGCGAATTTACTAGCAAATATAATGTTAAATTTGCAGTTAGTTCTAGTAAAGGATATCAAGCTTTTGAACGTGCTCTCTACCGAGCAGAAATGGGCTTACCTGCTTATGAAGGCAATCAGACAATTGAATATAAAAAAGCAAATTAAGGCTTTTAATAAAAATACAAATAATTAAGAATTATTTGTATTTTTGCATATTTATTGAATAAACAGGTCATTCTTGAGTACAATATAGACCAAAGTTTTTTATGAAAGGAAGATGAGATGGGGAAAGAAAAACATGGACATACTTGGCAGTATTGGCTTTTCTTCTTGTCAGGATTAGAAATAATTACCGTTGCAATTAATTTGTTTTATGCGCCAATCAATGTTGCGGCAGGAGGATCAACTGGAATTGCAATCTTAGTTGATGCAGTTTGGGGAATCAATCGCTCACTGACAGTTTTCATTATTAATTCATTAATGTTGATTATGGCGGCAATTTTTTTAGGTCGACAAACATTAAAAAAAGTGGCAATTGGTAGTCTGCTTTTACCAATTTTAATGGAAATTACCCCAAGTTTAAAACTAACTTCCAATAATATGCTGGCAGTAATCTATGGTGGTGTGCTTATGGGAATTGGCGTCTCGATGCTCTATCGCATAAATGCTTCATCAGGTGGCACTACAATTCCGCCACTAATTATCAAAAAATATTTTTTTATCGATCCAGCTATATCCTTAATGATAATTGATATGTCAATTATTTTTTTGAATATTTTTGTTGATGGTACTGAGGCCTTTTTACTCGCTGCTTTTTCACAAATTATAACGACCTTAACTATGCACTATACTGAGACTGGGTTTGATAAGAAATTTCAAGTTCGCATTATGAGTAATCAACAATTGGAGCAAATCAAAAATATGTTACAACGCGATTATGACGGATTAACTGTCTATAATGTTATTGGTGGTTATAGTGATAAAGATAAGCAACAATTGGTAATTATCGTTGATACTAATGAATACGGTCAGTTAGTAGCAAAAGCACGTGAAATTGACCCAGAGGCTTTTATAGTGACAGAAAATATTGCTAAAGTTCATGGTGGAAAATGGCAAATGTAATTTTAATTAAACATGATTGCTAACTTGTTTTAATCTTGCTAATTCTTACCAATAGTAGTATCATACAGTAGTTGTATTTGTGGAGACCTTCACATCTGCAACCGCACAAATAGGGGTAAGAAGACTTTTATTTATAAAAGCACCCTTATTGGCGAGTCTAAGTATTTTTTGGAGGGCAGTAATGTACGCAATTATTAAGACTGGCGGTAAGCAATATAAAGTTGCTGAAGGCGACAGTATTTTCGTAGAAAAACTTGACATTGAAGAAGGTAAGGAAGTTACCTTTGATGAGGTAATTCTTGTTTCTGATGGTAAAGACGTTAAAGTTGGTACACCATTAGTTAAGGGTGCCAAAGTTGTTGCCAAAGTTGAAAAACATGGTAAAGAGAAGAAAGTTGTAACTTTCAAATACAAACCAAAGAAGCACTCACATTCAAAATATGGTCATCGTCAACCTTATACTAAGGTTGAAGTTGAAAAGATTGAATTAAGCTAGAGGTGAAGTGATTATGAATATTTTAAATCTTAAATTATTTGCCCACCACAAGGGTGGAGGTTCTACTGCCAATGGTCGTGATTCAGCTGGTCGCCGTTTAGGTGCCAAGGCTGCTGACGGTCAAACTATTCACGCAGGAACGATTATTTATCGTCAACGTGGTACTAAGATTCACCCAGGCAAGAATGTTGGTCAAGGTGGAGACGACACTTTATTTGCATTAGTAAATGGTGTAGTTAAATTTGAGCGTAAAGACAAGTACAGAAAACAAGTTTCTGTTATTCCTGTCGAAGAAGAAGCTAAGTAATTTAGTTCTTAATAAGAAGACGAAAAGCATGTGCTTCTCGTCTTTTTTATATTTATGACTTTACTATAGATAATATTTTTAGTTGGAACTGATTAATTAACGCTGGTGCTAATTAGTACTAATTTTATGGTCGAATTTGGAGATACTGAGATGAATGAAACAAATGACTTATTAACACTTCTAAATAAGCGGATTGCCCAAGTAGGTAAGTTGATTACAGATCAAGGTGCGGATGGCTTTTTGATTTTTAATCAAGCTAATTATCGTTATTTAACTAATTTTACTGGTGAAGAAGCGCAATTGATAGTAACTAATCGGGGTGATCGGATTTTATTGTCTGATTCCCGCTTTGATAACCAAATTAAAGCTGAGGCACCAGGTGAAATGTCAGTTGTCATGAAACGTGGTAATCAGGATGAAGAAATTAGTCGGCAGTTGCAACATGCCAATTTACATAAGGTCTTAGTGGAAGGTGAATTTGTTTCTGCAGTAGAATTTGCCAATTTGCAAAAGTTAAATCCACAAATTGAGTTTCAAATTGTAGAAGAATTAGTTGAGTGTGTGCGCAATGTTAAAGATGATTTAGAAATTGCCACTTTGCGTCAAGCAATTAATATCTCAATGAGTAGTTTTAATGAAATTTTACCGATGATTAAACCTGGTGAAATTGAACGTAATATTGGTGCTAAGCTTGACTATCTTTTTAAGTTAAATGGTGGCGATGGCCCCAGTTTTGCTACGATTATTGCATCGGGTGTTCGATCAGCCTGGGCTCATGGTGTAGCAAGTGATAAAGCAATTGAAGAAGGTGACTTGGTAGTAGTTGACTTTGGCGCTTTTTATCATGGTTATGCTGCTGATATTACACGCACTGTGGCTGTAGGGAAAGTTGATACTGAATTAAGTAAAATTTATAACATTGTTTATGAGGCACAACGTCGTGGTATTGCAGCAGCTATTGTCGGTAATCATGGAAATGATGTTGATCGAGCAGCGCGCGATTATATTAATGAACAAGGATATGGTCAATACTTTGGTCATGGTATTGGTCACGGCATAGGACTAGAAATTCATGAATTATGTCAGCCGGCCTTACCGTTTGGTAAGCAAGAACTGGTTAATAATATGGTTCATACGGTTGAACCAGGAATTTATTTACCTCAAAAAGGTGGCGTAAGGATTGAGGACGATATTTTAATTCATGGACAAAGTCCGGAAACACTATCAACCTTGCCTAAAGCTGAGTTAATTTCTTTATAAAAGATAATATTTTTAAATATTATTTATAGTAAAATCATGTCTGAATTGGTAAGATATTATTATGGAGATGAGGTAGTTAATATGACAATGATTTCAGTTAATGAGTTTAAAAATGGTTTAACCATTAAGTATAACAATGATTTATGGCGCATTGTTGAGTTTCAACATGTTAAGCCCGGTAAGGGTAGTGCATTTGTTAGATCAAAGTTAAAGAGTCTGAATACTGGTGCAGTACAAGAATATACATTTCGTTCTACTGCTAAGGTCGACACAGCAGAAATTCAAACGAAAGCAATGCAATATTTATACAATGATGGATCAAACTATGTTTTCATGGATACGACAACCTATGATCAATTAGCTATTCCTAATTCACAAGTTGAAGAAGAAGCTAAGTATCTGAAGGAAAATATGGATGTTAGCGTAATTATGCATGAAGGTAAAACTCTAGGAATCCAATTGCCAAACACAGTTGAATTGATAGTTGCTAAGACTGAGCCAAATATTAAAGGTGATACTTCCTCTGGTGGTGGTAAACCTGCAACTATGGAAACTGGGCTAGTAGTTAACGTACCTTTCTTTATTAATGAAGGCGATGCATTAATAATTAATACTGTAGATGGTACTTACGTATCTCGTGCAAATAAGTAGTTTTTTGAGGTAAATAAAATGGCAGATAGTTCAAAGATTGTCTTAGATGATAAAAATAACGGTGAAGAAATCGAAATAGATTCTAGTGTTCTTGAAGTTATCATGGGCATTGCTGCCGAAAAAGTTGACGGAGTTGCCGCAATGCACGGTAATGTTAAATCTGGAATCAATCGCGTTTTGGGACGAGAAAATCGAGGCAAAGGAATTGCAATCAAGCTTGACGATAATCACAATTTGATTGCCGATGTTTATGTAAGTTTTGAAGCTGGCAGTTATGTGCCTAAAGTTGCAATGGATTTGCAAAAGTCTTTAAGACAGCAAGTCCTACAAATGACTGACTTGGTTCTGAAAGAAATTAATGTTCACGTGACGGGCTTAGTATTTCCGGATGACCCAGAAGAGCAGCAGGATAATAGGGGAACCTCTCAGCTATTTTCTGACATTGATGAAAAGAGTAAAAATGAATCAACACCAGAGTCGTAGAGTAGCAATGCAAGCAGTGTATTTGGCAAACCAAGAACCAACGTATACTGCTTCTGAAGTTGAAGCTAAAACGGTTGCTACACTTAATCTAAAGGAACTTTCTGCTTATTCAAAAAATATTATTGAAGGCGTGATTGAAAAGCGGGAGGAAATTAAAGCTAATCTTGCCAGTTGTTTAAAAGAAAACTGGCGAATCGATCGAATTAGTCAGATTTTACTTGCTATTTTAGAAGTTGCTTTATATGAGATTAAGTACAGTATGGACATAGAGCCTAGGGCAGCAATTAATGAGGCTTTAAACTTATGTGATGAATTTGCCGATCCCAAAAATAAGCCTTTTGTTAATGGTATTTTGGCGAATTTTATTAAAAAATAACTAGTAGTCGGCTGAATAGCCGGCTATTTTTAGTAGAAAAGGAATTATGGATGGCACAACTTTTAGATGGGCAAAAGCTAGCAAATATTCGGGCAACTAAACTTAAAAAGCAAGTAGATGGATTAAAAAAGCAAGGTGTTCAACCTTTTTTTAGCGTAATTAATATTGGTGATGATATTAGTAGTAAAATTTATCTTAAAAGTAAAAAAAAGCTAGCTACTAAAATTGGAATTAAACAAAAAATTTTTCAATTAGATTCTGCTACTAGTCAAGCCGAGCTATTGAGCTTGATTGCTAGATTAAACTCTGAAAGTCAGGTTAATGGAATTATGATTCAGTTGCCAGTTCCAAGCCAGATTAACTTAAATGAAGCTCTCTCTTTAATTGATCCGGAAAAGGATGTCGATTGTTTAACACCAAGTAATGTAGGCCGTTTATGGCAAGGTAATCATTTTGTTGAACCAGCAACTGCTCATGGTATTTTGGCTTTATTAAAGCACTATCAGATTGACTCTAGTGGTAAGCATGTAGTAATCATTGGGCGTAGTAGCATTGTTGGCAAACCACTAGCAGCATTGATGCTAGAGCAAGATGCGACAGTTTCTGTTTTGCATACGAAAACCAATAATCTTGCTAAATACACTAAAGAAGCTGATATATTGGTGTCTGCAGCTGGGCAACTGGGACTAATAACGGAAAAAATGGTTAAGGACAATGCAATAGTGATTGATGTAGGGATTAATCGTATTGGCAATCAGATAGCTGGTGACGTTGATTTCCAAAATGTGGCTCCCAAAGTTAGTTATATTACCCCTGTACCTGGTGGGATTGGCCCACTTACAGTTGAATCACTAATGGAACAAGTAGTGAAATTAGCAAGGAGAAAAAATGGCAGATGATAAGTATCTTTCCGTAACTGATTTAAATTATTATATTACGCAAAAATTTAAAAATGATCCGTATTTACATAAGGTTTTTTTACAAGGGGAACTATCTAATTTTCGGTATCGACGTAATTCACACCAATACTTTTCATTAAAAGATGAGAAGTCTAAACTAAATGTTGTCATGTTTCGAACCTATTTTGACAAAGTTAATTTCAAGCCCGAAGAGGGAATGAAAGTTTATATTACTGGCTACGTTAGCGTTTATGGGCCACAGGGAACTTATCAATTTTATGCCGAAACAATGGAACCAGCAGGTTTAGGTGCCTTATATGAGCAATTACAACAGCTTCAACATAAATTAGCGCAAGAGGGATTATTTAACCAAGAACATAAGCAACCTTTACCACATTTTCCTGATCGAATAGCGGTTGTTACTAGTGCATCTGGAGCTGTAATTCATGATATATTGGTTACGGTCAATCGCCGCTTTCCGCATGCACAAGTTGACTTATTTCCAGCCCAAGTTCAAGGAGATCAAGCGGCTGACTCATTAGTTAATGCAATGAAACAAATAATGGCTATTAAAGATAAATATGATGTAATGATTATTGGTCGTGGTGGGGGCTCACTTGAAGATTTATGGCCGTTTAATGAAGAACGAGTTGTCCGACAAATATATGAGATGCCAGTGCCCGTAATTTCTTCTGTAGGTCATGAAACTGATACTACATTATGTGATTTAGTAGCCGATGTTCGAGCGGCAACACCAACAGCGGCGGCAGAATATGCCACTCCTAATTTGACCAATGAATTAGCTAATATTCATCAACTCCAAAGTAGTATGCTTGCCAGTATGCAAAATATTATTCATGCCCGCCGAGAAGCTTTAAAGCGGATTGATAATTCGATTATTATGCGTGAACCCACACGACTTTATGATGAACAAGCGCAGACTTTGGATTTCTTAAAAGAGCAACTTAGGCGGAACATGGTGCGACTCTTAGAGCTTGCGCAACAAAAGTATCAATTAACAAGGCAGCAATTACTAGCTAAGAACCCTAAAGATAGAGTAAAACAATACGAAGAAAGGGCTAGTTTTTACCGACAAAAATTGGATGCTAATGTAAAAAATATTTTACAGGAAAAAAGACATGGTTTAGCTAAAATTGGGCAACAATTAGATGATTATAGCCCACTTAAAACTCTTGATCGCGGTTATGTTTATGTAGTTAATGAGCAAAAGCAGACAATCAGTTCAGTTACGCAGCTTAAGCCAAATAATAAAGTCAACCTTAATTTCAAAGACGGTAAAGCAGTAGCAGTTATAAAATCTACAAGGAGAATTAAGAATGGTAACGAAGAAAAATAATTTTGAAGAAGAATTAGCTAAATTACAGCAAATTGTAGCTAATTTGGAAAATGGTAATGTGGCCTTAGAAGATGCTTTAGATGAGTTTCAAACCGGTGTTAAGTTAAGTCGAGATTTAAATCAAAAACTGACTGCTGCTGAGCAAACTGTCGCTAAGCTAATTGAAGGCGACGGTTCAGAACATGAAATTGATCCTAATAGTAGTGCTGCACCGGAAGAATAAAAAATGACTTTTAATGATTTTAAAATAAAATGGACACCAATAATTGATAATTATTTAGCTAGTCACTTAAAATTAGAAGTAAACAATGCAAAATTAAGCGAGATTATGGCTTACTCAGTAATGGCAGGGGGTAAAAGATTACGGCCTCTATTGTTTTTAGCAACTTATTCGGCATTGAATAAAGAAATTTCTGAAAAAGAAGTTAGAATTGCTTGTGGAATAGAATTAATCCATACATACTCTTTAATTCATGATGATTTGCCGGTAATGGATAACGATGATTACCGTAGAGGAAAACTAACTAGTCATAAAAGATGGGGCGAAGCTGAAGCAATTTTGGCTGGAGATGCATTACTTCCGATGGGGATTCAGTGGATTGTTGAAGGCAGTAATGAGCCAAAGTTGGTTAAAATTATTACCGCTGCAATTGGTGCAAATGGCATGGTTGGTGGCCAATATCTAGACATTGATTCAACAAATAACAAAAGTGTGGCTAATGATGCTAATTTCATTAATAAGATGGAGTGGCAAAAGACAGGTTGCCTAATACAAGCAAGTGTTGAAATGGCCACAATTCATGGTAAGGCAAGTAGTCAAAGTGGTAAACAACTTGTTGCTTTTGCCAAAGATTTTGGTCGTGCATATCAAATTTATGATGATTTAGTTGATATTGTCGAGACAACCCAAGAAGCTGGAAAAGCAACGCATAAAGATCAAGTAAGTGGTAAAAATAATACTTTAACTTTACTTGGAGCTAAAAAAAGTCGTCAAGAATTGAAAGAACTAATCAAACGGGCAAAGTCTAATTTGGCAAATTTTGATGATTCAGTTTTAGTAGGATTTCTTGATTTGTATCAAAAGGTACTATAAATGGCAAAAGAAAGAGCAGATATTTTACTAGCTAAACAAGGATTATTTAATTCACGAACGCAAGCACAACGTGCAATTATGGCCGGACTGGTTTGTGATCATAATCATCAACGAATTGATAAAAGTGGCACAAGTTTTCCCAGTGATGAGCAATTTTTTATTAAAGATTCAGGGAAAAAATATGTCTCACGTGGTGGTTTAAAGTTAGAAAAAGCTTTAAAAGTTTTCAATATTGATTTGACCGATAAAATTTGTCTAGATATTGGTGCTTCAACTGGCGGCTTTACTGATGTGGCATTACAAAATGGGGCTAAATTAGTTTATGCTCTTGATGTTGGTTATAATCAGTTAGCTTGGCAATTACGTGATGACTTGCGTGTAGAAGTTATGGAAAAACAAAATTTTCGCTATAGTAAACCAGAAGACTTTACTAAGGGTTTGCCTGACTTTGCTATGACCGATGTATCTTTTATATCTCTTGATTTAATTATGCCACCTATGTATCAAATTTTAAAAGATCAGTGTGAGGCAGTTTGCTTAATTAAGCCACAATTTGAAGCTGGTCCAGAAAACGTTGGTAAGCATGGTATAGTAAATGATCATCACGTTCATTGTGCGGTAATAAAGCATACGATTGAGCAAGCTTTAGCAATTGGCTTTAATGTGTTAGCAGTTGACTATTCACCGATTAAAGGGGGAAAGGGAAACATAGAGTTTTTAATTCATTTGCAAAAAAATGAAAGAGATGGCGGTAAATTAATTTGGCCAAATACGCCCGCAGAGATTGTTGAACGAGCAGTAAAAGGACTTTAGGAGAAAAAGCATGTTAGTTGAACTGGATATTAAAAACTTTGCCATTATTAAGGCTTTAAAGGTTCGCTTTCAAGAAAATATGACAGCTTTAATTGGTGAAACGGGTGCTGGAAAATCGATTATTATTGATGCAGTTTCACTACTAATGGGTGGTCGTAGTCAAAAAGAGATGGTGCGTAGTGGCGAAACTAAGGCGGTGATTACGGGGCTATTTGAAGTTGGTCAATCTAAGCAAATTGCGCAAATCTGTGATAAGTACGGGTTGCCAGATTCAGAAGGACAACTAATTATTAGTCGTGAATTGGCTGTTAAAGGGCGCAATGTTGTTCGGATAAATGGGCAATTGACTACAATTAACGTTTTACGTGAATTAGGCAATTATTTAGTAGATATTCATGGTCAAAATGATCAACAAATTTTAATGAATCAAGACCGCCAAATAGATTTAGTGGATGATTATGCTCCCGCAGATTTTAAAGAAAAATTAGCTCAATACCAAATTGATTTTAAAACATGGCAAAAATTGACTACGCGCTTAAATCATTTACGTAATGATGCTCAAGAATTGGCGCAAAAGCAAGATATATTATCTTTTCAAAATGAGGAGTTAAGGGCCGCAAACCTAACTGATCCAAATGAAGACGAGCAATTAGAAGAAGAATATAATGAACTGAATAATTATCAGAAAATAGTTGATACTGCTAATTATTTAATACAATTATTTGATGATGACGAACATGGAATTGAAGAATTATTAGGAAATGCTCAGAATGCAGCGCAAGAATTAACTGAATACGGGGCTAAATTTAAAGATATTGCTAAAACTATTGATGATGGAGTTTTTGCTTTAAGTGATGCAAGGAGTGAGCTTTCCAATGTTCTTGATGGACTAGATTTTGATGCAGAAAGATATCAATATGTATCTAATCGGATTGACTTACTAAATTCGCTAAAGAAAAAATACGGTCCTAGTTTGACTAATGTGTTTGCTTTTTATAAAAAAGTGCAAAAAGAACTGAATCAATTTGAAACAGGTGGTTTAGATGAAAATCACCTAGAACAACAGGTAATAGAGATTGAACGTAAATTAACCAAAGAAGCTACTGAATTACATCAATTAAGAGAAAAAATTGTAAATATACTTGAAGAAAAGATTAAACACGAATTGGCAGATCTTTATATGGCAAAGGCTCGATTTGTAATAGACTTGAAAAACACTAAAGCATTCACTAGTACAGGAACTGATGCAGTTGTGTTTTTAATCTCGCCTAATCCAGGTGAAGAATTAATGCCATTAGTTAAAATTGTTTCTGGGGGTGAACAGTCACGTTTAATTTTAGCTCTAAAATCAATTTTTAGTCAGGTAGAGCCAGTCGGAACTATGATTTTTGATGAAGTCGATACGGGAGTTTCAGGCCGAGTATCGGCCGCAATTGGAAAAAAATTGCACTCAATTGGGAAAAATAAACAGGTCATTGTAATAACTCATTCTCCTCAAGTGGCAGCTGCCAGTGATCAAAAATACTTAGTGGCCAAAGAAGTAAAAGACGGGGCAACTTATACCCAAATTGGCCCACTTACTCAAGAGGAAACAGTAACTGCAATTGCTGAAATGATGGCTGGGAGTGATGTAACTCAGGCTGCCAAACAAAATGCAAAAGATTTGCTAAAAAGTTTTAAAGAGCGGAATTAATTATGGAAATTATTGCGAAAAAAGTTTTAGCGAATGAAGAAATTAAACAGGTTAAAACATTAATGAATGAAATTCATAGCCATGATCATACATATTCAGATCCATATTTAAGTAACGAATACAATTATTTTTCAGACATGCCTGCTTTTATTTTGGCCTATCAAAACGATTTGCTGGTGGGCTTTCTGATGATTTATGCAGATGACAAACCTGATGAAGAAATTGATTTATATATATATGTTTTGCCAAAATTTCGACAAAGAAAAATAGCTACGACTTTGATTAACCGGGCCAAAATAATTTTAAATAAATACGGCTACAGTAATTTTAATTATGCATCTGAGCAAAGATTTTTAGATGAGCATCCCCAATTTTTAGGTAAAACAAAATTAAAAATAGTGGATGAAGAATATAATATGCGGACCCAAAATCCGCTTGCTAATGCAAATGATAGTCGGTTAAAGCAAGATTTAAGGCTATGTTTGTTAACAAAGGATAAAGTTAAAGAAACTGCAGTATTGCATAGTGCAGCCTTTGATAATGATTTAACAATGTCACTTAACTACCTTACTCAAGGATTACGAAATTTAAATCAATTTAGTTTTGTTTTGCTGTATCATAATCAAATTATAGGTTATTGCGCAGCTGATATTAGTAAGTATGCTTATTTTTTTGGCTTATTTATTGCGCACAAGTATTGCAATCGAGGCTTTGGTACATTTTTTATTAAAGAAATGATGTACCAATTGGGAAAAAAAGGCGTAAAAGAATTTGTACTTGATGTAGATATTAATAATATTCCCGCCATCAAGGCATATTTAGCGGCAGGATTTGAAATAAAAAGTGAAAATGTTTATTTAAAAAAATAAAATTAACTAAAAATACGGACATCAGTCCGTATTTTTTAATTAAAAAATTATTTAGGCCAGATCAACTCTTATAAGGTAATTAATGTCAACAATGTGTAAGAGTTTTTGATTAGTTGAACGCAAAATAAATTTTTGAGCTGAAAGTTGCTGGTTTACTTGTCCGATTTCACTTTGTCCATCTTGAAAAGTCACTAATACATATTTTTGATTATGCATGGCCATCGTAAGTAAAGTTAAAATCTCACTGCTATATTGATTCGTACCATCGGGCTTGTTATTATCGTAATCAAATAGGTAATGATAAATTTTTTTTAGTGAATTTTTCATTTTTGCTCCTCTCATCATCTATGCGAACATTTGTTTGATATATTTATTATAAGAACATTTGTTTAAAAAAACAAGTCTTTAATTCATAAAATTAAAAAACATCTTAACTTGAAAATATCCTTCTTTTAGTGCAAACTAGATATAATAGCTTTTTATAGGGGAGTATGGCATGACAGAAAAAGGTTTGTTACTTGTCCTTTCGGGACCTTCTGGAGTTGGAAAAGGAACCGTTAAAAGTGCAATCGTTGAAAATAAAGTTTTTCCGTTTGAATATTCAGTTTCGATGACAACTAGAAAGCCGAGACCAGGTGAAGTTGACGGGCAAGATTATTATTTTGTTAGCGAAGAGAAGTTTGGGGAAGCTATTAAGCAGGGTGAACTTTTAGAATATAATAAATATGTAAATAATTATTACGGGACACCATTTGCGCCAGTTAAAAAGATGTTAGATGAAGGTAAAGATGTTTTACTTGAAATTGATGTCAATGGAGCAAAAACTGTTAGAGAAAAAATGCCCGATGGTGTATTTATCTTTTTGACGCCGCCAGATTTACATACATTGCATTTACGTCTAGAAAATCGTGGCACTGAGTCAGAAGATGTGATTCTAGGACGAATTAATCAAGCACGTCAAGAAATATTAGTCATGCAAGATTATGATTATGCCGTTGTTAATGATACAGTTGCCAATGCTGTAGATCATATTAAGGCAATTGTTGATGCTGAGCATGTTAGTGTAAAGCGAGTTATTGACACATATCGTAAAATGGTCAGGGAGGATTAAGATGAGAGTTACATATCCATCAATCGATAAATTATTAGATCGCGTAGATTCACGCTATTCATTGTCTGTGTTAGCTGCCAAGCGAGCACATGAATTAGAAGCGGGTGAACCAGAAGCACTTAAAAATTACAAAGCATTAAAACCCGTTGGTAGAGCCCTTGAAGAGATTGAAGCTGGTAAGGTTACCGTTGATTCCAAATCACAAGGTTAACTAATAGTTAGTTAAAAATTTTATGGCCTCCATCTATAAAAAGATGGAGGCCATTTTTGAAGGTGATTGTTATAATGATTGCACAAATAATCGTTGACATAGCAGCTAAACAGACAGATCGTATTTTTGAATATCATATTCCTAATGAGCTCAAAGAGGTTGCAGTAGGTTCTCGAGTATTCGTCCCTTTTGGTTCACGCAAATTGCAAGGATTTGTCGTTGGGTTAAGTCAGACAAGCAAGTTTCAAGGGAAACTTAAGGACCTGCTTTTAGTAGTAGATGAACAACCACCACTAACTACTGAATTAGTTGATTTATCTAAAACATTGGCAAATGAAAATTTTTCTTATCGAATTTCTATTTTAAAAGCAATGCTCCCTCGGGTGATGCGAGCAAATTATCGTAAAATCTTAACGCCAATTTCAGATAAAGCTAAAAGGATGCCGCTTTTTAAAAGGGGATTAATTGATTTAACTAAAGTAGATGATGCTAAGGAAGTTTCTTTTATCCATAAATTACTGCGAAATCATGATGCCAAAATTGAGTATCTAGTCGAAAATCGCGCCCAAGTTAAAATGCAGAATAACTATTCACTTTTACTAAGTAAAAATGAATATATCAAAATTTATGAAACGCTTAGGCAAAATGCCCAAAAGCAAAAGCAACTTTTAATATATATTATTGAAAATTTCACCAAATTTCCACAAAAGCAAGTAGATTTAGAACAGAATTCTGGAGTTAAAATAGCTACTTTGACTTCTGCTGTAAAAAAAGGGTGGTTAAAAAAAGAACTTACTGAGGTATATCGTGATCCGTTAATTGATGTTGCCACTTCAAAATCACAGCAAAGTATCAAACTGACTGTGGCACAAGATAAGGCGCTGGCCAAAATAAATCGTGCAATTGATAATCAAACTGCACAAACCTTTTTATTAGAAGGTGTAACTGGTAGTGGGAAAACTGAAGTATATTTAAATGCAATTAGCCAAGCGTTAACAAATGACAAAAATGCTCTGATGTTAGTTCCAGAAATTTCACTAACGCCACAGATGGTAGCCCAGGTAAAGCAACGCTTTGGACAGCAAATTGCTGTCTTACATAGTGGATTGTCAGAAGGTGAACTTTATGATGAATGGCGTAGGATTCGCCGCGGTGAGGTGCACGTGGTTGTTGGAGCACGTAGTGCCATTTTTGCACCATTAAAAAATATTGGGTTGATTGTTATTGACGAAGAACATGAGTCTTCATATAAGCAAGAAGATACTCCGCGTTACCATGCACGAGATGTTGCTATTTGGCGCAGTAAGTATAATTCTTGTCCTCTGATATTGGGTAGTGCAACTCCTTCATTAGTTAGTCGAGCACGTGCTCAAAAGGGAGTTTATCAGCTCTTAAAATTACCAGAAAGGGCTAACAAAAAGAGCTTACCTAAAGTTAAGATTATTGATTTGAAGCAAACTAGCTTTATTGGAGATCAACTAGATTTATCCGCTCAATTGCTTGAGGCAATAAAAACTAGAATCGCCAAAAAAGAACAAGTTATTTTATTGCTTAATCGTCGAGGTTATTCAAGTTTTATGCTCTGTAGAGATTGCGGTTATGTTATGAAATGTCCTAACTGTGATCTTTCTCTGACTATGCACAAGGATACTGCGAAAATGCAGTGTCATTATTGTGGCTATGCAACCGCAATTCCGCAAAAATGTCCTAATTGTCAGAGTTTAAAGATTCGTTTTTTAGGTACAGGAACGCAAAAAGTTATGCAAGAGTTAGAAACGCTTTTACCTGCTGCTCGAATGTTGCGCATGGATGTTGATACAACTAGACGTAAAGGTGCATTTAAAAAAATTCTTGATTCATTTGGT
Source organism: Lactobacillus sp. ESL0233 (assembly GCF_003692995.1). Taxonomy (NCBI): domain Bacteria; kingdom Bacillati; phylum Bacillota; class Bacilli; order Lactobacillales; family Lactobacillaceae; genus Lactobacillus; species Lactobacillus sp. ESL0233. Next base: position 387,161 of record NZ_REHH01000007.1, on the reverse strand, counting down.
CATCATGAAGCTGATATTTTATTGGGTACCCAAATGATTGCCAAGGGATTAGATTTTCCCAATGTCACTTTAGTGGGCGTCATTAATGCTGATACAGGACTTTGGTTACCTGACTATAATGCGTCTGAACGGACGTTTGAATTGTTGACACAAGTTGCAGGTCGGGCAGGTCGGGCAGAGAAAAAGGGCGAAGTTATTATTCAAACTTTTAATCCTGATCACTATGCAATAAAATTTGCTCAGACTCAAGATTATGAACGTTTTTATGCGTATGAAATGCGTATGCGACATGCAGGAAATTATTCACCCTACTTTTATACAGTATTAATTTCTATAGCTGCTAAGAATGAACAAAATGTTGCTAGAGAAGCATTTAAAATAAAAAATTGGTTGCAACAACGTCTGCAACGCACTACTATTATTTTAGGACCTGCGCCCAGTGCAGTTTCACGTCTAAAAAATCAGTATTATTATCAAATACTGGTAAAATATAAAAAAGAGGCTAATTTAAATCAGTTGTTACATCAAATTCAAGATTCTGCACAAAAAATAAAAAAATATGGTTTGAATATATATATTGATAACGAGCCTGAACACATTATATAAAGGGGATATGCAAATGACATCTGTAATTTTTATGGGTACGCCTAATTTTGGAGTGCCAATTTTGAAAGGCCTGGTTGAAAACGGCTATGAAATTAAGGCTGTGGTAACTCAACCTGATAAAAAAGTTGGTCGTAAACAGAGCCTTAAAAAAACGCCAGTAAAAATAGTAGCCGAAGAGCTTAATTTACCTATTTTTCAACCAATTAAATTACCAAAGTCACAAGAATTAGAAGTTTTAATTAATTTACATGCTGATTTAATTGTAACTGCAGCTTATGGCCAATTTTTACCAAGTAAATTTTTGAATTCAGTAAAAATAGCAGCTGTTAATGTTCATGGCTCACTCTTACCTAAATATCGCGGAGGAGCACCAATTCAATATTCAATAATTAATGGTGATACTGAAACTGGTGTAACCATTATGGAAATGGTAAAAGAAATGGATGCCGGTGACATCTATGCGCAAGAAGCAATAAAAATAGCTGCTACAGATACTGCGGGTACAGTTTTTAATAAATTAGCAATTGTTGGGCGTGATTTATTACTTAAAACTTTACCTCAAATCATTGCTCATCCGAATATAAAAGCGCCACAAGACTCTGCTGGAGTTATTTTTTCACCTAATATTAGTAAGGAACAAGAGCAAATTAAGCTCAATATGACTGCACAAGAAGCAAATAATTTAATTCGTGGTCTTAATCCTAATCCTGGAGCGTACTTAAAGGTTAATGGCAAGCGTTTTAAAGTTTGGCAAGCACGAGTAAGCTCAGAAAAATCAGTTTTACCAGCAGGAAGTTTAGCTAATAACAAAGGTCGTTTTGCTATTACTATGGCGAGTGGAAGTGTGTTAGATTTAACAGAGGTACAGCCTGCAGGCAAGAAAAGAATGCCCATCAAGAACTTTTTAAATGGTCAAGGTGATAAATTTAAAGTGGGAGAAAAGATTATTGACGAATAGAAGTGCTCGTGCAGTTGCCTTAGATACATTGATTCGTGTTTTAGAGAAGGATTCATATTCAAATATTAGTTTGAATAATGAGTTGCAAAAAGCACATTTATCTGCGAATGATTCAAATTTTGCTACGCGTATAGTTTATGGTACTATTCAATATAAAATTTATTTAGAATACCAATTACACGATTTAATAAAAACTAAGTTAAAAGAAATTTATTTAAGACCGCTATTATTGATGTCTGCTTATCAGATTATCTTTATGGATAAGGTACCAAATCGGGCGGTTTTAAATGAAGCAAATAAATTAGCTAAGCAATTTAGCAAAGTTAATTCTAACGGTTTTAGAATAGTTAATGGTGTTTTACGTGCTTTAATTCGTCGTCAGCCAATTTTACCTACTCTAGATAATTTGCCATTTTATTTAAGTGTAAAAGAGAGCGTACCTGAATGGTTAGTTGAATATTTGTTAAAACATTGGGGAGCAGAACGTACAGCGAGTATTCTTTCTAGCATTAATGAACCTGCTAAAAATATAGTCCGTGTTTCGCAAGCTACTAATTTGGCTAATGTGATTTCAGAGATGAATCAATTGGGTTTTAATCCACAAGAATCGACATTAAATTTGAATGAATTAATTGTAAGTCATGGTGGAATTAGTAAAACTAGTTTATTTAAAAACGGTGAAATAACTATTCAAGATGAGGCAGCTAGTTTAGCAGTACAAGCTTTTGATTTTGTTGGTAATGAGCAAGTATTAGACGCTTGTAGTGCTCCTGGCGGAAAAACAGTTCAAATAGCAGAAAATATTCCACAGGGGAATGTTATTGCGTTAGATATCCATGAAAATAAATTGCATCTAGTTGAACAAAATTGTCAAAGGATGAAAGTCAGTAAGCGAGTAACAACTAAGGCTCTAGATGCTAGAAATGCTGATCAAGCTTTTGCAGCCGGTAAATTTGATAAAGTTTTAGTTGATGCACCATGTTCAGGATTAGGTTTAATTCGCCGCAAGCCGGAAATTCGTTATAATAAGAAGTTGACTGATTTAACTGACTTGCAAAAAATCCAATTGCAAATACTGGATCATGTGTGTTCATTGTTAAGAAGTGGTGGCGAATTAGTATATTCTACTTGTACAATTACACAAGAAGAAGATGAAGATGTGGTAAAAATTTTCCTTAAAAAACATCCGGAATTTGAATTAAAACCATTTAAAGCAGCTAAAATGCAAGCATCTAATGGGATGCTAAAAATTTTGCCAGATAGTTATGGTAGTGATGGATTTTTCATTTCTAAATTTGTAGTACGAGGTTAACGTTTTGATAAGAACAGCTTTTGCTTCGAGTATTGGAAAAATACGAAAAAGTAATCAAGATTTTGTACAGGTTTTTAAAAATAAGAATAATGCAGTAATGGCCATTGTTTGTGATGGAATGGGTGGTCATCAAGGTGGGGATGTTGCTTCAACAATGGCTGTAAGCCATTTAGGGCATAGCTTCAGTATGACTGATTTTAATGATTGCTCTAGTGCCCATAAGTGGCTAGATGTTCAGCTTAAAGTAGAAAATGATACTATCTTACATACTGCAGATCGATTTCCAGATCTTAATGGTATGGGTACTACGATTGTTTTAGCAATTGTCTTTGACACTGAAGCAATAATTGCACATTTAGGTGATTCACGTGCATATGGTTACACGGAAGGTAAATTTACTCAATTAGTAGAAGACCACTCACTCGTTAATGAGTTAGTAAAAATGGGACAAATTACTAAGCAACAGGCGAAAAACCATCCGCAAAAAAATATTATTACGCAATCATTAGGTGTTTCTAGCACAATTGATCCAGAATTTTGTCAAATCAAGATAAAGAAGCATGACCTTATTTTATTATGTACCGACGGTTTAACTAATTCCTTGAGTGATCCGCAAATCCAACAAGTTTTAGCAACTAAAGACTTATCCCTTAAAGAGCGGTGTCAAAAATTAATTGATGAAGCCAATCGCTTAGGTGGGGGAGATAATATCACTGTTTGCCTAATTTTGGATGAAGGCGGTGAAAAATAATGATAAATAGGGGCTATTTGCTAGGTGATCGTTATCGTATTATAGATACTCTGGGCGAAGGCGGAATGTCTAATGTATATCTGGCTGAGGATATTATTTTACAACGAAAAGTTGCTGTTAAGATTCTACGCATGGATTTACAAAAAGAACCGCAAATTTTAGCTCGTTTTCAGCGTGAAGCATTAGCTACTAGTGAACTTAGTCATCCCAATATCGTTATGGTTTTAGATGTAGGCATGGACTATGGCTTACCATACATGGTCATGGAATATGTTGATGGACCAGATTTAAAAGATTATATTAGAAAAAATACGCCTCTTGATTTACATGATGTGATCCGTATAATGGATCAAATTTTAAGTGCGATGACACTAGCTCATAAACATAATGTGATCCATCGTGATTTAAAACCACAAAATATTTTAATGGATAAAAGAGGCAATATTAAGATTGCTGATTTTGGTATTGCCGTTGCGTTAAATCAAAATTCTGTTACACAAACTAACTCAGCTGTTGGTTCTGTTCACTATATGTCACCCGAGCAAACTCGAGGTGGCTTAGTTACTAAGCAATCCGATATTTATTCTTTGGGGATAATTCTTTATGAATTAATTACAGGTTCAGTGCCCTTTAATGGTGACTCGGCTGTTGCCATTGCATTAAAACATGCTCAAGAGCCGATTCCTTCAATTAAAGAAAAAGATGAAAAGGTACCGCAGTCTTTAGAAAATGTGGTTTTAAGGGCGACAGCTAAGGATCCACGTCTTAGATACGCGTCAGCTTATGAAATGCAAGTTGATTTAGATACAAGTTTAGAAAAACAGCGGGCAAATGAACCTCCCTTTTTAGCTAATAATGGTTTAAATAATGATGAAACGATTGTATTACCAAACTTTAAAGCGAATAGAACGAGTGCGACAACAGAGCAAGCAAAAAAAAGTATAGCTAAAGATGAGCAAAAGAAAAGCCCTATTTTTTTTCAGAATTTGCGTAAATATAAATGGTGGTGGATTTTTGTTGGATTAGCAGCTATAACAGTAGTTGGGTTAATGTTTTTTGTACTTTTTGGTAGGAACAATAATGAAGTTCGTATTCCTAATGTAACCAATTTAACTGAAAGTAGGGCACGTAGTCGTCTAGAAAATTTAGGATTAAAAATAGGTAGCATAAAGCATAAAAATTCTAATAGTATTGAAAAGGGTAAGATCATTAAAACTTCACCACCTGCTGGAAAAAATATTAAGCAAGGGCGCTATATTAATCTTTATGTTTCTGATGGTGCAAAAATGATTCGTGTCCCTGATGTAACAGGTGAAAATTATCAAGTGGCAGCAAGTAAACTTGAAAGCATGGGTTTTCAAGTTATACGAGCAAATCAATTTTCAAACAGTGTTGCGCCAGAGAATGTTATTACGCAAAGTATTGCAGCAGATGTAGAGGTTAAGCCTGCCCAAACAACGATTACACTTAGTGTTTCTAAAGGTCGAAATGAACATATTGATTATAATCTGATTAAATTACCTAATTTAAGTACGTATTCTCTGAAGAGTGCGCAGATATATGCACATAGGCATAATTTGATTTTACAAGTTAGTCCAACTTACTCAAATAAGGTCAAAAAAGGTATGATTATTTCTATGAGTCCTTCCGCTGGAACAGCAGTTCAACGCGGTAGTACTGTTATAGTTAGTGTTTCTGAGGGTCCCAAAAGGGAACAAGACTTTACGGTTACCAAGACTTTCACTGTTAATTATGAAAACAATGAGGGAGCTATTGATAGCAAGCAAAACCATGTTCAAATATATATAAGTGATGATAGTCACTCCGTAAAAAATATTTATCGTGATTTGTATATTAAACGAGATGTCAATTTTTCAATACCTTTTGTGCTAAAAAATAATTCGGGTATATTAAAGGTTGTTCGTGATGGACAAACGATTTTAAATGAAAAGGTTCATAAATGAATAAGCAGGTAGAAGGAATTATTGTCAGTTCAATTGCAGGATTTTATGATGTTCAAACAAGCAACGGAATTGAGCGTACAAGAGCGCGCGGAATTTTTCGCAAAAATAAGCAAAAGCCGACCGTAGGTGATCGAGTAAAAATACAACTTGATGAACATGGAATGAATTATTTAGTTGAAGTTTATGCGCGAACAAATTTAATCGGGCGACCTGCAGTCGCAAATATTGATCAAGTTTTATTGGTTATTTCTGCTGTGGAACCCGAATTTTCTTTGCAATTACTTGATCGTTATTTAACATTTTTTTCTTGGCAAAAGGTTGCAGTTAGTATTTATCTTTCTAAGGCTGATTTAGTTAGTGCACCACAATTAACTGAAATTAAGCAAAATCTCAATTATTATGCCCAACTTGGATATCAAGTAGTTTATAATTGGGAAGATTTTGCGCAAAATTTGGCTACCATTATTAAGCCCAACCAGATTTGGACCTTGGCTGGGCAATCGGGGGCAGGAAAGTCGACATTAATTAATCATTTTAAAAAGAGCTTAAAGCAAAAAACGGCGGCCATATCTTCCAGTCTAAATCGAGGCAAGCATACAACAAGAACGGTCCAGCTTTTCCATATAGGTCATGGATATTTAGCTGATACGCCCGGCTTTTCTGCAATTGACTTTACACCAATTAAAATAAACGAGTTGTGTAATTACTTTGTCGAATTTAAACGAGTGAGTAGTAGTTGTAAATTTCGTGGTTGTCAACACCTTAAAGAGCCTAAGTGCGAAGTTAAAAATTTAGTTGAAAAAAAACAAATAAAGCAAAGTCGCTATGATAATTACTTGCTTATGAGAACAGAAATTGAACATGGGCGGCTTCCAGAATACTTAAAGTGAGAAGAAAGAAAAAATGATGATAGCACCTTCAATTTTAAATATTAATAATCTAGATTTAAAAAATGATATTCAAGTAGCAGCTCAAGCAGGAATCAAAAGATTCCATATTGATATTATGGATGGACATTTTGTACCTAATTTATCTTTTGGACCACAAGTAGTAAGTGATTTTAAGAAGACTTTTCCTAAGCTTGAAGCTGAAGTACACTTAATGAGTAATAAACCAGAAATAATGGTTCCAGCTTTTGTTAAAGCGGGGGCTGATTTAATGTTGTTGCATTATGAGGCTATGGATACTGCTGAATTGAATAAATGGATTGACTACTTAAAGCAGCATCAAGTTAGAGTCGGTCTTGTACTTAATCCTGATACACCTTTAACGGTTTTACCCCCCTTTATACCAAAAATTGATCAATTATTAATTATGACAGTTTATCCTGGCTTTGGCGGGCAGAAATTTATTGCTGAATCGTGTGAAAAAATTCGTCAAGCCAAAGTCATGTTAGCAAGCAAGATTCCAGTTGAGGTCGATGGTGGAATAAATAGGCAAACTGCAAAATTAGCCCAAGAAGCTGGGGCAGAGATTTTTGTTGCGGGGTCATATTTATTTTGTCAAGAAAGTGTTGTAGCGCAAATTAACGAATTGAATAGGGTATTAAAATGAAGGCTGTTGCGTTATTAGGCGGGCCTAAATCACAGTGGCCAGCCTTTATGAAAAAACAAATTTTTGCGGCAAAAAAAAGAGACTCCCTAATAATTGGTGTTGACCGAGGGAGTATACTTTTAGCGGAATTAGGATTAGTGCCAGATTTAGCTGTGGGCGACTTTGATTCGCTTAAAAAAAATGAATTAAATATTATCGAACGATATATTCCTGACATGCGCTATTCGGTACCAGAAAAAGATTTAACTGATACTGAATTGATGTTAAAATATGCTTTTGAAGATTATCAGATAAATTTTTTAACACTTTTAGGAGCTACTGGCGGGCGTCTTGATCACTTTATGACGAACATGTTAATGATGCTAAAACCTGAGTTTAATGCCTGGGCTGAAAAAATAGAAATTATTGATCGGCAAAATCTAGTTAAATTTTATAATCCTGGTAATCATACAATAAAAAGACGGCCAGGTTATACATATTTTGGAATAGTTACCCTATCAGAAGTAAAAAATTTAAATATTAATGGCGCAAAATATAATTTATCTAGTTACTTTAATTCATACCCAATATCTTTAAGCTCAAATGAATTTGTACAACAGAATTTAGTTAATGTATCTTTCAATGAAGGCGTTGTTGCTGTGATACAGTCGAAAGATATCAACCGATTTCAGAAAATTTAAAAAACCATTTTCTATAATAATTAGACAGAAAATGGTTCTAATTTTAAAATAAAAAAACTGGCGGCAATCATTAGTCGTCAGCTTTTTTATTATACGCGAGTAACTTTACCAGACTTTAAAGTCTTAGTTGAAACCCAAACACGTTTTGGTTTACCATCAACAAGAATGCGAACTTTTTGAAGGTTTGGCTTCCATGTACGACGTGACGAATTCAATGCGTGTGAACGTGTATTACCAAAAGTGGTCTTTTTACCAGTTAAATAATCTTTTGCCATTTGCTAAACCTCCTTTATTTGTGTTTTCATACTCAATTAAGATAGCATAATTTAAAAATCATTGCAACTCTAAAAAGTATTTTTTATGAATAGGATTTTTCCTTAATACTTGATTACTATGATAAAATAGATTCATAATATCGAGAACAATGATATGGAGGATAAATATGGCTGTAAAAATCAAAACAAAAGATGGTTTGATTGATATTTCAAACGGAGTAATTGCAACTGTCGTTGGTAGCGCAGCTACATCCAACTACGGAGTTGTTGGAATGGCATCAAAGAATGCAATTCGTGATGGATTTGATGGAATTCTTAACCGTGCAAATTATAAACGTGGTGTAGTTGTCAAGTCAGAAGATAATATGATTACAGTTGATGTTTATATTATTGTAGGTTATGGATTGAAAATTTCAGAAGTAAGTCGTAATGTACAAGACAGCGTAAAATTTAACTTGAAAAATCAGCTTGGAATTGATACTAAGGCTGTTAATGTCATCGTTCAAAGTGTTAAAGTGCTTGACGAATAATTCAAGCGGAGGTTTAGGATATTGGTTTTAAAGGAAATAGATAGTAAAAAATTTAGGGATATGGTTCGTGTTGCAACCCATAGATTAGGTCGTAATGCAGAGTTTATTAACTCGTTGAATGTTTTTCCTGTACCAGATGGTGACACTGGCACAAATATGAATTTGACTATTGAAAGCGGAGCTAAAGCTGTTAGTGAAAACACTAGCTCAAGCGTTGGTAATTTGACTGAAAGTCTAGCTAAAGGTATGTTAATGGGGGCACGGGGAAATAGTGGTGTTATTTCTTCACAATTATTTAGAGGTATTTATAAAGCTACCCAGGGGATGCAGACTTTAAATGCACAAGAATTGGCTAATGCTTTTTCTAATGGTGTAGCTACAGCATATAAAGCTGTAATGAAACCAGTTGAAGGTACTATTTTAACGGTTGCTCGCGTGGCAGCTCAAGATGGTGTTAATAAAGCTAATGAAACTGATGATGTTGAAGAAGTAATGAAAGCCATTGTTGAAGGTGCAAAAAGAGCATTAAAAACAACCCCTGACTTATTACCGGTATTAAAGCAAGTAGGTGTAGTTGATTCTGGTGGTCAAGGCTTACTATTTATTTATGAGGGCTTTTTAGAAGGACTTTTAGGAGAAAGCTTTGCCGATCGCTATCAACCAGATGAAGGTGAAATGGATGAAATGATTAATGCAATGCATCATCAATCAGTTCAATCCCAGCTTTCTACTCAGGATATAGATCATGGTTATTGTACGGAAATTATGGTTGATTTAACTGCCGATATTCCTAATAAAAAAGCCTTTAATCTTGAAGAGTTTAGAAGTTATCTTTCAAAATTAGGTGATTCATTACTAGCCGTTTCAGACGATGAAGTTGCTAAAGTACATATTCATACAGAGCATCCGGGTGAAATCTTTACTTATGGTGGTCAATTTGGTCAATTAGGCAAAATAAAAATTGATAACATGCGGATACAACATGAAACAATTGTCAACAGTAATGAAGAGAATCAGGAAAGTGTTGATTTTGCTGTGATTGCAGTTGCGTCTGGAAATGGGATTAGAAAGCTGTTTGAAAGTGAAGGAGTCAACCGAATTATTTCTGGTGGACAAACAATGAATCCTTCAACTCAAGATATTATTGATGCAATTAAAAAATCTGGTGCTAAGCAAGCGATTGTATTGCCAAATAATGGCAACATTGTGATGGCAGCTAAGCAGGCAGCAGAAGTTAGTGATATTCCAGTTGGGATTGTTCCAACTAAGACGATTTCTCAAGGATTAACAGCAATGTTATCGTTTGATCAAGATGCTAGTCTTGAAGACAATATTGAAAGCATGACAATGGCACTTGAAACAGTTGTTTCTGGCGAAGTTACTCAGGCTAACCGGGATACTTGCATTAATGGGATTGATATCCATAAAGATGACTATCTTGGTATTATTGATGGTGACATTCAAGTGGCAACATTTGATTTAATTAACTCAACTGTAAATATGATTGAGAAGATGTTAAATGAAGATTCAGAAATTATTACGGTAATGTATGGCCGTGATTCTAATAAAGAGCAAGCAGATCAAATTATAGCCGCTCTTGAAGCAAAGCATGGTGACTTAGAATTTGAAGTTCATGATGGTGGTCAACCAGTGTATAATTTCTTAATTTCTGTGGAATAAAATGGATGCAAGTAAAGTATTTGCTCCCGTAACTGACTTAAAAGGAGTAGGGACAAAAACTGCTGCAATACTTGGAAGCCTTGGAATTTATAGTATTTACGATTTGCTTTTTTATTTTCCTTTTCGTTATGATGAATTACAAACAATTCCTCTTGATCAGATCATGGATGGTCAAAAAGTAATGCTAAAGGGAATCGTTGCTACGGAAGCTTTTGTAAGTAAATTTGGCTATAAAAAAAGCCGTTTGAGTTTCAAATTAATGATTGACCATGATGTTGTCATGGTCAATTTTTTTAATCAACCTTGGCTTAAAGAAAAAATTACAATTGGTCAAGAAATAGCAATATATGGTAAATATAATTTAGCCAAGCAAAGTTTGTCAGCTTTTAAATTTGTAGCAGCAAAAGCAAATGATAGCGGTATGGCACCAATTTATTCAGTTAATCGGCATCTTAGACAGAAAAAATTGACTGATTTAATTGACCTGGCTATAGCAGATTTTTTACCAGAAATAGGTGACGTGGTACCCTCTGCTATACGTAAGAAGTATCGACTATTAGATGAACAAGAGATAATAGTAAAGATGCATCATCCTAAAAATGGTAAAGAAGCTATGATTGCTAAAAGAAGTGCAATTTTTCGTGAATTTTTTATTTTTGAAATGGAACTGGCATTTTTAAATAACTTTAATGCTAAAAGTATTGGATTTGCTAAAAAATATGATTTAACTGAAGTAACAAAATTAAATAGCATGTTGCCATTTGAACTTTCGGCGGATCAAAAGCAAGTGATTAATGAGATTTTTGCTGATTTACATTCTAATCGACAAATGAATCGTTTATTACAAGGAGATGTTGGATCGGGAAAAACAATTGTTGCTGTTTATGTAATGTTTGCAGCAGTTACAGCTGGTTATCAAGTGGCTTTAATGGTACCAACAGAAATTTTGGCTACGCAACATTTTAAAAAAATTGATGAATTACTAAGTCCATTTGGGATAAAAACAGCTCTCTTAACGGGTACAACCAAAACACTGGAACGACGAGAAATATATAAGGAATTAGCTGATGGGACACTCAATATTGTGGTTGGTACCCATGCTATAATTCAAGCTAAAGTTATTTTTAAAAAATTAGGTTTAGTAATTATTGATGAGCAGCATCGCTTTGGTGTAGGTCAAAGGCAAACCTTAATTAATAAGGGTGATCGGCCAGATGTATTGACGATGACAGCTACGCCTATCCCGCGTACTCTTGCTTTAACAATATATGGGAATACCGCAATTTCTGAAATACGACATCTGCCAGCGGGCCGAAAACAAATTATTTCTGTTTGGAAAACTAGTAGTCAAATAAATGATGTGTATAAATTGATGCAGAAACAATTAAACCAGGGTTTCCAAATTTATGCAGTGACACCATTAATTACAGAATCTGAATCGTTAGATTTAAAAACTGCTGAACAACTTTTTGAGAAACTATCTCATGATTTTCCTAAACAAAAGGTAGTTTTATTACATGGACAAATGCCTGGAGCTAAAAAAGACGAAATTATGATGGCTTTTGCTGCAGGAGAAATTGATATTTTAGTAGCAACTAGTGTAATTGAAGTTGGCGTAGATGTGGCTAATGCTAATATGATGATAATCTATAATGCTGATCGCTTTGGTATGAGCCAGTTGCATCAATTACGTGGTAGGATTGGTAGAGGAAAAACTCAAAGCTATTGTGTTTTTTTAGCGGATCCGAAAACAGAAATTGGTAAGACAAGGATGCAGACAGTCTCAGCAACAACAGATGGCTTTAAACTTGCAAAGGCAGATTTGAAAATGCGGGGTGCAGGTGATTTATTTGGTAAAGCACAGTCAGGTTTACCCGAGTTTCAAGTTGGCAATGTCGTTAATAACTATGAGACACTAGTAGTGGCTCAACAAGTTGCTAAAGATGTCATAACACAGGATCCAGATTTACAACAGTCAATACATAAAAACCTCAAGCAAGTACTTGAATATAAACAATTACAGCAAGAAAGAACTTAGAAAAGATTGGTAAAAATGAAAACAATTGCAATTGATGCAATGGGCGGAGAAAATGCCCCAGAGGCAATCGTCCAAGCTGTTTTACAAGCAAAAGCTGAACTAAAGGATACAAGGTTTATTCTTTTTGGTGACGAAGAAAAAATAACTAATTTAATTGGCCAGGATAAAGAAAGAATAACAATTGTGGCAACCACTCAGGTGATTAAGGATGAAGATGAGCCGGTTAAAGCAATCCGTACTATGAAAGATTCTTCCCTAGTGGTCGCTGCACAGTATGTTAAACAAAAAAAAGCAGATGCGCTTCTTTCCTTAGGAAATACGGGCTCAATCTTAGCCTGTGGAATTTTCATTATCGGACGAATTAAGGGAGTAGCGCGACCTGGATTTATGCCGACGTTACCAGTTAAAAATTCTGATGATGGGTTCAATATGATTGATGTAGGGGCGAATGCTAAGAGTCGACCGGAGTATCTTCTTGATTGGGCAAAAATGGCTGCATATTATGCTGAAAAAATCAGAGGAATTAAAAATCCTAAAGTTGCTCTGCTGAATAATGGGGCTGAAAGTGATAAAGGTGATGACCTGCATCAACAAGCCTATGAATTATTACGTAAAAGCAATCTTAACTTTATTGGTAATATTGAAGGCAACGAGTTGTTGGACGGTAAGGCAGATGTTGTTGCAACTGATGGCTTTACTGGGAATGCAGTTCTTAAAAACATTGAAGGAACTTCAGGCGTTTTAATTCATTTGTTAAAGGATAGTCTGCTAAACAATGGACCAATCACCAAAATAGGTGCATTAATGATTAAAAATGCTTTAAAAGGACTTATATCAAAATTCGATGTTGATAAATATGGTGGGGCAGTTTTACTTGGAACAGATGCACCAGTAGTTAAAACGCATGGTCGGTCTGATAAGCGTGCAGTTTATTATACGATTAAGCAAATAGATAAGATTTTAAGTGAAAAAATAATTGATCAATTTAGACAGGAATTTGATCATAAAAAATAATTTAAAGTTAGGGTAAAAAGGAGAAAATGATGACTGAAGAAGAAATTTTTATCAAAATTCGTGATATTTTAGCTGATAACTTAGAGGTTGATAAAGATAAGATCACCTTAAATACTGATTTTACTAATGATCTTGATGCTGATTCTATAGACTTAGTTGAGTTTATTTTGCAATTAGAAGATGAGTTTGGCTCAGAAATTTCTGATGAGGATGCAGAAAAAATCAAAACTGTTGGTGATGCAGTCAATTACATTACTTCTCATCAAAAATAATTTTAAAAAAGTCGTCTTGTAATTTGCATGTAGTCGATTTAATGTATATAATTAGAAATTAAATAAATTTATTAAATATCTTTAATAAATTCTTTGAAAATTTGAGAGGGGAAATGACCTTTGGAAAAACAAAGTGATCTCTTGCTAGACATCCAGCATTTGCATACTGCTTACCGTTTACAAGGAAAATTTTATGATGCTGCTGATGATATTAATATAACATTGAAGCGTGATGAGATTTTATCAGTTGTAGGTGAATCTGGTTGTGGTAAGAGTACAATTGCTGCAAGTATTATTGGTTTATATGACCATAAAAATACAAAAGTAACTGGCGATATTATGTACAATGAATTAAATCTTGTAGGTTTGAATGAATCCTTATTTGATAAGATTCGAGGAAATAAAATTGGAATGATTTTTCAAGATCCGCTTGCAAGTCTTAATCCGTTAATGAGAGTTGGAGACCAAGTAGCTGAAACACTCTATTATCATACTGATATGAATGAACAAGAGCGGCACAATCGTGTAATTGAGTTGTTCAATCAAGTAGGAATGCCAAAACCAGAGTCAACTTATGCTATGTATCCCTTTGAGCTTTCAGGAGGTTTGCGTCAGCGAATTGTTATTGCGATGGCAATTGCCTGCAAACCAGAAGTAATTATTGCTGATGAGCCAACAACTGCTTTAGACGTTACTATCCAAGCCCAAATTTTAGATTTACTAGAAGATATTCAGCGTCAATCTCATTCTGGTATTATCCTAATTACACATGACTTAGGTGTTGTTGCCGAAACAGCTGACCAAGTTGCTGTCATGTATGCTGGACAGGTAGTCGAAAAAGCAGATGTAAAAACTATTTTTGAAAATCCTTTACATCCTTATACTCGTTCTCTTTTGAATTCAATGCCGCAATCTGAAGATGAAGATGAAGATTTACATGTTATTCAAGGAACAGTTCCATCATTACAAAATATGCCTCATGAAGGTGATCGCTTTGCCGCAAGAATTCCTTGGATTCCTGCAAGTGCTCATGAACAAGAGCCAATAATGCATGAAGTTGAACCTAATCACTGGGTGAGATGTACTTGCTGGAAAACGTTCCACTTTCAAGATGAAGTAGGTGGGGAGTAGTTTTATGGCTAAAGAAATTATTCAAGTTAAGAATTTAAAGGTTCATTATCCGATTAGATCAGGTTTTTGGAATCGTATAACAGATTATGTTCGTGCTGTTGATGATGTAAGTCTTACAATTAACGAAGGTGAAACATACGGTTTAATTGGTGAATCCGGTTCAGGTAAATCAACTACTGGTAAAGCAATTGTTGGTGTTGAACCAGTTACTAGTGGACAAATTATTTATAAAGATGTTGATGTGACAAAGCCAAGTAATCGGCGTAAACTTAACTACAATAAAGATGTTCAAATGATCTTTCAAGATTCAATGTCAAGTTTGAATCCACGAAAAAGAATTGAAGATATTATTGCCGAGCCAATTCGCAATTTTGAAAATCTGACTACTGATCAAGAACGTACTCGAGTACAAGAGTTATTAGATATTGTTGGGATGCCTAGTGATGCAATTTATAAGTTTCCACATGAATTTTCGGGCGGTCAAAGACAAAGAATTGGTGTTGCGCGCGCAGTTGCAACTAATCCAAGATTAATTGTTGCGGATGAACCAACTAGTGCCTTAGACTTATCGGTTCAAGCTCAAGTATTGAACTTTATGAAGCATATTCAGCAACAATATAACATTGCTTATTTATTTATTTCACACGATCTGGGTGTTGTTAAGCATATGTCTGAAAATTTAGCAATTATGCACCGTGGACGTTTGGTAGAGATTGGCAGTAGAGCAGATATTTATAATCATCCAATGCACATTTATACCAAGCGACTATTATCGGCAATTCCAATGGTTGATGTTGAAAACAGAATAAAACATAAAAAGCATCGGCAAGAAGTTGAATTGGAATTTCAAAACGATCAAAGTAAGTGGTATGACAAAAATGGTTGTGTCTATCCTTTACAACAAGTTTCTGGTAATCACTGGGTAGCCTTGCCTAAAGATGAAGTAATACAAGAAGAATTAAATGAAAAGGGGAGAGACTAATCATGTGGAAAACAGTCTTAAGACGTATATTAATCATGATCCCGCAATTGATCATTTTGAGTATTTTAGTCTTCTTCTTGGCTAAAATGATGCCCGGTGACCCGTTTAGTGGACAAATAAATCCTAATACGGATCCCAAGCAGCTTGCCGCTTTAAAGCAAGCAGCAGGCTTAAATGATCCAGCTCCAGTACAATATGCTCGTTGGGTGGGTAACTTGTTCAAGGGTGATATGGGTACCAGCTATATCCAGCATGTTCCTGTAACGTCACTAATTGCTGATCGAGCTGTAAATACATTTTGGCTATCACTATTAACGACAATTATTTGTTATGCAATATCTATTCCTTTAGGTGTGACTGCTGGCCGTCATCAAGATGAGTGGCAAGATCAAACAGTTCAAATTTTTAACTATATAACTTTTGCTGTGCCAGCGTTTGTATTTTTCATTTTAGGAATTTGGTTGTTTGGTTTTACTTTGGGTTGGTTCCCTATTTCAGGTTCAGTCTCACCAAATGCTTCAGGATTTTGGGGCACTTTGGGTAGTCAACTGTATCATATCCTCTTACCAGCAATTTTATCAGCATTAATTACTACGACCTCGATTGTGCAATACCTTAGAACTGGTATTGTCGACAATAAAGTTGAAGATTATGTTCGTACAGCACACAGTAAAGGTGTTCCGGATAATGTTGTTTTTAATAAACATATTTTGCGTAACTCATTACTACCAATTGCATCTTCATTCGGTACAGTAATTACTGGGTTATTGAGTGGCTCAATGGTGGTTGAAATGGTTTTCAGTTACCCAGGAATGGGAAAATTATTCCTAGATTCGATTGGTCAGCGTGATTATACTACTTTAACGGCATTAATTTTAATTTTTGGTACTTTAACTTTACTTGGTAATTTATTGTCCGATATCATTATGAGTATTGTTGATCCAAGAATAAGAATTAAGTAAGGAGGAAGAGGAATGTCTGACAAGAAAAAGAATGCTTCAAAAACAGAAGTAAAAAAAGCAAAAATTTCTTCTCCTGCCTCAAGTTTTAAAGTGGTTGTGCGGGAAATTGTTAAAGACAAAGTTGCTTTAACTGCATTTATTATTATTGTTTTAATTTTGTTGTTTACTTTTGGTGGATCTTTATTCTTAGATTCTAGCAAAGTTACTGAGATTAACATTATCGATGCCTATAACGGTTGGGGAGTTAATGGTCACTTATTTGGTACAGATGATGGTGGCCGTGACATTGTTAATCTCTTAATTATGGGTGGCCGCAATTCAATTTTAATTGGACTCGGTGTTACTGCTGTCTGTGAACTAGTGGGGTTAGTGGTTGGATTAGTATCTGGCTATTATGGTGGTTATATTGATGCCATTATTATGAGAATTGTTGACTTTGTGCAAGTTTTACCGAGAATGCCAATTGAAATTGTTTTAGTTACAGTTATTCCGCATTACAGTGCGTGGAGTTTGGTTTGGATTATTTCGGTATTTGGATGGACCAATACTGCAAGATATTTTAGGGCCTTTGTTTTATCACAACGCGATCGCGACTATGTTCTTGCATCTAAGACTTCTGGTTCATCAGATCTAAAAATTATGTTTCGTGAAGTATTACCGAATATTACGTCAATGTTAATTATTGATGTCGTGTTAACAATTGCTGGTAATATCGGTATTGAAACTACTTTGTCATTTATTGGTTATGGTTTACCACCAACAACGCCTTCTCTAGGAACTTTAATTGGTTTTGCCAACGATCCGGTTAATGTCGTTAACCGTCCTTGGTTGTGGTTACCAGCTACTGTTATGTTATTAGCAATATCATTAAGCATTAACTATGTAGGTCGAGCACTCCAACGTGCAGGTGACGCAAGACAAAGAGAAAATTAAATAAACTATAAAAAGCTTTGCTTTGGCAAGGCTTTTTTATATTGATTTTTATAGTGAAACCTGTGATTAGTCAGTTATTGGGCGCTGTGTTAGAATATAAACAATGTCTTATTATAACAAATATAAAAAATTATAATTAGCCAGACTAGATAGGAGTTCTATAATATGTACAAAACAAGAATTATTAGCTTTACAGGTCTCATCGCAACTGTTGCCTTAACCTTAGCTGCGTGTGGCAAAAGTGATAGTAATTCTATCAATAATGAAAATGCAAAGCTAGTAAGTAAATTTCCGCAAGCTGTTCCAGTTAAAAAAACCAGGCAAGGCGGTACGGTAAAATATGCAGTAGAAACTGATACACCATTTACAGGAATTTTTTCTGATGAGCTTTCTACAACTTCAATTGATGGTGCTGTAGCAGCACCAGGTGAAGAAGCACTATTTGATACAGATAACAATTTTAAAATTACTGATAAAGGGCCAGCAACTCTAAAAATTAACCGCACGGCTAAAACAATAACGATTACGGTCAAAGAAGGGGTTAAATGGTCAGACGGTAAGCAGGTTAATGCCAAAGATATAGAATACCCTTACGAGATTTTAGCCAATAAAAAAACTAAGTCACAAAGATATAGTAGTCAATTTGAAGAAATCATTGGTATGAAGGAATATCATGAAGGCAAGGCTAATACAATTTCAGGAATTGAAATGCCTGATGGTGATAATGGACGTACAGTGATAATTCACTTTAAAGCGTTGAAGCCAGGAATGTTATATAGCGGAAATGGATATTTTTGGGAAAGTGCTGCCCCTTATCACTATTTAAAAAATATTGCATTTGATAAATTACAATCGGCTGATGAAATTAGAAAAAAACCATTATTTTTTGGTCCATTTCAAGTTCAAAAAATTGTTCGGGGGGAAGCAGTAACTTGGGTGCCTAATAAATATTACTGGCGCGGTAAACCAAAGCTAGATAAAATTACCGCTCAAGTAATTTCACCTAACTCAACTTCAGAAGCAATTAAAAATCAAAAGTTTGATGTAGCACAAGTAATTAATTCACAATGGAATCAAGTAAAGGATACAAAGGGAGTTAACTTTGTAGCGCAAATTCCACTTTCATATAATTATTTGGGTTTTAAAGTTGGTAAGTGGGATAATAAGGAGGGCAAAAATGTCATGAATTCACAGGCAAAAATGAATAATAAGTCTTTACGTCAAGCAATGGCTTTTGCTATGAACATTGGTTCTGTTGATCAACAATATACCTCGGGATTAAGTTTTCCTATTCCTACTCTTATTCCGCAACAATTTGGTGATTATTTTAATAAAAATTCTCAAAAATATGATTATAATCTTAAAAAGGCAAATACTCTATTAGATAAAGCTGGTTATAAAAAGAAGGGTAAATGGCGAGTTCAGCCTAATGGTAAACCATTAACAATTCATCTTTTAGCAAAGACAGGAAGTTCTGTTCAAGAACCAACAATCCAAAACTATCTCCAACAGTGGCAAAAGATTGGCTTAAATGTCAAATTAGTGAGTGGCAGACTAACTGAATTTAATTCATTTTCTGATAAAATTCAAAATGATGATCCAGAAGTAGATGTTTTTATAGCCGGCTGGAGTTTAGCAAGTGAACCATCACCTGCCTCCTTATACGGTGAATCTTCGCCAATGAATTATACGCGATTTGTTACTTCAGAAAACAATAAACTACTAAACCAAATTGATTCTGAAAAGTCATTTAATCATGAATATCGTGTTCAAAAAATTCATGAATGGCAAGATTATATGAATAATCAGGCTTACGTAGTTCCAATGGATAATTCATACATACTAACAGCTGTTAATCAAAAATTGACAGGTTATTCAACTAAGCCAGTCGATAATTCAAATGGGCACCAATTATGGGGCAAAGTTGGCTTTAGTAAATAAAAATATGTGAAAAAGCTCAGTTTAAAACCGAGCTTTTTTATTTGCAAAAAATTATGGTTTAATTAGATTAATAAATTAATGCGCTGTTTTTATTAATTATTTATTAACAAATATCTTGATTTTAAAAATATAAATGTTAAAATCTCTTTATTAACTTGTTCTTTATTAATTTGTAATTGAAATTTACTTTATTTTTAAGGAGTTTATTTATGAAAAAATCAAAATTATTTAGTTCAATTGGGGTTGTAAGTGCTGCGGCACTAACTTTGGTTGCTTGTGGTAAAAATAGTAATAATGCTGACACTAATGATGCTAAGACAGCAAGCAAGTTTCCGCAGGAAATGCCTGAAAAAGAAGCAAAACAAGGTGGAGTTGTGAAATATGCTATTGAAACAGATTCACCATTTACAGGGATTTTTTCAAATGAATTATATACAACTGCCACAGATGCTAAAGTTATGGAGCCAGGTAATGAGTCACTATTTGATACCGATGACAATTACCAAATTACTAACAAGGGACCTGCCTCACTAAAAATTGATAAGAAAAATAAGACAGTTTCGATTACCATTAAAAAGGGGGTTAAATGGTCAGATGGCAAGCAAGTTATTGCTAAAGACGTTGAATATCCTTATGAAATTATGGGTAATAAAGCTACTAAATCGCAAAGATATACCAGTCAATTTGAATTTATTAAGGGCATGAAAGAATATCACGAAGGCAAGGCAAAGTCAATTTCAGGTATTGAAATGCCAGATGGTGAAAATGGTCTTAAGGTAGTAATCCATTATACTGAATTAAAGCCTGGTATGTATAATAGTGGAAATGGTTATTTTTGGGAATGCGCAGAACCATATCACTATTTAAAAGATGTACCTTTTAAAAATTTAGAATCTTCAGATAAAGTTAGAAAAGATCCTCTCTTTTTTGGACCATATCAAGTTCAAAAAATTGTGCGTGGTCAATCAGTAACTTGGGTACCAAATAAATATTATTGGCGTGGCAAACCCAAATTAGATAAAATTGTTTCTCAAGTAGTTTCAACCAATTCTACTTCTCAAGCAATTAAGAGTCATAAATTTGATATAGCAGAAGTAATAAATACACAGTGGAAGCAAGTTAAAGATACTAAGGATGTAACTTTTATTGCTAAGGTGCCATTAAGTTATAGTTATTTAGGATTTAAAGTTGGTAAATGGGATGCTAAAACCAGTAAAAATGTTATGAATCCTAAGAGTAAAATGAACAATAAGGCATTGCGTCAAGCAATTGGTTATGCTATGAATATTGAAGCAGTCAACAAACGATACACAAGTGGCTTGACTTTCCAAGTACCAACTTTAATTCCAGCTCAATTTGGTGATTACTTTAATAAAGATGTTAAAGGCTTTTCATATGATTTAAAGAAAGCCAATCAGATTTTAGATAAGGCTGGTTATAAGAAAAAAGGTAAGTGGCGTGTACAACCAAATGGTAAGCCATTAAAAATCAAATTATTAGCAGCTCAAGGTGATTCTTCAAGAGAACCGATTATTTTAAATTACATTCAACAATGGCATAAAATTGGCTTAAATGTTGGGCTAGTAGGTGGACGTTTGGCTGAAGCAAATTCATTCTTTGATAAAATTCAACATGATGATCCTTCAGTTGATATGTTTATGGCCGGGTGGTCATTATCAAGTGAACCATCTCCTGCGGGACTTTATGATGAAGGAGCAGCGTTTAATAATGAAAGATTTGTGACTCCTGAAAATACGAAATTATTGAAAGAGATTGATTCGCAAAAGGCCTTTGACCACAAATATCGGGTGGAGAAATTCCATGAATGGCAAAAATACATGTTTGACCAAGCCTATGTAATTCCAACTAATAATTCTTATAATATTTCAGCTGTAAATAAAAAGTTAACTGGTTATTCTTTAAGACCTTCAAAAGGCAATTCTGCTTGGTATAATGTTGGTTATGTAAAATAAATTTTGATTTAATTCATAGATTAATGAATAATTTATAAAATATTTCTTTGCATATTAAAGTAAAAATGTTAAAATTCAGTCGTTAACTTGTTCTAGAAACTTCAATCACTTTATATGTGAAGGAGTTGTCTATTATGAAAAAAAGAAATATTTTAAGTTCAATTGGACTTGTTAGTGCCGCTGCTTTGACTTTAGTAGCTTGTGGCAAAGGCGGCAATAATACTAGTAATGAAGGCGCTAAAACAGCAAGTAAGTTTCCTGCAGAAACGGCTGTTAAGGATGCTAAGCAAGGTGGCACCTTAAAGGTAGCTGAAGAAACGGATACGCCATTTACTGGAATTTTTAATGAAGAATTACAAATGAGTCAGCCTGATGCCGATGTAATGAGTCCTGGATCGGAAACTCTCTTTGATACTGATGACCATTATAAAATCAATGACAAAGGAGCAGCGACTTTAAAACTTAACCGTCAAGCCAAAACAGTAACGATTACCGTTAAAAAGGGCGTAAAATGGTCAGATGGTAAGCAAGTTACTGCTAAGGACATTGAATATGCTTATGAAATTATTGCTAATAAGGGCACTAAGTCACAGCGTTATTCATCCCAATTTAATATTATCAATGGAATGGCTGAATACCATGAAGGTAAGGCAAAAACAATTTCCGGAATTGAAATGCCTGATGGTGAAAATGGAAGAACTGTAGTTTTACATTGTAAAGAATTAAAACCGGGTATGACTAACAGTGGTAATGGTTTTATTTGGGAAGCGGCAGCGCCATATCACTATTTAAAAGACATTCCTTTCGATAAATTAGAATCTTCTGATAAGATTAGAAAAAATCCACTATTTTTCGGGCCATTTCAAGTCCAAAAAATTGTGCGTGGTCAATCAGTAACTTGGGTACCGAACAAGTACTATTGGCGTGGTAAACCAAAGCTAGATAAGATTATCTATCAAGTAGTGTCACCTAATTCAGCTTCACAAGCAATTAAGAGTCATAAATTTGATGTAGCACGTGTTGTAAATAGTCAATGGAAACAAGTCAAAGATACTAAGGATGTAGATTTTGTGGCCCAAGTTCCACTAGGCTACCGGTATGTGGCTTTTAAAGTTGGTAAATGGGATGCTAAAAAATCTAAGAACGTTATGAATCCAAAGGCCAAGATGGGTGATAAGAACTTGCGTCAGGCCATGGCTTATGCGATGAATACGGATCAAGTATATAAGCATTATACAGATGGGTTAAGTTTCCAAATTCCTACCTTAATTCCAGCCCAATTTGGTGATTACTTTGATAAGAGTAACAAAGGTTATACTTATAACCTTAAGAAAGCCAATGAAATCTTAGATAAAGCTGGATATAAGAAGAAGGGTAAATGGCGTACAACGCCAAATGGCAAACCATTAACCATTAACTTTATGGCAATGTCTGGTAATGCCATTCAAGAGCCAATTGTGCAAAATTATATCCAACAATGGAATAAGATTGGCTTGAATGTTAAGTTGGTTGGCGGTCGTTTAACTGAGTTCAATTCTTTCTACGATAAGGTGCATCATGATGATCCTAAGGTTGATATGTTTATGGCTGGCTGGGGTCTATCAAGTGAGCCATCACAAAATCAAATGTATAGTGAAGGAACAATGTCAAACTATTCTAGATTTGTTACACCAGAAAATAACAAGTTAATTGCAGAAATGGATTCACAAAAGGCCTTTGATCATAAATATCGGGTGGAAAAATTCCATGAATGGCAAAAATATATGGTTGATCAAGCTTATGTCGTGCCAACTTATAATGAATACCAGATAGATGCAGTAAACAATAAGTTAACTGGTTACTCTTTGAAACCATCAAAAACTAATAATGGTCATCCATTATGGTACCAAGTTGCGTATACTAAGTAATTTACGGTTAATAAAGGAAACTCGGGCAATGCTCGAGTTTTTTGTTTGCAAAATTATAATAAAAAGTTGAAAAATTAACATTAAGTGATAATATTAAATTAAAAGATTATAAAATATTAAATAATGAAGGAGTAACTTCAATTATGAACAAAATAAAAATATTAGGTTCAATTGGACTTATCAGTACTGCTACCTTAACTCTGGCAGCTTGTGGCAAGGGCAATGGTACTAATAGTGAGGGGGCCAAAACGGCGAGTAAGTTTCCTGTAGAAACACCGATTAAGGATACTAAGCAAGGTGGTACCTTAAAAGTGGCTGAGGAAATGGACACCCCATTTACCGGTATTTTTAATGAAGAATTACAAATGAGTCAGCCTGATGCTGATGTAATGAGTCCTGGTCAAGAGTCCTTGTTTGACACTGATGATCATTATAAAATCAATGACAAAGGAGCAGCGACTTTAAGACTGAACCGTAAAGCTAAGACAGTGACAATCACCGTTAAAAAGGGCGTAAAATGGTCAGATGGCAAGCAAGTTACTGCTAAGGACATTGAATATGCTTATGAGATTATTGCAAATAAGGGTACTAAATCTGAAAGATACTCATCACAATTTAATATAATTGAAGGCTTAAAAGAATACCACGAAGGCAAGGCAAAAACAATTTCTGGAATTGAAATGCCTGACGGTGAAAACGGGAGAACTGTTATTATTCATTGCAAGGAATTAAAACCAGGAATGGCATATGTAGGTAATGGATATATCTGGGAAAATGCAGCCCCGTATCACTATTTAAAGGATATTCCGTTTACTAAATTAGAGTCTTCTGATGAAATTCGCAAAAAGCCTTTACTTTTTGGTCCATTTCAAGTCCAAAAAGTTGTGCGTGGTCAATCAGTAACTTGGGTACCGAACAAGTACTATTGGCGTGGTAAACCAAAGCTAGATAAGATTATCTATCAAGTAGTGTCACCTAATTCAGCTTCACAAGCAATTAAAAGTCATAAATTTGATATTGCGCGGGTGGTAAATAACCAGTGGAAGCAAGTTAAAGATACTAAAGAGGTAAACTTTATTGCCGAAATTCCTTTAGCATATTACTATTTGGGTTTCAAAGTTGGTAAATGGGATACAAAAAATTCTAAGAACGTTATGAATCCAAAGGCCAAGATGGGTGATAAAAACTTGCGTCAGGCTATGGCTTATGCGATGAATACGGATCAAGTATATAAGCATTATACAGATGGGTTGAGTTTCCAAATCCCTACCTTAATACCAGCCCAGTATGGCGACTACTTTGATAAAAATAATAAAGGTTATACTTATAACCTTAAAAAAGCCAATGAAATCTTAGATAAAGCTGGATATAAGAAGAAGGGTAAATGGCGCACAATGCCCAGTGGTAAACCGTTGACTATTAATTTTGCAGCTAAGTCCGGTGATGCCATTCAAGAGCCAATTGTGCAAAATTATATCCAACAATGGAATAAGATTGGCTTGAATGTTAAGTTGGTTGGTGGTCGTTTAACTGAGTTCAATTCCTTCTATGATAAAGTACAGCACGATGCCCCGGGAATTGATGTTTACATGGCGGGTTGGACTTTATCAGATGAACCATCGCAGGCTCAGCTGTATAGTGAAGGAACTATGCAAAATTATTCTAGATTCGTTACACCGGAAAATAACAAGTTAATTGCAGAAATGGATTCACAAAAGGCCTTTGATCATAAATATCGGGTGGAAAAATTCCATGAATGGCAAAAATATATGGTTGATCAAGCTTATGTCGTACCAACTTATAATCAATATAATATTGATGCAGTAAACAGCAAGTTAACAGGTTACTCATTAAAGCCGTCAAAAATTAATTATGATCATCCAATGTGGTTCAATGTAGGTTTTGTTAAGTAAATAAAGTTGGGGCATTTTTATAATTTAGAAAAAGCGATTTATTAGTTAAGAAAACTATTGCATAAATGTTGTAATAGTTTTCTTTTTTATTTTAGGTACCAAAAACTGGTATAATTTATAAAGAAAGGAATTTATAAGATGGTCAGTTCGAAATTTATTAATCAATTAGCAGAAAAATATAAAATTAAGTTTAATAATAAAAAATTATTAGAAGAAGCTTTCACACATTCATCCTATGCCAATGAGCATCCTGAAAGTGGGATTCGGGATTATGAAAAATTAGAATTTTTAGGGGATGCAGTGTTAGAATTAGCTATTTCCAATTACTTATATCGTAATTTTACAAGTTTAAATGAGGGCGAATTAACACGAATGCGTTCAAACATTGTAGACACCGAGGGCTTTGCTGAATTTGCATATAAATTCGGCTTTCCTGCTGAAATAAATCTGGGTCGTGGTGAAGAAAAAGCGGGTGCCAGATCACGCAAAACCTTGTTAGAAGATGTTTTTGAAGCTTTTAATGGGGCACTTTTTCTTGATCAAGGAATGGATGCTGTAGAACATTTTCTAAGTTTAACTGTTTATCCGCTAATTGATGCGGGTAAATTTGATGCTTCTCGTGATTATAAAACTGATTTGCAAGAATTTTTACAACAAGATGGACCCGTTAAAATTGAATATACAGTACTAAAAGAAGAACAAACTCCCTCACGCTTTACTGTTCAATTAAAAGCGGATGGTCATGTTTTAGCGCAAGGGCAAGGGCATAATAAGAAAACAGCCGAGCAGGATGCAGCAAGAGCTGCTTTAGCTAGACTTAATTAGGGGGATAAATTTGTGCCATTAACGGAACTTATTATTGATGGTTTTAAATCATTTGCCGAAAAAACAACGATTAAATTCGATACGGGAATTACTGGCATTGTTGGTCCTAACGGCAGTGGGAAAAGTAATATTACTGAGGCCATCCGTTGGGTAATGGGTGAAACAAGTGCAAAATCACTACGTGGTTCTAATATGAAAGATGTTATTTTTGCTGGTAGTGAGTTTCGCAAATCAGCTAGTTATGCTCAAGTTTCCTTGATTTTTGATAATCAACAGCATGATTTGAATTTTGAAGCAAATAGGGTGATTGTTACCAGAAGAATTTTGCGTTCAGGTGATAGTGAATATTTAATTAATAAACGTAATGTACGTCAACGCGATATCCGTGATTTATTTATGGACTTAGGTGTGTCACAAGACAGTTTAGCCATTATTTCTCAAGGACGAGTTGATCAAATTTTAAATTCGCGCCCCGAAAATCGGCGTGGCTTGTTTGAAGAAGCAGCTGGTATTTTATCTTTTAAAAAGCAAAAAGAGCAAGCGAATCTTCAATTAGAGCAAACAACTGATAATTTAATTAGAATTAATGATTTGGTTAAAGAGCTAGAGCAAAGAATTGAGCCTTTAGAAGAGCAAAGTTCTCTTGCAAAAGAATATCAGTTTCAAAAGAATGGTCTCGATAAAGAACTAAAAACATTACTAGCTTTTGAAATTGAAAATATCGATAGTCAAAAACATTTGCTTCAGAAAAAGGCTAAACAAAATCAAGTTCTTTTGTCAAAGCTTGACCGAGAAGTAAAAGAATCTCAGAATGCGTTAGCTGCTAAAAGAAATGAATATAAGCAAATTAATGATCAACGTGAACAAATTCAAAATGAATTACTGGCTTTGACAAAGAAACTTTCTGATATTAATACTAATTTACAAGTGGCTGAACAGAGTAAACAATACACTGAAGCAACGAAAAAGGAATATCAGTCTGAATTAGCAAATTTAAAAAAATCAGTTAAAAGTTGTCAGGTAGACTATGCGAACTTAAGCAAAACAGAACAGGATTTGAAACAACAATTAAAGGAATTAAATGCTAAAAGGACCGAACTAACATATCGCTTGCAGCAAGATCCAGCTCAAATGAATAAAGATTTAGAGCAATTGCGTGCGCAATACATTCAATTGTTACAAGAGCAAACCTCAAATAATAATGAAATTGTTTATCTTAATTCAGAATTAAAAAGAACTAGCGATGATAGTACATATCAAAATGATGATGTGACTGATCAATTAATAAAGGGAACAAGTGAGCTAGAAAGACTCAGTAGTGAAGGAAAAGCTTTAAAAGAAAAACTTCAAGCGGCGCAAAAGCAGCTATCTGCTTTAAATGATCAACAGGCTGAGAGTAAAAGTAAATTAGAGCGTTTACGCCAGGTATTAAATGATAACAGTCAGCGATACAGCCAAGTTTGTGCTCGCTATGAAGCTTTAGAAAATATTCGTAAACGTCATGAAGGGTATTACTTTGGAGTCAAAAATGTTTTAAATAATTTAGACAAGTATCCTGGTGTTATTGGCGCAGTAGGTGAGTTAATCTCTTTTCCAGTTGAATTAGAAGCAGCAATGGCAACTGCTCTAGGGGGAGGTGTTCAGGACCTTGTGACTACGACCAGTGTTAGTGCAAGAGATGCAATTAATCAATTAAAAAGAAGTCATGCGGGACGGGCGACATTTTTGCCTTTAGACGGACTAAATAATCATGCAATCCCAACTTCAGTCGTCAGGCTGATGGAATCATATACTGGCTTTCAAGGAATAGCAAGTGAGCTAGTAACAAGTACTACCAAGCAAGATATTAGTGCAGCAATTAATTATCTTTTAGCAAGTACAATAATTGTAGATACAATTGATCACGCAATGCAATTGCGGCAACAAATCTCGCGGTATCGCATAGTGACCCTTGATGGAGATGTGATTTCTCCTGGTGGGTCAATGACTGGGGGAGCCCGCAATCAAAAAAGCAATTCCCCCTTACAAACGGTTACTGAACTTAATCAGTTAAAAGTAACAATGGATATGTTGAAGGAGCAATTAGCAAAAAATCAAGCTGATTTTGCAGTATTATCGGTAACAAATGAATCTTTAGCTCAAGAAATTAGTCAGCTAGAGGCCCAAAAGCAAAAATATAGTCAAGACTTGAATGAAGCAGTACTTTCATATCAAAATCAAGAAAAGGAAGTAAAGCGGCTTAAAGCGGCTAAAAAATTATTTGAAGCTCGTCAAGAAGAACGAGCACAGCAAAGAATAGATATTAAAGAAAAGCTTAATATTGCCGAAAAGCAAAAGGTAAAATTAATTAAAAAAATCGATCAACAAAAAGTTGAAATTGAAAAAACTCAGGACAAGATAAAAAACTTTACCGAATTAAATCAAGAAGTTCAAGCTAAGCTAGCCGAAGTAGATCCACAAATCGCTGTTTTTAGCAATAAGTTAGAAAATTTATCTAAACAACAAGAAGAAAAGCAGCATGATTTAACCCATCACCAAAAGCAAATTAGCGTATTAACTAAAAAGTTAGAGACAATCATTCAAAGTGGCGCAGTAAATCAAGATAAAAAGCAGCAAATGAAAATTGAAAAGGAACAAAGCACTCTGCAGCAAACTAAACTGCAAGAGCAATTAAATAGTTTGAGTTCTCATTTGGGACAATTTGATGCAAAAATTAACCAACTTGATCAAGTAGCTAACCGAAATTATGACTTACGTAAAGACGCGGCAGGAGAGCAAGAAGATCTTTCGGTTCAAATCGCTCAATTAAATAGTAAAATTGATCAGCGTCTTGGTCAGCTTAGTGAGGATTATGCTTTAACTTATGAAGCAGCATTGGCTCAAGCTGAAGGTGAAAATGATGCAACTACTAGGGAACAACTGCAAAAAAGTGTTAAACTTCATCAAATGTCAATTGCAGAAATTGGTCCAGTTAATTTAAAATCTATTGAGGAATATGATGAAGTTAAAAAACGTTATGATTTTCTTAATAATCAGCAAAATGATTTGTTAAAGGGCCGTGATAATTTGCGCCAATCAATGGCGGAACTAGATCAAGAAGTTTCAACTAGGTTTAATCAGACCTTTACAGCAGTTGCTAAAAGTTTTGCTACTCTTTTTCCAGTTGTGTTTGGGGGAGGAAATGCTAAGCTTGTTTTAACCAATCCAGATGATTTATTAACTACTGGAGTTGAAATAGTAGCCCAGCCGCCAGGTAAGAAATTACAGCAACTTAGCTTATTATCTGGTGGAGAACGAGCTTTAACAGCTATTACGTTGCTATTTGCAATGTTAAAGGTTAAACCGGTTCCTTTTTGTGTATTAGATGAAGTTGAAGCGGCACTTGATGATGCCAATGTGACCCGTTTTGCGCAGTTTTTAGAAAAATACGATATGCACACTCAATTTATTGTTATTACTCATCGGCGTGGTACCATGGAACGTGCTGATCAATTATATGGAGTTGTAATGCAAGAATCTGGCGTTTCACAAGTTTTGTCAGTTTCATTAAAAGAATTAAAAAATGAGGTAAATTAGGATTGGGATTATTCAATAAAATCAAAAAGTCACTGTTTGGTAATAATGATGACGAAAAAAATAAAGAAAAGCCGACTAATACGGTAGTAGATGTTGAAGCTGATGATGCTTTGTCATCTGTGAATGATGATCAAGCTAAACAAGCTCTTGATAACGAAAAGAAAAAGGTAAATGCCAAAAAAGAAGCTGATTTTAAAACAGCTACTACTATTTCAGACTCAGCGGTAAAAGAGAGTACAATCACAACAAAAACGGATGCTGAAGCAAATCTTGATCCGAGTACGGCACAAATACCAGCAAGTGAATATAACGCTGCTAATAATGCTGACTTATACGAAAAGGGACTTGAAAAAACTAACAAAGGTTTTGGTGCGCGTTTAAATAAATTTTTTGCCCAATTTCGAACTGTAGATGAAGATTTTTTTGATGACTTAGAAGAACTATTAATCGAATCGGATGTGGGCTATGAAACAGCTGAAAATCTAACAAATGAGTTGCGTGATGAAGCAAAATTACAAAAAGCTAAATCACGTGATGATTTAAAGAAAGTAATTGTTGAGAAGTTAGTCGATCTTTATGACCAAAATGGTGATAGCGAAAATGAGCAGTTACGTGTACACGATGATGGACAGCTTAACATTTATCTTTTTGTTGGGGTAAATGGTGCAGGCAAGACTACTACCATTGGTAAATTAGCTAAGCGCTTCAAAGACGAGGGCAAAACAGTTGTACTAGCTGCTGCTGATACTTTTAGGGCAGGTGCTGTTGAGCAACTTGTTGAATGGGGCAAACGAGTTGATGCGCCAGTTGTAACCGGTAAAGATCAAGCTGATCCTGCTTCGGTAGTCTTTGACGCAACTGCAAAAGCAATTAAAGAGCAAGCAGACTATTTGTTGGTTGATACGGCGGGGCGTCTACAAAATAAGAAGAATCTGATGAATGAGCTAGAAAAAATTGAACGGACTATAAAAAAGTTAGCGCCTAATGAACCAACTGAAACTTTACTAGTTTTAGATGGCTCAACTGGACAAAATGCACTTTTGCAGGCAAAAGATTTTGATAAAACGACCAAATTAACGGGTTTAGTTTTAACTAAGTTAGATGGTTCATCTAAAGGGGGAGTAGTGTTAGCAATTAGAAATGAAATGAAATTGCCGGTTAAATTAGTTGGCCTAGGAGAAAAAGCTAGTGACTTAGCAGATTTTGATGCCGCTAATTATGCTATTGGACTTTTCCATGACTTAGTTTAAGATAGAATAAAAAGGAGATATTTTATGAAAGAATATAGCGCTTGTACAACAATTTTAGTTGGTAAAAAGGCATCTGTTGATGGATCAACCATGATTGCTAGAAATGATGATACTTTTAGGCCAATTACCCCTCAGAAATTTATCATTGAACCAGCTGCTAAAAAAGAAAAGGGACGCAAGATTAAGTCATGGCTTAATAATTTTGCAATGGATTTGCCAGAAGATGCTCAAGCTGTACCAGCGGTTCCTAACGTGGATTATAAAAATCGTGGCTATTATGATGAAAGTGGTATTAACCAAGAAAATGTGGCAATGTCATGTACTGAATCAACCTATGGTAACGAACGCGCACTAGCCTTTGATCCATTAGTGAAGGATGGTCTTGATGAAGACTGTATGCAAACGGTTGTTTTACCTTATATTCATTCCGCTAGAAATGGAGTTGAATATTTAGGTAAATTAATTAAAAAATACGGCTCACCAGCTGGTAATTCTGTTTTATTTGGTGACAAAGATGAAATTTGGTATATGGAAATTGTTACTGGTCATCATTGGGTAGCCCAAAGAATTCCAGATGATGCTTATGCAGTTGCTGCTAACCGAGTTTCGATTGAACAAGTTGATTTTAATGATTCAGATAATTTCATGTGGAGTGAAGGCATTCAAGATTTTGTTACTAAGTACCACTTAAATGTTGATCACAAGGGTTGGAATTTCCGCCATATATTTGGTACATACAGCCAACAAGATCGCTACTATAACACTAACCGCGTTTGGTATGGACAGAAGTATTTTAATCCTGAAATTGAGCAAGATCCAACAGATGGCGATTTACCATTTATTCGTCGCGCTGCTAAAAAGATTACGCGTGAAGATATTGAATTTGTTTTGGGGAGTCATTATCAAAATACACCTTTTGATCCTTTTGGTAAGGGAACAGAAGAAGAAAAGCACCGTTTTCGCCCAATTGGGTTAAATAGAACCCAAAATGCGCATATTTTACAAATAAGAAATGATGTTCCAGCTGATAAAGCAGCAATTATGTGGCTATGTATTGGTGGACCAACTTTCACACCATTTGTTCCATTCTTTGCGAATATGAATGACACGGATCCATCATATAGCAATACTTCAATGGAATATAACATGAATGATGCATGGTGGTATTACAAATCTCTAGCAGTATTAGTAGAAAGTCACTATCCGCAATTTGTTCAATTAGATACTGACTATTTGAAGGAATTGAATCAATACTATCGCAGTCGTGTTAATGAAGTTATTATTGGTGCAGCTAATAAAAAGGGTGTAGAATTAACTGATTATTTGACTAAGGCTAATCAAGAAACAGTTGCCTATACGCGAAAGCAATCAGAAAAATTATGGGGTCAAATGATGATTGATTCGATTAATATGTCAAAATTGACTTTTAATATGGATGCTAATTTATAATTGATTTATTAGATTGGTGAAATTTAATAATTATAATAGTCTGCTGTTGCTAACTTAAGTACGATATTTAAATAATCCAGGATTATTCTGGGTTATTTTTTTATTTAAAAAAAGCTCTAACCTTTACGATTAGAGCTACTAATTATTTTCTTGCGGTAATAGTTGAATGATGAATACCATATAGGTAGTAGATTAATATACCAACAACTGTCCAAATCAGCATATATTGTTTAGCTTCATTATCTAAACCTAAAAATACAACGAGTGAGCCACTAAATGCTAAAAAAGGTAGTACGGGATAAAATGGCATCTTAAAAGATGGTTCAGCAATATCTTGACCTTCTCTTGGTCGCAATTTATAGATACCAATTGAAACAAACATAAAGGCAATTAACGTACCAGCGGAAACTAACTGTGTTAAAAATGAAAATGGGATAAATGCAGAAATAATAATTGCTACTAGCGATACTGCCCAGAGTGAACTGGCAGGGCGATGATCTTTGTTTAATTTTCCTAATTTTTTAGGTAACATTCCATCCCGACCAAAAGAGTATACTAACCGCGAACTTGCCATGCAAAGACCAATTAAAGCTGTAAACATCCCTAGAATTGCAATTGATTGCACAATAAGGGCAATTGTCGTATGACCAGTTTGACGTAAGGCATAACCGACTGGCTCGGCCGAGTTTAAGTACTTCTGATAAGGTACCATTCCTACTAATACTAGACTTACAGCAATAAATAATCCGACAGCTATTAATAAGGAGCCAATGATACCCCGAGGCATAGTCTTTTGAGGATTAACAGCTTCGGCGGAATTTGAAGCGATAGCATCAAAGCCCAAAAAAGATATATAGATCATTGATACTCCAGCATAAATTCCCTGCCAACCCCCAAATGGTCCATGAGCTGTCATGCGGTAATGTGGAATAAATGGCATAAAATTAGCTTTTCTAACCACAGTTAAACCGACAAAGACAAATAATAAAATTGCCATTACTTTAACCACTACTAAGGCATTTTCGACTTTTGATGCTTTTGATACCCCAAAACTAACTAAAATAGCCGATAGCAAAATGGCAACCAAAGCCACTAAGTCAAATATTCCACCCTTAACTCCTAGTGGATTGGCTAAGGCAGTAGGTAATTTCCAGCCCAGTGGAGTAACCAGTGCGCGTAGATTAGCTGATAAGCCCGAACTAATAAAAGCCATACCAATTAAGTATTCTGCTAAGAGCGCCCAGCCTGATATCCACCCCCAGAATTCCCCAAAAATGACATTAATCCATGAATAAACAGAACCTGCAAAAGGCATTGCTGCTGCCATTTCCGCATAAGCAAAAGCGACTAAACCAGCAACAATGGCTGCTAACAAGCAAGAAATAGCAACAGCAGGTCCTGTATGTAGAGCAGCTACTTCTCCTGGTAAAGTAAAAATAGAAGTTGATACGATTGTGCCTACCCCAAGAGCAAGAAAATCGCGTACCTTTAAAGTTCTAACTAGTTGGCCATCTTTTTGTTGATAGATACTAGGATCTTCTTTCCGGTTCATTGTTTTCCATAAATTCAATTTCATTTCTCCTTGATTTTAATAAAACAACCTCTGCACTATTACGGGTAAACTAAGCGTATTAGCACTGTAAATTGTATAAATAAAAAAGGGTACTAAGTTCAGCATGACTAAGCACCATCAATAAATTAATCTCTAATTATACTAGTGGTAATCATACCTATATTTAGCTTGAAAATCAAGTTTTGCCAAGTTTTACTTTACTAAATATAACTTTCAAGATCGTCATTTAACGGCATTTTTGCTATACTAATTCAAGGTGAAAAAGTAATGGATGAACTAGAAAAAAACGAAACAATAGGTGATTTATATGCCTATTATGGTAAGCTTTTAACAAAAAGTCAGCAGAATTATTTTGAAGATTATTATTACAATGATCTTTCTTTGAGTGAAATTGCGGCTAACCACCAGGTTTCGCGCCAGGCAGTTTATGATAATTTGCGGCGATGTCGCAAGCTTTTGTTTAACTATGAAGAAAAATTGCAAATGCAAAAAGAATATAATGAGATTGAGCAAGCATTAGCTAGTCTTAGTGAGATTGTTAAGCAAAAAAAGCAGGCCCAAGCTTTAAGTTTAATTAATGATTTATTAGCAAAAATGAGAGGAGAATAATTCATGGCCTTTGAAAATTTAAGCGAACGAATTCAAAAAGCGTTACGTAATTTAACCGGTAAAGGTAAAATTTCAGAAGAAGACATTAATGCAGCGAGTAGAGAGATTAGACTAGCTTTACTTGAAGCTGATGTTAATTTTAAAGTAGTAAAAGATTTTATTAAAAAAATCAAAAAAGAAGCGCTAGGTAAAGAAGTTCAAGAGAGTCTAAATCCAGGGCAACAAGTCATCAAAATAGTTAATGATGAATTGACCAAGATGATGGGTTCAAGTGCAACTACTCTAAATAGATCAAAGCATATTCCTACAATAATTATGATGGTTGGTTTACAGGGTACTGGTAAAACAACTACGGTTGGTAAATTAGCTAATCAACTAATTGAAAAAGAAAAAGCGCGGCCATTACTCATTGCTGGTGATATTTACCGTCCAGCAGCTATCGAACAATTGCAACAAATTGGTGCTGATTTAAAAGTACCAGTTTATAGTGAGCAGGATCAATCAGATGTAGCACAAATTGTCGCAAATGGATTGAAACAAGCAGAGCAAAACAAGAACGACTATGTGATTATAGATACTGCTGGTAGGTTGGAAATTGATGAGCCCTTAATGGAGGAGCTTGAACAAATAAAAGAAATTGCCCAACCAGATAATATTTTGCTAGTTGTCGATGCAATGACGGGGCAAGTTGCTACTGACGTGGCAACTGGATTTGATAATCGGCTTGATATTACCGGCATTATCTTAACTAAGCTTGATGGAGATACCCGAGGTGGAGCAGCGCTTTCAATCAGAGCGGTGACTGGTAAGCCGATTATTTATACTGGACAGGGTGAAAAATTAACTGATTTAGAACAGTTTTATCCAGATCGGATGGCCTCACGAATCTTGGGAATGGGTGATATGCTCACTTTAATTGAGAAAGCCCAGCAAGACTATGATGCCAAAAAAGCAGCAGCTGTTGCAGCAAAAATGAAAGAAAATACTTTTGATTTCAATGATTTTGTTGATCAACTGGAGCAAGTTGAAAAGATGGGGCCACTTGATCAAATAGTCAAAATGATTCCAGGAATGGCTAATAATCCGCAATTAAAGAATATGAATTTTGATAAGAAACAAATTGTTTATGTTAAAGCAATTATTTCTTCAATGACTCAAGCAGAACGTGAAAATCCAGAATTACTTAACCCCAGTCGCAGAAGAAGAATTGCTGCCGGCTCTGGTCGTCCGATTGTAGAAGTAAATCGAATGATTAAGCAATTCAAACAAGCTCGCGAGATGATGAGTAAAATTACTAATGGTAATTTTAAAGGGATGGAAAATTTACCTGGGATGAATTCACCGATGGGACGCATGGCTATGAGACACATGGGTAAAAAGTTTAAAAAAAATAAAAAGAAACGAATGAAAGTTAAACGCTACCATTCTTAATCGCTATGTTAAGGAAAAACACTTTACACTTTTTTAAAAAAGTGCTATATTATAATCCGTAACTTTTAGGAGGAATAAATTTATGTCAGTTAAAATTCGTATGCGCCGTATGGGTGCTAAAAGAAAGCCTTTTTATAGAATAGTTGTTGCAGATTCAAGAATGCCACGTGATGGTCGTTTTATTGAAGAAGTAGGTTACTACAATCCTGTTTCAGAACCAAAAGAATTGAAACTTGACGAGGATAAGATTTTTGAATGGCTAAAGAAGGGTGCACAACCTTCTGACACAGTTCGTTCACTACTTTCAAGTGCCGGTTTAATGAAGAAGTTGCATGATTCAAAATTCAATAAATAATGAATTTGCCGGTTAAAAGTTTGAGGCCCCTTATGCTTCAAACTTTTTTCTTTTGAGTTAGGAGAAAAAATGCAATTTTACGATGTTGCAAAAATTTTAACTACCCATGGCTTAGCGGGAGAACTTAAAATCGCTTTAATTACCGATTTCCCACAGGAACGTTTTGTTGCGGGCAATAAATTATCCCTAAAAAATGACACTGATAGAACTTTAACAGTTAAAACTGCTAGACCATTTAAGCAATTTTGGCTAGTTCAATTTACCGAAATTAATACAATTGAAGTCGCAAAGCAGTTAATGGGTAAAATATTGGTAGTGAGTGAGCTTAATCAGCATCAACTACCTACGGGTACATATTATTATCGTGATATTTTAGGTTGCCGTGTGCTTGATAATTTAACTGGTAATGATTTAGGGCAAATTACTGGTATTGAAGCTCCTGGTGCTAATGATGTGTGGGAAGTTACTGAAGATTCTGGGAATGAATACCTGCTTCCTTATATTGATGAAGTAGTTAAACAAGTCGATATTACCAATAAAAGAGTTTATGTTGAGTTACTGGAGGGTTTGCGCGATGCAGATTAACGTACTGACTCTTTTTCCAGATATGTTCACGCCCCTACAAACTTCGATGCTTGGTCGCGGACTTGAGGACAATAAGTGGCAATTAAATTTAGTCAATTTTCGTGATTTTACGGCTGATGTTCACCATCATGTTGATGATGCACCATATGGTGGCGGCGCCGGAATGGTCCTACAGATTATGCCAATTAAAAGGGCACTTGATTCCTTAAAAAATAAAGGAAAAGTAATCATTACAGCTCCGCAAGGAAAAATTTTTAATCAACAAGTTGCTCAAAATTGGGCACGTGAAGAAAATTTAACCTTTATTTGTGGTCATTATGAAGGTTTTGATCAACGGGTTTATGATATGGCTGATGAAGTGGTTTCAATCGGTGACTATGTTTTAACTGGTGGGGAACTGCCAACGATGAGTATGATTGATGCAACTATTCGCTTGTTACCTGGTATTTTAGGCAATGCGGCCTCACCGATTGATGAAAGTTTTTCTCATGGATTACTAGAGTACCCACAATATACCAGACCTGAAAATTTTGAAGGCATGAAAGTACCGGCAGTGTTAACTTCTGGTAACCATCAAAAAATTGCTGAATGGCGGCATAAAGAAGCGTTGAAAGTGACTTATCTTAAAAGGCCGGACTTACTTGAAAAATATGTTATGACTACAGCCGAAAAAAAGATGTTAAGTGAAATTAAAGCTGAAATTAACAAAGCTTGATTTGCACTCAAGAATTTGCTAAGATAGTTCAGGTGCTATACAGGCACTAATAATTAGGGGTGTTCCGCTGGCGGAAGTAACGTTAATGAATGCCGAAGAAGGAGAAAAACAATGGATCCATTAATTCAAGAATTAACTAAAGAGCAATTACGTGATGATATTCCTGATTTTCGTGCAGGGGACACTATCCGTGTTCATGTACGTGTTGTTGAAGGTAGTCATGAACGTATTCAGATGTTTGAAGGCGTTGTAATTAAGCGTAAAGGCGCTGGTATTGCAGCTGCTTACACTGTTCGTAAGATTGCTTCTGGTGTTGGTGTTGAACGTACCTTCCCAGTTAATGATCCACGTGTAGCTAAAGTTGAAGTATTGCGTCATGGTCGTGTACGTCGTGCTAAGCTTTACTACTTACGTGAACGTCATGGTAAGTCTGCAAGAATTGCTGAGAAGCGTCGTTAATCAAATAAAAAATAGAACTGTCTTTAGTTAAAGACAGCTCTATTTTTTTATGTTAAAATATTGCAAATATTATTTTAGCTAGAAGGTTTTAAAGTGCGACAGCCATTTTTATTAGATTTTGACGCAAATCAATATGTTGTAATTAATCTAACCCATGAAGCTAAAAAACTTTTATTACCAAAAAGGAAATTGAGCAATTTTTGCTGTAACATGAACATTAGTTAAAAGGATTTTTTAGAGAAACTGCTCAAAAGGTAGAACAATTTAGAGAACTTGGTGCGGCTTGCGTTGAAATGGAATGTGCAGCCATGGCTGCGTGTGCACAATTTCGCCGAGTTGATTTTGCGCAGATCTTATTTACGGCAGATTCATTAAGTAATATTGAATGTCACAATGATAGGGGCTGGAGGCTGGATGCTCATGAAACTGTTCTCACCTTAGCGGCTAAGATAATTGCTGAATTTTAAGCAAAGCTTGTGAAAAATATGGTTGTGAAACCTATATGAAACATTGGCGTATTTCACAAAATAAAATAAATAAGTTGATATTAAAGCATTTATCAAAAAAATAACGCCAAAACTTTGTGAATCGAATAAATCTAATAGATGTGGAAAATTGGCATTACTTTTTGTTAGACTTTTTTATAAAAAAACTACAAATATCAATTTAATTGCAGTTAGATATTTGTAGTTAAAAGTTATTGATTAGGCTTTTTAGCCAATTTAGAAAATGTTATTGCGATAAAGTCCAACCACTTTACCTAATATTTGTACTTTATCTAAAATAATTGGTGCCATATTGTCATTTTCAGGTTGAAGACGATAATGATCTTTTTCTTTATAAAAGCGTTTAACGGTTGCTTCATTTTCATCGGTCATAGCAACTACTATTTCACCATTAATTGCTGAACTTTGCTTGCGAACAATAACATTGTCACCGTTTAAAATGCCAGCATTAATCATACTTTCACCATGAATTTTTAGCATAAATAGGTTATCTGAATCATTAGCTAAATCTGGCGGAAGAGGAAAATAATCTTCGATATCTTCAACTGCTAAAATTGGTTCACCAGCGGTTACCACACCAACTATTGGAATTTCAGTAGCTTTAATGCCCAAAACTTTTTTACCTTGAGCGGTTACTTCTAAGGCACGTGGTTTAGTAGCATCTTTAAGCAGGAGTCCCTTTCGTTCAAGTCGTGTTAAGTGACCATGAACAGTTGAAGTAGATGATAGTCCTACTTCATGGCAAATTTCGCGCACAGTAGGCGGGAAGCCACGCTTTTGGACAGTATCATAGATATATTGGAGAATTTGCAGTTGTTTAGGATTTTGCTTGGTAGTCATAAATACGCTCCTATAGTAATGACAATTATCTTAAATTAAGTTTATTTTAGCAGATATTAGGGTTATGTGCAAACAAACGTTCTAAAAGCTTAGACTTTTTTTATAGTTAAAAATAAGGTAGACTTTTTTATTGAGAGGTGCAAAGAATGACAAAAGACAAAGAAAAAAAGATGGTTGACCGAATCAATGAACTTTATCATAAGAAAAAGGCTGAAGGTTTAACTGCTGAGGAAGAAAAAGAACGAGAAAAATTACACCAAGAATTTATCAAAAACTTTCGGGCTAGTTTTAAGCAAGATGTCGAAAATTTGGTAATACTTGATAAAGATGGTAAAGAAGTTACTTCTGAAAAAGCTAAAGCGATTCAACGGAAAAAAGGTTTAAGAAAAAATTAACTTTAGCCTTTAATTTTAAATGATTTTTAGGTAAGATATATTTATTGGACAAATTGAGGTGACTGTTTTATGAATTTAGGGTTAGAAATTTTTTTAATTATTATTGCACTACTAATTGGTCTTGTAGGAGGCTTCTATGGTGCAAGAACTTATATGAAGAAATATTTTAAAGATAATCCACCAATCAGTGAAGATATGATTGTTGCCATGATGTCACAAATGGGACAGAAACCTTCGGCTAAGAAGGTCAACCAAGTAATGAACATGATGAAACATCAAAAATAAATAATTTTACTAGATTGAAAAAGACGGGGTTTATCTCCGTCTTTTTGTATAAATAAAGTTAGGTGAATAATGAGTATATTTTATAAATTAAGTTGGTTCTTTAAACAGGAGAAAAAAAGGTACCTCATCGGTATCACATTTTTAATATTAACGTCTTTTGTCAATTTAGTCCCACCACGTATTTTAGGCTTAATGGCTGATCAATTAAATCGA
This sequence comes from Lactobacillus sp. ESL0233, assembly GCF_003692995.1. Lineage (NCBI taxonomy): Bacteria > Bacillati > Bacillota > Bacilli > Lactobacillales > Lactobacillaceae > Lactobacillus > Lactobacillus sp. ESL0233. Next base: position 346,719 of record NZ_REHH01000007.1, on the reverse strand, counting down.
GGGCATATTTCTTGGAGTGAATATACCTTACTGATTTTGACAATTGTTATTGCTGCTTTATTATTGTATAGTTTTCGCTATTTTTGGCGAAAGCAGATCTGGGGCGGTGCTGCAGAACTCGAGTTACAATTACGGTCAAAGCTATTTCGTCATTTTATGGAAATGGATCGGACTTTTTATCAAAGACATCGAACTGGTGATTTGATGGCTCATGCTACTAATGATGTTTCGGCAGTGCAAGAAGTGGCAGGTGAGGGGGTACTGACCCTAGTTGATTCTTTGGTCATGGGCTTATCTACCATGGCCGCTATGGTGACTTTTGTAAACTGGCGTTTGACAATAGTTGCTTTATTACCCTTACCATTTTTAGCTGTAGGGGCTTGGAAGTTAGGTGATAAACTACACGATTCGTTTGATAAATCTCAAGCAGCTTTTTCCCGTTTAAATAATAAGACGCAAGAATCAGTTTCTGGAATAAAAGTAATAAAAACTTTCGGTCAAGGAAAAGCTGATGCGGCAGCATTTAATGCTATGGTTGCTGATACAATTCAAATTAATAAACAAGTATTTAAGTGGGATTCAATGTTTGATCCCTTAAGTACCTTACTGATTGGCTTAACTTATGCTATAACTATCATTTATGGTGGGCTAATGGTGGTTAATCATTCATTATCAGTTGGTCAGCTAGTTTCCTTTATTGCTTATATTGGCAATATGGTTTGGCCCATGTTTGCAATTGGCTACCTTTTTAATATTTTAGAACGTGGCAGTGCTAGTTATGATCGGATTGAAAAATTACTAGCTGAAAAGCCTGAGATTACAGATGATAAGGCTGATCCAAATTTATCTGCGACTGATATTACTGGCGATTTAGTATATCATATTAATTCTTTTGCCTATCCTGATGAACCTAATCTCCCCGTACTACATCATATTAATTTCACTTTAAAAATCGGGCAAACATTAGGTTTAGTCGGTAAAGTTGGAGCTGGTAAAACTTCAATCATTCAACTGCTTTTACGGGAATTTGATAAGTACGATGGTCAAATTACATTGAATGGTTTAGATATTCGGCAAATTCCGTTAGAACTGTTATTAAAACAAATTTCTTACGTTCCACAGAATAATTATTTGTTTTCAACTAATATTCAAAATAATATTTCTTTTGCAAAAACGAACACACAAAAAGCAGAAATTATTTTGGCTGCAAAAAAGAGTGATTTACATGAAGATATTATGCAAATGCCAAGAGATTATCAAACTATGGTAGGGGAAAATGGTATTTCGCTTTCTGGAGGACAAAAGCAGCGAATGTCAATTGCACGTGCTTTGGTTAAAAAAAGTCAAATATTAATTTTGGATGATGCTTTATCGGCCGTTGATGCCAGAACTGAGATGGCAATTTTAAAGTCTTTAAATCAAGAACGCAAAGACAAGACAACAGTGATTGCAACTCATCGCTTAACTTCAGTAATGCATGCTAACCTGATTTTAGTATTAAAAGATGGTCAAATTGTTGAGCGTGGAACTCATGACCAGTTATTAGCTGCTCATGGTTGGTATGCAGATATGTGGCAAAAACAAGAATTAGAAGAAAAGGTTGGTGAATAGTGTGGACGAACAAGAGACGAATCAATCTGTTTGGGCTCAAGAAATTCCGGTTAAAGAACAGTTAAAAATATTAAAACGATTACTTGGTTTTGTTTGGCGTTTTAAAAATGAAATTATTGTTGCTGGGATTGGTGCATTCTTAGTTAGTGCAATTAATATGCTGTTACCCTATGGATTACAGTTCTTTCTGGATAACTATCTAGTAAAAGCAGATGTTACAACACAGGTGATCATTTTTGCTGGTATATTATACGCTTTAGGCTCTATCGTTAAGGCAATATTGCAGTTTACTTATGAATATTTTTTTGCTTTAGGGTCAGAAAAATCATTAGAAGCTTTACGAACAGATCTTTATCAAAAATTGCATACTTTAGGAATGCGTTATTTTGATCAAACTCCTGCAGGCTCCATTGTGTCACGCGTAACCAATGATACAATGACTTTGAGCAATTTTCTGACAGTTTTAGCTAGTGTGGTTCTTTCATTTTTTTCAATTGTTTCTGCTTTAATCGCCATGTTTTCGACGAATACATTAGCTGGTTTTATTGTCCTTGCTTTTCTACCAATTTTATTATTGATTATTTGGCAGTATTCAAAAAGAAGTTCCAAGCTGTATCGTAATTATCGGGAACGCTTAAGCAGGATTAATACAAATTTAAATGAATCAATTGAAGGTGTTTCTCTTATTCAACAGTTCAAACAGGAAGAGAGAATGAGCCATCATTTTGAACAAGAAAATTCTAATTTGATGAGAACTAGGTTCAGTATGATTACTCTTAATTCAATCTTACTTTCACCATTGACTAGTTTATTATATTCACTAGCCTTGGCATTGACGTTAATGTATTTTGGCTTTCCATTGCGGGAAACTTTTGTTCCAGCGGGAGTCGTTTATGCATTTTCGCAATATATTTCACAGTTTTTCAATCCAATAGCAACTTTAATGGATCAAATGACCTTTTTTCAGGATGGAATAGTTGCTGGTAAACGAATTTTCAAAATTTTAGATAATACTAATTATGAACCTGTGCAAAATGAACAATCAGGACTGACTATTAGGCAGGGGAAAATTGAATTTAAACATGTTAGTTTTTCTTATGATGGTCAAAATGAAATTTTACATGATATTTCCTTCACGGTTAATCCCGGAGAAACTTTAGGAATTGTTGGGCATACTGGATCAGGAAAAAGTTCAATTATTAATGTAATGATGCGTTTTTATGAATTTTATCAAGGTGAAATTTTAATAGATGGTGTAGATATTAGAAGGTATCCTAAAGCCGAACTTCGCCAGAAACTTGGACTTGTTTTACAAGAGCCTTTCATGTTTTATGGTGACATAAGTTCAAATATTAGATTATATAATGATAAAATTACAGACGACCAAATAAGAAAGGCGGCTAAGACCGTACAAGCAGATGATTTTATTAAAAAACTAAGTGGAGAATATCATGCAGAAGTTGGTGAAGGCGGTAGTGAATTTAGTCAAGGGCAGAGACAACTAATATCTTTTGCTAGGACTTTAGTTACAGATCCCAAAATTCTGGTCTTGGATGAAGCAACGGCAAATGTTGATACTGAAACTGAAACTTTGATTCAGAAGGGATTGAAAAGCTTACGCCAGGGACGTACTACTTTAGCAATTGCTCATAGATTGTCTACAATTGTTGATGCTAATCAAATAATTGTACTTGACGACGGCAAAATTGTTGAACGTGGTACTCATGATAAATTAATTAATCAACATGGTTACTATTATAATCTGTATACATTACAAAATAGACATAAGCAAAACTAAATAATTGTTTCGAAATCAAAAAGGCACTGATAATTTATCAGTGCCTTTTTGATTTATTATTTTTAGGAGTGCAAACTGAATCACGTATTTGTAATTGTGGCTGATGCACAATTGAGGAAAATTTTTTACCTTTAATTAATGTTAGTATTCCCTTACCAGCTTCTTTTCCGACAAGAGTTCTTTGATAATTCATAGTGGTTAAACTGGGAGACAAATAAGTTGCAGAATCAAAATTATCAAAACCAACAACAGATATATCTTGCGGAATCTTGATATTTTTGTTTTTTAACTTATCAATGACTAAGACAGCAAGTTCGTCGTTATAACAGGCAATTGCTGTTGGCACTTGCTTACTTTTAAGATAAACATCAATTTTTTGACTAATAATTGAAAAGGAATCGTGGGAGTTATACATAATTAGATTACTATTAGTTAAATTGATATTACTAGATTGGTATGCTGCAATAAAACCTTGCATGCGTTCAACTCCTTGGCAATCATCAATTTGAAATATTCCAAGGATGTTTTTGTGTCCCTGTTTAAGTAAATAAGTAATTAACTCTTTTTCCGATGCTCGATCAGAATTAGTAATGGCAGGAAAATCGAATTCAGCATATTTAGCATTAATAAATAATAATGGGATTTTACTTTTAGCAATTCGTCTATAAATATCTGAATTTGGGCAAGGTTTGGCACTCTCACTTGGTTCAACTATTAATCCAGCTACTTGGGAATCGAGCATTTTTATTAAATTAAATCGTTCTTTATCTGGATAATTATGAGTATTAGCTAGTAGCAAAGAATAACCAGCAGGCTCAATTACAGCATCAATTTGCGAGATGATTTTGGGAAAAATGTAATCTGCTATATGGGTGCAAATTAGCCCAATTATTTTACTTTTTGGATTAGCTTGCCATTTTTTGTTCCAATCTTGGATATACATTCCGCTACCTTGAACTTTATAAATTAAATGTTCGTTTTGTAGTTCAATTAAAGCCTTCCGTACTGAATAACGCGTGGATTGAAATCGTTGCATTAATTCATTTTCAGTTGGTAATTTTTGATTGGTTTTGAAGCTCCCTAAAGTTATTTCATTCCTGAGGGTTTCCGTAATAGCGATATAATCACTTTTCAAACTAATTCTCCTGAAATTTATTCGAATAAATATTTGATAATAATAGATAATCTTTATTTTTTAACTAAGATAATATCATGAATAAATAAAAATCGCAAAATTGTCCACCTAAAAATACTGATATATAAGTAAAAAATAAGTTAATTGACATACTAGGGTAAACAATGAATTATTTCTAATATTTTAGAAAAAAACATATAAAAAATTTTCCAAAGTAAAAATTAAGTAATATCAATAATTATAACCTATACAATAGTTAAAAATTATGCGAATGAATTTTTAAGGGTATTGAATACGATTAATAAAAAATATATTATGAAAGTGCTTTCTAGAAGGCGATAGATTTTTGAAAAATTTAAATAAAGGGAGGTATTTTTAGTGACAAAGGACAGAAAGAAAATTCCTAGTAGTTTTATTTATTTTTTTGGTTCATTTGGCGGAATTTTGTTTGGTTATGACATTGGTGTCATGACTGGTGCCTTACCATTTCTTCAAAAAGACTGGAACCTAACTAATGCATCTATTGTTGGCTGGATCACATCAGCGGTAATGTTTGGGGCAATTTTTGGTGGTGCAGCTGCTGGACAATTATCTGATCGATTTGGTCGTCGTAAAATGATTTTAGTTTCAGCAATTGTTTTTGCAGTTTTTTCATTACTTTCGATGGTAGCTCCTACTAATGGAGCCTTATATTTAATTATTATACGTATTTTGCTGGGGTTAGCAGTAGGTGCAGCTTCTGCATTAGTGCCAGCATATATGTCGGAAATGGCACCAGCGAATGCTCGGGGGAGTCTCTCAGGTTTAAACCAAACAATGATTGTTTCGGGTATGCTTTTATCATATATCATGGATTATGTATTGAAAGGTTTGCCGCAAGCATGGGGATGGAGGATTATGCTAGGATTAGCAGCTGTTCCAGCAATTATATTATTTTGTGGTGTACTTCGGTTACCAGAATCGCCTCGTTTTTTAATTAAAAATAATGATGAAGAGCAAGCAAGGCAAGTTCTTTCATGTATACGTAAAAGTGACCAAGATGTAACTAATGAAATTAATGAAATTAATCTAGCTTCACAAAAGGAAAATACTGCAGCTGAGAAAACCACTTGGGGCTCACTTTTTAGTGGTAAATATCGGTACTTGGTAATTGCGGGGGTAGGCGTAGCAGCCTTTCAGCAGTTTCAAGGCGCAAATGCAATTTTTTACTATATTCCTTTAATAGTTCAAAAAGCAACAGGAAGTGCTGCAAGTTCAGCTTTAATGTGGCCAATTGTACAAGGAATAATTCTTGTAATTGGGTCGCTAATCTATATTGCAATTGCAGAAAAATGTAAGCGACGAACTTTATTAATGCTTGGTGGCACAATTATGGGATTTTCATTTCTGCTACCATCAGTAATTAATAGTGTAGCTTCACATACTAATCCAATAATGATTGTAATTTTTTTATGTATCTATGTTGCATTTTATTCATTTACATGGGCCCCATTGACTTGGGTTTTGGTTGGCGAAATTTTTCCATTGGCAATTCGTGGTCGCGCATCTGGCTTAGCATCTTCTCTTAATTGGATTGGTTCATGGGCTGTGGGCTTACTTTTTCCAATGATGACGGCTTCTATGTCACAAGAAATGGTTTTTGGAATTTTTGGAATTATTTGTATTTTAGGTGTGTTATTTGTTCGATTCTTTGTTCCAGAAACAAAAGGATATACCTTGGAACAAATTGAAGCAATTGGTATGAATCATGCCAAAAATAATTAAGAGGTGAAATAGAAGTGAATATTGCTAAAATAGCACAACTAATTGAAAGTGGCCAAACAACGTTAGGGGTTGAATTTGGCTCAACTCAGATTAAAGCTGTGTTAATTACACCAGACTTTCAGCCAATCGCTTCTGGTAGTTTTTTATGGGAAAACAGTTTACAAGATGGCATATGGACATATTCGCAAACAGAAATTTTAACGGGGCTAAAGCAAAGTTATGCACAATTAGCTGCTAATGTAAGTAGTAAATATCATGTTCCGATTAAAAAGCTTGCTTCAATTGGAATTAGTGCCATGATGCATGGCTATTTACCATTTGATCAAGCAGGTAAGTTATTAGTTCCGTTTAGAACATGGCGGAATACAATCACAAGCGATGCTGCTACTGAACTAACTGACTTATTTGATTTTAATATTCCTTTACGTTGGAGTATTGCACATTTATATCATGCAATTTTACATGATGAAGAACATGTTAAGCAGATTGCATATTTAACAACATTAGCTGGTTATGTCCATTGGCAGTTATCAGGTGAAAAAAATATTGGTGTAGGCGATGCTTCTGGAATGTTTCCAATTGATGCAGCTGGACAATTTGATCAAAGTTGCTTAAAAAAATTTAATACTTTGAAAAAAGTTAAAAAATACCCATGGAAAATTGAAGAAATTCTACCACATGTTTTAAAAGCTGGTGAGATTGCTGGACATTTGAGTGATGAAGGTGCTCACCTGCTTGATCCAACAGGGACTTTGCAGCCTGGTAGCGTCATGGCACCACCAGAAGGTGATGCTGGAACTGGGATGATTAGTACCAATAGTGTTCGCTTACGAACGGGTAATATATCAGTTGGAACATCAGAATTTTCAATGGTTGTTTTGGAAAAGTCACTGAAAAAAGTACACCGTGATATTGATATTGTGACTACACCAACTGGCGCACCTGTTGCTATGGTCCATATTAATAATTGCTCATCTGATATTAATGCTTGGGCACAGGTCTTTAGTGAATTTGCGGCTCGATTGGGTAAAAATATCACTGCAGACCAGCTATATAGTAAGTTGTTTTTAGATACTACCAAAGCTGATGCTGATGCTGGTGGTCTTGTAAATTACAGTTATCTTTCAGGTGAACCAATTACGCAAACGCAAGAGGGCAGACCGCTCTTGCTTAGAACGCCAAGTAGTAATTTTACTCTAGCAAATTTGATGTTGGCTCAACTGTATTCAGCATTTGCTCCACTTAGAATTGGCATGGATATTCTTACTAAGGAAGAAGGAATCACGACTGATGTGATGATTGCTCAAGGTGGTCTTTTTAAAACACCAGTTGTGGGGCAACAAGTCTTATCTAATATGTTGAATTTACCAATTTCGATTATGACTAATGCTAGTGCTGGTGGTCCTTGGGGTATGGCAGTTTTAGCTCAATATGTGTTATCTGGTGCACAGGAATCGCTTGCAGATTATTTGGATACAAAAGTATTTGTTAAATCTGAAATTATGACATTGAGCCCAGAGACTGAAGGTGCAGAGGGTGCTGAAAAATATCTTGCACGTTTTCGAAAGGCATTGCCTTTGGAAAATCAAGCAACTGTCTTAAAAGATGAGGAATGAGTAATGCTAGAAAAATTAAAACAAGAAGTTTATGAAGCAAATATGCAGTTACCCCAATTGAGTTTGGTAACCTTTACCTGGGGTAATGTTTCTGGAATTGACCGCCAGCAAGGCTTATATGTGATTAAACCGTCAGGTGTTAGTTATGAAGAATTAACGCCAGCGGACTTAGTAGTCGTCAATCTTAAGGGTGAAGTAGTTGAAGGTCAGTTAAACCCTTCTTCCGATACTCCTACCCACACCTATTTGTACAACCATTTTCCTAAGATTGGCGGAATTGTCCATACTCATTCACCTTGGGCGGTGGCCTTTGCGGCAGCTAAGATGGACATACCAGCTTTGAATACAACGCATGCCGATACCTTTTATACCGATATACCAGCAGCGGCTGCCTTAACTGAAGCCGAAATTACAGCCGACTATGAAGGCAATACGGGCAAGACCATTGTGCAGACCTTTGCAGAACGCCACTTAGATTATGAAGCAACGCCCGGGAGTCTAGTAAGCCAACATGGGCCATTTTGTTGGGGGAAAACGGCCGCCCAGGCAGTCTATAACGCTAAGGTTTTAGAGGTAGTGGCAGAAGAAGACTACCACACTCTTATGTTAACTAGAGCAGATAGTCATGTGCCCCAGTATTTATTAGATAAGCATTACTATCGAAAGCATGGTCAAGGAGCATATTACGGGCAAAATAATGCCCAGTCGCAGACCCATGCGAAAAGAAAATAAAAATTAAGAAGTAGTTATTAAAATTAAGGAGATTTTTTAAAATGTTAGAAGTACCTAAATATGAATTTTGGTTTGCAGCTGGAAGTCAACACTTGTATGGTGAAGAAACATTAAAAGAAGTAGCTGAAAATTCAAAGAAAATTGTTGCAGGTTTAAATGAAAAAGGTAATCTTCCATATAAAATAGTCTTTAAAGCTGTTTTAACTACAGCTGACGAAGTTACTAAGTTTATGAAAGAAGCTAATTATCAGGATAATGTTGCTGGTGTAATTACTTGGATGCATACTTTTTCACCTGCAAAGAACTGGATTCGGGGCACAAAATTATTGCAAAAACCGTTATTACATTTTGCAACACAATATTTAGACTATATTCCTTACGACACTATCGATTTTGATTATATGAACTTAAATCAAAGTGCCCATGGTGATCGGGAATATGGCTATATTAATGCCCGTTTGCAAAAGCACAATAAAATAATTTATGGTTATTGGCAAGACCCTAAAGTGATGAAGCAAATTGCTGATTGGGAAGATGTAGCAGTAGCATATGACGAATCATTCAAACTAAAGGTTTGTCGCTTTGGGGATACAATGCGTGATGTTGGGGTTACTGAAGGAGACAAAGTTCAAGCTCAAATTCAATTGGGCTGGACTGTTGACTATTATGGTGTCGGTGACTTAGTTGCTGAGATGGACAAAGTGAAAGAATCAGAAATTGATGAGCAATTTGCTGAATTAAAAAATGAGTATACTTTAGTTCCTGGCGATATGGCTGAAGCTGAATATGAAAAAACGGTTCGCTATCAGTTGAAGCAATACATTGCTTTAAAACGGTTCTTAGAACGGGGTGGTTATACTGCATTTACTAGTAACTTTGAAGATCTTCATGGTTTAGAGCAATTGGAAGGATTGTCAGCTCAGCTGTTAATGCGTGATGGTTATGGCTTTGCTGGTGAAGGTGATTGGAAAACAGCCGCTTTACTTAGAACATTTAAGATTATGACCCATAATCAAAAGACGGCCTTCATGGAAGACTATACACTTGATTTACGTGAGGGCCATAAAGCAATTCTGGGTTCACATATGTTAGAAGTAGATCCTTCTATTGCTTCAGAAAAACCACGTGTTGAAGTTCATCCGCTAGATATTGGTGGAAAAGCCGACCCAGCCCGTTTAGTATTTTCAGGTTCAGAAGGTGACGCAATTGATGTTACTCTGGCAGATTTTAGAAATAACTTTAAGTTAGTTACTTATGAAGTTGATGCGCATAAAGCTGAAAAAGAAACGCCACATTTACCAGTTGCTAAACAAATGTGGACACCAAAAGTCGGCTTAGAAAAGGGATCTAAGCAGTGGATTCAAGCAGGTGGTGGACACCATACAGTCTTTTCATTTGCGGCAACTGAAGAGCAAGTTAGTGATCTGGCTACAATGTATGGTATTGATTTATGTAGCATAAAGTAAGGACAATTATTAAAAATAAATACACTATTTCAATGTTTTTTGGAGTAGTGTATTTTGCTAGTAAGGAAGAAAAATGGAAATTATTACACAAAAATTTGAAAAATATCAAGCTCAAGAAATTAAAAAAGTTACTCTAAAAAACGATTGCGGTGTGGCAATTTCGTGTTTATCAATGGGGGCAACTTGGTATGAATTTTTAGTACCAGACAAAGATGGAAATAAGCACAATTTGATAATGAATTTTGCACACTGTGCTGACTATTATTCAAATGGCTTGTGTTGCTGTCAATCAATTGGACGGGTCGCTGGGCGAATAAAAAAAGGACATTTTAAGTTAAATCAGCAAGAGGTTCAATTGCTACCTAATGAGAATGGCAATACTTTACATGGTGGTAATCATGGCTTCCGTTTTTTGAATTGGAAGATAACTACCCAAAAAGAGCATAATAGTGTTAGCGTGATTTTTAGCAATAAAATCAGCGAAAAGATTGATGGGTTTCCTGGGGATCTTAATGTAGAGATTAAATATACACTAAATAATCAAAATCAAGTAATGATTTTGTATACGGCTAAAGGTGGTTCGAAATCGACATTATTCAACCCAACTTGCCATGCGTATTTTAACTTGAGTGACCAGCCTAATTTAGCTTCACATAAATTAAAAATTAATAGTACACAATATTTAGAATTAGATACGGAATTAATCCCAACAGAAAATATGCTTGCGGTTGAAAATACTCCCTATGATTTTCGCGACTTTCAAAATCTTGAATCTGCCATAAGTAAGAATAATGGCTTTGACGATGCCTTTGTCATTGATGGAGCAAGCACTAATTTACGACCAGTTGCAGTTTTAAGTGAACAGACAAGTGGTCGAGCAATAACAATATCTAGCGATAGTAATTGCTTAGTTGTGTATACTATGTCGCAAAATCAACCGGGGGTTAAGTTTATACGTGATGGAGGTAAATTTGCTCAACCTAGTGAAGCAGTGGCATTAGAGGCACAAACATTGCCTGACGCAATTAATAATGACGATTTTGGTAATATTGTTTTGCCAGCAAATACAACAAAAAGTCATGAAATAGTATTTACCTTTACGCAAAAATAAGATTGGCTATTTTAATTTATTTCTTTATTATTGACACCGCTTACATAAAAAGATAAATTTACTAGGTAAGTTAATTTGTAAATTTAGAAATGAAAAGGAATATACCATGAAGTACCATGAAATTACTAAAGCTGATTGCGCTAATTTATCTAGATTTATCTCAGAAGCAGATCGATTTATTACTAATCCAACGCAGCACTGGGATCATGATCAATTCAAAACAATTACGGCTATGCCTGATTTAGTTATTCAGCCAGTAAATAATGAAGAAGTAATAAACGTTGTTAAATATGCTAATGATAATAATATTCCTATTGTAGCTAGGGGAAACTCCACTGGCTTAATGGGAGCCAACTTAACTGTTAAGGGTGGCATATCTTTAGATATGGTTAAAATGAATCGGGTTCTAGAATATGATCCGAAAGGATTGACTATGACAGTTCAAGCTGGTATTAGACTAAAAGATATTGAAGAATACCTTGCAGATAAGCCATTTACTTACATGCCAGCGCCAGCGATGCATTGGGCAACACTCGGAGGTAATGTATCGACAAATGCTGGGGGACTTAAAGCAATTAAGTATGGTGTTACTAGGGAACATATTCGGGAGTTAAAAGTTGTTTTAACTAATGGTCAGCTATATAAATTTGGTTCAAAAGCAGTAAAGTCTTCATCGGGTTATTCATTAAAAGACTTAATTATTGGTGCTGAAGGCACGTTGGGTGTTATAACTGAAATTACGATGAGACTTTATCCTAAACCACGTAAGTCGATTAATGCCATCATTCCATATCCTACATTAAATGATGCAATCAAGTCTGTTCCGGCAATTTTAGCATCAGGCGTCGTGCCGACAACAGTTGAATTCATGGGGCGGAAAGTAATAGAATTATGGGAGGAATATTCTAATGAGCAATTTCCAATTTCAAATGGAGATGGCTTCCTTATTATCGGTCTAGATTCATTTACTGATGAAGAATGGCAAGCTCAATTAAAGCAAACACTAACAGTAGTAAAAGACTTTAAGGCTGAGGATGCAATAATTTTAGCAGCTGATTCAAAAGAAGCTCAAAAAATTTGGCAATGTAGGGAACAGCTTTTGCTTGCAATCCAAAAATCGACTCCCAAAATGGATGAAATTGATATTTGTGTGCCAATTAATCATATTCCAGATGTTTTAAAACGAATTGCCGAATTGGAAAGTGAATTAAAAATTCGTATCCCTAATTTTGGTCACGCAGGTGATGGCAACTTACATATTTATCTTTGTTCAGATAACTTAACCGATAATGAATATAAAAAAATAAACGCTAAAGTTATTTCTGAACTTTATAAAACTGCTAAATCTTATGATGGTAATATGTCCGGCGAACATGGTATTGGCTTTGCCCGTGCTAATAACTATGAAGACTTTTATGGTAAAGAATATACTGACTTATTACGACAAATTAAAAATTTATTTGATCCGAAAAACGTTTTAAATCCAGCTAAGATTTTTAATCTTTGAAAGGAACAAAAAAGGTATGGTTAAGCCATACCCTTTTTAAATAAATGTTATTTAATCATGTATCTCCTAGTCATCGGTAGATTTTCACCTGATGGTCCTTTGGTTAGTAGATACTGGACTACATCAATATTGCCAGATTCAAAAGAGGCTGCACAGGCTTGCAAGTATAAATCCCACATTCTAGTAAACCGCTCACCCATTTTCTTTTGAATAAGATCACGTTGTTTATTAAAATTTTCATCCCACATCTCTAATGTTCGTTGGTAGTGACGGCGAAGCATTTCTAAGTCATCAATTTGTAAGCCACTAGCCACAATATGATTGATATTTTCGCCTAAACCTGGAACGTAGCCACCAGGAAAGATATATTTGTTAATCCAAGCATTTTTTGCCCCACCTTGTTGACGGGTAATACCATGAATTAAGGCAATGCCGTCTTTTTTTAGATATTTAGCGACATCGTTAAAATATTGACCTAAGTTTTCTTGCCCAACATGTTCAAACATACCTACGGAGGTAATATAGTCCCATTCTTGGTTACCTAATTCGCGATAATCTTCTAGTTTAACTTCAGCCATGTCTTGCATATTTTGATCATAAATTTTCTTTTGTACGAATTTATATTGCTCTTCGCTTAACGTTACTCCCGTAACCTTCAGACCATATTTTTTAGCAGCGGTCAGCATTAAGGTTCCCCAGCCGCAGCCAATGTCAAGTAGCGTTTTACCTTTTTGGGGATGTAACTTTTCAAGAATATGATTGATTTTAGCTATTTGGGCTTTTTCTAAATCATCCTTATTGTCTTCATCAAAATATGCACAAGAATAAGTAAGGGTAGGATCTAACCATAATTTATAAAAGTCATTCCCAATATCATAATGGCTTTGAACATCTTTTTCACTTTGAGCTTCCGTATGCTTTTCATGTGGTAAAAATTTACGAAATTTACTTGAGCGCATAAAACTACCAGCACTTTCATAAGCTCCCCAAATCAAGTGTTGGATATTACCTTTGATTTCAATTTTTTTATTCATATAAGCTTCACCCAAAGCCAGTGAAGCATTATTAGTAATAGAAGACACAGGAATTTTTTCATTAAAAATAATTTCAATATTTGGCGTGCCATTTCCATAAATTTCACTTTTTCCGTCCCAATAAGTTACTTTTACAGGGAAGGGAAAAGACTTGCTCAACATTGTTCGATAAAATGTTTTTTCTAACAATTTTCGAATACCTCCATTCCGTTGTCACTATTTTTATTCTAACACTAAAAAAAGAGATCGAATTCATTATGAACTCGATCTCTTTTAGTTTATCTTAAACTAGCTGTATCCCCAACTAATACTACATAAGGCTTTTTATTAACAAAAGTAGTGGCTACTCCAATACCAATAGCAGGATTTAAGAGATCACTTTCTAAGGTTTTTTTATGTCCCCAATTTGAAGCAGCATCATGATATATAAATACATTAAAGAGACCTTCGGCAATTTCGTCAGGATTAATAATATTGCCATAATCATCTTTTACAATTACTTCGCTCCTAATTTGATTTTTATTTGTAAAAGCTGTCGAATATCCTTGCCCGTTAGGTCTAGTATGTGATATGTCACGGTTTGTATTTAGTAGATCAATACATTCATTTGCTCGAAGTTGAGCGCCATCAGAAAGCCAATTTATAGTAGTAAAAGATTGTTTTCCTTGTGCGTTACGCCAATTATTAACATATTTTAAAAAACTACTCTTTATTTCTTCCATTTGAGATTGAGTCATTAATTTTGTTTTTTCAACATAAACACCCTTAGAAACTTCATCATAATTAGATAAATCATCATCTATTTTAGATGAGGGTTCCTTCTTGTTACTTTTTTCTGCGTCACTAGATGGTGATGACTGTGACTGATTACCCAAGTCTTCATTTATCTTTTTAAATTTTGCTTTTTTTGTATTGGCCAATTTGATATAGTGATTCTTACTTAGTTTAATGAATTTTTCACCAACAATCATTTTAGTGCCGTGAGCAATGTACTTATGTCCTTTTTTAAGAACTGTCGAACCATTACGCATACCATCATAAGTATAAACATAAGCATTATGTGTAAGTTTGACTTTCCAAGAAGCGGCATTCACATCAGTAGAAGTTTTTGCCAAACCACCGAATCCTAGAGCAATAATAGCTCCTAGAGTAATCAATTTTTTTCTTTTTAACATAAATTTACCTCCGTGAATACTTTATATTATTTTTCTTTACATAATAAATATATCAAATTTGAAATCCTATTTCAGGAAAATTACTGTGAATTTTACTTTCTATGTAAGATTTTTTCTCTTTCTGATTAAATGTAACGAATTTTAATGATTTTTGTTACTCTAACATTAAAGATTTTAGTAGCGAGAGGAAATTAGTATGGTAGAAAAAAATTTGATAGATATGATTGGTGAAATGCCTAGTGATGTAGATAAAAACACCAATTTAATAACAGAAAAAAATACAAAAGTTACTAATAATATTAGAGAAGAAAAAAATGTAACAACTAAAATCCACGATACCAAGCCTGTAGAGCGTAAACGTCATTATGTACATAGTACAAATACAGTTTCAAATTTTATTGATACTGCGGAAAAGATACCTGAATATATGCAGGAATTAGTTGCTCAGCGTAAACGTAATATGAATCCACATTTACGATATTCGCGCAGCCAATTGTAAACATGCCATTACTTTTTAAACCTAAGTCAAGCGCTACTTGATAGACAGACTCATGTTTAACTATGCCCTGACTAAGGGCTTGCTCCTTGAAATCACTTGTATAAGTGGCATAAGGCTGATTTAAAATGGCCAGACCGTGACGTTCAATTAAAGCTAGCAAGTAATCAATATTAGTGCTAACCCGATAACGCTGATTTAATTCAGTAGCACTAATTTGATAATCATGCCAAAGATAAAAGATTTTAATTTTATCTTGTTAGATAATTTAGACATAAAAATATGACCCCCGAAATCGTCTTAATTTCAGGGGTCATATCAATTCATTATGAACTCGATCTCTTTTATTTTGGTTGATAATGAAAGGCTGGATTTTGTTCGTAATCTAACTTTTCCCAAGCAGTTTGTAATTGGTTATCTAAAATTTTTTCATTTTCATGAGTTAATTTAATTTTACGATCAATTTGAATAGGATCACCAAAGCAAATTTCAAGTGGTTGCCGCTTCAATACTCCTGTAAAGGTCAATGGTCCTTGATAAACGACGGGAACAATTGGTTTACCGGACAATTTGGCGATTGCAATGGTGCCACCTTTTAGTTCGGAAGAATGGCGTGTACCAGATGGAAAAATAATTAATGAATAATTTTTTTCTTTTAATCCCTTAATAGGTGTTTTGATTGCAGAGGGACCGGGATTTTGTCGATCTACTGCAAAAGCGTGAGCATGCTTAAGGATGAAGCGCAATGGTGGGAATTTAAATAGTTCAATTTTGGCCATGAACATAAATTCTGCAGGGCTTGCAGCTAAAGCAAATAAAATTGGTTCCCACCATGTTCGATGGGGTGCAGCTAAAATATAGTTTCCTTCAGGAATGCGATTTTTATGGTTAACGTGTAAGTGACCGTTAATTACCCAAACAATAAACCGGGCAACGGCGCGAATAAAATGATAAAACATAATTTCCTCCATTTGATGTAAAATATTATAACAAAGCTTTTGAAGAGGATAAAATTTTATGGTAAATTTGGAAAAAAATGAGCGCATAGATTATATGTATAGTGACAATTTAAAGATTATTCAGGACAAAAGTTCCTTTAGTTTTTCACTTGATACGTTATTATTAGCTGCAATGGCAAAAGAATCAATTCGTGATCGATCTAAGGTGGCTGATCTTTGTGCTGGTAATTGTGCAGCAACAATGTATATGGCATATTTTAATCGAGCTAAATACGATGCAGTAGAAATTCAACCTGAAATTGTTTCTCAAGCTAGACGTTCAATTGAGTTGAATCATATGGAAAACCGCATAACCGTTTATCAAAAAAATGTTAAAGATGTAGCTGTTTTCTTACCTAAAGATTCTTATGATCTGGTGGTGGTTAATCCACCTTATTTTAAAGTTGTCGAAAATCATAAAATTAATCCTGAGCGACAGAAGGCAATTGCTCGCCATGAGATATTAATTAATTTAGAAGAAATAATTTCTTCTGCTAGCAGTTTGCTTAAAATGAAGGGCAAATTATTTATGGTGCATCGCCCAGAGCGCTTAAATGAAATTGCTTATTTTTGTATGAAACACGACCTTAGTATAAAAGTGGTTCAGCCATATGTTTCTCACCGCGGTGAAAATAGTAACTTGATTGTTATTGAAGCGGTTAAACATACAGGGACAGATGGGTTGATTTTAAAAGATGCAATTGAGGTACATGATGAACAGGGAAATTATTTGCCTGCAATCCAGTATATTATTCATGAGCCAAATCCCAATTCAGAGGATAAGCGAGCACAAAAAACATATTACTTTTATGTTCTATTATGTAATGACAATAGTTTTTATGGCGGTTTTACTGATGATTTACAAAAACGCTTAACAGCACATAATGATGGTAAGGGTGCTAAATATACCAAGGCACGTCGACCAGTCAAGCTGATTTACCACGAAAAGTTTGCTGATAAAAAGTTGGCTCTTAAACGTGAATACTGGTTTAAACACCACTCCAGACAATGGAAGGAAGATTTTTTAAGGGAACACCGTGTTGACTTTTAGTCTTGCATCTTTAATAAAAATTTAGTATCATTCTCTAGTGTGCTATAAGTACATGGATAAAACATCAAGGGCGATTAACGTTTTGGTGCCAGACATTGGTGAATCGTTAAAATGACCGCTTGAGAGGAACAAAACCATAGGAGGAATTTATTATGTCAGTAGTTTCAATGAAACAATTACTTGAAGCTGGTGTTCACTTTGGACACCAAACTAGAAGATGGGATCCTAAGATGGCTCCATACATCTTCACGCAGAGAAATGGCATCTACATCATTGATTTGCAAAAGACAATCAAGATGCTAGATGATGCGCATGACTTTATTAGAGCTGTTGCTCAAAATAATGGTGTTATTTTATTTGTTGGTACTAAGAAGCAAGCGCAAGATTCAATTGCTGAAGAAGCCACTCGTGCTGGTCAATATTATGTTAACCAACGTTGGCTAGGTGGTACTTTAACTAACTGGAAGACAATCCAAAGCCGAGTACAAAGACTTAAAGACTTAAAGAAGATGTCAGAAGATGGTACTTTTGACAGATTACCAAAGAAGGAAGCTTCACTTCTTACTAAAGAAATGGATAAATTAGAGAGATTCTTAGGTGGTATTGAAGATATGCCAAGAATTCCTGATGTATTATTTGTAGTTGATCCTAAGAAGGAAAAGATTGCAGTTCATGAAGCTAATATTTTAGGTATTCCGGTTGTTGCTATGGTTGATACTAATACTGATCCGGATCCAGTTGATGTTGTTATCCCTTCAAATGATGATGCTATCCGTGCTATCCGTCTAATTTCAGGCGCAATGGCTGATGCTGTTATTGAAGGTAAGCAAGGTCAAGATGATAATGAAGAAAAAGTTGAAACTGAATTGACTGAGAGTAGCGAAGAAGTTACTGAAACTGAAGAAGTTTCAGATGAAAATTAGTTTTTATTTGGAAGGAAACTTTAATGGCTAACATTACTGCTAAACAAGTTAAAGAGTTACGTGATCGTACTGGTGCCGGTATGATGGACTCCAAGAAGGCTTTAGTTGAAGCTAACGGAGATGTGGAAAAGGCAATTGATATCTTAAGAGAAAATGGTGTTGCTAAAGCTGCTAAAAAGAGTGGTCGTATCGCAGCTGAAGGTCTAGCTGAATTTGCATTTGAAGGCAACGATGCTGTTTTAGTTGAGATTAACTCCGAAACTGATTTTGTTTCATCAAACGATAAGTTTATTAAATTAGTTGATGACGTTACTAAGGCAATTTTAAGTGCTAAACCAGCAAATGTCGAAGAAGCATTGAAGGCACCTATGGGTGACTCAACTATTGGTGATGAGATTACTAACTTAACGGCTGTCATTGGTGAAAAGATCACTTTAAGAAGATTTGACTTGATTTCTAAGAATGATGATGAAGTCTTTGGCGCATACAAGCATAACGGTGGTGCAATTGTTGCTGTTGTTACTTTAAAGGGTGATAACGAAGAAGCAGCTAAGAATATTGCAATGCACGTAGCAGCAATAAATCCTGAATATTTGAATAAAGAATCAGTGCCAAAGGCTGACTTTGATCGTCAAAAAGAAGTCTTTACTAAGGAAACTGAAAATGAAGGCAAGCCTGCTAACATTATTCCTAAGATTGTTGAAGGTCGGGTTAATAAGTACTTAAGTGAAATTTGCTTGGTTGATCAACCTTACGTTAAGGATGGCGATATGACAGTTGCTGAGTACGCTAAATCAGTAGGCTGTGAAGTAGCTGCATTTACTCGCTACGAAGTGGGCGAAGGTATTGAAAAGAAACAAGAAGATTTTGCGGCTGAAGTACAAGAACAAATGAAGTAAGTCGGATATAAATAAAAAGGGGATGTCTCTAAAAGAGACCCCCTTTTTTATTTATTACAATTATTGGTTAATTTGAACTAATTATCTAATGCTTTTCCATTAGTTTTGATTATGTTTTTTTATCCATTTAAACGATTTTTTTGGAATTCTTTTTAAACTACCATTTCCTAAGTCATCCATATCTACATATACAAAGCCATATCTTTTTTTCATTTCTCCGGTTGAAAGTGAAATCAAATCAATTGGAGCCCACATGGTATAGCCAATACATGAACTTTGTTAATATTAATTGCATCAGCCATTGCTGAAAGATGTTTCTGTAAGTAGTCAATTCGATAATTATCTTCTACATAATTATTTTCGTCTGGCTGATCAATAGCTCCTAAGCCATTTTCTACAATAAAGATTGGTTTTTGAATTCGATCATAAATCATGTTCATTGTATAGCGTAAGCCAAGAGGATCGAGTCCCCATAACCATTTGGTTACTTTTAAATATGGATTAGGTAAATACACCGATATTAAACCAAGAATCACCGGTTTTTGAAATGGTCGAACGGTAATAGCTAAAGGTAATAAAATCCAATTGACTATTTTTAAGTGTAGTTATATCTTCAGCTTCCATTTTAATCTTGTTTAGACCACTAATTCCATAAGGAAGTCTCATAATTCAAAATTCTTACCGGGAGGGTAAAAAGTGTTGGCGTTCCAACTAATTTGGTTGCAGCGCCATATGCGACTACAATTGGCATGAAGTAAATAGGGGCATCTCCGATAGCAGAAAGTAGCATATAACTAGAGGTTTTAACAAAATTTGAATTAACAAATGTAGTAATTAAGATCAAAACTACTTTGATCATTCCTCCTGCGATCATTGGAGTAATGCTGCTGGAATAAACCCTATGGTTTTACTACCAACGTTTTGCTAGATATTTGCTGGGTTATCAAGATTTTCATTGACAGGTTTTTCTGTAGTTAAGTTAAAGTTTTGAACGACTGCACTATAAGTTGGAAGTAAGTTTGACCCTAAAATTCTAGGTATTACTCACCTGCACACACAACACCTAGAATTTTATCAATATCTTCTAAATTTTTTTATTTGTTCTGGTAATATCTTTAAGTGAAAATCTAAGTCTGATCATAACTTATTTAGTTACTTTTAATCCAGATGCGAGTCTCAGAAAAGACTTTAGGCATTTAATTGTTTTGCCAGGTAGTCATTTGTCTATGACGCTTCATTTGATATCCAGTCATTAGTTTCTCTTTTTGTCGAGTTAATCATTGAATGTATGGTTAAAATTGAAGAAAACAGCTAATTATAAGTAAGAAACATGAAAAGTTTTACCATTAAGTTTATTCTTTCAGTTGTTATTTTTACTTTTTCTATTGTAAAATTATAGAATCTAATTAAGATATTAGAAAGTTATAAATGAAAGAAAATTATGAAAAACTATTTAAGCATTGATATTGGCGGTACTGAAGTTAAGTACGCCCATTTAAGTTCATCTGGGAAAATTATTAATAAGGGTAAAATTGAAACTTCAAAAAATAAAGTTGATTTTCTTAATAGTATCGATAAGATAATCCAACAAGATGTAGCTAACCTGAAGGGGCTGGCAGTTTGCGCTCCTGGTAAAATTGATAAAACAAAAATTTGCTTTGGTGGGGCGCTACCTTTTTTAGATGGCATTGATTTTGCACAAGTATATGGTGATAAATATGATTTTCCAGTAGCAGTAATTAACGACGGAAAAGCAAGCATTTTAGCAGAAAGTTGGTTAGGTAATCTAAAAGGGGAAAAGAATTGTGCCGCTATTACTTTGGGTACGGCAGTTGGTGGTGGCATCATGATTGATGGTCATTTATTATCTGGGGTACATGCACAAGCTGGAGAATTGAGCTTTATGATTTGTGATAGTTCGCAAGCAAAGACAATGCTGGGTAGTATGGCATATCGCGGTTCAGCTGTGCAGTTTATTAGAAAAATTAATCAGGTGCTGCACTATCAAGATGAGACTGATGGTAAGTATGCTTTTGCCGCAATAAAAAATCAAGTTCCAGAAGCTGTGGCAATTTTTAATGAGTATTGTTTAAAAATTGCAATTCTAATTTTAAATCTGCAAACGGTTATTGATATTAATAAAGTAGCAATTGGTGGTGGTATTAGTGCACAATCAATTTTAATCGAGGAAATTAATGCAGCCTACGACCGTTTTACTACAATAGATAACCCAATTATTGGTCAAACTTTGGTCAAACCTAATATCGTTTCTGCCAAGTTTAGAAATGATTCGAATCTTTATGGGGCGCTTTATAATCTATTGTTGCAAGTCAATAATGAAAAATAATATTGTGAAAGTCCATTCTTTAGGAATGGATTTTTTGTTAAAATAAGTTAGTTAAGATTGGTTACTGAATCCGGCTGTTTTGATGTACTACATTTGTATGCTTTATATGGTAGAATAATTTAAGTTAATAGAGGAGGTTGTCATGACTGAAGTTAAATATAAGCGAGTCGTTTTAAAAATTTCCGGTGAAGCATTAGCTGGAACTAAAGGTACGGGAATTGATCCTACAGTTATCAGTCATTTAGCACAAGAAATAAAGGCGGTTCACGACTTAGGCGTCGAAATTGGCATTGTTTGTGGTGGTGGCAATATGTGGCGCGGTGAAACTGGTGCTAAGCTAGGAATGGAACGCTCTCAAGCTGATTATATGGGGATGTTAGCTACCATAATGAACGGTTTAGCACTTCAAGATGGATTAGAACATGTAGGTGTTCCTACTAGATTGCAAACTTCAATTGAGATGAGACAAATTGCTGAGCCATATATTAGAAGAAAAGCAATTCGTCATTTAGAAAAAGGACGCGTAATTATTATGGGTGGAGGTACTGGTAACCCATATTTTTCAACTGATACAACGGCAGCTCTTCGGGCAGCAGAAATTGGTGCAGATGTAATTTTAATGGCCAAAAACGGTGTTGATGGTGTTTATACTGCTGATCCCAAAATTGATCCTAATGCCACTAAATATACTGAGTTGACCCAACTTGATGTTATTTCAAAGAACTTAAAAGTTATGGATCGAACGGCAAGCTCACTTTCAATGGATACAAATATACCTCTAATTGTATTTAACGTTAATACTGAAGGTAATATTAAGCGAGCTGTCATGGGTGAAAATATTGGTACAATGATTGAAGGAGGAAAAAATGAGTAACGAAGTTATTAATAAGGCAAAGGAAAATATGGATAAATCGATTCATGTTTTTGAAAAGAATCTGGGCACGGTTAGAGCTGGGGTTGCCAATGCAGCGATTTTAGATGGAATTAAAGTTGACTATTATGGTGCCCCAACGCCTTTAACACAAATGTCCAGTGTAACAATTCCCGAACCACGTGTGCTATTGATTACACCATATGATCAAACTAGTATTGATAATATCGAACATGCTTTGTTAGCTTCTAACCTGGGGCTAACCCCAGCCAATGATGGTAAAGTTATTCGGTTAGTAATTCCGCAATTGACTGGAGAAAGGCGTCAAGAAATTGCTAAAGAAGTAAATAAAATGGCTGAAGAAGGTAAAATTGCGGTTAGAAATGTGCGTCGCGATGCAATGAATAGTTTGAAAAAATTGCAAAAAGATGATGAAATAACTGAAGATGAACAGCGAAACTTAGAAAAGCAGGTTCAAAAGGTTACTGATGAAGCAACTAAAAACATCGATGTGTTAGCAGATAAAAAACGAAAAGAAATTACTCAAGGATAAGTAATGGTAGAAAAAAGGAATCAGTTAAACCATCTTGCCATTATTATGGATGGCAACGGGCGATGGGCTACACAACAAGGTAAGCAACGCATTATGGGGCATCGAGAAGGAATGTATAATGTCGAACGTATTACCTTAGCCGCTAATGAACTGGGAATTAGAGTTCTATCATTGTACGCCTTCTCAACTGAAAATTGGGCTCGTCCCAAAGAAGAAGTTGCGTATTTAATGAATTTACCAGTACGCTTTTTTGATAAGTTTATGCCTACGCTAATGGAAAATAATGTTAAGGTTAACATTATGGGCTATCTTGACGAATTGCCAAGTAAAACATACGATGTTGTACAACAGGCAATGGCTGAAACAGCTGATAATACCGGATTAATCTTGAATTTTGCTTTTAATTACGGCTCAAGAAGAGAGATTCTAACAGCTATGCAAGAATTAGGGTCTCTAATTGAAATGGGGCAATTAACTAGTGCACAGATTGATGAAAAAATGATTGCTCAACATTTAATGACCGCTAATTTTGGTAAATTTCAAGAACCAGACTTGTTAATTAGAACTTCTGGCGAACAAAGAATTTCTAATTTTATGCTTTGGCAACTTGCTTATTCTGAATTGGCTTTTAGTTCGAAAAATTGGCCGGATTTTAATAAAAATGATTTACAAGAATTTGTCAACGACTTTGAAAATCGTCATCGTCGATTTGGTAAACTTGATGAATAAGGTAGTTAGGTAAATATATGAAACAACGTGTAATCACAGCAATTATTGCTTTAATTTTGTTTATTCCGATTGTTTGGGCAGGTGGGCTTTGGATGGACTGGCTCACTGTTGCTTTTGCAGCAATTGGAATCAGTGAAATATTTTTAATGAAAAAGCAAATTTTAGTATCAGTTAATTTTGTATTAGCATTATTGGCAACGATAACTTGGGCAATTCCAGATACCTTTATTAAGGCAATGCCATTTAATTGGACTAAGTATGGCATCTATTTTGCATTAATCATGTTAATGTTAACATGGACTGTTTTATCAAAGAATAAAACAAATTTTGATGATATTGGTGTTTATACTTTGGGATCACTGTATATTGGCACTGGCTTTCACTATATGGCAGGAATTAGAAATAGTTCGCATGGACTGGCTTTACTTTGCTATGTATTTGTAGTGGTTTGGTTAACAGACACAGGGGCTTATATGATCGGTCGAAAAATTGGTCGACATAAATTATGGCCAGTGATTAGTCCCAATAAAACTTGGGAAGGTTCAATTGGAGGAACAATTTGCGCAGTTATTTGTGCAACAATTTATGCCTATTTTGTTCCATTAGGTTATTCTTTAATTGAATTGGTGATTTTTGCTTTAATCTTATCCATTGTTGGCCAGATGGGGGACCTAGTTGAATCTGCCTACAAGCGTTTTTATAATGTAAAAGATTCTGGTAAAATTTTGCCTGGTCATGGTGGAATTTTAGACAGATTCGACAGTATGCTGTTTGTTTTGCCAGTTTTTGCTGCTTTATTAGGTATTGTCCACTAGGAGATTTCTTTTGAAAGGTATACTAATTTTTTTAATTGTATTTGGGTTGTTAGTTTTTGTCCATGAATTCGGGCACTTCATTGTTGCTAAAAAATGTGGTATTTTGGTACGTGAATTTTCAATTGGAATGGGGCCAAAACTTTTTCAAGTGCGTCGTAATCCAACCACGTATACCATCCGTTGGCTGCCATTAGGTGGCTATGTTCGTTTAGCAGGTAAAGATGACGACACAGCACTTGAACCCGGGATGACGGTGATTCTACAGTTAAATGAGCAAAACGAAGTTATCAAAATTGATGCTTCTAAATCAGATGTGCCAATTGAGGGCATCCCAGTCTTAATTACAAAAGCTGATTTGGTTGATGAGTTATTTATTTCAGGATATGAAAATGGCAATGAGGCAGATCGAGTAACCTATCATGTTAATCATGATGCTACTATAATCGATCAAACAAAAACCGAATTAATTATTGCTCCGCGTGATACTCAATTTCAAGAAGCCAATGTTTGGCAAAAATTAGCGACTAATATCGCTGGTCCATTAATGAATATTATTTTGGGCTTTGTTGTTTTTATGATTTGGACCTTTACAATTCCAGGTCCAGCTACAACAACTGTTAGTCATGTCGATACTAATTCACCTGCTAAATTGGCGAAAATCGAACCAGGCTCTAGACTAATTAAAATTAACAATTACAAGATTACTACTTTTCAAGAGGTTTCTGACTTTATTAATCATAGTAAGGGAAAAAATATTAAAGTTTCCTTTATTAATAAAGATGGTCAAACAAAGACAGCTAGTGTTAAGCCAAAATCAATTAAAGTTCAGGGCCAAACCATCTATCAAATCGGAATCCATGCACAAAGTGATGAGCATATTTCTGCCAAGGCTCAACGAGGATGGGAGATGGCCGTATCAACAACTGGAATGATTTTTAATGCTGTTGGTGGATTGTTCAGACATTTTAGTTTAAATAAACTATCAGGTCCAGTTGGAATATATTCACAAACATCACAAGTATCACAATTAGGGTTACCGTATATTTTGGCATTTTTAGCGATGATTTCAATAAACTTGGGGATTGTAAACATGATTCCAATTCCTGGTTTAGATGGAGGAAAGTTTTTGCTTAATTTAATTGAAATTGTTCGTGGTAAACCAATTTCAGAAGATCATGAGGCGTTAGTAGAACTAATCGGTTTTGGACTGTTACTTATTTTGATTATTGCAGTGACTGGCAATGACATATATCGCTATTTTATTAAATAGAATTTTTTAAAAAGTTATTTTGGGGGAGAAATTAATGCGTCAATCTAAATTATTTATACCTACTTTAAAGGAGGCTCCAGCTGATGCAGTTGCGGCTAGTCACAAGCTGATGCTTCGGGGTGGTTATGTTCGGCAAGTAACTGCTGGTGTTTATGCATATTTACCATTAGGTTATCGCGTCTTAACCAAAGTTGAACAGATAATAAAAGAAGAAATGGCCAAAATCAATGTGCCGGAAATGGCTATGCCAGAATTACTACCTGCTTCATTATGGGAAGAATCAGGGCGTTGGCAAAAATACGGTTTAGAAATGTTTAGATTAAATGATCGGCATGGTCGGCAAAGTTTACTAGGACCGACTCATGAGGAAACATTTACGCAAATTGTTGCTAAAAGCATCAAAAGCTATAAGCAAATGCCAATTGCTTTATACCAAATTCAAAATAAATTTCGTGATGAAAATCGGCCACGGTTTGGTTTATTAAGAACGCGTGAATTCATTATGCTGGATGCCTATAGTTTCGCTGCTACTAGAGAACAATTGGATGAACAATTTAATGATGAAAAGAAGGCATTTGAAGCTATTTTCAAACGTTGTGGAGTTAATGTGACAGCAGTAATTGCCGATTCTGGTACCATGGGTGGTAAAAATTCTACTGAATTCCAAGCTCCGGCAGCTATTGGAGAAGATACAATTGCCACTAACGAAACTAATACATACTCTGCTAATTTAGAAATGGCGGTTAGTGTTGATACTTTCAAGCCTAGTCAAGAAAAGGAAGAAGCAATTGTTAAGGTTGCCACTCCAGGACAAGAAACCATTGCTGATTTAACGAAATTTTTAAATGTGCCAGCAACTAAAATTGTAAAAAGCATCCTTTATATAGTTAATGAAAAAGATCATGTACTGGTCTTAATTCGTGGTGATAAGCAAGTTAATGAAGTAAAGCTTACTCATCTACTTGATGCAGATTCAGTAAGAGTCGCTAGTGATGATGAATTATACCAGCTTACTGGCTTGAAAAAGGGAAGCGTAGGTCCAATAAATGCTACCTGGGCTGATCAAATTATTGCTGATGAAACAATTAAGAATTTAGTCAATACTGTTGTTGGCGCAAATGAGAATGGTTACCAATTAAAGAACGTTAATTTTGATCGTGATCTTAAAATTGACCAAGTCAGTGATCTTCGTGTTGCCAATGAAGGTGAACCTGATCCAGTCGACCATTTACCGCTTAAATTTACTACTTCAATTGAAGTAGGACATATTTTTAAACTTGGTACATATTATACTGAAAAAATGGGAGCTGATTTTTTAGATCAAAATGGAAAATCACAACCAGTGATTATGGGCTCATACGGTATTGGCGTTACACGTGTTTTATCAGCTGTAATTGAGCAGCATTTGACGAAATTTGGTATTGCATGGCCAAAAGAAATTGCTCCATTCAATTTGCACATAGTCCAAATGAAAATGAAAGATGAAGCACAGACTAGATTAGCTGAGCAACTTGAAGCAGAGTTCAGTAAAAATTATGATGTTTTATACGATGACCGCAATGAACGTCCCGGTGTTAAATTTGCTGATGCTGATTTGATTGGTGCTACCGTTCGTATTACAATTGGTAAAAAGGCTAGTGAAGGAATTATTGAAGTTAAGCGACCAAGTGATGAAGTGGCTACTGAGATGACAACTACTGAACTAGCAGATTTTGTAAATAAAGAGTTAGGATAATTTTCGTGACGAATAAAAACGAACTTTTCTTACGCCTGTTAGAGCAGATTAATTTCCCTAAACAATTTGAAGATGAGGATATACTGCAAAAGGGCCAAATTGAGAACGTGGATGTTTACGCTAAAGAGCATAGATGGGATATCCATGTTCTTTTTGCTACACCGTTAAAGTTTGCCACTTATGATGCTCTAAATAAGGCAATGACGGCAAGCTTTTCTTCATTTGTTAAAACACATTTGTTTGTGCGATCAGAAAACGGAGATGATAATTATTTAACTGACTATTGGCAATATGCAGTTCAAACCTCGCAACTATTGCAACCAGTTGCACGAGAGTTCATTGCAAGCCATCAACCGCGAAAAGAAGATGGACGGTGGATTATTCCGGTTGACAATTTAGTGGTAGATGGGTTATTGGAACAAAAGGTATTAGACCAGTTAGCAATTGAAATGAGAGATTACGGCTTTTTCAATTTAAAGTTTGTAACGGAAATCGATGAGGCCAGCTCACAAAGTAATTTAGCAAGTTTACAGCAATTACAGGAGCAGCATGAGCAAAATATGCAAGAGGCTTATTTGGCAACCCCACCAAAGGAATACTCTAAAAAACCGATTTATCAAACTAAAAAAACGCGCTATGGTAACCGAACACTTGATAAAAAAATGACAGTAACTCAAATTAAGGATATTATTGCCGGAACCAGAAATGTGGTTATTGAGGGCAACATTTTTAATACTGATGTACGGGAACTTAAAAACGGCTCTCATATTTATATGGGAGAAATTACTGATTATACTGATTCAATTTCATTCAAAAAGTTTATTTCGGATGATGAGCAACTAGAAAATATTAGTAAATTGAAACGGGGAACTTGGGCTAAGATGCAGGGTACTGCAGCTGAAGATCAATGGAGCCACGACGTTGTTTTCAATATTTCTTCTTTTGAAGTAGTTGAGCATACTGAGAGAATTGAAAAGTATAAAGGTGAAGAGAAGCGTATTGAATTGCATTTGCATACTAATATGAGTCAGCTTGATGCAACTAATACAGCGACTGATTTTGTTTTAGCAGCTAAACGATTTGGGCAAAAGGCGATTGCTATTACAGATCATGCAGATGTACAAGCCTTTCCTGAAGCTTATAATGCTGGCAAGAAGAATGGTATAAAGATTGTTTATGGTCTTGAAGCAAATATGATTGATGATCATGCCTTATTGATCCTTAATCCTGCGCCAATGAAATATGAAGATCAAGAATTCGTAATTTTTGATGTTGAAACAACTGGATTATCGTCAGTTTATGACACTATTATCGAAATTGGTGCTGTAAAAATGAAAAATGGCGAAGTAATTGATCGGTTTGATAAATTTATAAATCCGCATCACCCTCTAAGTGAACAAACGATTAACTTAACTTCTATTACTGATGAAATGGTAAAGGCTGCTGATGATGAAGACGTTGTAATTAAACAGTTTCAGGATTTTTATGGTGCAAGGCCGCTTTGTGGTCATAATGTTCAATTTGATGTCGGTTTTGTAAATGTTGCTTTAAAAAGAGCAAATTTGAGTGAAATCACACAGCCAGTAGTTGATACCCTTGAAATTTCAAGGCTCCTTCATCCAGAACAAACGCGACACACCCTCGATTCATTAGCTAAAAAATACAATGTTGTACTTGAACATCATCACAGAGCAAATCAAGATGCAGAAGCAACGGGTTATTTAATGTTTAAACTACTTACTGCCTTTACTGAAAAATTTGGTGAGGCCGATTTGGGAAAAATGAATGATTATGCTGCCCATGGTCAAGTGTTTAAAAGAGCACGACCGCAACATATGTCTATATTGGCTCAAACTCAAGCTGGCTTAAAAAATATGTATCGTTTAGTTTCTATTGCGAGCACTGAAGACTTTTATCGTATTCCACGTACCCCTAAATCTGATTTAATTGAAAACCATGAAGGCTTGCTTTATGGATCTGGCTGCGGTGAAGGTGAAGTTTTTACTGCAATGATGCAAAAAGGCTATGATGAAGCACGCAAGAAGGCAGAATTTTATGATTATTTGGAAATTCAACCACCTGCAAATTACGCCGCAATGATTGACAATCACTTAATTGCTGATGAAGCAGAATTAGAAGAAATTTTAAGTAATATATATCAATTAGGGCAAGAATTAAATAAGCCCGTTGTTGCAACTGGAGATGCCCATTACGTTGAACCGCATGACGCTATTTACAGGACAATTTTAATTTCTGCGCAAAGGGGTAACCCTGATCGAAATAAAAAACAACCTGATTTGCATTTTTATACTACTCAAGAAATGCTAGATGCTTTTAGCTTTTTAGGTGAAGAAGCGGCTCAAGAAATTGTTATTACAAATCCAAATAAAATTGCTAAATCAGTTGAAGAAATTGCACCAATTAAAGATGGACTTTATCCGCCACATATTGAAAATGCTGATGAAGAAATGAAAAAGCTGACGTATGATAAAGCGCATGAGCTTTATGGCAATCCGCTACCTAAGCTAGTTCAAGACCGTGTTGATATGGAATTGCATTCGATTATTTCAAATGGCTATGCAGTAATTTACTTAATATCACAACGATTAGTTGCCAAGTCAAATAAAGACGGTTATTTAGTTGGTTCACGTGGTTCAGTTGGTTCTAGTCTTGTTGCAACAATGTCTGGAATTACGGAAGTTAATCCACTCGCGCCGCATTATCGTTGTCCGAAATGTAAATATTCCCAATTTTTTGAGAATGGTGAATATGGTTCTGGCTATGATTTACCTGATAAAAAGTGTCCCAAATGTGATACAGATTTGGTCAAAGACGGCCAAGATATACCTTTTGCCACTTTTTTAGGTTTTCACGGAGATAAAGTTCCAGATATTGATTTGAACTTTTCTGGTGACTATCAACCAGTGGCACATAATTTTATTCGGGTGATGTTTGGCCCCGTAAATTCTTATCGAGCTGGGACAATTGCGACAGTTGCAGATAAAACAGCATATGGTTATGCTAAACATTACGATGATGAAAAAGAGTTAAATCTGCGAAGAGCAGAATTAGATCGTTTAGCAGCAGGAGTCAGCGGAGTAAAACGAACAACTGGGCAACATCCAGCTGGTATTGTTGTAGTTCCGGATGATATGGATATTTATGATTTTACTCCAGTACAATACCCAGCAGATGATGTTAATGCAACATGGAAAACAACTCATTTTGATTTTCATTCGATTCATGACAATATATTGAAATTTGATATTTTAGGACATGATGATCCAACGATGATTAGAATGCTTCAAGACCTATCAGGAGTAGACCCACTGTCTATTCCACCTGATGATCCCGGCGTTATGTCATTATTTTCTAGTCCTGATATCTTAGGAGTGACACCAGAGCAAATACAATCTAAAACTGGAACTTTAGGAGTACCAGAATTTGGAACGAGATTTGTTCGTGGTATGCTTGAAGAAACTAAGCCAACTACTTTTTCCGAACTATTACAGATTTCTGGTCTTTCTCATGGGACGGATGTCTGGTTAGGTAATGCAGAGGAACTAATTAATAATGGTATTTGCAAACTAAAAAATGTAATTGGTTGTCGTGATAATATTATGACAGATCTTATTCACTGGGGTGTTAAACCTGAAGTTGCCTTTTCGACTATGGAATCGGTTCGGCATGGTCGTGGTATCAGTGAGGAAGACATGGCTGTTTTACAAGAAAATAATAAAATTCCTAGTTGGTATATTCAGTCTTGTTTGAAGATAAAATATATGTTTCCGAAGGCCCACGCTACTGCTTATATTTTAATGGCCTTAAGAATTGCTTGGTTTAAAGTTTACTATCCTGAAATATATTACACTGCTTATTTTTCAGTTCGGGCTGATCTGTTTGATTTAGTAGCAATGAGTCATGGTAAAAATACTGTTAAAAAGGCAATGAGTGACCTTCAAGCCAAAGGTAATGATGCTTCTGCTAAAGATAAAAGTCTATTAACTGTTTTAGAAATTGCTAATGAGTGTCTTGAACGTGGTATTAGTATAAAAATGGTTGATATTAATAAATCTGAAGCAACTAATTTTACAATTGTTGACCAACATACAATTTTAGCGCCATTTAATGCCGTTCCTGGCTTAGGGATAAATGCTGCAAAACAAATTGTTGCTGCACGAGCAGAACAAGAATTTTTATCAAAAGAAGATTTGGCAAAAAGGGGCAAAGTATCGCAGACAATCATGGACTATTTAGAAGAAAATGGCGTTTTGGAAGGCTTGCCTGATCAAAATCAACTATCACTCTTTTGATTTTTGCAGTATTAGTATAAATATGATATAATTGATAAAGAAGTTCGAATAAGTGATTCGGAGTGAGCATTGATTGCTCACTCTTTTTATTACGGAGGAAAGTACTTGGCGAAAGTTAAAGAAGCTGTTCTTGCAGAAATTATCCCAATTATAAAGTCACGTGGAGATGAATTGGTAGATAGTGAATATGTGAAAGAAAAAGGACAAAATTATTTACGCATATATGTGGATCGAGATGATGGAATTGATATGGATGAAATTGCTGGGCTTAGTGAGCTGATTTCTACTAAGTTAGATGAATTAAGCCCTGATCCATTTCCTGACCCCTATATTTTAGAAGTTTCTTCTCCTGGTATTGAGCAACCAATAAAAACTAATAATGATTGGCAAAAGGCTTTGAATAATTACATTCACATTGCACTTTATCAAAAAATCGATAACCAAAAAGAATATGAAGGTATTTTAAAGTCATATACTAATGACGAGATAAAATTGGAAATTAAAATTAAAACAAGGCGGAAGCAGTTAACTATTCCCCGTAAACTAGTTGCAAATGTTCGATTTGCAATTGAATTTTAGAAAGGTTGATTAAAACTTATGTCTAAAGAAATGCTAGAGGCGTTTGCTACTTTAGAAGAAACAAAAGGTATTAAGCAAGAGGTAATTGTTGAAGCAATTGAAGCAGCCCTCGTTGCAGCATATAAAAAGAATTATAACCAAGCAACTAATGTTGTAGTTAAATTTGATGAACGTAAGGGCGACTTTAGGTTAATGACTGAGAAGGTTGTTGTGGAAGAAGTTCATGATGATCGACTAGAAATTAGTTTAAAAGATGCTTTAGCAATCAACCGTGCATATGAATTAGGGGATACAATTCGCTTTGAAGTTGCACCAAAGAACTTCGGTCGCATTGCAGCTCAAACAGCCAAACAAGTTATCATGCAACATTTACGTGAAGCTGAAAGAAATCAGATAATTAGTGAATATTCAAAGTACGAAGATGAATTAATTACTGGAACAGTTGAAAGACGTGATAATCGCTTTGTCTATGTTAAAATTGGTAATGTAGAAGCTGTTATGCCTCGCAATGATCAAATGCCAAATGAAATTTATAATCCTCAAGATCAAATTCGTGTACTAGTAACTCATGTTGGTTCTGATTCCAAAGGAGCTCAAATTACAGTTTCACGAACTGCACCAGATATGGTTAAAAGATTATTTGAACAGGAAGTCCCAGAAATTTTTGATGGTACAGTTGAAATCATTTCTATTGCGCGTGAAGCTGGTGATAGAACTAAAATCGCGGTAAAATCAAATGATCCTAATATTGATCCTGTTGGAACCTGTGTTGGTCAACGTGGTACACGTGTGCAAAATGTCGTTAATGAACTTGATGGTGAAAATATTGATATTGTCAATTACGAGCAAGATCCGTCAGACTTTATTGCTAATGCCCTAAATCCTGCAGAAGTTATTGCAGTTCAATTTGGCGATGAAGCAGATGAAAAAAGTGCATTGGTAATTGTACCTGATTATCAATTATCACTTGCTATTGGTAAGAAGGGGCAGAATGTTCGCTTAGCTGCACGCTTAACTGGCTATAAAATTGACATTAGACCAGAATCTGAAGTTGAGTTTGTTGATGAAGCAAATGACAATACAGAAGAAAGCACTGATTCTGTATCAAATGAGAAACAATCAGGTACTGACAATGAAGACCAATTGAGTGATATACAAGAGACTAAGCAAAATTTAGAAATAAATGAGCATATTGATAATGAATAAGGCAAGGAGGAATTTTTTTGAAAAAAAGAAAGATTCCAATGCGAAAAGATTTATTAACTAATAGTATGCAACCTAAAAAAGAGTTAGTTCGCATTGTAATTGATAAAGAAAAAAATGTTTTTGTTGACCCAACTGGTAAAAAGCCAGGTCGTGGTGCTTATGTTTCATTAGATCCTACTAAAATTAAGTCTGCACAAGAAAAAGGCGTGTTAGATCGCAGTCTCGGAACTAAAATTTCAGCAGCATTCTATGACGAGTTATATGCTTATGTCGATCATCAAAAGGCAAGAAAAGAATTATTTGGTGATAGTTAGATTTGCAAAGTAGACAAAAAGCGTTGAATTTGCTAGGTCTTGCGGAGCGAGCTGGGAAAATAATTTCAGGTCAGGAACTTGTTCTTGCGGGTCTTAAAGCAAAGAAAATCAAAGTTGTTATTTTGGCTAATGACTGCCATGAAGGTACAAGTGAAAAGGTCAATAGAATTACTACCAAAAGTGGGATAAGTATTATTTCTGCTTTTAATAGTGATGAAATTTCACATGCAATTGGCAAAAAGCGTAAAGTATTAGGTATTACTGATATTGGTTTTTATAAAGCATTAGTACAAAAGATTAATGAAGGAGTGTGATTGGATGACTAGAACAAGAATTTATGAAATTGCAAAAGAGTTAGGCATCGAGAATAAAGTTGTGGTTAATAAAGCGAAAGAACTCGGTTTCAATGTAAAGAATCATATGTCATCACTGGAAGATTCAGAAGTGAATCAGATAAAGGGTAGTTTTCAAAACCCCGCTCCCACTAAAAAGGAAGAGAAATCCGCTTCGAAAAGTAGTAAAATCAAAGTTTCTGTAACTTCAATTCGTAAAAACGAAAAAAAGGTTGATGAAAAAAAGACTACTAAAAAGCGGAATACTAATCGTGTAAATGATCAGGCGCATCGTGATCAAGTAAACAAAAAACAAAAGATTAAAACAAATCATAATGAAAAAACGTCTAAGCCGGTAGCACAAGACTTGCTTAAGCAGTTAAAGCAAAAACAGCGAGTTGAAGAAAATTCATTAAATCAGCAAACAAAACAGGTTAGTCGACATGATTTTGAAAAGTCAAATGAAGAAAAGCCAACTAAAAAAATAGAAGAAGTGAAAAAAATAAGTTCAAATGAAAAGCAAACTGTTAAAAAAGTAGCAGTTACTCCTAAGACAGTCGGTCCTAAAATAATTAAGCCTTCGCCAGCAAGAATGAAACAAAATCAGGCGTCATCTTCGGTTAATAAGCATCGAGTTATTGAAGATAATACCACGATAGAGCCTGTAAAAGATGAGAATCGGCGTGGTAATGGTCATACTCGCAATTCTGGTAAGCCTGGTCGTAAGGGAAAAAATCAAAATTATGCTGGCAATAATTTTTCAAAGCATCAAGAAAAGCGCAAAAATAAGGGTAAAAAGCGGCAATTTGAACAATTACCTAAAAAACAACCAACTCAACGCAAAGAGCGCCCATTGCCAGAAACTTTAGTTTATGAAGTTGGGATGAATGCTCAAGATTTGGGGAAATTATTGCATCGTGAACCAGCAGAAATTGTTAAAAAATTATTTATGCTTGGAGTGATGACCAATCAAAATCAATCATTAGATAAAGATGCAATTGAGTTAATTGCGGCTGAATATGGGATTAACGCTGAAGAAAAAATTCATGAAGATATTTCCGACATTGATACTCTTTATGAAAAACAAATGGAAGCTTCGCAAAATTCGAAATTACAAGTTAAACGCCCACCAGTCGTTACAATTATGGGACACGTTGATCACGGTAAGACAACTTTATTAGATCGCTTACGCCATACACAAGTTTCAGCACATGAAGCTGGTGGTATTACTCAAAAAATTGGAGCTTATCAAGTAAAAATAGATAATAAGCCAATAACATTTTTGGATACTCCAGGTCATGCGGCATTTTCAAATATGCGTGAACGTGGTGCAGAAATAACAGATATTGTTGTTTTAGTTGTTGCAGCTGACGATGGAGTAATGCCACAAACTATTGAAGCAATTGATCATGCTAAAAGTGCAAAAGTGCCAATAATTGTTGCAATTAACAAAATGGATGTGCCAGGTGCTAACCCGGAACATGTTACCGAACAATTAATGAAATATAATTTAATACCAGAAGATTATGGTGGAGATACCATTTATGTTCAAATATCTGCTAAAACTGGTGAAAATGTTGATGAGCTTTTGCAAATGATTTTACTCCAAGCTGATTTAATGGAACTAAAGGCTGATCCTAAGCAAAAGGCGATTGGTACAGTAATCGAAGCTCGGTTATCTCGGGGACGTGGTCCAGTTGCTGATTTATTAATTCAGCAAGGTACGTTGCATACTGGAGATCCGATTGTTGTGGGGAATCGTTTTGGACGCGTTCGGGTAATGACCAATGATCGTGGACGTCAAGTTGAAAAAGCTACCCCATCGATGCCAGTTGAAATTACTGGGCTAAATGATGTGCCAGAATCTGCTGATAAGATAGTTGTCTTTGATGATGAAAAGACAGCACGTAGTGTCGGCGAACAGAGGGCGCAACAAGCATTACAGCAATCCAGGGAAAATGTACAACATGTAACCCTTGATAATCTTTTCGATACAATGAAGAAAGAGAATATGAAAGAAGTTGGTGTTGTCTTAAAAGCTGATGTTCAAGGATCTGTTGAAGCTTTACAACAATCATTTGAAAAAATTGACGTTGAGGGTGTCCGGGTTAATATTATTCACGCTGGTGTTGGTGCAGTTAATGAATCCGATGTAACATTAGCTGCCGCATCGAACGCATTTATTATTGGTTTTAATGTTCGTCCGACTGTAACCGCTAAGTCGCAGGCGGAAACAGATGGCGGAGTCGACATACGTTTATATAGTGTTATTTATAAAGCAATTGATGATGTTAAAGCCGCTATGCAAGGAATGCTTGAGCCAACATATGAAGATAAAGTTGTTGGGAATTTGACCGTGCGTGAAACATGGAAAGTTTCTAAAGTCGGCACTATTGCTGGAGCTTTTGTTGATTCAGGCTATATCTCACGTGATGCGGATGTTAATTTGATACGTAATGGTGTTGTAATCTATACTGGTAAAGTTGGTTCATTAAAACGGTTTAAAGATGATACCAAAATTGTTAAGCAGGGCTTTGACTGTGGTTTAACAATCGAAGGTTATAATGACATTAAAATTGGCGATGAGCTGGAAGCAGTTGAACAACAGGAAGTTAAGCCACAAAAATAGTGTGATTAGGAGCAAAGTATGAAACATAGAATTGGTCGTGTTGAAGGCGAAATTCTGCGTGAATTAACTAAAATTTTACGAAAAGATATACGTGATGCACGTGTTAAAGATGTAACGATTACAGCAGTTGAATGTACCAATGATTTGTCTTATGCTACTGTTTATTACAGCATTCTTTCTGAAAATCCAAAAAAGGAAGAAGAAACGGCTATTGGTTTAGAAAAAGCTAAGGGAATGATGCGTCATCTCTTAGGACAAATTTTAACTGTTTATAAAGTTCCAGAATTAATTTTTAAACGGGATAATTCAGTTAAATATGGTAGTAAGATTGATCGTTTAATTGCAGAAGTAAAAAAGCAAGATGCAGATCGCAATAATTAAGAAAAGCGCTGGTTAGCGCTTTTTTAGTAGGTAGGGAAATGATTAACGGAATATTAGTAATTGATAAAGAAAAGGGTATGACGAGTGCAGATGTTGTTTACCATTTGCGTAAAGTACTGCATATTAAAAAAATTGGCCATGCGGGAACTTTAGACCCTGATGTAACTGGAGTTTTACCAATTGCAATTGGACAAGCGACAAAATTGATTGAATTAATGCATCAAAAAAATAAAAAATATTGTGGTGCGGGCCTGTTAGGTTATGCCACGGATAGTTATGACACATCTGGTAAAGTACTCGAAACTAAGCGTTTAACAACGAAAATTAGTAAAGATACTCTGCAAACAAGGATGCAAGAGTTTATTGGAAAAATAGAACAGGTTCCACCAATTTACTCAGCTGTACGTTTAAATGGCAGGCACCTCTATGAATATGCACGCGAAGGTATTGAGGTTGAACGACCAAAGCGATTAGTTAAAATTTTTGCATACAACGCGGTTGATGAGCCTCAATTTGACTTAGAACAGGGACAAGAAACTTTTAATTTTGAAATTGAATGTAGTAAAGGCACATATGTGCGTTCACTTGTCAATGACCTAGGCGAAAATATAGGTGTTCCGGCAGTAATGCAAACCTTACGAAGGACAGCAAGCTCAGGCTTTAATCTCAGTCAAGCTGTTAAACTAGATGAAATTATTAGCAATCCAGCTATAGCTGAAAAAGCAATACAACCAATCGAAGTATTTTTCAAAGATTATCAGACAATTGACTTGAACGAAAATCAATGGCTAAAGGTAAAAAATGGGGCAGCAATTGCTTTGAAAACGAATGCAAAAAAAGTTGCATTAAGGTACAATAATAAAGTTAAGGCGATTTATCAAGCCAGAGGTACAATGTACCGTCCTGAATTAATGCTTTTGCAAAATAATTAGATGAAATGAAGGTTCAACAGTGCAAATTATTCATTTATCTTATCCAGTTAAAAAGAATATTGTCCCGGGTAAAATTGTATTGGCTCTCGGCTTTTTTGATGGTGTTCATCGTGGACATCAGCAGTTAATAAAGGTCGCAAAGAACACTGCCAATAGTAAGGGCTTACCCTTAGTGCTAATGACATTTGATCGGCATCCTAAGGAGGTCTATCAAAACCAAGTAGTGAGTTATATTGATACCCTAGATGAAAAGATATATAAAATGCGGCAGCTTGGAGTAGATTATTTGTTGGTGATGCATTTTAATGAGCAATTTAGCAAAGTAAGTGCCCAAGAATTTGTAGATAATATTATTGTTAAACTTAATACTGAGACTGTTGTTGCTGGTTTTGATTATACCTATGGACCTAAAAATATTGCCAATATGCAAAATTTACCCAAATTTGCGCAAAACAGATTTGAGATTATTACGGTTCCGGAACAAACATACAATGGCCAAAAAATTGGCTCAACAGAGATTAAAAGAGCTATTAAAAATGGGAAAATGGACTTAGTTAAAGACTTACTTGGCACACCTTATGTCATGTCCGGTTATATTGGGCATGGACTACGTAATGGTCACAAGTTGGGCTTTCCAACTGCTAATTTAGTTTGGGATGAGAATAAGGTGATTCCTAAAGTTGGCGTTTATGCTACAAGGACAATGATTAATGGTAAGTGGTATGAATCAATGACTAGTGTAGGCTATAATGTAACAATTAACAGTGCCCAAAAAATATATATTGAATCTAACTTATTTGGTTTTAGTGAAGAGGCTTATGACCAAAAGATAATAATTAAATGGTATAAGTATACACGTGGCGAAATAAAGTTTGCTAATTTAAATCAACTAAAAGAGCAAATGAAACAGGATAAATTAAAGATTACAGACTATTTTGAGCGGTACAGGTAAGTTGAAATTGTTGCAAAAATTTATTTCAAAATAATTAGCACTCAGCTTGACATTCTGCTAAATACTAGTATCATAATAATTGTTAGCACAAAGCAAATAAGAGTGCTAAAAGTGAGGGCGATATTTATGTTGACCGAACGTCAAGAATTAATTTTAAAAACAATTATTAATA
Source organism: Lactobacillus sp. ESL0233 (assembly GCF_003692995.1). Lineage (NCBI taxonomy): Bacteria > Bacillati > Bacillota > Bacilli > Lactobacillales > Lactobacillaceae > Lactobacillus > Lactobacillus sp. ESL0233. The sequence continues at coordinate 307,273 of NZ_REHH01000007.1, read as the reverse complement.
ATTTTACACAGACACATGATCCTGTCGGTTCAAAAACTGTAATGAACCAACTGCCAATTAAAGTTTCCAGTGCAACTATTCGTAATGAAATGGCTCTTTTAGAAGACAAGGGCTTAATTGAAAAAACTCATTTGTCTAGTGGCCGTTTACCATCAACTGAAGGCTATCGGTACTATTTAGATAATTTAGTTGAGCCATTACGTTTGCCAGCATCAGTATATGATAGAATTATGCTACAATTTAGCCAGCCATTTCATCAAGTTAATGAAATTGTTCAAGAGGCGGCCAAGATTTTATCTAATTTGACTAATTATACTGCTTTTGCTGAAGGACCAGAGAGTAATTCTTTAACTATTACTGGTTTTCGAATTGTTCCATTAGTGAATAGGCAAGTTATGGCTATTTTGGTTACCAGTGATGGGAATGTTCACAGTCAAGTTTATCGTTTACCCTATAATATTGGTGGCGATGAAGTTGAAAAAGCTGTGCGAATGCTAAACGATGAATTGGTAGGTAAGACTTTAAACGAAATAAACCCGAGTTTATTAAGTCAAGATTTAAGTGAAAAATTTGGTCTTCATCATATCACTGAATTAATTGAATTGGTTGAAGATGTGGTTAAAGAGGCTACTAGTGAGCAAATGTATGTTGACGGGCAGCTAAACCTTTTAAATAACAGTTCACTAAGCGATGCTTCAAGTTTGAAATCGCTCTATGAATTACTGGGTCATGAAGATATAGTTTCGAATTTAATGACTAATGTAATGAACTCAAGTGATAGTCACTCACCCATAAGAGTTAGTTTAGGTTCGGAATTATCTAATGATTTATTGAAGGATTATAGTCTTCTTACTGCAGAGTACAGTGTAGGGTCATATGGTAAGGGTATTATTGCTTTACTTGGTCCTAATAATATGCCATATTCGCAAGTGATTGGCCTACTAGAATATTTTAGAAATGAATTAGCTAAAAAGCTACTGGAATATTATGGCAGATTTAAATAAAGGAGGTTAACTGTGAGTAAAGAAAAACAGACTAATGAAAAAGATTTTATAGAAAATCAACCGGCAACGGATGAAACGAAAGATTTTGAAGCTCAAGTAGATGATCAACAAGCATCTGAATCTGAAAAAGATAAAATCAAATCAGAGTTAACTAGGGTACAGGAACAAAATAAAGATTTAGAAGATAAATACTTACGTAGTCAAGCAGAAATGCAAAATATGCAAAATCGTTATAATAATGAACGTGCACAATTGATTAAGTATGAATCTCAGTCTTTAGCTAAAGATATTTTACCGGCAATGGATAATTTAGAAAGAGCTTTAGCAATTGAAGTAGATGATGAAGCTTCAAAGCAGCTTAAAAAGGGTGTTCAAATGACTCTTGACTCCCTGATTAAAGCGATGAAAGATCATGGAATTAGTGAAATCGATGCTGAAGGTGTAGAATTTGATCCAAACTTACATCAGGCAGTTCAAACGGTTACTGCTGAAAATAATGAGCAGAAGAATTATATCGTTCAGGTTTTACAAAAGGGATATTTATATAAGGATCGCACATTAAGACCAGCAATGGTTGTTGTTGCACAATAATTGAAAGGAAGTTTTATTAATGTCAAAAGTTATCGGTATTGATCTTGGAACAACTAACTCTGCAGTTGCAGTTCTTGAAGGTAAGGAACCAAAAATTATTACTAATCCAGAAGGTAACAGAACTACTCCTTCAGTAGTTGCCTTTAAGGATGGTGAAATTCAAGTTGGTGAAGTAGCTAAACGGCAAGCAATTACTAATCCTAATACTATTTCTTCAATTAAGCGTCACATTGGTGAGGCTGGTTATAAAGTGAAAATTGGGGATAAGGCCTATACACCACAAGAAATTTCTGCAATGATTTTACAATATATTAAGAAATTTTCAGAAGACTATTTAGGTGAGAAGGTTACTGAAGCAGTTATTACGGTTCCAGCTTACTTTAATGATGCTCAACGTCAAGCTACTAAAGATGCTGGTAAGATTGCTGGTTTAGAAGTAAAACGGATTATTAACGAACCAACTGCTTCATCACTTGCTTATGGTTTGGATAAAGATGCTGAAGATGAAAAAGTTTTAGTATATGACCTTGGTGGTGGAACTTTCGATGTTTCTGTTTTGCAACTAGGTGATGGTGTTTTTCAGGTATTGTCCACTAATGGTGATACACGTCTTGGTGGTGATGACTTTGATAATAAGATCATTGACTGGCTTGTTAAAGGCTTTAAAGATGAAAATGGTGTGGACTTATCAACTGATAAGATGGCACTACAGAGATTAAAAGATGCTGCTGAAAAAGCTAAGAAAGATCTATCTGGTGTATCTTCAACTCACATTTCACTTCCATTTATTTCTGCTGGTGAAGCCGGTCCATTACACTTAGAAGCTGATTTGACTCGTGCTAAGTTTGATGAATTAACGGCTGATCTTGTTGATCGAACTAAGATTCCATTTGATAATGCACTAAAAGATGCAGACTTAACTGTTAATGATATTGATAAGGTTATTTTAAATGGTGGATCGACTAGAATTCCAGCGGTTCAAGAAGCAGTTAAGAAGTGGTCTGGCAAAGAACCTGACCACTCAATCAATCCTGATGAAGCTGTTGCCTTAGGTGCTGCTATTCAAGGTGGTGTTATTTCAGGTGATGTTAAGGATGTCGTTTTACTCGATGTTACTCCACTTTCACTTGGTATTGAAACCATGGGTGGTGTCTTCACTAAATTAATTGAAAAGAATACCACAATTCCAACGTCTAAGAGTCAAATCTTTTCAACTGCTGCTGATAATCAACCTGCTGTTGATGTCCACGTTTTGCAAGGTGAACGTCCAATGGCTGCTGATGATAAGACCTTGGGTCGTTTTGAACTGACTGATATTCCTGCCGCACCTCGTGGTGTTCCACAAATTCAAGTAACCTTTGATATCGATAAGAATGGAATTGTAAACGTTTCGGCTAAAGATATGGGTACCGGTAAAGAACAAAAGATTACCATTAAGAGTTCATCTGGTTTATCCGATGAAGAAATTCAAAAGATGCAAAAAGAAGCTGAAGAGCATGCCGAAGAAGATAAAAAGAAGAAAGAAGAAGTTGACTTACGCAATGAAGTTGATCAATTAATTTTCTCAACTGAAAAGACTTTGGGTGAAGTTAAGGATAAAGTTTCTGAAGACGATATTAAGAAGGTTCAAGATGCGCTTGATGAATTGAAGCAGGCACAAAAGGACAATAACTTGGAAGAAATGAAGACTAAGAAAGATGCACTATCAAAAGTTGCTCAAGACTTAGCGGTTAAGTTATACCAAGCTAATGGTGGAGCTCAAGGACAACCTGGTGCTGAAGCTGATGGTCAAAATGGCAATGCAGGTGATGGTTCAGCTAGCGATGGCGAATTTCATAAAGTAGACCCTGACAAGTAATGGGTTTATAATTGAATAAATTAGAAAAGAACTGCCATGAAAGTAGTTCTTTTCTTTTGGAAAGTAAGGAGCTTTTAGATGGCACAAGAAGATTATTATAGTGTGCTAGGTGTTGATCGAAATGCCAGTGATAAAGAAATTAATTCTGCTTATCGTAAATTAGCTAAGAAATACCATCCTGATATCAATCATGAACCAGGTGCAGAGGAAAAATACAAAAAAATAAATGAAGCTTATGAAGTTCTTCATGACCCACAAAAGAAGAGTCAGTACGATCAATTTGGTGCAGCTGGTGTGAATGGCCAAGCTGGCTTTGGTGGTGCAGGTCAAGGCTACGGTGACTTTAGTGGTTTCGGTGATTTTGGTGATATTTTTAACGATTTCTTTGGTGGCGCTTCTAGTGGACAGCGACGAGCAGATCCGACTGCACCAACACGTGGCGAAGATTTAGACTATACCCTAACTATTGATTTCATGGATTCTATTACTGGTAAAAAAACGCAAGTTTCATATACTCGTAGTGAAATTTGTGGGACATGTAAGGGAAGTGGTGCTGAAAAGGGTACCCATCCAATTACTTGTGACAAATGTAATGGAACTGGTTATATGACAGTTACGCAGAAGTCAATGATTGGGATGATTCGACGGCAAACGGTTTGTGACAAATGTAATGGACGAGGGATTATTATTGAACATCCTTGTGGTACGTGTCATGGAAATGGTGTTGTAGATGGTAAAAACACTATAGAAGTTAATATTCCAGCCGGAATTGACAATGGTCAGCAGTTACGCTATGAAGGTCAAGGTGAAGCTGGTAAAAACGGTGGGCCTTATGGTGACTTATATATTTCATATCGGATAAAACCGTCCAAGGACTTTAAGCGTGAAGGGAATACAATTTATACAACGGTGCCAATTTCATTTGCTCAGGCTACTCTTGGGGATGAAATTACAGTTAAAACTGTTCATGGGGAGCAAAAATTAAAAATTCCTGCTGGTACCCAGCCTAATAAAAAATTCACATTAAGAGGTGAGGGAGTTCCATATTTACGTGGTAATGCACGTGGTGATCAAGTAACAACAGTTGAAGTACAGATTCCTAAGACCATTAACGAAAAACAAAGAGCAGCCTTGGTTGACTTTGTTAAGGCTGGCGGGGGATCCATTAATCCACAAGAAAAAGGTTTCTTTGAAAGATTAAAAGAAAAACTGCAATAATTAAGAAAACGCAATTTAGTTATTGCGTTTTTTTTATTCTGCTAAACAGTCAATGAAAATCACAGCATTTAAAAATGTTTGCTAGATAATTAATTTAATTGATTTTAGTAGTAATAATTACTTAAAAGTTAATGTTAAGACTTTATTCTGAAACATAGGTCTAACTTGCAGTTATTTTTTCAGTATGGGGGGTATGGTATAATTGTCTTACACAGAAAGAAGAAAGTAGTCTTCACAATAATATAGTAAATAATTATTAATCTGAAAGTAATTAAGAAATAAAAATTGCATCAATCAGCATTAAAACGTTGATTGGTCAATGACAGAAAAAACAAAAGGATGCAAATGATTTATGGATCTAACAAAATTAGAAGATTATCAAAAACATATTCGCAACTTTTCAATTGTTGCTCATATTGATCATGGTAAATCAACGATTGCTGATCGAATTTTAGAGTTAACCGATACGGTTTCAGAGCGGCAGTTAAAGAATCAAATGCTAGATGATATGCCACTTGAGCGTCAACGAGGAATTACAATTAAAATGAACTCAGTTGAAATTAAATATCATGCTCAAAATGGTGAAGATTATATTTTTCATCTTATTGATACACCAGGTCATGTTGATTTTTCTTATGAAGTTTCAAGGTCACTAGCTGCTTGTGAAGGAGCGCTTTTGGTCGTTGATGCTTCTCAAGGTGTACAGGCACAAACCTTAGCCAATACATATTTAGCTATTGATGATGATTTAGAAATTTTACCGGTTATTAATAAAATTGATTTACCATCAGCAAATCCCGAGCAAGCAAAAGAAGAGATTACCGAGATGTTAGGATTAGATGCGTCTAATGCGGCTGAAGTTTCAGGTAAAACTGGGCAAGGTATTGGTGATTTATTAGAAAGAATTGTACAAGATATTCCTGCTCCGGATGGTGATTTAGAGGCACCACTTAAGGCTTTGATTTTTGATTCAAAATATGACGACTATCGTGGGGTCGTCTTATCAATTAGAGTCGAAGATGGAATGGTTAAACCTGGTGACCATATTAAAATCATGAACACGGGAAAAGAGTATGAAGTAACTGAGGTTGGTGTTTCTAGTCCGCATCCCGTGAAAAAAGATCTTTTAATTGCTGGAGATGTTGGCTATCTAACAGCTAATATTAAGTCAGTTCGTGAAACTGGGGTGGGAGATACAATTACTTCAAACGAAAATGCGACAGCTGAACCACTTCCTGGCTATCGTCAAATCCCACCAATGGTTTATTCGGGTATGTATCCAGTTGATAACTCAAAATATGACGATTTGAAAGAGGCACTTCAAAAATTACAATTAAATGATGCTGCACTGGAATTTGAACCAGAAACTTCTACTGCATTAGGATTTGGTTTTCGTTGTGGCTTTCTAGGTCTATTGCATATGGATGTGGTTCAAGAAAGATTAGAGCAAGAATTTAATTTAGATCTAATTATGACAGCCCCTTCAGTCGATTATCATGCAATTATGAACGATGGCTCTACAAAAGTGATTGACAATCCATCTGATTTGCCTTCAGCTGGAGAATATCGTGAAGTTCAAGAACCTTATGTTAAAGCAGAAGTAATGGTACCAAGTGACTTTGTAGGTCCGGTAATGGAACTTTGTCAACGTAAACGCGGTGAATTTGTTACAATGGATTATTTAGATAAATACCGGGTTAATGTAATTTATAATATGCCTTTAGCCGAAATAATCTATGATTTCTTTGATGATTTAAAATCGTCTACTAAAGGATACGCGTCACTAGACTACGAAATTACTGGCTATCGTGCAACCGATTTAGTCAAGATTGATATTTTGCTAAATAAACAAGTTATCGATGCCTTGAGTTTTATTGCTCATCGCGATGAATCACAAAATAGAGCAAGACAAATGACTTCAATGCTAAAGAAGCTGATTCCAAGGCAAAACTTTGAAGTTGATATTCAAGGAGCAATTGGAGCAAAAATAATTTCGCGAGCAACAATTAAGCCGTATCGTAAAGATGTTACTTGGAAAATTCATACAGGTGACCCTGATCGTCGGGCAAAGTTACTTGAAAAACAAAAACGTGGTAAAAAGAGAATGAAGGCTGTTGGACAAGTTGAAGTTCCCCAAGATGCGTTTATGGCAGTTCTAAGAATGAATGATGATGATTTAAACTCAAAATAAATTTTAACAAGATATTTTAATTCCAAAGATTTAATATGGTACTGTGACAATTTTTAAGTTCCAGCATCGCAATATTTAACTTTGGAATTTTACTATTTTAGAGAAGGCATAATTAAGTAAATGATAAAGTGGAAAGAGCGCACTAGTAAAGAATTAGCTCCTGAATTAGTTGAAAAATATCAGCTAAAACCCATTGCTGCAAAATTGTTTGCATTACGTAATCTAAATACAGTAGAGAAATTAGAATATTGGTTAAATGCTACCGAAGAAGATTTAGCTGATCCTAATTTAATGCATGATATGGCTAAAGCAGTCGCACGTATTAATTTAGCTATTGAGCATAATGAAAAAATAACTATTTATGGCGATTATGATGCAGATGGAATAACAGCTACTGCTATTATGATGGAAACACTGGAAATTTTAGGGGCTGATGTGCACTATTTTATTCCTAATCGTTTTGAAGATGGTTATGGTCCCAATTTAGTCGCATATAAGAAAATAGTTGCTAATGGGACTAATTTAATTATTACCGTTGACAATGGTATTACTGGAGTAGAAGAAGTAGCTTATGCCAAGCACAAGGGTGTTGATACCATAATTACGGATCATCACAAAATGCAAGAAAATGTACCTGATTGTTATGCCCTAGTGCACTGCAACTATCCGGGACAAAAATATCCGTTTGATGATTATTGTGGTGCGGGAGTTGCTTATACAATTTGTCGTGAATTGATGCAAGATCCGATGCCTGAATTATTAGAGCTTGCGATGATTGGCACAATTGGTGACATGGTGAAAGTTTCAGGTGAGGGGCACATTGTTGTCAAACGTGGTTTAGAAGTACTAAATCAAACCGATAGACCTGGGCTGAAGGCACTAATTAAAAATTCAGGATTGCAAAGTGGTCAAATTGATGAGAATGATGTTGGCTTTAATATTACTCCCAGATTAAATGCAGTGGGAAGACTCGATAATGCTAGTTTGGCAGTTGAACTATTGTTGTGTGAAAGTGAAGCTGAAGCGCAAAAAATAGCCGATAAGATTGAAAACCTTAATGAACAGCGTAAAGATTTAACAGCTAAAGTATATAAGGCATGCTTACAGCAAGTTAAAGTCAATAATTGGCAATCAAGGGAAACACTTGTTATCTATTCTGCTGACTTTCACGAAGGTGTCTTAGGACTGGTGGCTAATAAAATTGCCGAAGAGTTACATAAGCCAACAATTATTTTAACTAAAAATAGAGCAGGAATTATCAAAGGTTCAGGGCGTTCAGTTGCAAATTTTAATATTTTTAATGCGTTAGATAGCTTAAAACAAAATTTATTTCTTAAATTTGGTGGTCATGACTTTGCTTGTGGGCTATCAATGGAAGAAAGCAAAATTGCTACCCTTAGAACCGAATTTGAAGCTAGTTACGATATTCATGAAAGTACAGTAGTTAAGTATTATGATTTTGAATTACCATTTACGCATCTTTCTCTTGATATTATGCACCAAATTAATCAAGTTGGACCCTATGGAACTGACAATGTAAAGCCAATTTTCAGTATTTCTAATTTAGAAATCAGCAGTTGCTTTTTTATGGGTAAGGATAAGAACCATATTAAATTAACATTAAGCCAAAAAAATAATAAATTAGAGGTAGTGGGCTTTAATAAAAAATACATAACTAAAGATTTATTACCATATATAAACCAATTGTTTATCCAACTTGGTGAAAATAATTATCGTAATCAAGTTAAATTACAGGGAATAATCGAGGGAATTGTTTTTTCAGCACCTAAATTTTTGTTTTCAACTCCAGTAATTGATTTGCGTCAAGAAAAGCATATAATGGGCTTTGCTGATCGCTATCTTTTATTTGACAAGCAAAACTTAGAAGTGGCAAATAATAGTTTTGATATTGATTCTAAAAAAATCACCCTAATTGATGAATATGATAATGACAGTGATCGTGAAGTTGTGGTCTTTCTCGATACACCTCATAATCAGGTTGAATTGGATCAAGCCTTGAGTAAAAATTATAAACAGCTTTATTTACGCTTTCTGCTAGATCAATTACCAATTAAATTAATGCCGGCAAAGAAATATTTTGAAGTGCTTCTTAAATATGTATACCAGCATCCAGGATTAGAAATTAATGAATATCGACAGGTGGCACCATTTTTAGGTATTGATTATCAGAATATACTATTTATTATGCGTGTTTTTTATGAATTAAAATTTATTACAATTAAGCAAAATAAAATTTGGGGTATTAAAAATCCAGAAAAAAAAGCCTTGACTGCTTCAAAGTATTTTTGTGCTATTCAATCACAACTTAATTTTATTCAACAATTACGACAAATGCCAAGTGAAAAGTTGCTAATGTATGTTAATCAGCAATTAAAGAACAATAATTAATAGCATTTAATGCTTTTAAGATAAAAGTCTGGTAGAATAGATAAGTCAAAGAAGCTGTAGCAAGCAATTGAATTTGGAGGTTTTTTTCTTCTTATGGCAAACGTTTTTGAAGATCATATTGCAAGTGTCAAGGATTTCCCGAATAAAGGAATTACTTTCCGCGACATTACACCCATCTTGCAAGATGGGAAGTTATTTCGAGAAGCTACTCACCAATTGGCGGAATACGCTAAAAGTAGAGCGGCTGATGTAATTGTAGGCCCTGAGGCACGCGGTTTTATTGTTGGCTGTCCAGTAGCAACTGAATTGGGCTTAGGTTTTGTTCCCGCCAGAAAGCCACAGAAACTACCACGTGAAGTTGAGCGCGCATCCTATGATTTAGAATATGGTTCCAATATTTTGGAAATGCATAAAGATGCAATTAAACCCGGACAACGAGTAGTCATCTGTGATGATTTGCTTGCTACGGCTGGAACTTTAAGAGCATGTAAGGAACTTGTTGAAGAACTAGGTGGCGAACTAGTAGGAGCTGCTTTTTATATTGAACTACCTGATTTAAAGGGTAAAGAGAAGTTGCCAGGCTTAGATGTCTTTTCTCTTGTTCAGTATCACGGAGCTTAAGAACAATAAAAAAGGCTTGATGCACAAGTGTATCAAGCCTTTTATTTATAGGACTCTGGTATTTAAAAGTAGGGATCAACTTAATTTTCTTAAACAGAACGTAATCATCGCAAACTTTTTTTAATTTTAGGACGAAATCTTTTTACAAATAGTGTTCAAGTATTTATAATGGTACGGTATCTCAAAAAAGGAGCATAATAATTTGAAATTAAGAAAAGCAACCATGGCCGATTTTGACCAAATTATGACGATTTTGAAAGATGGCGCTAACCAGTTAGCTGAAAGAGGAGTTGATCAATGGCAAGGAGATTATCCTTCTAAAGCTCAAATTAAAGAGGATATTGAACATGGTTCAGCATACCTAGCTTCTTCAGCAGATAGTGAAACAATTGGGGCAATTTCTATTGTAAACGCTCCTGATCATGCTTACGATAAGTTAGTTGGCCAGTGGTTATGTAATACTGATAAATATGTAGTTATTCATCGAGTAGCAATCCATTCAAATTATGCAGGGAAGGGCTATGCAACAGAATTATTAAGCTCTGTTATTAATTATATTCTCGATAATAGAACAGATATTGATTCAATTCGCATTGATACTCACGAAGATAATAAGGCAATGCAACATTTAATTAATAAGATGGGCTTTACTCGAGTAGGTACTTTGCATGGTGTATATAGACCAAATGAAACATCTTATGTGTATGAATTAAAGAGTAATAATTAATAAAAGGTTCCGTTAACTTTGGGAATCTTTTTTAATTTATTGTTGTTTTTTTAACTAGTTTTGTAGTATATTTAAATAAACTGTTTAAACAATAGTTACTAAAATACAAATTATATATTGATTTATTGCAAAAAACAAAAACAGTTAAAGCTTATTAAATTAAAACCGTATAACTCGATAAAATCAACAATTTTAAGGGGGTGGTTAGAGGGTCATTGATATATTATGATTTATGTTAATGATTCAAATTTTAAATAAACTAATTAAATTTCCTGATTAATTAAATATTTTTTCCTATTTTTAATTTTTATAACCAAACACATATACAAACACATATACAAACATATTTTATTAGGCGAGGATAGTCAGGAACGCCTGATAATCTTTAAAAGCTGAGTACGTCAAAATGGCGTGCTCAGCTTTTTTAATTATTAAAGAGGCAACAAGAAGCAGCTCATATTTGAGAGACAATAAAAATCGCTCCCAAACTTATCACAAGAGATATTTGGAGCGATCTACTTCAATTTTAGTTATTTATTTTTCATAATTGGTTGATAAAATAAATCAATTAAGATTGCTGCTATTAAACTAATAAAAATAGTAATTAGCAAATTTATCCAATTAATCTGAGTCATCGCAATTCCGCTTAGTGCAAGCACAATTGTTAGAATAATATCTCCCATTTGCGTTAATCCAACGGCTTTAGAAGGATAGTCTTGCCAAAAGTAATGCTTTGTCCGAGTTATTAAAATAATAAACATTGCACTTAAAACTAGATATACATAGACCATAGTTGAAATAGTACCATGACTAAAGTTATGGTTATTTAAGTACCAAATACCTGCTATGCCAATCAAGGTCCAGCCGAATGCTAGTGAAAAAGCAATTTTAGCTAACTTAGCCATATCCCAATTTTCTGGTCGGTAAGTGATGTGGGTGCGATCAGTACCAATCATCATTGTAACCATGTTATTCATAATGGTATAAATAACCATTGCATTTAAGGCCATAGGGATATAATCGAAAAATAAATAGCCAAAAGTAAGTAGCATAGTGAGTTGAGCAGTTCTAGCTAATTTTGTTAACGACCAGGTAGTCATTCGCTGATATACCCGATGTCCAGCGTCTAGAATTTTAACAATGGATGCTAAGCCATCATCAAGAAGAACCATCTTACTGGATCGTTTGGCAACGTCGGCTGCATTTGAAACAGCGATTCCAACTTCGGCTTGTTTTAATGCAGGAGAATCATTGACACCATCCCCAGTCATTCCTACAATATAACCTTTTTTTTGAAAAAATTTGACCATTCGTAATTTATCTTCTGGTAACACGTCAGCAATTCCAGCAAGATGTTGAATATCAGTTTGATCATTAAAATCATGAATAGAAATAACTTTTCCGCTTAAGTTAACTTGTTTTGCAACAGCCTGAGCGGTTTTTTGGTTATCACCAGTTAGCATAATTGGCAGAACACCACGTTTTTTAAGTTCAGCTATAGCAGCTTTTGAGTCAGATCTTACTTTATCTTCTAAAATAAATACTCCCGCTAAAATATCATCAATTAACACAGCAACGGATCGTCCTGAACTAAAATCAATATCTTTAACTTTGGTTAGGGCAGTTGAATCAATTAAAGATAATTGCTTGAATGACCCTAATTTAACATTATGGTTATCAACATTGGCCATTGAATAGCCTCTTGCAGAGGTAAAAGGAGTAAAGTCCTTACTAGTTTTAATCTGTAAGTTGCAGTTGGAAATATAATCGGTAATCGCAGTATCAATAATTTTTTTATTCCTTTGATCAATGGCGGCAGAAGCAAGTTCTAATACCGTATCATTGCTCATCTCACTAAAATTAGTCCATTGAGAAACAGCTGTTTTATTTTCGGTAATTGTTCCAGTTTTATCTAATAAAATTAAATTTAAATTAGCTGCATCTTGAATACCGGTTAAATCAGATGTCAAAACCCCCTCTTTGCTTAATCTAGTAGCTTCAAAGGAATTGGAGAGGGCAAAGGTTGAAGGCATCGCAACAGGTATGGAGGCAATAAACATCATTGCCAAAAATGGTAGCATATCAATTAAATTCTTCAAATCACCACCTTTAAAGAAGGAAGCAATCACGATTACTAAAGTTAAAATTCCATCAAGGATACAGAGATAATAAATAATTTTAGTTAATAGTTGTTGCAAGTGACCTGGAGCAGCTGAATTATTAATTAAATTAATGGTTTTCCCAGAACGTGAATTTGCCCCAGTTGCGGTTACACGAGCTAGGGAACTTCCTTCGGTTACAGTTGTACCCGCAAAGGCGATATCTGTAATGTTCTTTTTTACGGTTTTTGCTTCACCCGTAATAGAACTTTCATCAAAAGAAACTGGGTTATCAAGTATTTGAACATCTGCCGCTAGCACATCGCCAGATTGGATACTAATCAAATCGCCTGGAACTAAATATTTGGAATCAATAGTTTTCCAAATTCCATCGCGTTGAACTGATACCAGAGGGGTTAATTTATGAGAAATAGTGTTTAAAACACGGCGAGACTGCTTTTTCTTTGAAGCACCATTCCAAGCAGCAAATAGTAACATTAATAAAACGAAAAAAGATTGGATCCATTTACCTAAAAGACACTCAAGAAGTAAGGCAGCTTCTAAAATCCAGGCGGATAGATTCCATAATTTAGCTAAAAATTCTTTAAAAAAGTTAAATTGAGGTTCGGGTACTTCGTTTAACCCATTTTTTGTTAGTAATTCATCTGCTTCGGCTTGACTTAAGCTAGCAATTTTTTCAGACATAATTTTCCTTCCTTAACAAGTAATTCTTTATTTAAGTTAGCATAAATATGCCCCGTTTTCTAGCAAATAAAACGGAATGGTTTTACTTACAACAAATAGGGCACAAAAAAAGCTTGCTTATAAGCAAGCTTTTTTATGATAAGACTAATTAGTCCTTGTTAACGTTATCTGGGAAAGTAGCTAAACGTTCACCTGCACCAAGTTCTTCTTCGATTTCAAGTAAACGGTTGTACTTCTCAACACGTTCTGAACGAGCTGGAGCACCAGTCTTCAATTGACCACCATTAATTGCAACAGCGAAGTCAGCAATAAAAGTATCACCAGTTTCACCTGAACGGTGAGAAATCATGGTGTTGTAACCATTCTTACGTGAAAGACGAATAGTTTCCAAAGTTTCAGTAACAGTACCAATTTGATTCAACTTAATTAATGATGCATTACCAGCACCTTCCTTAATAGCTTTAGCTAAAAGTTGAGGATTAGTACAAATGAAGTCATCTAAAACGATTTGAATTCTGTCTTTGTGAGTTTGAGTAAACTTAATCATTCCTTCAACATCATTTTCATCGTATGGATCTTCAATTGAAATTAATTCAGGGAATTCATCAAGTAACTTGTCGTAGTATTCAGCTAATTGATCGTCGTCAAAGACTTTACCTTCAAAGTGGTACTTACCATCTTCTTTGTTGTAGAAGTATGAAGCAGCACAGTCACAAGCAATTGCAATATCTTCACCAGGCTTGTAACCGGCCTTAACAATAGCATCGTGTAAAGCTTGCAAAGCTTCTTCAGAGTTCTTCATGTTAGGAGCGAAACCACCTTCGTCACCAAGACCAGTTTCGTAACCCATGTCTTCAAGAACCTTCTTTAATGTGTGGTAAGTGTTAACAATCTTTTCAAAACCGTCACGGAATGAAGTCTTTTTAACTGGGGTAATCATGAATTCTTGAACATCGATACCGTTGTCAGCGTGTTCTCCACCGTTAATAACGTTGTGGAAAGTTTGAGGCATTTCAAGGTCAGTTCCACCAAGGTAACGGTATAAAGGTTGATGAGTATCTTTAGCAGCAGCAGCAGCAGTAGCCATTGATACACCCAAAATTGCATTAGCACCAAGCTTAGCCTTGTTAGGGGTACCATCTAATTCAATCATAACACGGTCAATATTTGCTTGATCGTGAGGATCTAAACCCTTTAAAGCTTCGGCAATCTTAGTATTAACGTTTTCAACGGCTTTGGCAACACCTTTACCGCCAACACGATTATCACCATCACGCAATTCAACAGCTTCGTTTTCACCTGTTGAAGCACCAGATGGAACTTCGGCCTTTCCTACAACACCATTTGAAAGCGTAACAAACGCCTCAACAGTTGGATTACCACGTGAATCATAGATTTCCAGTGCATGAACATTTTCAATGACTGATTTTAACATCTAAAAACCTCCTAAATAATAAATGCTGTACTAATTAGTACATACATTAGTGGAGCAGAGCTCCAAGTCTACATGACAAATTTTAGCCTAAGTTTGTGATTATGTAAACATTTGTAACCGTTTTCTAGTATTAAAAATTTTATAAGCATTTATTCGCTTTTTTAGTCGATTTGCATTATTATTTAACTATACAATCTTAACTTTGATTGGTTTATTTTTAATAAGGATATTCAATAAATGGAAGAAGTAAAATTAATAATCGATTCTAGTGCTAATGAAAAGATAAGTGAAAGACTGACAGTCGTTCCTTTAACAATATCAATTTCAGGTAAAGACTTTATAGATGATCAACATTTAAATATGGCTGATTTTCTTGATTCAATGGCGAAAAATACCGAAGAGGGAAGGACATCTTGTCCAAGTATCGATGAGTGGCTTAAAGCCTTAGAAGGTAGTAGCCGAGCAATTATGTTAACAATTACTAGTGGACTTAGTGGTAGTTTTTCTTCAGCTTATCAAGCAAAGCAGATATATGAAAAAGATAATCCTAATAGTCGGGTCATCGTTATTGATTCTAGAACTGCTGGACCAGAGGTTTCAATGATTCAACGTGAAATTGAACGCTTGGTTGATGATCAAACTAGGTTTGTAGATATAGAACAAAAAATTTCGGAATACAAAACGCATACGCACTTATTGTTTGTGCTACAATCCCTACATAATTTAGCTTTAAACGGTCGTGTAAGTATGGCAGTAGCTAAAGTAGCTAAAATGTTAAAAATCAATCTTGTTGGGACAGCTAGTGAGCAAGGGAAATTGGAACCAATTGCTAAAGTACGTGGTATGAAGCGTTCTTTAAATGAAATATTAAAATTGATGAATGAAATGAACTATCAAGGTGGGCGAGTAATCATTGATCAGTGTAATAATGAAAAAGATGCGCAAGTACTTAAAGAAAAAATTCTCATATCATATCCTCAAGCAGAAATAATAATTCGACCAATGCATGGTCTATGTGCTTTTTACGCAGAAGCCGGTAGTTTAATGGTTGGTTTCGATGAGCGGTAATTTTTAAATAGCGAAAAGCAGTTCAACATAGCGATGTGAACTGCTTTTTTGGTAATTATTTTATTACACTTTAAAAAAATGACGGTTAAGATACATTGATAGTAATTTTGGCGATTAGTAAAAGACCAATTTGAGAAAACCTTAAGAAGTAAGCCATAAATCGTATCCGATACTATGAAATATGTCTTATGATATTTAGCTAAGATAGTATTATTGTTCTAATAATTTGGTATTTATAAAAAGGCAAGAAAAATTTGCTGTGATAAGGTAAAACAGAAGACAGCTAAAGAAGTTGCACCAATAACGTCTGAAGGATAGTGGGCTTTCAAACTAATCCTTGATATCACTACCATTATCCAAATGACAGCTAGTGTAATTATTAACCCATTACCAAATTTTGTTCCAAAAATTTCCCAAATAATTAAGACCATACTAGTAGTTCCTAAGACATGACCACTAGGAAAACTATAACCGTCTTCAAGACTGGAGTGCATGAGTGGACGCTTGCGGTGCATCCACTTTTTTAATAGCAGCCCACTTAAATCGGTAAAACCAAGAGTAAATAAAACCCAAAGTGCGGCTAAATTCTTTTCTTCATTAATTAGGAAACTAGCCAAAAAAATATCCCAAACTACTAAGAGTTTTGGATCATTGATGAAAGTAATTATTTGCCAGCTAAAACCATCATGTTGCCCAACTAATTTGTGATGGAGCCAATGGTCAAACAGATTAAATCGACGTGAGTTTCTAACATTAAAAATAAGTAGTACCAGTATTAGAGCGGACATAATTGCAACCCAGATGTTTAAATACAAGATAAATCCCTACCTATCAAACTTTAACTTTATTTGACTGTATTTTAACAGTTACCGAGGTTTCAATATACTTTAAAGTACACTCTTGAGTAAAAATTAAGAAAATTGCTAGTTATAAATGTTTTTTGTCATTAACTTGTTATTGGTTTAGTTAGAATTATAAACAATTAATTTTAAAAATTTAGTCAAATGTAATTGAATATTCCTAGGCAAAAATATTTTTTGCTTCATTAAAATATTTCTGCATGACTTAATAAATCAAGCTCTAATCCATGTCTTAGAAACTTAGCTTGAAAAAATGCCAACTTTGATTATAAAATATTATAATCTTAAAAGTCTAAATAGGAGAAATTAGAGGATGAAAAAACAAGAAAGTTTTACTGAATTACTCTAACTTGTTTTTGTTTAGTTTTGTGAAAGTACGATTTTTTAGATTATTTAGTTAACTTTTTTAAATAATATTAATTTAAGAGAGGAATTAATTATGAAAAATGCAACAAAAAAATACAATTTTATTTGCTAAAAAATGCGGATTTAATTGAAATACGCGGAGGCAAACATTCTGAAACAAATTTATTAAATAAATACATGGGTTTTTAGAAGTCTCAAAGACTAAAGAAATTAAAGCTAAAGGTTTTTATTATAATCAAAAATAATTTTGTTCTACTTAAAATTAATAAAAACATATTACTGCTACCTATAGACTTATAGCAAAGATTGTCTAATGAAAAAGTTGATTAATCTAAGAGAGAAGTAGGCTAGAAATTATTTTTTGTGAGTTTTTTTATATTAAAAGGACTAAAAAAAACTATTGTTGTAATAATAAATGTGGTAATCAAAACATATGTAATTGAAGCTAAAGTAACTAAAATATTATTTATATAATCTGTCGAATAAGAAGAAAAAAGGTAGTTGTTTTTAAATAATAAACAGCAATTTAGTATAAGAAAAACAAAAATAGAACATAAAAGAAAGACAAGTGCTTTTGGTTTAGAAAATTTACTCCATTCAGAATAAAAATTAAGATAAACAATATTGATTATAAAAGCTATAAATGGAGTATATTTAATAATCAATTTAAATCCAAAAAATCTCAGATAAGTCATTACGGCAAATGCACATAATAATAAATATAGTATAACGGTTAACGGCTTATTTTTCTTTTTTACATTATTGTCTTTTTTTAATTTTGTATCTTGTATACTACCTAGTTCATCAAGTGAAATTTCAAATATACTACAAAGTTTAGAAAGCATTTCAATATTTGGTGTACTACGATCATTTTCCCAGCTTGATACTGTTTTACGAGAAACTAGTAATTTTTTAGCCAATTGTTCTTGTGTAAGACCATATTTAATACGATAATGTTTAATTTTGTCTCCTAATTCCATCTTTATGACTTTCTATTAAAAAATTTAAATCATGTGTACATACATAGTGACATTCAAGCATTATTGGTTTAAAAAGACAATATAATATTTAAAAATTATAAAAGATAAATTTTATATCAATTATTTGTGATTTTTTCAGTACCAATTGTTGAGATGATATTTATTTAGAAATCATTTTTATAGCTTACTGTAGAAGTACATCAAGTAATAACTTTTAATATCATACTATTGAAAATATTTTTTTAAAAAATTGTTTGAGTGCATAGAAGAGGGGAGACTAAAATGAAAAAAAACGGGATTATAGAAAGCTTAATGGATATCCATAACCATATTTCTAAATGGAAAAGATTAAATATGGATAAATTAGAGAAAAAAAATACTTTTCTAAAATTCGATTCCCGTTTATGGTTCTGTGTTTTCATGGTATTGCAAGATTTAAATTTTAATTATGGGGGTAACGAATCTGTAAGTGTTATGGGCCCACTTTTTGTTTTTGATGTATTTGCAGAAATATGGACTGGCTTTTGTTATCAATGTGCTATCATTAAAGAAATTAACGCTAATAATATCAACGATTCAATGAAAAGATGGATTTTAATTAATACATCTATAAGAATGAGCTTGATTATTGTTAGTATCATGCTTTCAATTTGTACTTATACTAAAATGAAATTTAATCTTTGGTCAGTATTAATATTTTCAATAATAGCTAGCTTAATAGGAGATGGACTTCAAGTTTGTTTTTTAATAAAGAAAAACTGTTGGGAAAATTAATGTTACTTTGAATTTTCGAATAAGTTTCAAAAATCGCGAGAAAAATGTTAATAATAATTGTTTGTCTTTGCTTAAATTCTTTTGCATCAAATAATAATCCGTTTTTCAAAAATTTATTAAGCGATTTCTGCATGACTTAATAAATCAAGCTCTAATGCATGTCTTAGAAACTTAGCTTGAAAAAATGCTAACTTTGATTATAAGATATTATAATCTTAAAAGTCTAAATAGGAGAAATTAGAGGATGAAAAAACAAGAAACAGTTTTCGAAGCGTTAAAAGATATTTATCATCATCTGAAAGAATGGTCAGATCCTAGCTCTGCTTTAAAAAAGGGTAATCTCTTGCCACTGGCGATTGTAATTTTTTGTTTTCCAATTCCAAACGCAATTTTTTTACAAAAAAATGATTTTAGAAGTGGTTTAATTGCCCTAGTATCTCTAATTATAGCTTCTGCTGATATTTTTATTTATCAGCACTTATTGAAAAAAAGTATTGATAATGGTATGTATACCCAACAAATTAAACATTCAAGTATGATAGTATCTGGTTTAAGAGGACTAGTTATTGCAATAGCTGGAATAGAAGTAATTCAGTCTTTCTCAAAAGTTAAAATAAATGTAGGGTTAGTAGTTCTGCTGGGGATTGCAGCAAGTGCGATAGGTGTCGGCCTTCAAAAATTGTTTATTAACCACCATTCTTAGTTTTTTGATAAGTATGTAAAAAATTGAATATGAGAGAAACAAATAATGAACAAGTTAAATAAAAGTAAATTTTACATTTGCAATAACAAAGATTTAGGTAAAATTAATAGTGGGGTTAAAAGAGCGACAATGATGCTATAGATTTTTAATTACTATTGGAAAATTAATTAGAAATCTTCAAAATGTTTTTTCCTAAATTATAGAATGAAGTTGGACATTTGCCCTGATTAGAAAATAAAAAGTCCATTGGACCTATTTGCTAGAATGTAATTACCAATTCAATTCTAGCAAATAAAGTTACCAATGAACTTGCTTAATTCTAACATATCTAGGACGCATTTAAAGAGTCGACATCTTGCTTTTCGACTGGGTGAGGGCAAGGGTCCTCGCATCAAATAAGGTTTCCAGGTTATGTGAAGGTATATTTGAGAAAGAGTCAATAAGATAATTATTGAATATTATAATGCCAGAATTAAAAAGTAAGAAAAAGAAACTAGTAATAAAACTAGTTTCTTTTTTTGCTGAAAACGAGCCCAGTCATTGAATAATAGTAAATAGATGACAGACAAAGCTATGTTAATGAGTGGAGGATATACCAATATAATACTGTGTTTTAATATTTTGAGTTTTAGTAATATCTTGGTGCAGTAAGTAATCCAAGGTAATATTAAAAATGTCGCTTAATTTTAATAAAGTTTCGAGATCAGGCACACTACGATCATTTTCCCAGCTTGAAATTGTTTTTCTTGATACAAGTAGTTGACTGCCTAGTTGCTCTTGAGTAAGCCTGTTTTTGGTACGATAAAACTTAATTTTTAAACCTATTTTCATTTTTAAACCACCTTTTCAAAATTCCATATACATATAAATATATATTAAACCATTTTTCAGTTAAATTTAAAAATCAGTTTGGTCTTAATAATTTGTACCTAGCACTAACTACCAATTATTCATAGACTGTTGTTAGGTCTGGGTACAAATTGATAATAGATGTTGATTAAGCCAAAAATAATTATTTTTGGCTTAACTATAAATGATCAAAAAATCCTTCTAAATAGAGTCTTTTGAACTATGTCTTAGAAACTTAGCTTGAAAAAATACTTGCTTCAAGCATAAAATATTTGGCGTAAAGTGTTTCATTACAAACTAAGATTGCGTCATAGGAGTCCTGAAAGATATATTTTCTCACATTTTCAAATGGAAAAACCAAAATTCTGACTAAACTGGAATAAGAGATACATTTTTAAAATTGATGGCTATTAAAAGGAAGTTTTAATTTATACATCCTATGTTGAGATTCAAACTAAATTATCAGCTAAGCAGGCGAAAATATTCACTACGGCATGAAGGGTGATGCAACAATTCTAATAAAAAAGGAAAACGCTCTATCTTATTTTATAAATCAATTATTTAGAAAAAATTAAAAAGGTGGTTTTATATGCTGAAAATTGAACATCTTAGTAAAAAGTTTGATGACAAGGTCGCACTAGATGATATTGATTTTGTAGCTGAACCAGGTAAAATTTTAGGACTAATTGGTCAAAATGGTGCTGGTAAAACTACAACTTTTCATAGTATTTTGAACTTTATTAGCTATGACGGTAAGATTTCCTGGGAAAATAAACAGATAACTGAAGATAATTTTGATCAAATTGGTTATTTACCTGAAGAGCGCAGTTTGATGAAAGAGTTGACGCTTCAAAATCAAATTATTTATTATGCTCAACTCAAAGGGATGAAAAAGCAAGATATTTTAAGTAAAATCGATGCTTGGCTAGATTGCTTTGAGGTTAATGGAAATAAATCTGACAAAATAAAGACTTTATCAAAGGGTAATCAGCAGAAAGTACAGCTGATCTGTACTTTGATTCATCAACCAAAATTAATTATTTTAGACGAACCATTTAGTGGGCTTGATCCAATTAATACGGAATTACTAAAAACGGCAATTCTAGACGCTAAGAATAATGGAGCTATTATTATTTATTCAAGTCATGATATGGTGAATGTTGAGGAAATTTGCGATTCACTTTTGATGCTCAGAAAAGGCCAGGTAGTTTTAAAAGGTCCGGTTGAAGAAGTTCGAAATTCGTTTTCTAAAAATGAAATTCTTGTCAAAACAGCTACACCGCTAGCAGAACTAATTAAATTGCCACATGTTCAAACTGTTGAGCAGAGGAAAAATAATCGCTATTTATTAAGAATAGATGACGAAAAAAGCGGTCCGGAAGTCTTTGTAGCTTTGACAAAAGATCAGTATATTGAAGAATATCAGCAGCAAGCACCAACTTTAGCTGAAATTTTTCGGATGAAAGCGAGTGAGAAGAATACGTAAATTTGCTATTGTTGTTTGGCACACATTTTGCAAACAAGTAAAATCATGGTCATTCGTGATGTTATTTTCAGTACCACTTTTGCTCTTAGCTGTTACATTTGGAACCGAATACTTCATTATTAACAGCATGGGTGACACTTATGCTGTTGTCAGCAATAATCCGGAGATAAGTAAACCTTTTGTAAAAGCTAATGTTGAAGATTACGTTGATGACACTATCAAAACAGTTTCAATTGCTAAAAAGAGTTTACAAAATGTTGATATTGACGGTTATGTTGATATTGAAGTTAAACGTGGTCAAATTCAAGCCGATTATTTTGGTACTAAGAAAATTGATTCAAAGTTTAAAAAGAGATTAGTAAAATACCTGAAACAACTTCAAAATGAGCGTAGCAAGAAAGATTCTAAACTAAACTCATCTCAGACTCATCTGACTCCAGTATTAAGCGAGCACTTGCAGAAGATGACCATTAATCTCGGTGAAGATCCTCATCTATTTTTATCGACTATATTTGGAATTATGTTTGTTATCGTTGGTATTTATACTAATATTACCGCACAAGAAATTGCTGCTGATAAAGGGACAAAGATAATTGAGGTTATTTTTTCAAGCATTTCTGCCGTTAAATATTTCACTGGAAAAATTACTGGTATTTTAGGGCTTGTAGTTTTTCAATTATTGATTTATTTAATCATTGGAGCTACTGGGCTAGAAATGATTAAACATATACCGCAAGCTGCTCCTTTTATGGCGCAAACTAATTTATTAGCTTACGCCCGAGCTATTGTCCAAAGTCTTTTAGGAATTAAACTAGTATATCTTTTATTGGGAATAATTCTATTCATGATTTTAGCGGCATATTGTGGAGCAGTGGTCAAACGGACAGAAGATGCTTCAAAAGCTGCACAGCCAGTTACTTACTTCTCATTTGTTATCTTATTTATTGGATTAATATCAAGCAATATCAGTACACTAAAGAATCCTATTATAGTTTTTTTATCCTTTATTCCTGGATTCTCATCGTTTTTCATGCCTTTACGCTTAATTACTAAAACGGCTAATAATTGGGAGAGTGCCTTTTCTTTGCTTATTTTAATTGGATGCATTGGTTTATTAGTATTTTCTGTTGGCAAATCATATAAACGGTTAATGTTGCAAAACGATAGTAAGCCATTTTGGCAAAAATTAAAGAAGTCATAGTTAAAATGGATAACAATTATAAGAACAAATTTGGCAAAATTGTAAAATTAATTTTGCAGTTTTGCCAATATCATGTATAATTATGATTGTTGTGGAGAGTTGGCAGAGTGGTAATGCACCGGACTCGAAATCCGGCGAACCAAGTATTCCTTGGCGCGCAGGTTCAAATCCTGTACTCTCCTTAAATATGTTTAAAAAGGCTTGTAATATCAATGATTACAAGCCTTTTTATTACTTTCGTACGGCAAAAAAGACGGCGTTAAATTATCCGTTGATTTCTTATTGTAGGTATATAACAGTTCCTTACATCGAGGGCTTGCCAGATGACCAAGTAAGGTGGTCAAGAGACCCAGAAACTGGCAAAGGTGCTTATGTTGATAATATGACCTTTGATGAGTGGAAGAAACAAATTAAAATTAGACATGTTAATGAAAAGGAACAAAATCGTATTAATAAATATGAAAAAGTTGTTTCATCTATAAAAGAAATGCATAACATGTCGACTAAAGGTAAACCACTATCAGTTATTGGTAGATTATACAAAGGTAAGTTGGTTAAATATAGATATTACGATGAAACAGGTTTCGTTGACAAAGATTTAGACTTAACTGATCATGGCAATAAAAAATTCATATAATCGTACCGCATGTGCACTTGTGGTAAAGCAATTTGATAAAAGCCGTGGTAAAATAAGGTTATATAGAAGAACAGGTAGACCATTAACTGAAAACGAAATTGAGGACTTAAGGAGGTGGCACAATAATGAGCAATATTAAGAGTTTAGCTCAATTTAGAGAATTAATTGAAATAGGATACGAAATAGAGTTCACTTTAAATAAGCGACGTTGGTTATTGGAGCCTGACCCAAATGCACCTGACTTTTCAGAGAGTCGCGAGCTAGGTAGTGGCGACTATATTAAAAAGTTCAAAAATATTAATGAAGTATTGAACTTTGAAATTGATGGTAAAAAGTTATCAGAACTATATTCTAAGATGGATGATGTTCAATGGTAGTTATTGTATTTTTATAAGTAAGAAGTATTTTGCAGAAAAAGCTAGAAAAAATATTCTGAAAATAATAATCAAAACTAATAAAGTAGCTTAACAGCTGCTTTTTATTTTGCCCTGAGCATGGCATAAAAAGGCTTATTTTTTTACTGTACAGTATGCTAATTCAAACTTTTAAATAGAAATTTTTTCGATTATATTTAAAAAATGTTGTTGATAATATGTAAGGAGGTGAGAGATATGAAAAAACGGAAAAAGAAAAAAGCTACAGTAGAGATAACCATCAGAATCAACCTCTATTTTGTAGCTTTTGAATATCATATCTCATACGAGAAACAAGACAGGCAAGGAAGGCATTGCCTTCTTTGCCATATCTAAGTTAATTATAAATGCTATGGAGGGAATTTACAATGAAAAACTATTATTACCATCGGGAAAGGCCCCTAAAAAATAAAAACGGTATTGTTAAAACTAATTTTCAATTTTACCCAAAACGGTTGCTATTATTAATATCAATTATGGCAATTATTGGCGGAATAATTTTATGGGCAAAATAAGTGAAGCAAAGAAACGTGCTAATAAAAAATGGAACGATAAAAATAGAGTAAGGCTTCTTCACTTAAATATTTTAAAAAAGCTTGTAATATCAATAATTACAAGCTTTTTTATTACTTTCGCACGGCAAACGCACGGCAAAAAAGATGGCGTTAATTCATCCTTATTGTAGGTGTACAACAGTTCCTTACATCGAGGGCTTGCCTGATAGTTCCGAAAGATTGGCACGTAACCCTGAAACTGGTAAGGGTGAATATGTTGAAAACATGACCTTTGATGAGTGGAAAAAGCAATATGTCGATGGACAGAAACAGGGCTATACTGCTAGTTTGTTAAAACCTAAGCCGTTTCATGATATCAATCTTGATAAGGCTACAGAGCTTGAAATGAGGCAGTATATTACTGATAAATTTGGAATGCAGTTAAAAGAAACCAGTCGTACTAAGTTGTCTAGAACAGCACTTAAAGAAACAATAAAGACTGTTGGACAATTCAGTAATCTGTATGATGCACTGCCAGATAAAATACCAACATTAACAGCATATCCTCCTTCCAAAATGGGCAATACTATTGCTTGTTATTCCTCATATGTTAAAAGCAAAATGCCGTATGAATTTGGTTTAAATGTCAAATGGTTTAAAAGTGAAGCAGAGCTTAAAGACTCAGTAAGTAAAATGGTAAAAAGTCATTGGCTCTCAAACAATTCGGATGCAAATCATGTGATGCTACATGAGTTTTCTCATCATATTGATAGACAGCTTTCAAAACTATCAGGCAGTGATTTTTCTACCGCAATATTTGGCAAGATGAAAGAAGATTCAAAAACTATTGACATTAAAAAAATAAGTGATTATGCTTACAGTAGTTATATGAAATCAAATAGTTTAGCAGAACCATTTGCAGAGATAATGGCAGAAGCATATGGATCAACGCCTAGAAACCAAGCAAAAGAGTTCAAAGCTTACTTTGAAAAAATGGCACTGGAGGTAATAAACAATGCTGGACATACCAAAGGGATATAAATACTGGCACTATACTGACAGTGGTGCGGTAATAGAAAAAAATGCTCCTAATTGGGTTAAAGAAGAATTTGATGAATATCAGAAAACAATGAATCA
This sequence comes from Lactobacillus sp. ESL0233, assembly GCF_003692995.1. NCBI lineage: Bacteria > Bacillati > Bacillota > Bacilli > Lactobacillales > Lactobacillaceae > Lactobacillus > Lactobacillus sp. ESL0233. The sequence goes on along the minus strand of NZ_REHH01000007.1, from coordinate 281,447 downwards.
ATCATGCAAGCCCAATGAAAATGGAATAATTAAATATATTTAAGCAACTGTTCTAGTTGCTTTTTTTGTACTCAAAATTTGCCCTGAGCATGGCGTAAAAAGGCTTATTTTTTATACCTTGAAAGTGGTCGCCCCACGTAAAAGATTGCGAAAGAGGAAATAAGATGAAACGTGAAGAATTAAAAAAATTAGCTTTAACCGATGGACAGATTGACAAGGTCATGGGGTTACATGACGCTGATGTTGAGGCAATGAAAACCAAGACAGATGAGCTAGGCAAGACCAATGAGTCGCTACAAAGCCAAATTGCAGAGCGTGACAAGGATTTAAAGACGCTCAAAAAGCAAACTGGTGACAATGAAGGAAGTTCACAACTGGCAACACCGAAACTTATTATTGCTCACTCAACCGCTACACCAAATGGAGAAGCCTGGGCTATTTCCCGCAACATGAAAAATGGCATCAATGTTAGCCAGACTTACGTGCACTTTGTAATTGACAACAAAAGCATATATCAAGTGGGAGAGCTTGGATATGTAGCGTGGGGAGCGGGCAGTCCTGCTAACAACTTGGCACCAGTCCAGATTGAATTGTGCGAGTTTAGTAATCACAGACGTGCCATGAAAGCCTACAAACACTATGTCAATTGGTTACGCTGGTCAGCTAAAAAATATGGTATACCGTTAGCCTTGGACACTGGTTCATATCGTGGAATCAAAACTCACTCATGGCTTGTGCAATACGGTTACTCTAATACTGATCATGTTGCCCCATGGCAATACCTGCCAAAAATTGGGGTATCAAGGGCTAAATTCGCACATGATTTGACCAAAGGTTTTAGTGGGGCTAATATTGCGCTAACTAGATAACGGTTGTATAATATAGTTGGTGTATATACATTGCACTACAATCCAAAAATAAATTCGAAAAGTCACTCAGATTAATTTCTGGGTGGCTTTTTTTGTTATATAAAATAAAGAGCAGATATCTTATCTCCACCAAAATAAAAAGGCGATCCAATCAAGAATCGCCTTTTTCAATGCATTAAATCGCACCTATTGTACTAACTTTTAAAATTAGTACTATTTTTTTAAAATAGTACTACTCTTTTAAAAATATTATGTTATAATCTTTAAAGAACTTTAAAGTTTATTCTAAAAGAAAGGTTTGGTACTAATTATGTTCATTACTAAAATTATTGAATTCATTCTTAATATCCTTAAGCAAATTTTTGGTTAAGTAAATTTGTATAATTGTATGTGTATATGACTACACTTTAAATTCAACTCATTAAAGAAATTCTACTTATAAAGTAGAATTTTTTTAGTGTATAACCAAAAAGCAAAAATTTATAAACAAAAATATTATTCAAATAAATAGCAACTGATGGTTATTCTATAAAAAATTGATTCTTTTGTAAAGCAAAAACCATTAATTTTATGATGTGATAATTTTGCGGTTGATATCCTCCTTGTTGTAAGATGATATATTTATGTATATAACAAAACGATTCTTTAAGGAATCTTTTTGTTAAATTGTTTTGCTTCCTTATTAAGCAAAACCATTAGGCAGAACCGTTTGACTATCTTTACTTAAAAATGTATAATTTTAACATTCCGTTGTTTGTCGGATTCTTAACTTTATAAAAAGCCGCTCAAACTAATTTCTGGGTGGGTTTTTTGTGCGTAAAATTACGTTTAATTTTAATTTGTTAAAAAGTCCGTTTTTTGTGAATTTAGTATGGGAAATATCAAGATAAATGCCTAAAACAGGGTTTTTAACATTTTAATAAGCCACTCTAGGTAAAACTAGGGTGGCTTTTTTTAAAGAAATAGTTGACAGTACACGTTATGTAGTGCATCATATAATATGTAAGGAGGTGAGAGATAGGTGGCAAATAAGCAAAAAAGACTTCAACAAGAATCAAATGAAAAAATTGTTAAAGCCTTTTGTAAATAACCAAAAGATGTGGAGCTAAATTCCACTCTTTGCTATCTATTATAACATGACTGATAAAGAAAAAAGTACTATAGATCAGCAATAATTGCTATCTTGCTTGGAATAATATTATTCGAAATTGGTGAATTATTATGACTTTAAGTGAAGCAAAGAAACGTGCTAATAAAAAGTGGGACGAGAAGAATAAAGACCGAAAAAAATATTTAGTCTACAGGTCACAAGCCAAGAGTTTCATTCGTCGCTTTGCTACCAGCGAGGATTTAGACGAATTAGAAAAAATAATTGCAGAAAAACGGAAAAAAATATAAATTTCTGTTGACAATATATAGATATAAAGTTAAGAAAACAAAGGAGAACTTAATGTAGACGAAGAGAAATACGGCACTTTAGAGTTCGATAAAGAACAAAATTGTTGGATGCTATAACCAGACATTATTGATGAATTAAACTTTATAAAAAAGACGCCTAGAAATTAATCTAGGCGTCTTTTTTATAAAGTTAAGACCGAAAACATCGGAGTAAAATTATTATACATCTTTTTGATTTTTTTTGCAAAAAATCCTTGATAAATTAAAAAAAGTCACCCGCTTTTTTAACTTAATTTAACGCGTAAAGCATCAGTTAATAACTTTGAAAAGTTAACTCCTGCTTTTTCACCTTTAATGGCTAAATCTCTTGGGATAGTTGTATTCTTTTTAACAGTCGCTGGTTTAGTGATTTCTCTAGCTTCTTCCATATCGGCCAAAATATATGTGACAATTTTATTAGGATTGTCTTTTTTTACTTTTTCAATTGGACTATTAGTATATAGCTCATTTGAAGCAATCAAAATAGATTCTAAGCCCTCTTTACCACTGGCAATAGCTTCAGAAATACCTTTTCCCTCTCCGATAGCACCTGGCACATCTGGAAACGTTACAGTATATGTACCTTTTTCATTTTCAGAATCATCTAGTACCGCAGGATATGTATAAAATTTTTCTTTGTAGTATTTTGTCCCTTTATACATTTTAATTTTACCTCTATTTTTATTTTTTATTAACAATATTATACGCATTAGTACGCATATAAGTCAATAAAAAAACAGTTATGACTGTCTTTTTAAGTAATTACTTACTATCAAGCATTCTGACGATTGATTTATACGTCCCAATGCTAATACTATCTTTCAAGTGAGTGTAGGGAATAAAAATCATTTTTCCGGATTTATTCTTATAGATATGGTGGTCACCAGTTGTATGATGCTCTTCATATCCCTTTTTCTTAATTAAGTTAATGATTTCATTGGCGCTATGTTCCGTCATATTTTTCCTCCTTTAACGTGCATAATTATTTTTTATTCACAAATAAACAATACGCCTATATACGTATTGTAGCACAACAAGGAACTTATGCAATTGGTATACTTTGTGAAATTGTATTTTGGACGAAAAAAGGAACCCTATAAAATTAGGATTATTAAGTGTGAAACATGATAATTTCACAAAGTTTTATCATGGGCAATTATCAGCCTTGACTTAGTAGTATTTTTTAGGTATTTCCTATAATGCACATTATGTAAAGTTGGTACTGGTCTAGTTATAGTAATCTGCTTTCTAATGCTTCAGTTAAAATTTTAGAAAAATTAATTTTTTCTTTTTTTCCTAAATCCACCAAATATTCTGGTAAGGATACTGTTTTTCTGACTGTCTTTGATGCCCGTTTTCTATAATCTTTAATATTGACAGGTACAAGTGTTGTGATTGCTTTTTTAGCCTCGGCAGGAATGTCAACTTCATTAAGCGGTGTTGCTTTCGGATAGTTGGTGGTATCAGCTAGCATACAGCCAATTAAATCGCCTGCCATATAGATAGCATTATCTAAGCTGGTTCCTTGTGTCGCTAGACCTTTTTCCCCTAAATCTGGAACAAAAACATTATAGCCTTTTTCAGCAGCCCAAATAACTACTGGATATGTTAATAGATCTTTTTCTTGCATAATTTTTTACACCTCTATTTTTTAAAGGATAACAGATATAGCAAAGAAGGCTTATTTTAAGCCTGCTTCTTTCAGAATTGCGTCTTGCGTGATTCTTTGCCGCCATGAATGGGAACTGGAACTGAGATATTTTTATTTTTGTTATACATTATTAAATGTGAGGTTCCATTCTTGCGTTTTTTCACAAAACCGTTTTTCATCAACAATTTTACTATTTGTTGTGGTTTCATTGTCATATCTGTTATTCCTCCCTTCTCAACTTTATATAACTTTTATACGTAATTTACGTATAAAAGTCAATAGGACTAAAAATAAAGTTTTGATTTTTTGATGTGTTATAATGGTCAGCACTCTTACTATCTTTAATTGGTCGAGTTATTTTTACATTGAAAAATAAAAGCCATTCAGGAAGTAACGTGAGTGGCTTTTTTGTGCTTAAAATTACGTTTAATTTTAATTTGTTAAAAAATCTGGTTTTTGCAAATTACGAAGTAAATTTACTAATGAAAATTTAAAAAAAGCGCTTTTTTACAAAATATTAAATAAGCACTCTGGGAGTAATTCCTGGAGTGCTTATTTTTGTGCAAAAAATATAAATTAATTGTCAGATATTATTTACGATGTACGCTTGATAGTGTATTATATAATATGTAAGGAGGTGAGAAATAGGTGGCAAAGAAAAAGAAAAAAATGCTTCAACAAGAAACTCAAGCTAAAATTGCTAAATATACAGCAATAGCAGCTTGGTCAGCCCCAGTAGTTGAGTTACTAAGGCTTATCAGAAGTCTTGTAAAAGCATTTTTGAAATAACTGAGTAGTGAGGATAAGTCCTCACTACTTTGTCATCTAAATAATAACATGAGTGATAAAGAAAAGAAATATTATACATCTGCATTTTTGGCAATTATTATAGCAATAATATTATTTACGATAAGAAAGGTTTTATTTTAATGAACAAATTGACTGAAGCACGAGAAAAAGCCAATCGAAAGTGGGATAGCAAAAATAAAGAGCGCAAGCGCTATTTAAATAAACGCTCAACTGCTAAAAGTTTTATTCTAAATTTAGCCACTCAAGAAGACTTGGAAACCATTAAGAAATATGTGGCACAACGCGAAAATGAATTGAACAAATAAAATAAGCCACTATGGACTGTGGGTTGGGATGGTTTATTTTTTCTTTGTAACTAATTTTATAATTAATTTAAGATTGATTGTAAGAACAAAAAATAGTTTACAAATAAGTTTGCAATGTGTAGAGTTAGATGTAGAAATTAGTATTTTTCTAAGTTCTAAGGGAGGTATATTAGTATGTTTACTGAATTGAACATTATAATTAAAAAAGCTACTAAGCTTTTAAGTGTATCTTATAATAGAACAGGACATAATTACAGCCATAATAAAACGCCTTTAAAGGCTTCTATAGGGGGTTTTATTGAACAAGACTGGATTAACGTAGGAAATGATTTAAGACGTGGAATTTTAGATTATGGGACATCAAAATTTAAATAATGAGTCAGGAACAGAATATTAACATTAAAGCTGATCAAACTTTGAATCAGAATGAGGAAGGGCAAGAGCTTGACAAAGAAATTATTAAGCAAGTTGAAAATTCTGATATTCCAAAGGATGAGCAGGAACATATCATTGCGGCAATGTCGATGTATTCAGGTCCAATTCCTCACCCGAAGTTGTTAGCTGGATATGAGGCACTTTATAAAGGAGCCGCAAAAAAGATTATTGATAATGGTATTGCAGAGTCTGAGCAACGAAGAAAATTAGAAGAAGAACGTCAAAGAAGACGTGGAAGGTTAGCTTGGGTTAGTTTGATTATAACAGGTTGCTTTGTTCTCTTTTTTACTATAGGTGCAGTTTATTTAATTATGAATGAACATCCTTATTTTGGTGGAGCATCAGGACTAATATCGTTTTTTACATTTATGGGTTCTATATCTAATAATATTGATACGTTATCGGGAAATGACGATTTAACTAACAATAAGGATCACGATAATATTGACTAAAATTAAATGCCATTCAGAATAGATTCTGAGTGGCTTTTTTGTGTGCTATAAAACTTGCTAATTCAAGCTTTTAAATAGAAAACATTTCAGAATATGTTGGGCAACGTAGGATTGAATTAAAAGCATAGTGTGATGCTCGCCAAAATGTTCGCCGACTTTGTAATTAGTTGTTATTAATTATGATCAATCAATTTATAAATATTGATATTTCAGTGATTGTGAGATGGTTAAATTATTTATTTTTAATAAATTAGACTGTACTCTCCTTAAATATGTTTAAAAAGCTTGTAATATCAATGATTACAAGCTTTTTTATTACTTTCGTACGGCAAAAAGACGGCGTTAAATTATCCGTTAATTCATCCTTATTGTAGGTGTACAACAGTTCCTTACATCGAGGGCTTGCCAGATGACCGAGTAAGGTAGTCAAGAGACCCAGAAACTGGTAAGGGTGAATATGTTGAAAACATGACCTTTGACCAATGGAAAAAGGCAGTTGATTATCAAAGGAAAAATGAGTCGCTACCGAATACTGCTGCGAGATATATTTCAAAAAAGGGCAAGTATAACTGGAACGAACTCAATGCAGAGCAGTATAATAAACATGTAAGAAGTACACCTGAATTTGATAAATATGGCAAGAAACGAGAAAGTAATAGTAAGAATCAAATTCTATTTAAACATGAATCATATATTGGTTTTTGGTCTGACATAAATGGTAATTTATACCCAACTAAAAATGGACGTATTTCATATAGAAAAAGCAAAGGGGCACATATTACACCTAGAAAGCCAGATTATTTAAAGTAAGGAGGGCAAATCATGAACCCACGAAAAATGACGATTAAAGAAATTGATCAGCATTTCTATGGCAGGAATGTGAAGTTCACTTTAAAGAATGGTAAGCATAAAACGATATTTGTTGAGGACATCTTAAATGAAGATGATGATGAGCCTGAGCTTACTTTCATTGGCGGAACTTTAGAAGATGAGATAGGCATTTCTGATATTGTTAGTGCAGAACCAGCATAGGTAGAGTAATGAGTAACAACGATTATTTTACAATTGCTTATAAAATATTGAGTTATCTAAAATATTGCTATGAGAACGGTCAAGATACAGACCCTAATATATTGAAAGCTGATACTTTCGATTATATCGCAGCAACAATTCATTCGCACGCTACAGATGCTAAGTGATGATGGCTACATTAAAGGACTTACGTTTTCACCAGTGTTAGATGGTGGCATATTGCTAGGAGGTGGCAAAGCCACTTTTTGTTTTATACTTCCTAGTATTGTCTGCGTCATACCACGACACTTGTGCTTGCCAACTGTTGCCGCGTTTTTTAAAATACGCCATATTTATTTCCCCTTTAAAATTTGCTAAAATAGGGTAGACAAAAAGCTTTGGCTAATTGTTTACATGTGAAGCCTTTAAGAATAGTTTTCCAGACGAGTTCTTAAGGGCTTTTTTGTTTTATTCATAATCGGTTAATTCCGTTGAAAAATTTGCACGGACCCCATATTGCTACACCAAAGTTCAATACGATTTTTTTTATTATCTATCTCCTTAGGTTGCTTTCTATGATATTTGTCATCGTAAATTGGAACATTTTTAGGATAAAATGTAATAGCATAATTGATTGCTCCGACATCTTCACTAGCTCCAAAGAAGTGATTATTTTTAGACCATTTTAATTTAGCACTTTCGTATCCCTTACCAGAGGCAGATTTGACAGTAATATATTTTCCATGAAAAGTTTCAAATTTAGTTCTTCCATCTCCACTAAATTCTTTTATTTGATGTTTTGTGATTTTTAACTTAAATATCGGATGTTTAGGATCTAACTTATACCAAGTAATACCTCTACCATCATAAGCATTGTGCATTCCTGCAACTTGCTTCCATTTACCTAATAAGCTAGTGTAGTCTCCCTTTTTAATTTGTTTAAAGTTTATTTTTGAAGTGCTATTGTTTGTAGCTACTGTGGCATTAATTATAGTGCTACTAGTAGTTATCAGACCTAAACCCATTAATAGGGTACTGAATACTGCAGTTACTATTTTTTTCATAATTAATCTCCCTCTAATCTGCCATAGGTTGAAGCTATGGGCAGAAAATTTAATGTTTTACATTACAGCTCTAGTAGCTGTTTTTTTAATGCTCTTCAATATACAAGGTATCACGATACTCATTAAAATCAAAGGTTAATTCCTTATGTTTAGTAAGAAATTCTTTGATTTTATTCATAGGTACCTTAAAGGATTTCTTGCGCTGGCTAGCAAAAAAAGTAATCACCTCTCCTTAGCTTAATCCAACAAGTTGGATTGCATTATCCGAGGGTGATTACCTTGACTGATATAATACTTATATTAATTATAATACTACTGTTAGTCGTTGCTATCAAGCGATAGCCAGCTCAAGGGGCGCTCGTCCCTTGACAGTCCGAGCGCCCTGCTTTTGCTTGGAGGAAAACATGGAATAAGGAAAAATATGAAACATGAAGAATTAAAAAAATTAGATTTAACCGATGAACAAATTGACAAGGTCATGATCCTACATGGCGCTGATGTTGAGGCAATAAAAACCAAGACAGATAAGCTAGTCAAGACCAATAAATCTTTACAGAGTCAGATTGCAGGCCAATATAAAAACGTTTAAAATATAATTGATGGTTACCTTCATTTGATAGCTCCACACTTAGGAGTTATATTACCCTTAGTAGGGCTTCTTTTTATACAAAAATATAAATTAATTATCAATTATTATTCATAATGTGCACTATAATCAGTATATATATAAGGAGGTGAAAGTAGATGGCAAAGAAATAAAAAAGACTTCAACAAGAATCAAATGAAAAAATTGCTAAAGCCTTTTGTAAATAACCAAAAGATGTGGAACTAAATTCCACTCTTTACTACCTATATAACATGACAAAAAAGAAAAAAAGTATTATAAATCAGCAATAATTGCTATCTTGCTTGGAATAATATTATTTGCAATTGGTGAATTATTATGACTCTAAGTGAAGCAAAGAAACGTGCTAATAAAAAGTGGGACGAAAAAACAAAAAAATAAAATCATATATAAATAAGTGGTCTACAGCTAAAAACTTTATCCTTAATTTAGCTACAAAAGAAGACTTAGAAAATATTTTAGAATAGGTTGAACAACGTAGGACTGAATTAAAAGCATAGAGATGTTCGCCAACTTTGTAATTAACCATTATTAATTATAAATTAATCACTTTAATCTCCTTAAATACTTTTAAAAAGCCTGTAATATCAACGATTACAAACGGTAAAAAATTAAAAATGCACTGTTTTGAATAATAAAGCGACTTTTTAAGTATAGTTTATTTTGGTATTAACAATTGCTCTATAATTTCCTATCTTTAAGTTTCGACTTATGTTAAACTATAATTGTTCAACTAGAGATTTATTTCTATTTATCGATTTCCTTATTGATAAATTTGAACATAGCTACTAAGAGAATGGTCTCTCTTAGTAGTTTTTTATGTAAGCTAAAAATTATGCAATCAAGTATCTATTTTTCTACTATTAGTAAATTTAGGCGAGGGTAAGTTGGCTAAATAATGCTGCGATTAAGCGAAAACCTAATAGAAAATAGCATTAACGTTAAAAGAATTGCGTTGATTATTGGAACTAGACTAAAGTATTTCCCATTTTTGGGAAAAAAGTGAGTTTAATTGCAACTATATGGTAAAAAGCTTATAAATATTTATAGATGATAACAACAGAGAAGAGTTTGGTTTCTGTTGTATATAAATTAGTGTACTATGAAAAGAAAAATAACAATGAACAAAATTTATGAATTTAAAAAATCAAAGGGTAATTGGACAATTAAAACAAAAATCGATTTGAGACCAAAAATAATAATTAAAACTGTAATAATAAGTCTAATTATTGCCGTAGTAATTGAAAGTATTATCAATTATAAAGTATTATAAGAAAACTTTTAAAAATAAAAAGGTGTTCTTAACATTGGTTTTATGGAGGAATTAACAGAAACTAGAAAAAGAGTAAGCAGAAAGTGTATTAGTAAGATAAATGTTCTACTGTAAAAGTCATCGTTTCATCTATCTGGAAGCAACTTCTTATCTATAATTCCTTGATATTAAAAAGCCCGCAAGATTATTTCTTTTCGGGCTTTTTTTATTTTAACGCTCACTTAATCTAACTATTGTATTTATTGTGGAAAATTATCTAAAAAGTTACTGTATTGCAGGTAGATATTAAATAAGTTTGACATAATCTATTTTTAAAGCAGCATTATATGAACTAGTAATTTGATATGAGTAATTAAAAATATTAGCTTGCCTTAGTCCACACACCAAGGCTTATAATACCTAAAAAGTATGATTAAAAAGATATTGAGGAATAAAGACATGGAAAAAGTGAAATTAAATAATGGAGTTGAAATGCCACTTTTAGGCTTTGGAGTTTTTCAAATTACTGATGCAGAAATGGTGGAAAAATCTGTCTTGTCAGCACTTGAAGCAGGCTATCGCCTGATTGATACCGCAAGTTCTTATGGGAATGAAGCAGCAGTCGGACGAGCAATTAAAAATAGTAAGGTATCACGGGAAAATTTATTTATTACCACTAAGCTTTGGGTATCCGATACAGGATATGAAGCAACTAGAAGAGCAATTAAAGAGTCGTTAAATAAATTACAATTGCAGTACCTTGATTTATATTTAATTCATCAGCCATATGGTGATGTCCATGGTTCCTGGCGTGCAATGGAAGAAGCATATGAATCAGGTATAATTAGGGCAATTGGAGTTTCAAATTTTGAGCCAGATCGTATTTTAGATTTAACGTTGTATAATGAAATAAAACCAGCTGTTAATCAAATTGAGATTAATCCATGGATGCAACAATCTAAGGCAGTTAAATTTTTAAAAGAAAAAAAGATTCAGCCAGAAGCTTGGGCTCCTTTTGCTGAAGGAAAAAATGAACTTTTTAGTAATTCTTTGTTGACTAAAATTGGTCTGCAATATCATAAATCAGTCAGTCAGGTTATTCTACGATGGCTAATTCAAAGAAAAATTGTGGTTATTCCGAAATCTGTTCATAAAAAAAGAATAATTGAAAATAGTAATATTTTTGACTTTGAATTAACAGCTAAAGAAGTTACATTAATTAATTCTTTAGATCAAAAGAAAAGTCAATTCTTCGATCATCAAGATCCAGCTGCGGTACAACGTATTTATGATATGATACAAAAAGTAGATAAAAAGGGGTAGTTTGTGAGTATTAATGAAATTAGTAAAAAGTTTGTCTTATCAAAAGATACGTTACGCTATTGGGAAAAAGTGGGGTTACTGCCAGCAATTAAGCGCGATGAACACGGCTATCGCCAATATAGCGAAATAGATCAAAATTGGATTTTTTATATTAAAGTTTTACGTAATGCGGGGATGCCTGTATCCAAACTAAAAGTATTCCTATTCAATTATCGTCAAAAAGAAACAGCGCAAAAACGGTTGAATTTACTAATTAAGCAACGTGAGCAATTAGAGCAACAACAAGCCCAGCTTCAAAAAACAATAAATTATTTAAACTATAAAATTGACCATTTTGATGATAAATTACTTACTTATGAAAAAGAAAAATTATCCTATGAACAAAAAATATAGTTTATTTTTACTTAATCAAGAACTACATAATCTTTTTGGCTGGAGTTCTGCTAAAGTAGTTCGAACAAAAAGATTATTATTTCAAATAAATCAAGGCTTTGATTCAAAACAAAAAAGAATCTACCTAATCGACTTTACCTAGCTGACTTAGAAGACACGGCTAAAGATGTATACATAAAACAAGCAATAGCACAAACATTAGAGCCACAAGACATTATCGAAATGAAACACAATTTATATAATAATATAGATACTAACTAAGATACATGCATTTACCTGATTTAGTTAACAGTAAAGATAGCCCCCCATTTTTAAATCAGGAATCAGCAATCTTAATCAAGTCGTGGTGCAAAACACCAAAAGAAGTTTATCGTTTTGTTCAGATTATTTTGAATGCCAAAAAAGCAGTAACTAAAAACATGACTAATCAAGGCTTTGAAGCTTACACAGGCTTGTTAGACTTAGAAAATTTAACCGATGAAATGCCAAAGTGGTTACGTAATTACTTTAACCGAATCCGTACAGTAGACACTGATTCGAGTAAACGCATTACTAATTACGAAGGCTATTTATATACAGCAATGGTTAATAATCTAAATAATTATGTACATTCTGCACTGTCGTCTCAAGAGTAGACTTATTTCCCACATCAAAGTAAGACCAGTTAAGTTCATCTTCAAAATCATCAAAGTTAGGTGTCTTTCCTAAAAGGTAATCAGTTGAAGTATCAAATAAGTTTGCTATTAACGTAAGCATTTTTATATCGGGTTCCCTTAACCCATATTCATAATTAGCATAAGTTGACAAGCCTATTTTTAACCTTTTAGCCGTTTTTGTTTTTGTCCATCCCTTTTCTAAACGTCTTTTTTCTAGTCTTTTACTAAAAGTTGTCATAGTTTCCTTCTTTTGTACATATTTATTTTCATTTTTAGTATATTATAATATATGATATTAGTAATGAATATAATTGTTGTCAATGAGTGTGTATTTCTACTTGATATTTTCAATTTGTGTAGTAAGGTTGAATATAATATTGATACATAAATTGAGAATATTTGGACTAAAGTGATAGAATAAAAAACATTTTTCTTTAACTTTTTTAAGCAGTTCAACAACCAGTAAACTTAAATATTTTACTGTTATTTTAGTAAACGGAATAATCTTTGGTTTGTGTCATGAGCCAAAACTAGATTGGTGTACTTTAGTATATACAATTTGTGGTATAATTTTAGCTTACGAATATACACAAACAAAAGACTTAGCCTATCCCTATTTTACACACCTAATCAACAACTTATTGGTCATGTTTGCCACACTTTAATTATTTGATAAAATCAGTAATTCTTAAAAAGTACATGATATAATTAACAATATTTTTAAAAAAGAGAACAGCTTATGATTACTCCAGAACAATTAGATCAAGCCATTTTAAATATGGATATTTGCGAACTTGACAAAAAAATAATGAATATTTCCAATCCGGATGAAGCAAAGTTTTGGAGCACAATTTATGACCGAAACTTGCAATTAAATCAAAAAGAAATTATAAATAATAAGGAATTTATCAGATGACGCCAGCGTTCTATGTGTTTGCGGGAAAATATATAACGGCTCTATCAAATGGGCATAAGAATGTATTAAAGCTGATTGTCAAGCACTACACCAAACTTCACTGCAACAATCCTTGTTACAGCAACAACTTAATAAATCAAGAGGGCTAGATCGTTAAAAGGACAGATTTAATGCCCTTTTTTGTAACTTATATTAAAGCACTTAGTTTAACTAAGTGCTTTTTTTAGAAAAAAGAAATTAAAAAATGGAAAAACAAAGCGACAAAGCAAAAAATTGATAAAACAACTATTTCTGATTTAATGAAAGATGTACAGAAATATTTTACTTCTCCAGAAAAATTTATAGAATTGGTTGATTTTTTAAATAATTTCCCGCATTATTCAATGAAAAATCGCTTACTAATTAATAGTCAAAGACCTGCAGTTGTAGCTGTAGCAAGCTTTAAAAAAATTGAGGATTTGGGATATGCAGTCAAAAGAGGAATCAAAGTTCTCGTTCCCTTTGAGTCCAAAACTTTTATGCGCAATAAAAGCAAGGTGCCCGTTAAATATGCGACAGCCGCAGAAAAAAGCAAAATTAAAAAGGGACAAATTTTCGTCTATAAGGAGCTTAGATTTGTTCATGGTAACGTATTTGACGTTACTCAGACCAATATGCCCAAAGAAAAATATCCAGAAATGTATCCTAACCGGCATTTAGACTTTGACATTAATAATCCGATTGATAAGACTAAACTTGATCAGCAGCTGGATAAATTTGCTCAAAAATTAGGGTATTCAGTTAATAGAACTCTGCCTGAAGCCGACTACAGTAATACTTTTGGAATTGCAAAGGGGGGTTACCGTGCCGTCAAAAAAGGAAATATACCTCAATCCTAGCAATACTGGGAATGAAATGACGACGACTCTAATGCACGAATTAGGGCATGCACAATTGCACAGCCTGTCTGGTTCTAAAACCAAAGATTTATCACGGCCACTACAAGAGCTACAAGCTCAAATGACTTCTTATTTAGTGGCCCAAAACTATGGCATTGATAATCGGGAGTACACTGTAGACTACATTGCTGGCTAGACAGACAACGGGAAAAAGCTTGACCAATTAAATCCAGAAATGCAAGCAAAAATTCTTTCAAATACCACTAAGGCTGCCGTTGCATGATCAATTTCATCGAAGAGCAGGAAATTGAAAAGAATATTGAGAAGCATACGACATCACAACCACTTTCTCAACTAGAATTGACAACAATATATAATCAATATAAAGGAGGACAAGAGAAAGAAGAAGAGTTAGAGCTTTAATCTATTTTGTTTAACTTTGCCTTGCCTGTACCAATATTTTATATTTATAATAATTAAATTAAAAAAATATTGACTTTTAATTCGATACATATCATAATATTGGACATACTACATTATTGGAAGTTAATAAAATGGAAAAAAGAAAAGTTATTACTTTAATGTCAAGTATGATGTTATCAGCAGTTTTCCTCACTGCCGCTAAAACGCAAACTGTAGCTGCCGATTCTGTTGAATCTGCCAATAGTGAAAAAGTTACTGATAACACAGTACAAGCCTCTAATAAAGGAGCAGAAGCAAAACAGGCTGCTATAAACACAGCACAAGCTTCTAATAGAGAAGTTAAAGTAAAACAGGATATTAAAGCTGGACAAGTTCCTGATGAAGCCGTTACCCATTATTACGCTCGATGGCACATACAGCAAGTACAGGATATTTTCCAAAAGAAAAAGAAAAATGGCGCGTAATAGATACAACTACTGGTTCTAATGGATACTTAATGCAAAGCAATAAAGGGATTATAGATACGTTGTAACTAGATCTCCCACACAAACAGTTTTACATGTAATGAAACAAGGTTGGGGAGATGCTATGAGTAAGGGCTTTGGATTCGGGCATAACTGATGAAAGTGGTTTTATATGAACAAAGAAAAAAGTGAAACTATTTTATTTAATGAAATAAATTATTGTTTACAAGGCATCATTACGACAAAAGAAAGAAAAATATTTCTTAATATAAAAAAGCGTTTAGAAAAAAAAGAATATTTTCCTGCTATAGTTAATTCTCTCAAAATGGAACTAACTCCTCTTGCTATTCGACAAGAGTTATCAGATAACGGAAGAAAGATTTATCGATTATTACTTGATCCACAATTCCCTGCAGACAAGGGGTTGGGCATAGGATTAGCAACAATTTTTGGTGGACATGTAGGCTAAGTATTAACATTTATTGTATAAACAGAATATCAACGATTGAAACCTAACAACAGTTAGGTTTTTTGCTTGGCTAAAAAATGCTCTATTTTGAGACATTTTACCGAAACTTTAGGCAATTTTAGCAGTTTCATTAATTTAATTCTCTGTTGTTCTGAGAAAAATAGCTACGATATTGTAGCAATATGCAATTATTTATTGGGGCAAAAGTTGTCGATTAGAACAAGAACCAATGACCCAAAAGCAGTTGGCAGCTATGTACGCTAAACAGCAAGACATAATTCAAGATGAAGGTCTAGAACTTTAACAGATATACGCTTCGCATTAAGACACTTCCATAAATGGAATAAATATTTCCAAATATGGTATAATATATTTAGGAAATAATTTTAGAAATGAGCATTTTAAAATGAGCGCAACAATTACAAAACTACTGAATAATAAACACGTTTCGGTAAGGGAAGTTGCCGAAAAGAGTCACGTTTCAGAAAGTACACTAAGAAAAGCAATTGCTAGGCCTATTGAAGCTTGGTCAATCAGAATTCTTGACGCCTTTGCGGTCGGTTTAGATAAAAGAGCGGGTGATTTATTAAACATGTTAAAACCACAATCATATAATTTAGAAATTGATGATGACGCGCAGACCATTCAGGGCGTCTTTATACCAGATAAAGAAATGTATTTTGAAATCCGGGGAGTAGTAGAAGCTAGTCATTTAGAGGGCTGGAACCCCACTAAGGAGGATATTCAAGCCGTTCTGGACGGAGTTGTAAATCCTGATCCAGAAGAAGTTAAGGAAATTGCTGCAATTTGGGATAGTAACAATGAGTGACTGGATACAAGATACGCTGTACCCTAACGGCGTTTTGAAAAACAAATATCATATTCGGGATCAGCAAAAGCTTGAACAAGTAGAATATCTTCAAGCAACGCGCAGAGCAGCAATTTTTCTCCACTCCAAGCCCCAAATTAAAAATATTCAGGATATAAAAAAGGTTCATAAAATCATGTTTGGCCGTTTATATGATTGGGCCGGAAAATACCGACCGGGTAATTTCCAAAAAAACGGTTATGATTTTTTTGACCATTCAAGATTTGGGTATGCGGAAACCAATATTAATAGCATCATGCATAATCAGCCCGAAAAGAGGGCTTTAGCAGCTGAGGATTACACTAAACTATTAGATGAAATCAATTTTATGCACCCGTTTAGAGAGGGCAACGGTCGGAGCTGTAAAGTTTTTCTTTCTGCCTATGCAGCAAACCATGGCCAAGTGATTGACTACCCACGAAAAAATGAAGAGATGATCCAAGCGCAAATAGACGCTGATGTGGGACGAATTGCGCAATTAATTAAGATTCAAAATATGCCTAGCCGAGAGAATGCTTTTACTATATTAGCTAATAGGTATGGCAAAGAACAACAGGCGTTAGATTAAGATGAAGGCCTTGAATTAGATTAAAAAGCAGGATAAATCAATTGAAGTATGAAGACAAATTTAGGCTAACGCCTGAAGAAAATAGACGCTTTGCCAAAACCAATCTAACCAAATTGGTCTTCACTAACTCACGCTTTGAAGGCCTGACTACCACCATGCCGCAAACCCAGACAATCATTGATGGCCTGGGTGTTGACGGCCTTCCAATCGATGATATTAATATTATTGTTCAACTTAAGCGTGGCTGGCAGTTTGCCATCAATGAAAAAAAGCCCCTAGACTTAAACTTTAAAAAGAAGATTAATAAGATTGTTGCACGCGATACGGCGGCCTTTCCAGGATATTTGCGTAATGGATCATGCGGGGTGGAAACTTACCGAGGTGAGTTTGAACCACCTATGATTGAAGAGGGCCAAGAACAGGAGTATTTAAAGCAGCTGTTAGCCAGTAATCATACTGCTACCGATAAGGCACTAACCCTGATGTATCACAATATGCGCCAACAAATGTTCTACGATGGCAACAAGCGGACCGCCACAATTGCGGCTAACAAGATAATGATTGATAACGGAGCCGGTATGATTAATGTGCCGCTTGACAAATGCCCACATGGCAGAAAAAGCTGGCTGATTATTACTTTTCAAATGACATGACCGACCTTAAGGACTGGACGTATCAAAATGGTATTTCTGGTATGGAGCCAAACTTGCAGGCGCGGGCGGAACATAAAAGTCAGGAATTATCCGCTAATGAAGAAAAAGAAACTATTGCCGAATTCAAAAAAATGCTCAAAGCAGCTGCATGGAGCAAACAGGGTGAAGGAGAGCATGGTAGACAAACACATGATAGCCAAGCTGAACTTGCCAAAAAATACGCTGAACAACAGGAAAAAGAGCAGCAGGAACTGGGCAACGATGGACTTGAGCTTTAGTTGGCCCAAAATATTAATTTAATTAAGAAGGTATCACAATGGAATACGGGGGAAAATTAGCCGCAATTACAAACCTAAAAAACAAGATGGATACTTACAGACCTTTATCCCCGCTTGAAGTTAAGCAACTCGAGCAAAATATCAGAATTGAACACGTCTGGTCTTCTGCTGCAATTGAGGGCAACACAATGACCGAAGCCGAAACTGCCGAGATTCTTAACGGCGGGCTCGGTGCAACTATTCATGGGAAAACCATTAGGGAAACGCTGGAGATTATTAACTTAAACGAAGCGTACAGTTATATTCTGGATTTGGCTGTTTTCGAAGATACAAAACAAAATCATTTATTTACTCAATACAAACCTTAAATCCGAATATATTAAGAAGGCAACTTTTAAAAAGGTTAATACTAATAAAGAGATTTCTACACTAATTAATGATTTCAAATTAATCGAAACTAATTATTTTAACTTACTTATTCAAATTGTTTCTGATTTTTGTATGGCTGCATTTTCGACATTTTTTGTACTGAAGCTTAATCTTTTACTAGGAACAGTCTTTATTATTTTTGCTATACCCCAAATATTTATCCCAAATATTTTTCAGCCTGTCTTGTTACGACGTTCAGCCAAATGGTCGAATAATAATAGCGATTTTGTTGAACAAATACGTGATTTAATGGGTGGTCGGGATACCGTACTGCGTTATTGTGCATTTGCTCCAGCTTTCAAAAAAATTAAGCAACAGCTCTCTGTAACAGAGCGGTCTCATCAGAAAATGAATAACTCTAGAATAGATGTTCAATTAATATCTTGGATATGGTCCATAATTGCTCTATTCGTACCAGTTGCTCTAGGATTTTTCTTAATGAACACTGGCAAACCCGTTACGATTTCAATCATTCTATCTATTTATTTAGCAAGCAGTCAGGTAATGCAGCCTTTAAGAGAAGCTATAAATGACTTTGCTTCTATAAAAACAACCAAAATGATTAGAAAGACAATTGAACAAACACTTGCAAGTGAAATTGATCAATTTGATGAAAAATTTGAAATCAATACTAATACTTCACCAATTTTAAAAAAGATATACAGTAACGATATTACCTTCTCTTTTGGTAACAAGATAATTCTAAAAAATGCTATGATCACAATTAATCAAAACGATAAAATTTTGTTAGCAGGCGCCTCGGGTATTGGTAAGAGTACCGTTTTCAATTTATTGATGGGTTCACTTAAGCCGTCAAAAGGCAAAATAATTTATACTACTAAAGATGGAGAAACAGCTCTTGATCCAAATGATTTTGCTCTAATTCAACAAGATCCATATATTTTCAATGATACTATTCGCTACAATTTAGGCTTAGGACTGAGATTTTCAGATCAGATTTTAGAATCATGTCTAAAAGAGGTCAATTTAGATAAAGAACTTGGCAGTAAACCATTAGATTATGTTTGTAAAGATGGTGGTAATAATTTATCGGGAGGTCAACGTGCTCGCCTAGAGATTGCTCGTGCTCTAGTTTTTGATAGGCAAATTATCTTGGCGGACGAAATTGATGCAAATTTAGATCCTCAAAATGCCGTTCAAATAGATAATTTGCTTGCAAACATTGATAAAACAGTGATTATGATTTCCTATCATATTAATAGTCGGCAAGCACAAGATTTAGGATATAAACAATGGCTATTAACCGATGGTAAATTAAAAGAAAATATCTCAAATTAGCGCAGCAGTAATCAATATATCATTTAGATTAGTAGCAGCTTTATCGACTCTTTATTAAATATAGTTGATAGAATTTGGTAAAGTTTTGCTTGAGTATCAGGTCACTAAAGCGATATGACCCCCGAAATTGAAGTGCTCCATAATAGTTAGACATTAATCTGACTATTAGGAGCACTTTTTTAATGACTAAATATTCAAGTGATTACAAAATTGAAATTTGCAGTAAATACTTGTCTCCCCAAGAAACTTTAGCTAGTTTAGAGCGGGAATACGGCGTTGATCATACCGAGATTAGAGCATCTGGGCTTAACGCAAAGGGAATTTGCTAATCTGGTAAACAAGCCGCAATCAACAATTGCAAGAATTGAAAATGGCTCGTTTAACGCTTTCACTATGTTGCTAAGCGAAATTGCTCAAGCGGCCAATAGAAAAGTAAAAATTGAATTCACGCATGCTTAATTTCATATTGAATCTAAAAGAAAAAGTAAATTTATAGCTTTTTTCTACTATCTCTTAAAGTAGTTAGTCCAATAGAGCGTATTCTATTGTGCTTAAATAAAATCCGGAGTACATTTCTATCTAATATTTATTAAATGAAAATAAATTGTTGCATTTACTTTTAATAAAATTCACAGTACAATATTTTGAAATATTGCAATGGATTTCTGATGATTCAAAAATGAATAGAAAATTTTTTAAGTATCAAGTATAATCGCTGCGGCAGGAATTTTTACTGCAACAGAACCACAAATCGTTGTAGCAGCCACAACACCAGTTGTACAAGTATCTGACAACCAGGTTGAAACAAAACAAACTATTAAGGCTGCACAGGAACCTGATGAATACGTTAATCTATTACGTGCGGCAAATGTAACAAATACAGGATATTACCCAAAAGCAAAAGAAAAATGGCATGTAGTAGATACAACTACGGGTTCTAATAGCTACTTAATGCAAAGCAATCACGGATACTATCAGTACGTTGTCACTAGAACTCCATGGGAAACTGTTGGTCATGTTATAGCACAAGGATGGCAAGATGCTCTAGGTAGCGGGTTTGGATTTGGCAGTAATAGATATAGTCATTAAAATCAAGAGGTACTACTAGTGAAACGAGAGAAACCGAAAACTGTATTGTTAGCTGAAATTAATGCGTGTCTTCAGGAACCTATTTCAGCAAAAGAAAAGAGAATTTTTCTTTTAGCCAAAAGATACTTGGAAAAGAAAAAAATATCTTTCTGCTATAGTAAGTTCTCTTCAAAATGCATTAACTCCGTTGGCAATTCGTGAAGAATTATCTGATGGTGGTAAAAAAATTTATCGGTTATTACTTGACCCCAAATTTCCTGGAAAACGAAGATTTGGGGTAGGAATAATGTCACTTTTTGGAGGATGAGGATAAAACTTAATTGATTCGTAAATTTGGCGTATAACTGTATAATATTGAGTACTAATAAGAGTCCGTTGTGTCCCATAGCGAACTTTTTTAGTTCAAATATATAAAAAAAGTACTAGAAAACCATTTAAGCTCTTGTCCGCCATTTTATTTAGCTAGGTGATTACACGTAAATTGCTTTTAAAACTATAAGCTTTTTATTGTTCAATTAGTTATAGTTTATAGCTCTATTTGTTATTAACTTTTGGTTAAACTCTTGTTTCTATCTGTTCAAGAATGTTATGATTGAGAACGTGTTTTTTAACCAATGACTTTTAAGAAAAGGTAGGATAATACATGAAATTTGAACCAAATACAAATGTATTTAAAATAAATTGGTACATTAACCAAATGCAAGGTTGGAGTTTTAAAACTTATATGCTCTTAATGCTCGGAATTGGTGTGATTATTGGCACAACAATCTCTGCTCCAATTAATTTAATTACATTTGTAACAATGATCGCGGCAATTATGGGTTTTACTTGTACGTTAGCAATCACTAATGCTAAAGCAATCAACGGGGTATTAGGATTACTATCTTCAATTATTTACATCATAATATCAATTACAGCTAAAAATTATGCCAACATTGTTTTGCAAGCATCATATATTTTTCTGTTAGATTTGCCAGTCTTATTATTGCCAGCTTGGAATAAAGATGCCGCAAAACATATTCGCGGATTGAATGCTTCTAAATGGCTGTTAACGTTTTTCTTTTTTGTTGTAACTACTGGATTGCTATATTTAATGGATACAAAAGTTTTTATTAGTCCTAGACCTTTAATTGATGCAGTTGCAGGTGCAATTGGTTTAACTGGTTCACTTTTGTGTACCTTGCGGTTTCGGGAGCAGTATTACTTTTGGACAATTCAGGGTATCTTATCCGTTGTTCTTTGGGGAGTAACGGCTTTTCAAGGAGATGCTAATTTAACTTTATTTTTTACTTACATTTTGTATTTGAGTAATGATTTATTAGCGTTTACTGATAAGCATACTCATTGGTTCCATTAAAAATTAGCTAATCGAAGAATCATAAGTAAAATAGTCTGCTACTTCAATTTTATAATTTAAAAAGAATAAAAATTTTTTAAGAGAAGTAAATGACACTAAGAAAACCACTAGTGTGTTGAAAATATTTTTTGCGTGAAACGATAGTTATCTTAAAAGGCAGTCCCTTAATAATGGGACTGCCTTTATTTAGTTAAATATTTTTTGACACTTTTGATTAAAATTTTGGTTGCTCCCTTACCAGCTTTATCATCATAGTACGAACGATAACGTTTATCACACTGATAACTATTAACAATACTTAGATGAATTTCCGGAGAATAATTTGGCATAATAATTTTAAGCCAAGTTTGATGATTTTGAAAAATTTGCTTACTAAGTTTATTTTCTTCTTCAGGATGACTAATTACGGTTTGCAAATCACGTACTAAATCGGCCTCAGTTTTTTTTAGTTTATTGAATTTTTCTTCTGCAAATTTATCAGCTTTTTTTGACATATTTCTATTTCTCCTCATAATTATATCTATAACTACTATAGCAAGATTATTTTTAAAAAAACATGTTTTGAATTAATAGATTAATGGTAATACTAACCAATATTAGTACATGTATTTTATTTTTAATTAAAACTAGCGTTACTATTGTAAGTCAAGGGACTATTTTACTAGTTTGATTGCTATTTAAGTTGACTATTTGTTTTAAAAAAGCGATAATTTAATAACATACGTAACTTAATTACTGCACAAGTAGACGAACTTATTTTAACAAAAGTAAGATAGTCAAAGTTGATAATATCATTGTGAAGATATTTAAACTAATAATAGCAATGTAAATAATTTAATCAGATGAGTGCTAATCAAGTATAAAAAACTTTTCAGAGAATATAACTAACTGTACTGATATGACTGATAATATGAACTGTAAACAAAGTGATTTAAATTTTAAAAAAGCAACAAAACAGACTAATCTTTTTGTAAAAGCTTCGAAAGCAAAACGTTTAATTTTTAATTACGTTTGGAATGAAATACCAGTTTTTTATAATGATGTTTCAAAAGTTTTAACAATTCCAGGTGGTACAGAAGTCTCTCCTACAATTTTAAATAATCCAAAGCAAATTTATTCAATTTTTGGTGCTACTGGTCAAAATAATGTTAAACAAATCAAAATAATTGGAAAGCTAAAAATAATTGGTTCTGCTGAATACATGTTCAGCTATTTAAAAAAATTGACTCTGATTGATGGTTTAGCAAATATCGACACTACTGAAGTTACAAATATGAGTGGGCTATTCAATTATTGCTGTAATTTAAAAACTATAGACGTAAGTAACTTTGATACGTCAAATGTCACTAATATGCATGGGATGTTTGGCAATTGTTATAATTTGACTAGTTTAAACATAGAAAAATTTAACACAGCTAAAGTAACCGATATGGGTGAAATGTTTTCTGGTTGTGCAAATATTAAAAAACTGGATTTAAGCCATTTTGATATGAGAAGCATACCACGATTTAATCAAGCGCCAATTGGTTCCGATGATCAAAGTACATTTGCAATGCTATCAGGTATGACCAAACTGAAAATTTTAAAATTAAATAATAATTGTGATTTAAAAAATTCAAATATGGATGGCTGGCTATATCGGGAAGGAGTAAATTATGGCCAACCAGTAGATAGTAGATGGGTCAATTTGGATGGAGGAACCATCACAGATGCAAAGGGCTCTAATATTTGGTATCCATGCGAAATGTCGACCAAATATCAGGTAGGACAAGATACCGATACCTATATTCGTTTTGGTATTGTGACGACTCAATACCGAGATGAGGATGGCAATGTTTTGGCGCCCAATCATGTTAGAATGGGTTTAATCGATGAACAATATACTGACGTTTCAAGTATTAACATTTCAAGCTATGTGATTAAAAATATAATCGGCGAGACAAGTGATCGATTTACGGATAGAAAAAATAAAGTTATTACTTTTGTCTATACTAAAGCACAGGTTTTTATTCAATTTGTAGATGAAATTGGGGCAAAAATTGTAGCTGACGAAGTTTTAAAGGGAAAAATTGGTGATGAGTATCACACCCTAGCAAAGACAATTCCTGGTTATACTTTGAAAGAGATTAAAGGTTCAGTTTATGGTTACTTTACTAAAATTCCGCAGTCTGTTGCTTATGTCTACAGTAAAAAAATTAATGATGCAATAAAAGATGAAGTAACTAAACCAAAACTAAATAATAAATCAAAAGATACTATAAATGAGTTATCACCTAAAACTCGAGCAAAAAAACGTGAAAATATAGCGGTGCTTTCTTTAGGAGGGACATTGTTATTATCTGTAGTTAGTATTTTCTGGTTAAAGCATAAAAAATTAAGACGCTAATTCTTTAATCTGTAAAGTTAGATCTTAACTATAAATTATTATTGCTAATCGTTAAAAATAAAATTAAAATTCAGTTGACAAGATTAATTTTAAGTGCTAAATTAATAAACAATTAAATATTAATACATCTTGAAAAGCAGAGTAGCTATACTTTTTACTAATAAAGAGAGCTGGGGATATGGTGAAACTCAGTTAGTAAAAGTTAGTGAACATGGGCTTGAAATGATGTCTATTAGTGATATTTAGCTAGTAGCGGAGTTGCGTCCGTTAAATTTGCAAGCTATTGTTTGATAGCTAATGAGGTTTATTACGTGAGTAATAAATGAAATTAAGGTGGTAACGCGAAGCACTCGTCCTTTTGCTAAGGACGAGTGCTTTTTTGCTTGTTTAATTTTGGAGGTTGTAAAATGACAAAAAAAAATAAAAATATTATCATTGGATTAATTGCTATAGCAATAATCGGTATTGCTGGTTGGTTTAGTTTTAGTCAAAATAAGACTACTAACAATAAAAAAAGTCATGTAGTTACAGTTGGAATTGTAAGTTCGACTAAAGCTAAGCAGGACATTTGGGATCATGCAGCTGCTTTAGCAAAGAAAAAGTATGGTGTAACTATTAAAATTAAAAGTTTCACTGATTATAATCAACCCAATAGTGCAGTTAAGGATGGCGATATTGATTTAAATGCTTTCCAACATTATGCTTTTTTAAAGGCATGGAATAAGGCAAATCATAACGGTGTGGTTGCAATTGGTAGAACTGAAATTAATCCAATTAGACTATATTCAAAAAAGTATCACCAATTAAGTCAGTTGCCTAGTGGTGCAACAATTGCGGTTCCTAATGATGCAACTAATGAATCTCGTGCTTTGTTTGTTTTAAAAAATGCTGGTTTCATTAAATTACGTCCAGGCAAGGCCCTGGTTACAATTGCTGATATTGTTAAAAATCCTAAGAAGCTAAAAATCAAGGAAGTCAGCGCTGATCAATGTGGTCGAGTAGTTAGTTCCGTAGATGCAGCAGTTGTTAATAATGACTTTGCTCGTCCAGCCGGTCTTGGTAAAAAGGAAACTATTTTTGTTGAACCAGTAAATAAGGATTCCTTGCAATGGGTTAATATCATCTGCACACGTAAAGGAGAAGAAAATAATAAAGATTATCAAGCGGTAGTTAAGGCTTATCAAACTGCTGAAACTAAAGCATTAATTAAAAAATATTACGGTGATGCAACAATACCAGCTTGGGATGTTAAGTTTTAATAAACGGGGATAAATTTAATGGCAATTATTGAATTAAAACATGTAAATGTCGATTTTGCTAATCATACTGATAAAACGGTTCATGCTGTTCATGATGTTAATTTATCAATCGAAAAGGGGACAATTTTTGGCATTGTTGGCTTTTCTGGAGCGGGTAAATCAACTCTGGTAAGAACAATTAACCTATTACAAAAGCCAACAGCGGGTACAATTAAAGTTAATGGTACAGAATTTATCAAAGATGGTCAGCAAATTATTACTAATAAAAATTTACAAATTGCTCGTAGAAAAATCGGCATGATTTTCCAAAACTTTAATTTATTAAATGAAATTACAGTTATTGAAAATGTGGCTTTTGCCTTAAAACACTCTGGACTGAAAGAAAAAGAGATTAACGCCAAAGCACTACAACTATTAGAATTAGTTGATTTAAAAGATAAAGCAAATTTTTATCCGATTCAGCTCTCAGGTGGTCAACAACAACGTGTAGCTATTGCAAGGGCGCTAGCTAATGAACCCGATATTTTGATTTCAGATGAAGCTACTAGTGCGCTTGATCCTCAAAATACTCAACAAATTTTGTCTTTATTAAAAAAATTGCAACAAGAATTAAATTTAACGATTGTGCTGATTACCCATGAAATGGCAGCAGTAAAACAAATTTGTGATCAAGTCGCATTAATGCAGTTGGGTGAAATTGTTGAGCAAGGGAATCTGCATGATATAGTGCTTAGGCCACAATCTGACTTGGCAAAAAGTTTTGTCGGCGGTTCAGGTGCAGTAATTAATACCTTGAAGTCCTTAAAATTAGCTGAGTTGAAAGATAATGAAGTAATATATCAACTTGTCTATAGTATGGCTAACGTTACTAAAACAATCGTGATTGACCTATATCGCGAAATAGGCGTTGAAGCCAGCATGTTATATGGTAACGTAGAACTTCTTGATGGGGAACCAATTGGCACATTGCTGGTTTTAGTTAAAGGTAATCCAACTAAGCAAGAAGCAACGCTTAAATTTCTTAAAGAAGCAAATGTAACAGTTACTAGATTAGATGAGAAGGGGAATTTGTATGGTTAGTTGGTTCAGCAAGATTTTTCCAAATGTTGTAAATTTAGGCTGGTTAGGTGATACTGGCTGGGGGACTAGCATTGGTCAAACACTTTATATGACTTTTTGGTCGGCTATTTTTGGGGGACTTTTAGGCATCATTTTTGGTATTGTCTTGGTATTAACTAATAGTAACGGTATCCGGCCTAACCATTTTTGGTTTAATTTTTGTGATAAAGTGGTATCAATATTTCGTGCAGTCCCATTTATCATTTTACTTGCCTTTATTGAGCCAGTTACTGAGAAAATCGTAGGAACCAAGATTGGAATTAGAGCAGCTCTTGTCCCTTTAACTTTGGGTGTTTTTCCTTTTTATGCTCGTCAAGTACAAGTAGCATTAGAAAGTGTCAGCCATGGTAAAATTGAAGCTGCTCAAAGTCTTGGGGCAACTATTTGGGATATCATTTTTACTGTTTATTTGAAAGAAGCACGCTCAGAATTAATTCGAGTATCAACTGTAACAATCATTAGTCTAATTGGGTTAACGGCGATGGCTGGAGCAATTGGCGCAGGTGGAATTGGCAATACAGCTATTTCTTATGGCTATACTCGTTATGATAATGATGTCACATTTATAGCTACTGTACTAATAGTAATTATGATTTTTATTGTACAAGTGGTAGGTGACTTTTTTGCCAAGAAATTAAATCATCAAAATAGATAAGATTTATAAAAAAAACAGCGACTAAAATCGCTGCTTTTTTTATAAATCTTATTTAACTGCATCTTTTAATGCCTTACCAGGCTTAAATGCAGGTACCTTAGTTGCTGGAATAGTTAAAGTCTTACCTGTTTGAGGATTTCTACCTTTTCTTTCTGCCCGGTCACGAACTTCAAATGAACCAAAGCCGATAATTTGTACTTTTTCACCTTTAGCCAAGTTCTCCTTAATTGATTCAATTAAGGCATCGATAACCTTTTCAGCATCTTTCTGCTTAAGTTCTGTCTTCGCTGAAACTTCTTTAGTAAGCTCAGATTTATTAATTGAAGCCATATTTCCTTCTCTTTTCTATAAAATTTATTACTAGTCAAAGCAAGTTCGCAATAAACTATACGTAAACTTTGTAAAGCATTGTCTCACTTACCCTTTGACAACTTTTATTATTTTAGCACAGTTAGCTAGTCCTTCAATAGAAAAAAGCTAAATCTTATAATTATTTTGGTTCGCAAGTATTCTTTTAACCATTTGCTGATAATTAAGATAAAGTACTTTGAAATGTGTATGATTCTCTTTTTGCCAAGGCTTGGGTTTACCACAAAAATGTAAGATTGAAGTGTTTGCCATCACCCATTCGGTATTTATCTTGCCCGCACTTTTTGCTAAATAAACTGAATACGCACGTGCATCATAGTTCCAATTAATTTCTGGAATTTTTAAGATATTTTGCCCGTATAGATAATTTAAAATATCTTGATCTGGTAAAATTAAAATATTATGATATTTTTTGATTGTAGAAGATATAGCACTTAAACTGATTTTTTCTCTCATTTTATCTAAGTCCATTACCATAACACCAGAATTAAAATAGCTATTCTTTGTTCCCAGTCTAATACTATTGATGGAACTCATAATGTCTGTTAAGCCCTCATGAACTGCTGCAGCAAATATTTTTTTATTTAAGTTAATGTGCCATAAGGGCTTAATTGAATTAATGATTAGGATATCTGGATCTAAATAGATAATTCGATGCAAACTGGCAGGTAGAATTTGCCCTGCTAGAAGCCGAAAATACATTTCTTGCGGGTAATCATTGAAGTTAAGCAATGATTTTGAAAAATCAATCTTTTTATTAATTGTTAATGGTCGTAGTTCTATGCCTATTTTTTTACTAAAAATTTCAAGTTGCTTTAAAGTCCGTGCCTCAAGGTTAATATACAGTAGCCATACGCAAAATTCACTATCTGGATTATTTAATTTTAAAGAGTAGAGCATAACTTCTAATGGATGTACATAATTTTGATCAATTGTAACTAAAATTTCAATTGTTTCGGTAAATTTTTGTTTCATTATTATCCTCTTTCAAGAGAAATTGACAATATTTAAAAGATGAGACTTATTTATTCATATTTCAAGTTATTATAAAAAGAAAGTTGTATAATATGTTTAGTTCAATTTAAAATGTTAACGAGGTTTAAGTATGAATAAAAAAATATTAATTAGTTTTGTCGGTGTAGCATCTGCCCTTATTGGCTTAAGTGCTAGTATACCAGTATCAGCAGCTGAGGCGAATAGTCCAGTGGCAGGTAAAACAGAATTAGAAGCAAGTAATTCTTCTAAGACACCAGTGACGGATGCGAATAAAACTGATAATAGTAGTAATAAAACAGCTACTGAGACTCCGAAATCTACAGAAAAGCCTAATGGTAATGCTATTGCTTTAATGGGTAAAACGGTTAGATTAACTCGAAATTCTTATGTTTATGATAAGCACGGTAAAAGAGTAAAGAATAAAAAGTTGAAAAAAGGTTTAATTGTTGGTATTAGTAGTTTTACTACTGTAAATGGCAAATCCCTAATTGGCTTTAATAATAAAGAGAATCAATTTATCAAACCAGCTAATGTGAAAATTTTAAAGGCGGTTAGATACAGAGTTAAGCGAAATGCTTTTGTCTATAATGCAAAAGGAGTAAGGGATTCACGTTATTATATAAAAAAAGGCAAAAAAGTAGTAGTATTTTCAACTAAGAAAGTCAAGGGAATTAAACTTGTTGGTATATCAGAAAAGCAATTTATTAAATGGGCTGATTTGGATCCAAAAAGTGCAGAAGTTTTAGCTGAATAAATATTTATTATAGTAAAAAGGGTAGTAAACCATTTATGTTTTACTACCTTTTTTACTTTTTAGGATCAAAATTACGTAAAATTTCAATTCCTTGACGTTGATATTTATTAGGAACAAAACTTTTACGCATTGCGATTTGCATATAAGCCCAAAGTTTTTGGCCAGGTCGTAGGTGGATAATATGAATTCCTTGTTCATCCTGAATACTACTTTCCATCGCCAAGGCAATACCTACATTTCGTTTAACCAAATCAATCATTAATTTCATTGTCGGTGCAGTGTAAATAATATTAGGTGTAAAATCACCTAATTTTGCTTCCTCTTCAAGACATTCACGAGTTAAAAAACCGCGTGCTCGCGCAATAAATTTACGATTACGCAGGTCTTTAGCACTGATCTCGTGTGCATCCTTCCATTGATCGTTTGTACCAGTGATTATTACTAATTCTGTTTTTTGTAAGTTATGAATAAAATATTCCGGATCATTAATGGGTACCATCCAAGAGTAAATTGCTACATCAACATTCCCATTTGTTAAGTCTGCAAAAGCATCTGCAGAGCGTTCAATATGAGTTTCGATTAAATTAGTAATGTTTGCTTGATGAAATTGTTGGACAATGTCTGCTATATATAAACTACCGGCTTCGCCAGAAAAGGCTAAACGTATTTTTTTATCGCTGGCATGCTTAACGTCATAATTGATACTAGCAATATCTTGAAGTAAAATTTTAGCTTTTTGGTATAGTAAATCGCCAGCGTCAGTTAACATTATTTTACTTTTACGATTTTTTTGTATGATCAAAGGATCATCAAATTTTTCAGCTAATCGTTTTACGGCCATTGAAATCGTTGGTTGGGTTACATCAAAAAAAGAAGCAGTTGCTGTATAATTTCCTGTTTCAACAAGTTTACAAAAATATAATAAGTCTTTTTCATTCATATGCTTACCTTAAATTAAATAAAAAAAATTTATAAATTTATCTGTTTAAATTATATTAAATTTTAAATAAAAATGCAAGAACACTAGATAGAGTAGTATATAGCTCATGTTGTCTGCCCTTTTTGGAGAAAAAATTTAATTAGACTAAATTTAAAATACAGATTATATTGCATGTAGTAAATATTTCTTAAGAAAGTGATGGTAATTAATTTGATCTACGATTCAACTCAAAAATGGGATGCAGTCTATGATGTAATTGTCGTAGGTTTTGGTGGAGCTGGGGCTGGAGCTGCAAGATTTGCTGCTGATAATAAGGCTAAAGTTCTATTAATTGATGCGGCTCCAGAAGGTCATGAAGGAGGCAATACCCGTTATGCAGGCGGGGCTTTTGCATGGAGTGATAACTTCAATGACTTGCGCGAATATTATAAGCAAACTTATTATCCTTTTAAGTATGATCCTAAAGACTTGGATACTTTTGTAAACAATGTTTTGCAAATGAAGGAATATGCTAAAAAATACTTTGATATTGAAGCTCAATATACAGGACGCCGACCTAAAGGTGAATATCCTGAATATAATCACGCTGAAACTATGCGTTCACAAAGTATGACTACAGGAATGTATAATGGTGGATTCTGGAAATTATTACGTAAAAAAGTATATGAACGTCTTGATCAAATAGATATTTGGTTCTCAAGTCCAGCAGAGCATTTAATTCAGGATCCAGAAACTAAGACTATTTTAGGAGTACAAATTAAACACAACGCGATCAAGCGTAATGTTGCAGCTCGCAACGGGGTTGTTTTAGCTTGTGGTGGCTTTGAGAATAACCAAGATATGGTGCAGACTTTTTTGGGCCAAGGATCATTAGCGCCAATCGGTACACTTTATAATCAGGGTAAAGGAATCGATTTAGCAATTGAAGCTGGAGCAAGATTATGGCATATGTCTAATTACGATTCACATGGTTTTTCCTTAAATGAAGGTAAGCCACGTGAAAAATTTGCGTATATGATTAATTGGAAGAGCTTGTTTAATGGGAGCATTTTTGTTGCCGGTGATGATGGTACTCGTTATTACCGTGAAGACGAAGAAGATCGTCATGGTTACAAATATAATCATGGCAACTGGATTATGCTTCCTAATCAGAATCATCCGCACATTGTAATGGATGAAAAACAATATCATCAGTTAGCCAATGATGATTCAGCTCAAGCCGATCAGATTAAGCAATTAATTTCGTATGCAGTCAAAGCAGATTCTCTTACAGAATTAGCGGAAAAGATTGCTGCCCCTAAACTAACTGAAGCAGTTGCCGATTTTAATTATCTGGTTGAAAAACAAAAACGTGATATGTTCCTCAATCGCAAGCTTGAAACGATGCGTGCCTTTGGTGCAGGACCATATTATGCAATTCCAATTAGACATAATATTTTACATACTCATGGTGGAGCACGGCGAAATGAAAAATGTGAAGTGCTTGACTTGCAAAATAACGTAATACCACACTTATATGAAGCTGGTGAACTTGGCGACATATTTGCGACCAAGTATGTTGGTGCAAATAGCATTGCGGATTTGTTAATTTCAGGCAAGATTGCTGGTGAAAATGCTGCTTTAGTAAAGCGTAAGCTACCTGCAGTTGATGTGGTTACTGGCGCTTCAGCAAATCCTGAGCTCAAATCCGACGCCCATGCTTTGGCAACTGATTATGAAGCTGGCGAAAATCAAGGCATTGGTATTAGTGAAAACGGGATTAATGATGTACCAATAGTGGTTAGAGTTACAGCTAATGGTAAGCAGCTGACCCAGATTGAAACTTTGCAACAGAAAGAAACACCTTCGCTGGGTGGTAAAGCGATTCCAGTATTGACTAAGGAAATGCTAGAGAAGCAAACAACTGATGTTGATGTAGTCAGTGGCGCAAGTACGACTAGTGCTGCCTTTAAAGAGGCAGTTAAGCAAGCAATTAATAATATTCAAAAGCATTAATTTATACTTGATAATACGCTAATTTTAAATAGAAAGTAGAGAAAATGTTAGATAAATTTGAATGGAAAAAGTGGATTTTACCACTTGTATTAGGCTTAGGGTTATGGCTTTTAACGCCTATCAGACCAACAGCTATTAATATTCAGGCATGGCACTTGTTTGCAATTTTTATTGCAACGATTGTGGCGTGTATCACTAAGCCATTGCCTATGATGGCTACTACAATTATTGCTATTGTAATTGCTACCTTAACCGGCATTTTTAAAATGGAAGAAGTCACTGCTGGCTTTGGAAATTCAACTGCATGGATGGTAGCAATGTGTATGTTCATGGCAGCTGGTTTTATTAAATCAGGTTTAGGAAAAAGAATTGCTTATTTCTTTGTTAAAACTTTTGGTAAGCGAACATTAGGTTTGGCTTATGCCTTATCCATGGTTGAAACAGTGCTCGCCATTGGAATTCCAAGTAATAATGCTAGAGTCAATGGTATTATGTATCCAATTATTGACAACCTTTCTAAAGAGATGGGATCAGATCCTAAAAAGGGAACCCAAGCAGATATGGGATCTTACTTGGTTTTTAATGAATATGAAGTTAATATTGTTACGTCAACGATGTTTTTGACTGGATTGGCTGGAAACATGGTAGCTTTAGGAATTGCGAAGACGCAAAATATTGAAATTTCTTGGATGCAGTGGTTCTTAGCAGCAATTGTACCAGGAATCATTTCTTTATTGGTTATCCCGTTTATTTTGTATAAAATTTATCCGCCCAAAATCAAAGAAACTCCTAATGCGCATGCTTGGGCAGATAATAAGTTAAAAGAACTAGGCAAAATGACCTTAGCTGAAAAAATTATGGCCGTAGTTTTTATTTTAGCAGTAGCGCTTTGGTTAATTGGTCCTAAATTTGGTATTGATGCTACTTTAGTTAGTTTTATTGCCGTGGCTTTATTATTAATTTGTGGTGTTATTAATGTTAAAGACATTCTTGGTCAAAGTTTTGCATGGAATATTTTGACCTGGCTTTCAATTATTATGTTAATGTCACAAAAATTAATGCAACTTGGCTTTTTCCCATGGTTCTCAAAAACTTTGGGAAGTATGTTAAATGGTATGAATTGGGTCTGGGTTTTAGTAATTTTGTATCTAGCTTATTTCTATTTACATTATTTATTTCCTAGTGTTTCCACTCAAATTTCAGCCTTATATGCTGGCTTTCTTTCAATTGCGATCGGTGCTGGTGTACCTCCAATTATGGCCGCATTAATGTTGGCGCTAGATGGTTCATTATACTTGTCAACTACCAGTTATTCCGCTGGTCCGGCTGCACTCTTATCATCAACTGGTTATGTTTCAAATAAAGACTGGTGGCGGCTTAGTGCAATTATCGGAATAATTCTTAACATTATCTGGCTTGGCGGCGGTCTTTTATGGACTAAAGTTATTGGTATGTGGTAATTAATTGAAAAATTTCAGCCTTTGAAGTGCTCCATAATAGTTAGACATTAATTTAACTATTAGGAGCGCTTTTTTCATGACTAAATATTCAAATAGAAAGGGGTAGTTTATGAAAAAATGGTTAAACAAATAAGGCTCTTGAGTTTGGGAAGCCGGATATTAGATGCGTATTATCATTTGTAGGCGCAGGAATAGGGAAGGCACCGTTATTAAAGGCAATATTTGACCAATATGGTATATCTTGTAAAGGGTTAAATATTTTAAGTTAAAAAATAAAATATTATTTATATTGATTTAAATTAACCTTTATTTCCTGGTACTGCGGTTGATAATATTACTTTAAATAATAATGTTGACATATATAAAATAAAGTATTCGATTGAAATAATAGAAATTAAAAAACTAGTCATTTATAATAAATTTGATAAAAAGTAGCGAATAGCTTTAGCAAGGGCTTTATTGTTAACTAACAAGTTTTTGCTATTAGATGAAGCTACTTCTAGTAAGGTTAGAACTTATTTATTTTCTATAAATAGAGGCTTTATACAAATAGCTCATGAATTAAGCGAATAAGAAATTTCCAGGTATGGCCAAGTTATTAATTTAGGGGGAAAAATGATAATTGATACCAAAAAACTTCAGAAGGAAGTTCTAGATAATAAAAGAAGACATAATTTTAATACGACAGATATCAAGTTTGAATTGCTGCTATTGTATGGCGAAGTAAATGAACTTTTTAAGGGATGGCTTAAGAGTGAGGCAAGAATTATATTTTTTGTCTCTAGTATGCATACTAAAAAATATTTTACATATTATCAATAAATTTAAGACAAGAGAGATAAAGTAATGACAACAACAATAATATACGCACATCCTTACACAAAAAGCTTTAACCATGCAATACTTAATAAAGTTATAAAAGCGATGAGAGATAACAAAGAAGAGTATGTAGTTATAGACCTATATAATGATAAATTTGATCCAACATATTCTGCTAAAGAGTTATCTTTATTTAGTGTTGGAAAAACAATTGATCCTTTAGTTAGTAAGTACCAGAAAATTATCAAAAATACAGATAAAGTTATATTTATTTTTCCAATATGGTGGAATGATACGCCAGCTATTATAAAAGGCTTCATAGATAAAGTAATGAAGAAGGACTTTGCTTACAATGTAGGCAGTACTGGGTTAATAGGAAACCTTAACAATATAAAAAAGACGTTAGTTCTTACAACCTCGACTTCTCCGACATTTTATTTGAAGATGTTTTGTGGCAATGCTATTAAAAAAGTTTTTATTAATAGTACACTTAAGCAGCTTAAATTTAAAAATCGAGTATGGAAAAATTTTGGTAATATTGATCATAGTAGTATGAACAAAAGAAATGAATATTTGGAAAAAATAGCTAACTACGTAAGTGAATGGGTAGTTAAAAATAATTGAATAGGGTAGTTGTAACTGGTTTGGAATAATTAAGCCCTTAAGTGATAAGGTTACTTCGACTTGGAAAGCGGCTCACCTTTTGTCATACAAGAAAATTTAAGCCGTATATATAATAAACTCATTGGTGAAAGACAATCTTTATCTGATATAGGAGCAATAGTTGCTAAATGTTTTTAGGTTCAATATTTAGCAGATGTGAAATTTTAAAGTTAGCAGTTACTTATGGCAGTTTCAATTTTGAAAATGAATATTGCTAGGTATAAAGAAAAGAATGAAGGACGCAGGTAAAGCGCCCTTTTTTGTGAGAAATAAATCTTGTAACTAGCATGTGATTTCTCATGGCTTTGTATTCGCTTAATAAAATTTTTTGCTTTAAATATAGAATTGCGATTCTAAGAATAAGTACGTAAAGTTATCAATGTAAGTTAATAAAAAGCTCCTTAGAATCGTCCCCTCAGCATTACATCATCTAATTGAAACTACTAGCAACCGTAATGAAGTAAGTATTGCTTTATTCAGTGGCTATGTTTTTAAGGATAAAACTAGAAGCAAAATATATCTATCATTTACAATGTAATTGACTTCTGTTTATGCCAACTGTGAGTCTACTGTAAGAGTAGAGCTTAAAGTTAATGAAAGAAGGTATTGGGTAGATTTGGTAACCGTTGCTTTTTAAATAATCTTAAAAAATAGCTTATACACTAAAAAAATCAATTCTAAGTTTCGTTAGAATTGATTTTTTAATTTTAATTTACATCATTTACGTTAAAAGTATGTTTAGGAGGTACTGCAGGCAGTTTTGCCTTCGGTGGAACTAAGACTACTAAAACCTCCCCATATTGTCTACTTTCAAATTCATTTTTACTTTGCGGTACTACATAAGCACCAATCTTATAGCCTTTAAAATCTGAAAATGTTTTTCCCCTTAGTGCTAACTTATACTTTAACTGCTCTTTTTCAAAGTCAACAAGACCATCTGGAGAGCCAGTATATCTTTCAACAGATTCAAAGTAATTATCATGATTACCTTTACCAACGATATGATCTAATACATAATCTCTTTCACTGGTAGCATCACCTTCTTGAAAAGCGACACTTGCTAAATTAGCACCAAATTGTACTTGACTATCCTTAATTGTACCAGGGAACAAATCCGCTATTTGATTATTTAAATTATTATCAATTAAATTAGCGGGAATAGCAATCCCTGTGTCAATCGGATCATAGTAAACATCTCCTAATTTAGGCAAGACAGCATCTTTTGGGCTTAAGAACACAATAAAGCGACCGTAATTTTTATTATTACTTGGAAAAACATATGAACCAACTTTATAATTCGCAAAATCAGAGATTGTCTTGCCTTGCGCAGCTAGTTGCTGATTTATTTGCTCTTTTTCAAATTGAAGTAACCCAGCAGTAGTACCTTCATATTTCGTATTATTAACAATTTTTATGATGTTAGCAGAATTTTCAGTACCTAATATATCATTTTGAAGTTTTTGAAGTGATGTAGATAAATGATCTCCATTTCTATTAGCTAAATCGGCTGCTAACTGTACTTGCTTATCCGGTTCGGCGCCAGTGAATAAAGCAGAAAGTTGATTATTCAAACTACTGTCAATATATTTTTTTCCTGTATACGTTACCGGAGGCACCGGATCGTAATATTTCTCAGCTGGATCATGCACATCTATACTACCATCTGTATCATCTGAGTAAACATAGGCACCCTTTGTTAAAAAGCCACGCCAAATATAACCACTATGCTTTTTATTGCCACTAATAACTTTATAATAGACAGCCTTAGTAGAGCCATGGCGCATGGTTACTGAAGAAGTCGCATACCAAGTTGTATGGGGAAAATTAATTAAATCATGTAACTTATGTGTATGATTCCAGTTCCAAACAGCTACACTCGCTTGAGGATCTTTGGCATGATACGGTCTAGCAGAGTATGAATAGTTTCGTATCCAATAATATTTTTCGGCATGAACCTGTGTAGTAGAAACACTTAAACCTAAAGCTAATGATGTGGCTGCTAAAAAAGTCCCAATCATTTTTTTGTTTTTCATGATATATACCTCCTAATCATGATTATCTATCAAAAATGTTATACCACAATTTGCCGTTTTTATTAGTATAATTATAAATATAATACTGTAAGCTTTTGTTTATGAAGAAAATTATGAGAAATAAAATTTATATATCACAAGTTGATGAATCAGATTGTGGTATTGCCGCACTGGCAATGTTGTTTAAGCATTTTGGTACGCGAGTATCTTTAGCGAAGGTACGTAACACGGCTAAGATCGATCAAATGGGGACAACAGCTCTTGGACTAATAAAAACGGCGGAAAAATTTAACTTTGGGACCAAAGCGATTAAGGCTGATATGTCCTTATTTGAAATTAAGGATTTACCTTTTCCTTTCATTGCCCACGTGATTAAAGAAGGAGATCTTGAACACTACTATGTAGTTATTGGAGCAACTGAAAGACATGTTAAAAATGCATCACTCAAACATGCGTTCGGAAAAGGCGTAAAAAAATTAGGTCAGATGACCTAATTTCGCTTAAACTTTAGTTGACAGGCATAGTGTCTTCAATAACTCCATTGCCAAATTTTGAAGCGTTTAATAAAGCTTGCTGTTGTGTAGTTAAATACCAAACGGCTTCTTTAACCTCAGTAATACTTGCGGAAGTTGAAGAATTTACGGTTTTAGCTTGTTCTAAAGCTTCATCATAACGAGCTTTATAAGTATTTACATAAAGTTCATTTTTATAGTTAGCACTAGCTATTATTACTTTTTCTTGATCAATTAATTTTTGTAAGTCTTGCTTGTCAGTGGTTGTTGCAACTTTAGCGTCTGTGCGAGCTTCTTCAGGGGTATTTGCTGGTGTTAATTGTGGACCTGATAAGTAAGTCGTGTCAGCTGCTTTAATATAAAACAGTTGATTAGTAGTTGCGTTATAAAGATTACTTCTAGCGTCAGGAGTGTAATAATTTAAACGATAAAATAATTCTGCTTTATTGTCGTTAGGTACCCAAACATAAATTTCTCTGACTACGGGAATAGCTTCATCTTTTGCAAGAGTAATATTTTTATTAGTAGTTTTCGGATTAAGAATTGTTGCAATATTGTAAGTATTACTGTTTTGCTTTAAACCAACATAAGTATACATCGTGTAAGTTGCTAATTTTTGTCTAGGTTGAGTTTTTATATGTCCAATATAAATAAAAGCGTCAGTTGTACCAGCTATACGATAAACTTTTGACGTTGAATTACCATCTGGAATTTTAGTAATACAATCAACTTTCAGTTTCTGACTAGGTTTAACTAAAGTTCTGCTCGTTCCTGATCCAGTATATCCACCAGAAAAACCATGATTGTCTTTAGGTTTAACGGTAACAGTAGCACATGCCACATAAAGTGGTTGACCGTCAATTTCATTAACGTTAGCCGCATTAATGTAACCACCGTGACCAATGCTGTAATAATATTTACCCTTGATTTTTTTATAAGGTAACCATGATTGATTGTAGTTGTCATCATTTAGTAGATAGTATTGCTTGCTGTCTTTTTCAATTGGTTGGATTGTGCCGGAATATTGTACATTAGTTCCTTTGCGTAAGTGAGTGTTAGACCAGCTGCCACAATATTTTTTAAGACGCCTACCTTTTTTATTATAGACATATGCACCATGAACTAATTTTAGAGTGTTATTGTTAGATGTTGTTGCTGCAGTAATAGGGGTAGATTTAAGTTGTTGTGACACCGAGAATCCAGCCCCCAAAATTAAAATACCAGCAATAGATCCAAGAAAGATTTTTTTACTTAATTTCATGTATTTCACCTCATAAATAGAAATAATAATTATACCCATTATAGTTCAATAGAAAACTAAGTTTAAACAATAACTTTTTTCTTTTTCAAACGTGTGTTAAGGATGTTGTAGCTAAACCGCTAAATACGGTAACTGATTTAATACTAGGTCAAACTTATTCTGTTAGAGGTAAGTTAATGGACCAAGTACTGGATTACCTGTTGTTAAAAATGGTGTACCTGTCATAGCAACAGCTACCTTTAAGCCGAATATAACCATGGTACAGTAAACTGCAAATACTAGGATCACTAAGTATTGTATTTATGATTGGTAGTTTCGTTTACTTTACGAGAAAAGAATAAGCTGCTGGCTTAAATTAATAGTAGAAATGTAAAAGAAATTTATTTTTTTGCTTTTTTGTGCTGAAAAAGAAACCGGATTCATAATCATGCTAAAGACTAAAAACAATAACTCCTTCAACATATTGTGTTTTTATTATAGTTAAAGTACAATATGTTGTGGAAAATAAGTGATAAAAAGGAGAGTAGATTTTATTGAAAAAAAATAAAAAATTAATTATGTCAATTGTCGCAATTGGAACACTAAGCTTTTTGGGTATTGTAATTGAAACAGCGCTTAATATTGCTTTTCCAAAATTAATGGTAAAGTTTAAAATTCCC
The DNA here is from genome assembly GCF_003692995.1 of Lactobacillus sp. ESL0233. Classification (NCBI taxonomy): domain Bacteria; kingdom Bacillati; phylum Bacillota; class Bacilli; order Lactobacillales; family Lactobacillaceae; genus Lactobacillus; species Lactobacillus sp. ESL0233. Next base: position 241,593 of record NZ_REHH01000007.1, on the reverse strand, counting down.
GCTAGCACAGTTCAGTGGTTAACAACTGGTTACATGTTAGTTTCTACTGTAATTATACCCTTCGGAGCATATTTGAGAAAACGATTTCGTGCAATTACGTTGTTTAGAGTAGCAATAATTAGTTTTTTTATTGGAACAGTTTTAGCAGGAGTTACTTCAAGCTTTTTCTTGCTTCTATGTGGTCGAATTATCCAAGGAATTGCTGATGGTATTGGCTTACCATTAATGTTTTCAATTATTTTAGAGCAATCTCCTAAAAAGAAAGTAGGCTCTTTTATGGGACTAGGAAGTTTAGTAATTGCTTTTGCCCCTGCAATTGGTCCAGTTTATGGTGGAATTGTTTTAAAGTATTATAGTTGGCAAACTTTATTTATACTAATAATACCTATAATATTAGTTATTTGGTTATTAGGTGAATTTAGTATTACGCAAAAATTTAACGTTTTTAGTATTTCTTTTGACTATCGTGGTGGTATTACGTTAACTGGTTTATTAATAACTACACTATTATTAATAGTTAGTACAGCAAGTAAAAGTAATTATCGTATTTTTTTATTGTTAACTGCTATTATTTGTTGTATTCTCTTTATTTATTTTGAAAAAAATAATAAAAATTATATTATTGATATATCTTTGTTTAAAAATCGACAATTTGATATATTTCTGATTTCTTTTTTTCTACTACAGTTAATGTCATTAAGCATGTCATATTTAATGCCGAATGTTTTAGAAATAATATTTCATTTATCAACGGCAAAAACGGGCTTGCTTGTATTACCAGCAGCAGTAATTGATGCCATAATGTCAGCAGTTGCTGGAATAATTTATGATAAATTAAATCATAATTTTCCAATCTTGTTAGGAGAAGGACTTATTTGCGTCTCTTTTCTATTAGCAAATATTATATCAGTTGCACCAATTAATCTGATTATAATTTATTCAATTTTTATGTTTGGATTGGGTTTGTCGTATAGTAATATTATGACAAGAAGCTTAGCAAATTTACCTATTCAATCGACCAACGACGGCAATGTAATCTATATGACTGCACAATCATATTCTGGAGCAATGGGAACAGCAATAGCAGCCTCAATTTTAACATTTACACAAAACGATTATTTTAATTTTATAAATGGAACATTAGCTGGCCTAAAGATTAACTTTAAAGTTTTGTTCTTTTTATCGATAATAGTTTTAATATTTTGTACAACAATAATTTTAAGAGATAAAAAAATGACCAATAAATGACTAAAAAAATTGCAAAAGAAAAATTTATGATGATGCCAACAAGACATGTTTTTACATGCGTCTAGAGTAGCTATTCTGACTAAACAAATGTATGTAACTTATTACGGCAATAATAAAACTAGTCTTTTTATTATTGAATCAGCGGGTTATTTACATGAGGTGATTGACGAAAAGCTATCTTCTAATATGACTAAGTCACTTCAAGAAATTAATTCATTATTAATCAGTCAAAAAGTATCTCAAGAAAATAAAGACATGATTTTTAATATTATTCAACATATGTCCTATTCTAAAAATATTGATGTTCATTACAATCTATCAATAGAAGGTAAGTATGTCCAGGATGCTGATCGACTTGACGCATTGGGAGCTATAGGAATTGCACGTGCCTTTGCCTATGGTGGACATATAAATCAAAAAATTTATGATCCACAAATAAAGATTGCTACGCTGACAAGCCATAAACAGTATCGGCAACATGAAACAACAACATATAACCATTTCTTTGAAAAATTACTAAATCTTGAAAAATTAATGAATACAGCAGCTGGAAAGAAGGAAGCTATCCTTAGAACAGAATATATTAACTCATTTTTAAAAGAATTTGAAAAGGAAGTAAATGTAGCAAAATGAGATATAATGAATATTTATTAGATTCAAAATTATTTTCGAAAGTAGTATCTTCTTTTAATACTAATGTAGAAAGTAATATTCCAAAAAAGATTATTGTCGTAGAGCATTCAGTAATTAATAGTTTAGATTTTATAAAGTACTTAAGCACTCACTATGAAGTATACTATATTTCTAAGCCTAAAAGTATAGATAAAAAAGTTTTGAAAACCATTAAATCCTGGTGTAACGTATTACAAACAAATAGAGAAGAATTAAAACAAGACTCAGTAATTGATTTTATTGGTCAGATAGTGCAAAATGATACATTTGCAATTATTGATATTGGTGGTTATTTTGCACCAAAGGTTGATAAAATTCAATTGGCATTTAAAGGTCAACTTTTAAAAGTAATTGAAGATACAGAAAATGGATACCAAAAATACGTTAAAAGTCTAGAACAACATAATATTAGTGTTCCATTATTATCTGTTGCTCGCAGTTCATTGAAAATAGAAGAAGATTACTTGGTTGGGCATGAAATTGTCGTAAAATCAGAAGTGTTTTTAGCCGATTATGGAACTACTTTTTTAGGCAAAAAGATATTGGTTATCGGATTTGGAAAAATTGGAGCAAGCATCTCAGAAAATTTGAATAAGCGAGAAGCCATTGTATATGTGGCAGATAAACAAGCGATAAGACTAGCAGATGCCTTAGCTCGTGGAACTATTGACTATTATAAGATCATGGCGGACATGGACATTGTTTACGCTGCTAATGGAGAACAATCGTTAGATACAGAAAAATTGGAAAAGTCATCTTTACAAAATACACTTTATCTGTTTTCTGTGACTTCAGCAGAAGATACTTATAAACACAGTGAAAAAATACAAAATTTAAAGCTCTATGGCCACAATGGAGGTTATCGAATACTAAAATCTAAAAATAAAAAGTCTATTATTATTGCAAACTCTGGTAATGCAATAAATTTTACCTATACTATTTCTACGTTAGCATCCTATGTTCAATTAACACAATTAGAAATGGCTGTAATGCTAATCAAAAAATATAAACCTAAAAAAACTATATTGTCAATGAGTGAAGCTGATCGAGAGAAAATTGCGCAATTTTGGTTATCAGAAGTGCAGAAAAAATCAAATAATTTTAAATAATATATTATATTAGAAAATTATGTCTTTCAATCCAAATTATAATATTTTTCCTCTACCAGATAAAATGTGTCGAATAATCCTTAACTGCTTAAAACAGAAGTAAGCTTATATCTTGCTTCTGTTTTTTATTATGCTGAGAGAGCGATTTTAAGGCCTAGTTCATCTTTTTTAACTATTAACTAATAAACTTAGCCGTGTCTTTTGTTTTGATTAAAATATCTTCAAACTTCAACTATGTAGAAAAACATAATTTTTCTGCATAGTATGCTAAAAGATGTATTCTTACTGATAGTAAAATTTTGAGCTATTTAACTAAGTAGAATAAATAAATATAATAGAATTATTCTACTTAATACGTTAAAATAGCTATATAGCAAGGCTTTAAAAAATAACATAAAGTAAGGAACAAAAAATGCCGAGAAAACATAAAGATACACGACCAATTACGGACTCAATTATGCTAAAAAAGTTTTTAGACAAATTAAAAAGCGAAGGAGAAATGGGAGAAAGGAACTATGCCATTTTTCAGACAGGTAAAGTTACGTGCTTAAGAGTAAGTGATGTTTTGGCTTTAAAAAAAGATCAAGTTTTTGATAAGAGGGGTAGAGTAGAAAAAGAAGTCTTTACCAAAGATAAGAAAACCAAAAAGCAGAACAGACTATATCTCACTTCAGTAAGAGATGTATTGGAAGACTATGAAGAAAAGCATCCCTATAAAAAATTGGCATCTAGTGAATGGTTATTTCCAAGTTCAAGATACTTAGGTGAAAATAAGCCGATTGCAGAGAACATTTATTATCGTATCTGTCACAAAATTGGACTTGAATTAGGTGTTGATTGGATTGGTTCACATACTATGAGAAAGACTGGAGCATTCATTATTTACGAACAGACAGGACATAATATTAGTTTCGTATCTCTAGCGAAGCAATGACTTTCAGATACTTAGGTTTTGAAGAATAACGTAAGGAAACATTACTAGATCTAGAGTTTGATTTTTTAAATTTATAAAGGCTCTTTTCATTCAAAAAAGAACTTTTTTCTTTTGCTATTTTTAAGCATTCTGTGTCATTTAATGAAAGTGTTGCTAATTAATTTAAACTAGACTTAGTCTTAGAATTGCTTTCTCAGCATCGAAAAAATTATACTTTTAAAGATAAATATTCAATAATTCTTTGATGTTTAACTTTCGTTTTGGGTAAATAAATTCTTGTACAATTGAAAGTAAATCAGAAATTAATTATAGATCAGATGGAGATATTATAAAGACCAAGCTGTAACTAATTTTACTTGTTGTAATTCTATGCAGGGACAATCAGATTTGATTTTTAACTTACTACTACAATCTCAATTTAAAAAAGATTACCTATTTGGGAGAATAATTGATGTCATTAAAGATATTTGCTATCGAAAAAATCCTGTAGAGAAAATTAATGAAGATTTTGATTATACTCAGCTTACTGATACTTTTACCCATATCGGTAAATATATGAATATTTCTAAAATTGAATCAATTGAAAAGGAACTTGAAGATTTATATCTTAGTCTTAAAATTTTAAAAAAGAATGATGAAATTCTTGATTATACTTTATTTGTAAATTATGACAGTAATAGTATGTATTACTAATCATCATTCAATAATATCTCTGAATATGCTAATTTAATCTTTAGCTTTTGTCGTACTTATAATTTGGATCCAATTAAAGGTATCTACGATCACTATCAATACGCGAAATTGGGACGAAAGTATACAGGTGATCATAATAGTGGGGAAGCTCTTGCAGCAATTTCTGTAAAAGGACAGCCTTATGATTATGTGAAAAAAGAGCTGTTAAAGATTAATAATTGGATGAAAAATGGAATAGTTTATGAATATAAAGTTGGGGATTATTGTAATAGCAGATATTATTCAAGCTGATACAAAAAGAAAATTCCCAGGTGAAAATACAAATTATCTATTAGGTGAATTTTTAAGACAATCTAAGGAAATAAGCAACGGCTTTATATTCATGAACATACAGGAAACTGATTTAGCGGGGCATACTGAGGAAACTCTAAAGTATTCTAATCTTTTAGAATTTATTGATAAAAGGCTACCTCTCATCGAGAGCTTATTTAAAAAAATGATTTACTAATTATAACTTCGAATCATGGTAATGATCCTACTAATGGCTCCTCTCATCATACAAGAGAAATTTTTACTATACTTATATATTATCCAAACGTACATAATAAACATATTGGTGAAAGACAGTCTTTATCTGATATAGCAGCAACAGTTGCTGAATATTTTCAAGTTAAATATCCAGAAAATGGAGTCAAGTTTTTGTTTTAATGTTGCCAAACAATAATATTTGCAATCCCATTGTTTATCCTGATAAGGATACTAATGATTTTTTGAGCATGTGTAATGATTCTATTCAGAAAAAGAAGTTATTACCAATTGTTGATAGGGTTAATGCACTTTCTTTAGTGATTAAAAATAATCCCAAATTAATAGGTAAGGTACATATTGCGGTATTTTGTCGGCCAGATGCTAATATTTCTTTTTTTGATGCATGTTATCCTAAAGAAAATTTTGATATTGTTTTCCCTTTAGATAACTCAACCAAATGGGATTCTTTAAAATATAAAAAATTTAAAAATGTTTTTTTGAGGGAAATTTATACTGTCAAGCCAGACTTTTTTACTCATAATTCTGATATTATAAAGACTGGACGATTTAAAGAACTTTTAGATCCATCCGCTTACGAATATTATGTAAAACATAAAATCGCTTTAAAGTGATATAAATATTTTATTTAAAATATATTTATGATTTATACTATCTAAAAACAATTGTATTTTGTCATAATTATTGGAATATATGGAACTGAAAATTTAGTATTTATTAGAATGAGTAGTTTACTAAAATAAATTGAAAGGTAGCGAATTTTGTTATGCGGGTTTTAGTTATTGGCGGAGCTGGATATATTGGTTCAGTTGCAGTAAAAAAATTAATTAAAAATGGATATGATGTAGTCGTACTCGACACTCTATATTCAAGTGCAATAGATCCTAAGGCAAAGTTTTATCAGGGAGATTTAAAAAACACATTTTTAGTAAGTAAAATTTTGCGTTCAGAGAAAATTGGTGCAGTAATGCATTTTGCAGCGTCATCATTGGTTTCTGAATCTGTAAAAAAGCCGTTGAAATATTATGATAATAATGTAACTGGTATGATTTCTTTACTTAAAGCAATGATTGATGCACAAGTTAAATATTTAATTTTTTCTTCTACTGCTGCGGTATATGGTATTCCCAAAGTGGAAAAAATAACGGAAGATACGCCGCTTGAACCTATTAATCCATACGGTGACAGTAAAATGATGATGGAGCGTATTATGTCTTGGGCTGATAAAGCTAATGGCATTAAATCAATTGCTCTTCGATACTTTAATGTAGCTGGGGCAGCAGATAATGGTTCTTTTGGAGAAGCGCATGAGCATGAAACACATCTAATCCCAGTACTATTAAAAAGTGCGCTTAAGGGTGATGGTAAATTTACAATCTTTGGTGATGATTATAATACAAAAGACGGCACTAATGTTCGTGATTATGTTGAGGTTAATGATTTAATTGAAGCTCATATTTTAGCGTTAATTAGATTAGTGAAAACTAACAAGTCTGATGTGTTTAATTTAGGGACATCTCAAGGATACTCGAATCTTGAAATAGTAAAGGCTGCAATAAAAGTTACTGGCATTGATATTCCATATACTTTTGGTCCAAGACGTGGTGGTGATCCAGATATTTTGGTTGCAGATTCAACTAAAGCGCGAGATATATTAGGTTGGGAGCCAAAACATGAAGATATTGAAGATATTATTTCTTCAGCTTGGAAATGGCATAAAAACACAGCTAAAAATTAATTTATTTCCTGATTTCCAAATTTATTGAATAAATACTGGCATCAAGAAATAGGTATTTACTTGATAAATTGTCTATTTTTTCTTTTACAATTAAAGTTGAGGTCATTAATAGTAGCAAATCTTTGAATTTGTGTATTAAAAGATCATATAAAGATTTTTCAATTCAATTTTAGGTCGAGAGTCCCTAAAATTGAATTAAAAAAATGATAAATCTGGACTGGAATAGAAGTTTCTAAAAATATATCTGATTCCGGTTTTGAAAATAATTATTAAACGAACAACAACAATTGGATTTGTTGTTGTTTTTTGTTAAATAGATTTTTTTAAAAGTTACTTTACATTTATTCATAATAAAAAGAGTAGGTATGGGAAAGGAGTATTAAAGCATGTTTTTATTTTTAACTACAAAGTTTTATATGTAAACTTTTGTTATTGAATTAGCGCAAGTTAAAAGACAGAAGATATTTGATGATTTAGCTATTGAAAGCGAGATTGTAGAAGAAGATAATCTTCAGTACCCTCAAATAGAAAAAAGTCTTCAAATGAAAAATCACCGAATTATCAATATGTATAATTATTTTCAGAATTTACGGCAAATTCCAATAGAATTTGAGTATAAGAAAATCGCTCAAATTTTTAGTGAATCTGATTATCACAAGGTGGATGAAGATATTTACGTATGCGAAGATAATTCAATTAAATTACGAAAATTGCTTGACAATATTAAAGCTTGTAATTCAAATGAAAGAGTTATCTTAATTTTTGATAGGATTTTTCCAATAGATTTACCGTGTATTACAGTAAATTCGTCGTGTAAAGTGCTTTTTGTTTTTCATTCTACTTTTCTCAATAATGGTAGATTACGTCCTGTATATCAAAATTTTCCAGCATTAATAAATAACAAAACGATCTCCAAGTTTATCGTTTCTACTGTAAAGCAAAAACAGGAATTAATGGATTTTTTTAAGTTAAGTGATAACCAGATAGCAGTAATTCCAGTTACATCTTCTTTAAAGGAGCCGCAAGTATCTTATAGCGACCGTGATCCGAATAAAGTATCACTAGTGTCTAGGATTTCCGAAGAAAAAATGTTAATGATGCTGTAAAAGCAATTATTAAAGCCCATAAGTTTTTTCAAAATTTGTATTTGAATATCTGGGGCTATGGAGATGCTTATGAAAATAATGAAGCGGTTAAATCATTAAATAAACTAATTACGGATAATCATGCTTTATACATAAATCTTTGCGGGTATAAAAGGGATTTAAAGACAGAGTATGATACAAGCTCTATACAACTATTAACTAGTAAATATGAAGGATTTGCAATGACTCTATTAGAAGGACAAATGCAGGGCATTCCTGCAATTAGTTATAATGTTGACTATGGTCCATCAGAGATTGTTGAAGATAAAAGTACAGGTTACTTGATTCCCCCGGATGATATAAACACTCTGACTGATAAATTGATCTACTTACTTAAGCATAAAAATGTGGCTTCAGAGTTCTCTAAAAATGCGTATAAAAGTGCTCAAAGATTTAGCTACAAAGAAATTAAGCAAAAATGGTTAAATCTCATTAATACTTATATGAATTAGTTACTACAGCAAAACTCACATAAAAAGAGCAACATCATTGCGATGTTGCTCTTTTAAAAAATAAGTATACAAGCAAGCAGTATTTAATACCAATTATGTGCTTGCCAAAATGATTTTGCAGTAGCCCATGAACCATACCTTTTAAGCACATAGTTATTAGCAACCTTTTCTTGATTAGCAGGAGAGTAATCGCCATGTAGGTACTCTGGCATTAATTGATATCGACCATATGTACCTGATGATGCATTGCGAGTAGTGTAAGATCCACCTGATTCACGAGCAGCAATCCATTCTTTGGATGCTATTTCATTACCAGTTACATTTGACTTATAGTCTGTTGAAGGAGGCATAGCTTGTGACTGAGTTTGATTGGTAGTTGTTGATGTATATGTTTGATTAGTTGTCGGTAAACTACTGTATGATGTTTGGATATTATTTATTTGAAATCTTTGTTTAGTTAGTACAGTACTATTATTTTTATCTTTATTTTTATCTTTATTCGTACTATCATCTACCCGAATTTTAAGTTTGTCATTAATATGAATTAATGAACCACCATTAGCTAGATCATTGTCTTTAACGATTTGTTTAACAGTAGTATTGTGCTTTCGTGTAATATCCCAGGTAGTATCACCGTCTGCTACAGTTACAATTTCCATTTTTGATTGAGAATCAATTTTTGTTACATCTTGTCCCTTAGTATCTCTATTCTTATTTTGTTTATTAGATACTTTAGTGTTTTTTGGTGTCGCATCAGCATGAACAGTAGTAGTTTTGGCTAAAGCTGCGCCTTTACTTGCTACAGCCGCAGAAATTCCACCTATCATTAAAAATGCTTGGTTTTTATTAACTTTCATTAGCAGTAATATTCCTTTTCTTTTATAACTTTAAACCTAAAGTCTTTTTATGAGCAATTCTTCTAAATATACTAAAGTCTCGCACACATTTATTGTTTAAAATAAATTGGTTACTATTTAAGGGTTAGTGCTATAGACAAGACAATTTTTAAATTAATGAAACGTGAAGCAATCACTTTGCTAAAATATATTTATTTACATGCCAATATTAGAAGATTGAACAAATTAAAATACACGCCCCAGTAAATACTGGAATAGCGTGTAAAAAGTGATATAAATTTAAAAAATTAATGCCATTATAATAAGGCAATAATAATGTCCTTTACGCATACCGAATGGGTTAAGTCCACCTTGCCATTAAATTTAATCAACATTATTGTTAGTTAAACTCAATGCTCTTAATGGTAGGTATGATATTCTCATACCAATATTTTCAAAACTTCTTGTACCATTGCTTAAGCTCGGCTTATCTAATTGTTCCAATTGGTCAACCTTTAATGGATAGCCAATCATCATATTTTGAATTTTATTATTATGAAAGAATGCGAAAGTTGGTGTTCCAATAAAAGCATAAGGCTTTAATGAATTATCAATTTCATTAAGCTCATTAGTGGTTGCATTGTTTAGGCTTTCTTCCATATTAATATAATAGACGGGATAATCTGTTTTACGAATAAATTTCTTAAGATATCTAGATTCTGCCCGCCAATACGGACAATCTTTGAAACCAAAGTAAACAATAAAATCTTGTTTAGAATTTTTAACTAGGGACAAGTATTCAGTTGAAGTAATTTGCTTAGTTCGTTTAATCTTTCTAAGATAGCGATCTACTGAAACTTGCCGAATGGGATACACTGTTTCTTCAGCAGAGACTTGATGTGAAGGAAAGATAGAAAGTGCTAAAAGTAAAGTGAAAGCACTCATAATTAAATATTTAATTAATTTTTTCATTTTTAACTCCTAAATTGATAAAGCGCTTTCGATATTTAATACTATAAATAAATTAAGGCATATTATAATAAAGTTGCTTGTATTACTTGTTAGTCTTATGTTTAAAATTATTTGGTGGTTCAATCATAAATAAAATTCCTGCGTCTATGGGAATTAAAGAATCACTTATATTATTATAATTGAAAAATAAATAAATTAGTCCACTAAAAAACAAGACAATTCCTATTAATTGCAATCCTTTTTGATAGATAGTCATATCTTCTTTTTTTACTTTTTCAGTATATTTACAGTGGTTAGAAAAAGAAAAAATCTCAAAAAAACTTCCGATTATTAAAAAACTTCCAAAAAGAACAAAGCATATATATTTATTTACTGTAAATAAGAAAATGATTCCAATCAAAATTTGAACTAAACCAAAAATTCTCATTGCTTGACTATTGGTTAGTTTATTTTCAAACATATTTTTAACCTTTCCATCAATAAAAGCACACAAAAATACTTTTACGTGTGCTTTTTGTTAATTATAATTGATTATCCCATATATCCTATTCCTGCACCAATAGCAGCACATGCGGCTAATCCCCGCTAATTAAGGTGCATTAAAGTAAAATTGCTCGTATTACTTGTTAGTCTGATGTTTAAAACTATTTGGGGGTTTAATCATAAATAAAGTTCCCGCATCTATGGTAATTAAAGAACTACTAATGTTCTTGTAATTGCAAAATAATAGATTATAAAAGTTACTTTAGAAGCAAAAAATAATACTTTTGCCTGAAAATCACTTAAAAACAAATATTATAAAATTAGCCAAATTAAACCAATATCAAATGCAAGTAAAATTGAAAACAATTCTTTGTGACAAAGTAACTCTAAAATTCCAATCAAAAGAAAGCACATTCCAAAAAAATTACTTAAAATGACCTGACTTTTTCCTTTAAAAAAATCTTTCTTAGAAACTGGTTTAAAAATAGAAATTCCGAAAATGAGAATTGAAAAAGATAGAAAGAATATTAGAAAATAAATTTTTTTATTAGAATTAAGTGTCGCAAAACAAAAGACACTTATTATAATTTGAAGAAAACTAATTAATCTTAATCTTTCTTTAGTAGTTAGCTTAGTTTTATACATATAACATCCTGTCTTCGTGAATTAACGCTTGTGATGCTTGTAAGTCAAGTAGCCAGCACCAACAGTAGCTACCGTACCACACGCTGCCATTCCCCAAGGATCAAAAGGAGAACACAAACCAGCAGTAGTTCCACCAGCCGATAAAGCATTGTTAAATACATCTCCCCAATTATTTCCACCAATAATGTCAACTAGTTCTTCTTGATTAAGAGTTTTGTAATTATTCATTTCTTAACTGGAGGTAGGATTAATAAACAGAATCCAAAATCCATTGCTAGTAAGCCAGAACAAGGGTCTTTTATTATAATTATTGTAATTAACCCAAGAAGACAGGAAATCATTCCTAAAATTTGATCCCCAGTGTCTATCGCAGACATTTCATCTTTTTTTGCATTCTTTTTAAATGATATCCTAGGAGAAAAGGACGCAAAGAAAAATAAAATTGCACATAAAATAAAAATCATAAAATATACAAAATGATACTTTTTGCTTTCAATGAATAGAAATATTATTCCTATAAATATTTGCATCAAACCACAAAGAAAAAAAGCCAACTTATTAGATAATTTGTTTTCGAACATATTAAATTCCTACTCTGTTTAATGATTTAATAAACAAAAAAGCATATATATACTTTTTACTGTTATTTTTTAATGTTGTAATTTTCTTCAATTAAAATATATAAAAATTTTATGACTATATATAGTTTTAGAAATACAAATTTCATATTAAAGCGCTTTTAAAAAAATGTCAATAATTATTTTATTTTTTAAAATTTAGTCGTCTTCAAAGTTTATGAAAAAGGAAAAAGGGGAAGATAAATGGCAGGTTATGCCTAAAGAAACGAAGAGCAAGCGTGATTTAAGGAGCAATGAATTGTTTGAAAGTAGTATTACTACATTAGAACTAATACTTTTCCTTCTCCAAAGGCCAAATTTAGAGCAATTGATAAATTTTGCGGCATTAAGCTCGGTACTACCGAAAAAACTTACCAGCACGCTCATCCATCTACTTATTTTCTTGACAGACAAAAGAACTATGCAGCCAAGCCTATGTTTATTCGTGGTGATTTAGAATAGGTCAAAAAAATATAGTATTAATCAGCTCCATGACGGACGTTATTAAGTTTTATGAAAAGTTCAATGCTACGAGAGCACTCAGATAAGATGATTTAAAGTATTTGGTTTCTTTAGAAGAGCTTTTGCTAAAAAAGTAGCAAAGAGGAGAGAAGCAAATGGGCGCCAATCAGGACATAGCAGAATCGAAGCAAAATATTATTGCCTATAGGATTTATGACTTTATTAATGTGACCAATATTGAAGAAGGCGAAGTATATGAGCGTGAATGTCAAAGAATCTATGAACAGGTCAAATATCAATGGGCTAGTGAAAAGAAGAGCCAAGATAAACATCTTCTAGAAATCCAAGATTTTTTTGATAAGTAATCAATGAAATCAAGCAAATCTTATAATATCCCTGAATTGATTTTTGATTTCAGGTGTATTACTATGGTTAGCTTAATTGAGCTGAACCGGAAAAGTTAGCTGTTATGCAACAGATGTGTACTTTTGTGCACTTTTTTATTAAATGTTTTCACTATTTTATTAAGAAATCGCTTGCATTCAATGGTGATTAAAGTATAATAAAGCAAAAGTACAGCCTAGGAGTACTTAGAAAAACGTCAGAGCTATAAATACTGTTAGGAATGAAAATATGAAAAAATTATCTACATTGCTAATAGTAGCTGGTACAGCTGTATCACTGACAGGAGTTCCAGCTATTATCAAAGCAGCGCCAGTCGATTCAAGTTCAAAAATACCAAATAGCGGGTACGTAGCACTTGATGATAATAATAAAATCATTGAAAGCTCTTCACCCACTTTTACATCAAGTTCAACCAGAAATTCAGATTCAAATAAGTTGACCCCACGTTCACCAAGCTTTCCATGGTGGCCGCATAGTCGCTGGGTTTATTATTCAGACCATAATAACTATCTTAATGGCTATAAATGGATGCATTCAAATTATTACCATGACAGTGAAAGGCATTCCTCTACGGCAGCTGTAGGCAATGGCAGTAAAAAACGTGTATTCGCAGGAGCTGGCAAGTTTTCATATGCTACTGCTGAAGGATATGGAACTGGAAAAGCTTGGTATTGGGCACCATATGAATAAAGAAGCATCGTAAAAAATTGAAGTAATATTACTAAAGGCTATATATGAATTTTTGGATTTGTATATGGCTTTTTGTTTATTGAGAGAAACATGGAGAAAATATGTTTAAACAGTTTTTAAAGTCAGTTTTAGTGATTACTTCAACTATTACAGTTTTTCTTTGGCTATTTTTTATAATTAATCAGCATAATATAGTAAAGAATCAAAGTAGAATTAATCTTGATAATTTCTATATTCAATTAGGATTACCTATAAAATCTACAACTAATGAAGAATATAGAAAAATAATTATAGATATAAGTAAAACAGGTAGAGAACTGAATGTACCTTTTCTAAAAATGGCGAGCTATAAAGGCAACGGTCTAAATTCTAAAAAAGTTGATTATGCAAAATATGTTGATAATACAGTATTTGAAGTAAGCAATTTGAAATCAAGTGCGTTGACCAAAATTTTTAATATTAAACTAAAAAATGGAAAAGAATATTCAACAAAAAAGTTAAAAAACAGAGTATCACTTATTAAATATAGTAATGCAGATTTTACAATAAAAGAAATAAGTACGCGTAAACTTCCTATGACTAGAGAAGGGATATTTTATTTACAAACTTTAGACGTCAATGTAGTTAAAAAATTCAGAAAAGTACTTAGTAAGAAATTAAATACAGACTTGGGCATTAAACTTACAGAGAATGATTTTAGGGCAGCAGCTCTGCCGAGTGTTGATCAATCAAGTTTAATTAATTTTCGTCAGTTAGCTGTTACTATGACTTTTTTTCAGTTAATAGTAATTATGATTTACTGCTTATCAATTACTAGGGATTTAGGGATTTATCGATTGCTTGGGTATACAATTGCCACTACTTTGAAGCACGTAGCACTACCATGGCTAATATTAGGTTCAGGAATAGGGTTTGTGTTGGCATCGATTTTTGAATTAACTAAACGACATTATGAACTAATTTGGCCCATGTTTTCTTTAACTTGTATGATAATGATTGCTTTTAGCTTAGTTATATATTTGGTAGCTATGTTACTGAAAGCACTGCCTACTAGCAGGCTATTAATAAAACGTACCTATGCTAAAACAGCATTTATTCTTTTGTATATTACGAAGGGAATATTGTTAACATTCGTTTTAGCATCTGCATTACCACTAGGCGATTTAATGTATCAATATTTGATTACAAGTAGCAGCAATAACGAATCTTCGGTTTACAATGATTATGCTACTTTCTTTCCATCTATAATCGGATATAACCAAGAGGATTTGATCAATCCAGAAAATGAAATCAAATTATTGAACGGTGCTATTTACTCACATGTAAATAAGAATGGTGGCATTTTAGTTGATACCACGGGAATAACAGGCCCAAATAGTAAAGGGAGACAGCAGTATCAACTTGTAACAATTAATTCAAATTACTTAAAATTTAATCCTATATATAAAAGTAATGGAACAAGAGTAAAAGAAAACGATGTTAATAACCAACCAAGTATTTTACTATCTAACAAATTTAAATCAAATGTAAATTTACAAGAACAAATAAATAAGTATCTATATAAAAACTTTAAGATCTATAAGGCTAAAATAATATATGTTAAGGACAATCAAACAATTATTGATGAAATGGGGGAAAAAGTAAAAAAATATGGATATATCTATGTAAGATCATCGCATGCTTTTAATAGATACGATAATATTTTTACCGGAGATGGTAAAGATCCGTTAAAGGTAGCATTACACGGGAAAAGTCCACAAGAAGTATATAATACTGAATACAAAAAATTGCTTGAAAAATATAATTTAGCGGATAATTACCCTCAGCTAATTCGTGTAAGCGATATACAATTAAATTTACTACAACAAAAAGAGGGCAATACTATATCTAACATTATTTCAATTATAATAACGTTAATGTCTTTTATAATTATATCTTTATCGTTGATATATTTGTATTTTTATGTTTTTGGACGTACCTATGCAATTAAACAGACTTTAGGTGTTTCCATTTTTAAAAGTAGTATAGGATTGTGGCTATTATGGATAGTTCAAATTATATTGGCTATAATGTTTACTTTCAGTAACGGGCAAGTTAATATTTCAGGTGTTATATTATTGGCATCTGCAATATTCATTGACTTTTTAGTGGACTTGGTTAGTTTAAAAGTGTTTGCGAAAAATTCAATAAGGAGATTATTAAGTGAATAATATAATTGAGTTAAAGGGAATAAATAAAAGCTACAGAAGGAAAAAAGTTTTATATAATTTAAATTTAAAAATTAAAAGCAGTGAGCTCACAACTATCTATGGAACTAGTGGATCTGGGAAGTCGACTTTACTTAATATAATTGGTTTATTGGACAAGGCGGACACCGGAGAATTAATGCTCTTTAATAAACCTGCACCAAAAATCAATAGTACAAAATCCAGAATACTTTTAAAAACTAAGATTAGTTATCTTTTTCAAAATTATGCGTTACTTAATGATCAAAGTGTTAAAAGAAATTTGAATTTAGCAAGAATAGACACGAAGGAATCAAACGCTTCCTTTGAAAAAAGAAAATTAGAGTTATTAAATCAGTTAAATATCAAAGTAGATGAAAATGTAAAAGCTGGATTGCTATCAGGCGGTGAACAACAACGTATATCTTTTGCAAGATGTTTGCTAAAACCATGTGAATTAATTTTGTGCGATGAACCAACTGGATCACTTGATCCAAAAAATAGAGAGATTATCTTTGAGGCACTAAAGTTTGCAAAAAGCAAGGGTAAAACTGTTGTAATAGTATCGCATGATCCTTATTTTATTAGAAACAGCGATACTTCGATTGATTTACTATCAATTATGAAAAGATGAAGGAGCAATTATGATTGTTAGATATTATACTAAATGGAAGCTTGTAGCACTTATAATACTTGGCATAATTGCTAGTACGCAAAACATTGTGATGGCTTATGTGCTAGAAACTATGACAAATGCATTAGCAGACAAAAATTTGCATGAGCTACCTCGTATGTTTTTAGTTGCGCTAATTTTATTCTTAATCGTTTTAGTAGCTGAGTTAGGCTATAATTATTTAAAAAATGATGCTGTTAGGAGAGTCAATACCCTTTTGAGAACTAAAATTCTAGCAGGAATGTTAGAAACTTCTAAAGAAGATAATGCTTCAGCTCTAGGCTTTTTAACCAATGATTTTAAATTATTAGAAACTAATCGGTTTAATGCTGAAATTAATATTGCCTTTTATTTTGTGACGGTGGCAATTTCATTAATTTATGCAATATATATTAATATGATTTTGACGGTATTTTTTCTAATCGGTTCTACGCTTCCAATACTAGTTTCAGCTTTATTACAAAAGCCAATACGTAAAGCTTCAAAGCAGTGGACTGAAGCCAATAGTAAGTATGTTAGTCAAATAAAAAATATCTTAGCAGGAACGGATTCATTAAAGTTATATCACAAGCAAGCCAATGCTGTTAATGAAAATTTACCAAAAGTTTCAAGATTAGAACAAGCGCTGTGTAAGATGAATTTATTGAGCAATAATATTCATACAGTTGTAGGCTTTGTAGGAATTTATGGTACATTTGTCATTCCAGCCTATTTAGGTGGGCTAATGGTATTACACGGGCAAACAACGATGGGTGTTCTGTTTGCAATTGTTCAATTATCAAATTCTTTTATTAATCCGCTTATGCAAATTTTAGAAGAGCGCAATCACTTATCAACGACTCAAGATATTGTAAAAAAGGTTAATTATTATTTGGATCTGGCAGCTACCAAGGAATCAGCAGCCCAATATACTTTCCATAAACAAGTGAATTGGCAAAATATCTGTCTGGTAAGGGATAAAAAGCAACTTTTCAGTGGGCTTAATTTAATTATTAATCCTGGAGAAAAGATAGCAGTTATTGGGCCTTCTGGTAGTGGTAAGTCTACTTTGCTCTATTTTCTGATGTCTAATAAATTTGGGAAAGCATCAAATATTTTGCTTGATAATCAAGAAGTCAAAGCTAATCAAATATCTAATCTATTTGCATATTCCAGTCAAGCACCAGTTATTTTTGCTGATACACTTTGGTTTAATTTAACCTTAGGTGAAAAATTACCTGTGACCGAAGTTGAACAAGTTTGTGAGCAACTAGAGTTAAATACTATGGTAGAAGAAAAAGGTTTTGATTATCAATTAGGGGATAATGCCGACAAGCTATCTGGTGGACAGTTAGCGAGAATTGAATTAGCAAGAGCAATTTTATCGAAACGTCCAATTTTATTACTTGATGAAATCAATGCTTCACTTGATCAAGCAACTTCAGCCGCAATTCATCAGATATTATTGCATTCAAATTTAACCTTCGTAGAGGTAATTCATCATTATCAAATTGCTGATTTAGACAAGTATGATCAGGTAATTAATTTAGCGGATTATCAAGATAGGTAAATAATAAAATGTCTAACCTTTTCGTTGCACTGCATTTGTTAGAGATTTTGATCAGAAAAATAGTCTTATTTAACTTAATATACTAAGATAAAAATTATAAAACTAATGAGTAAGTAGCTAATCACTCATAGGTTAGGAGAAATTAGCCTATCTAATGAGGCTAAACTGAAAGGATTAATTATGCTAAAAGAAGCTTGCGTTGAAAATTTTACTGCTATTCCCCAAATGATTGCTGCTGGTGCAACAAGAATTGAACTTAACAGTGATTTAGCTCAAGGTGGACTTACACCATCATTTGGTGTAATGAAACAAGCAATATTATATGCGCACCAACATGGCGTAGCAGTTGTAGTTATGATTAGACCACGTAGTGGTGATTTTGTCTATAATGAAACGGAATTAAATATAATGATTAATGATTTGCAGCTAGCTGCCTTGTTAGATGCTGATGCAGTCACCTTTGGTTGTTTGAAAGAGTCAGGGGTACTTAATTGCGAACAGATGCAAAAATTAATTACTTTAGCTCAGGAACTGAATTTAGAAGTGGTTATGCATATGGCATTTGACCAACTACAATTGGCACAGCAACATTCAAGCTTAGATTGGTTGGCAAATCATGGTGTGAAAAGGATTTTAACTCACGGTGGACCACTAACGGAGCCAATTGAAACTCATCTTGCCCATTTGAGCGAATTGATTACTTGGTCAAAGGGGCAAATAACGATTTTGCCAGGAGGAGGAATTACCGTTGATAACTGTAATCAAGTAGCGCAATTACTGGGAGTTAATCAAGTTCATGGTACAAAAATAGTGATTAAATGAGTAGGCTATCAGATAGCATAAATTAAATTTAAAATTAGCAAAAATAGATATTAATTTAAAGATGAACATATTTCATCTTTTTTATTTGGCTTATTTTTCTTGCACATATGATTGTTAATAAACAAATCTAGACGTAATTAAAATTATATCCTGACAATTACGCAAAATGGGTAAAACTAAAAAATAACATTTTTATAATTTGAGCCTCTTCTTTGACAACATTTACCAAGCAACGTAAATTAAAGGTAACTAGTTATAGATAGGATTGATCAAAAAGGATAGGACACAAATATGAAAAATATGGATATGGGGCATGAACAGCACCTAAAGCAAGCAGATCAAAAAGATAACATGCAAATGAAAAATGATTCTCAGCAAGCGATGAGTGACCATAAGATGATGATGCATGGTGGTCAGATGATGCAGATGGGAAATTTAAAGCAAAAATTTTGGTGGTCTTTTATTTTAGCACTACCAATTTTATTGTTATCACCAGCAATGGGATTTAATTTACCATTCCAATTCTCTTTTCCGGGTTCAGATTGGCTAGTGGTTATTTTTGCTACTATTTTATTTTGGTATGGGGGAGAAATATTTTTACGAGGAGCTTATGCGGAATTAAAGCAAAAAAAGCCAGAGATGATGACGCTAATTTCCTTAGGGATTGTCACTGCGTATCTTTATAGCGTATACGCCTTTATTCAAAATAATTTGGTACACAGTCAAATGAAGGTAATGGACTTTTTTTGGGAATTAGCAACTTTGATTTTGATTATGCTCTTAGGTCATTGGATTGAAATGACTTCTGTGATGAAGGCTAGTAGTTCAGTTCATGACTTAGCAAAGTTATTGCCAGATAAAGTACATGTACAAACAAGCAATCAAATTGAAGAAATCAAGATTAACGATGTTCAAAAACAAGCAACAATCATTGTAAAACCTGGTGAAAGTATTCCTTTAGATGGCATAATTATCAGTGGTTCGAGTACTGCTGATGAGTCTTTAGTTACCGGTGAAGCAAGGCAAATCACCAAGCAAAAGGGGCAGCGAGTAATTGGTGGTTCAATCAATGGCCCAGGTACGCTGACTATCAAAGTTACCCAGACGGCTAATTCTGGTTTTCTGGCTAGTGTCAATAAGTTAGTTCAGTCTTCACAGGCAGATAAATCGAAATTGCAGACTAAGGCAGATCAAGTTTCAGGTTGGTTATTTTATGCTGCATTAATAATTGGACTTTTGGCTTTGATTGTTTGGACTAGTTTTCAAGGAATCGCTAATGGATTAGAGCGGATGGTGACCGTTTTAGTAATTGCCTGTCCACATGCCTTGGGACTGGCTATCCCATTGGTAAATGCTAAGAGTACTGCTCTTGGTGCTAAACATGGTCTACTTATTCGCAATCATAATGCAATAAGTTTAAGTTCCAAAATTAATTATTTATTGCTAGATAAAACGGGAACATTAACTCAAGGAAAGTTTCAAGTTCGGCACTATGCTAGTTTAACTAATAAACTTGATTCTAACCAAGTCTTGACCATTATGGCATCGCTAGAACAGGATTCAACTCATCCTTTAGCTCAAAGTATTTTACATTATGCTCAATCTAAAAAGATAAACCTACTGCCATTAACTAATAGTCAGAACATGACAGGTGCAGGCGTCAGTGGAACTATTGAGCAGCACACTTATCAACTAGTTAATGAAAAAGCAGCACGCAAACAAGTCAGTAATTTTCCTAAGCTAGCAGCTGATAAAGATACAATTAGTTATCTCATACAAGATAGTCAACTTTTAGGTTATATAGCAGTGGGGGATCAGATTAAAGCATCAGCTTTTACTTTAATTAAGCAAATTAAAGAACGTCAAATCACCCCCGTAATGCTAACTGGTGACAATCAAAAAGTAGCTGATAATGTAGCTCTTCAACTTGGAATTGATCAAGTTTATGCTGAACTTTTGCCTCAAGATAAAGAAAAGGTAGTTAAAAAACTACAATCTGCAGGTAATAAGGTTATGATGGTGGGCGATGGCATCAATGATGCTCCTAGTTTAGCTAAGGCTGATATTGGAGTAGCGATTGGGACTGGGACTGATGTTGCAGTTGATTCTGCTGATGTGATTTTAGTCAATAGTGAGCCAGAAGCAATCATTAGTTTCTTGGACTTAGCACAGAAAACGCAAACCAAAACAATTCAAAATCTCTGGTGGGGGGCAGGTTATAATATCATTGCCTTACCCTTAGCTGCTGGAATTTTAGCACCATGGGGCTTAGTTTTACCGCCAGCGGTAGGCGCAATTTTAATGTCACTGTCAACAGTTATTGTTGCAATCAATGCTGAATTTTTAAAAATTTAAATAAATAGCAATTATTTTTAAATATTGAAATAAAAAAATATAACAGGTATGATATTCATGAAGATAAGTCATGATAATTTTTAATAGTAAGGAGAATTACAATGAGCGAAGCAGAATATCGTATTGAAAGTGACACAATTGGACCAGTTAAAATTCCTCAAGATGCTTTATGGGGGCCACAAACTGAAAGAAGCCGCCACAACTTTCCAAGTGGGGAATTAATGCCCTTAGCGATTATCCGTGCTTTTTTAAATTTGAAAAAAGCCGCTGTAGAGTCAAATGTTGAAGTTGGTGATGAGCCAAAAGAAAAAGGTGAAGCAATAGAAGAAGCAATCAATCAATTACTTGCCTTGAATGACACTGATTTACGTAAAGATTTTCCATTGCACGTTTTGCAAACTGGGTCAGGCACTCAGAGTAATATGAATGTAAATGAGGTTGTAGCTAATTTAGCTAATAAATTACATCCTGGTTTAAATATTCTACCCAACGATGACGTAAATCGAGGCCAGTCATCAAATGATACTTTCCCAACAGCTATGAATATTGTGGCAGTTGAGGCCCTTGATAAGTTGGAGCCGGCTGTGCAACATTTAATTGCTGAATTAAAAATTAAGCAAGACAAATACTGGCAGACAGTTAAAGTAGGACGTACCCACTTGCAAGATGCAACTCCAATTACTTTTGGTCAAGAAGTATCGGGTTACATTTCTGCATTAAAGCATGATCTAACTTATATTCAGAAATTGAAGCCAACACTTTACGAATTAGCAATCGGTGGTACTGCTGTAGGCACTGGCTTGAATGCAGCAGCAGGCATGACTGAAAAAATTGCTACTAAGTTATCTAAAATTTATGGGCATGAATTCAAAGTTGAAACAAATAAGTTTTGGGGGTTGGCACATCATTCTGGTATTGCAGTGGTTCACGGGGCCCTTAAGACTTTGGCCGACGACATGTTTAAAATTGCACAAGATATTCGTTTCTTGGCATCAGGTCCGCGCGCTGGATATCATGAACTAAATATTCCAGCTAATGAACCTGGTTCATCAATCATGCCGGGTAAGGTTAATCCTACTCAAGCAGAAGCAGTTACGATGGCGGCTGCTAAAGTTTTTGGTAATGATACTACGATTACCTTCACTGCCGCACAAGGTAATTTTGAGATGAACGTTTACAAAACAGTGATGATTGCTGCTTTTCTGGATAGTTGTGATATTTTGACAGGAACAATTACTGGTTTTGCTGATAAGATGATTGCTGGCTTGACTGTAAATTCGGAAAAGATGGATGAATTACTGGAAAATTCATTAATGACCGTTACAGCTTTATCCCCCCACATTGGTTATCATGCTGCCGCTAAAATTGCACAGGCAGCTGATCAAGAGGGTATTACTCTAAAAGAAGCTACCCTTAAGAGTGGTAAAGTTTCAGAAAAGCAGTATGATGAATGGATGGATTACATGCAAATGACTAACATTGATCGTACTAAACCAGAAGACTAGTGAAATACAAGAGGAGAATAATTTAAATGGCAAAATTTGTCTTTACCCCTAATCAAAGTACTGAAATCGCTAATTATTACGACGCAGTTATTGTCGGTACTGGTGGTGCCGGGTTAACTGCAGCCATTCAAGCCCATGAATTAGGCTTGCAAGTTGCAGTTTTTGAGAAAAATACTGCTTTAGGTGGTAATACAATGCGCGCTTCTTCAGGCATGAATGCATCTGAGAGCTTAGTTCAACTAGCTGAAGGAATTATTGACGATAAAGAAGATTTCTATCAAGAAACGCTTAAAGGCGGCGGCCTTATGAATGATCAAGAATTATTGCGTTATTTTGTCGATCATTCAGCAGCAGCTATTGACTGGCTTTTAAACCATGGAATTGAGCTAACTAACTTAACTATTACTGGTGGAATGAGTAAAAAAAGAGCTCATCGCCCGGCATCAATGGCACCAGTTGGTAATTATTTAATTACTAATGCCTTAAAACAAGTTCAACAAGCAAAAATTCCAGTGTTCAATAATGCTGAGGTAATAAAATTATTACAAGATAAAAATAAAAATGTGGATAGCGTTGAAATTAAAACTGAAGATGGGGTTAAGACTGTTAAAACTAAGGCAGTTTTACTTGCTTCTGGTGGTTTTGGTTCTTCAAAGGAATTAATTAAAAAATACCGCCCAGATTTAGTTGATTACAAGACAACAAACCAACCAGGCGCAACTGGAGATGGACTAAAACTAGCTAATCAGGTTGATGCCCAATTGGAACAGATGGATCTTATTCAGGTTCATCCTACAGCTCAAACTGACACTGATCACGTGTATTTAATTGGTGAAGGCCTACGTGGTGAGGGTGCAATTTTAGTCAATAAATCGGGGAAGCGATTTGTTAATGAAATGGATACGCGAAAAATTGTTTCTAATGCTATTACAGCTTTGAATGAAAATGGTGCTTACCTGATTTTTGATCAAAGTATTCGCAATAATTTTACCGCGGTAGAGTTTTATGATCATATTGGCTTAGTTGAACACGGTACAAGTTTAACTGATCTTGCTCAAGCAATTGGTGTTGCTAGTTCTAATTTAGAAGCAACTGTTAAAACTTGGAATACAGCTGTAGATAGCAAAGTCGACAAAGAATATAGTAGAACAACTGGCATGGAGCGCGCGATTAATCAGGGCCCATTTTTTGCCATTCATATTAATCCAGCTATTCACTATACAATGGGTGGAATCCATATTAATTCTAAGACTGAAGTTTTGGATACTAATGGAAATGTGATTAATGGTTTATATGCTGCTGGTGAAGTTTCTGGTGGCCTTCATGGCAATAACCGAATTGGGGGAAACTCTGTCGCAGAAACAGTCGTATTCGGACGTCAAGCAGGAATGCAGATGACTAAATTTGTTCGCAATAAAAAATAAAGAATAAAAGTTAATTGCTGGGTTTAAGTAAACTAAGTAATTAACTTTTTTATTTATCTAAGTTTTAAAAATATTTTTAAATTTTAAAAAATTTAAATTTAAATAATTTATTTTGAATATTGCAAATAGAATAATTCAATTCTATAATTAAATATGTAAAGGATTACATTTTTTCATAAATTGAAAGGAAAAAACTATGAATAGAAAAGTGTTACTCGTTGGTGATGGGGCAGTTGGGTCAACTTTTGCCAATGACTTATTACAACAGACACATGTTAATGAATTAATTATTGCCGATGTTGTTAAAGAACGTCCAGTTGGCGATTCTATGGATCTTGAAGATATCACCCCCTTTATTGGTGACTGTAATATTCATCCTGGAGAATATTCTGATGCAAAAGATGCAGATGTCGTTGTAATTACTGCAGGAATTCCCCGCAAACCTGGCGAGACTAGATTAGATCTTGTTAATAAGAATGCTGCTATTTTAAAGAGCATCATTGAACCGGTTGTAGCTTCTGGCTTTAATGGGATTTTTGTTGTGTCGGCTAACCCGGTAGACATTTTGACCACCTTAACCCAAAAATTATCTGGTTTTCCGAAAAATAAAGTTATTGGAACGGGAACTTCACTTGACTCAGCTCGTTTACAAGTAGAGTTGGCCCAAAAATTAAGTGTTCCCATCGCTAGTGTTAATTCAATGGTGCTTGGTGAACACGGAGATACATCATTTGAAAACTTTGATGAATCAACGGTAGCGGAAAAGTCTTTACGCCAGTACAGTGCAATAAATGATCAAGTTTTAAGCGAAATTGAAACTGATATCCGGCAAAAGGGTGGCAAAATCATTGAAAATAAGGGTGCTACTTTCTATGGAATTGCCATGATGTTGGCTCAAATTGTTAGTGCAATTTTAGATAACCATGCGATTGTTTTACCATTGTCAGCACCAATTAACGGTGAATATGGCATCCAGCATGAATTATATTTAGGAACGCCAACTGCAATTGACGGTTCAGGAATTAGTCACGTAATTGAAGCAAATTTGTCAGATCGCGAAATTAAGAAAATGATTAATTCGGCTGATAAAATGCATGAAATTTTGGTCAATATTAAGGTAGATTAAGCATAAAGAAGGCATAAGTATGCAAGTTGGAAAAAGAATATTTTTGAAAAGAGAGCTACCAGACAAAAATCTCATTGAAAAATATAAAAAATTACCATCATCTAATGTAGCAGATTGTATGAATCGAAGAGGAGCAATGGCTCCGCGAATCAAATTAATGTCTAAGCCTAAAGCGGAAATGTGTGGGCCAGCTTTTACAGTTCATAATCGTCCTGGAGATAATTTGACAATTTATGCTGCTTTAAAATATTGTCATGAAGGTGACATTATTGTGATTGATAATGAAGGCGATAATACTCGAGCTGTTATTGGTGAAGTAATGATGACTTGGCTACGTGACCAAAGACATGTAGCAGGGGTTGTGGTCGACGGACCAATACGTGATATTGATAGTTTGCGCAATTGGGACTTGCCTATTTATGCCGTTAGTACAACACCAAATGGACCATATAAAGAGGGCCCAGGCGAAATAAATGTTCCAATTTCTTGTGGAAATATTAGTGTTAATCCGGGTGACTTAATGCTAGGGGATGCAGATGGTGTTGTTAAGATTGCTCGCGAAAAAGCAGCAGAACTTTTACCTATAGTAGAAAAATTTCATCAAGAAGATGAGGCCAAGGCTGCTAGCTTTCATAATGGCACCGGAAATATAGATTGGCTTGATGAAAAATTAAAGAATAAAGATTATAAAATTATTGACGATATTTATCGCCCGTAACTAAAAGGGAATAATGATGAAGACGTTAGAAAAAGTAAATTATAAAGGTTTTATTTTGCCATTAATAATTGGTATTGCTCTGTGGTGCTACACGCCACTAAGACCAGCTGGATTGTCTGTTCAAGCTTGGGAAATGTTTGCCGTTTTTGTGGCGACAATTATAGGTTGCATTACTAAGCCCTTACCAATTGGGGGGACAACATTATTGGGCTTGATTGTAACTGTTTTGGCTGGTTTAGCCCCAATTAAAGATGAAGTAAATCCTAAAACAGGAGTGGTTACTTCCGGAATACTGAGTGCATTTAGTAATTCAGCTTCTTGGCTGATTGCGATGGCTTTTATTATGGCATATGGTATTAGTAAGACGGGGTTAGGGAATCGGATTGCTTATTGGATGATTCGACGCTTTGGTAAGCGCTCAATCGGTATCGGATATGCAATAACTGTTTTAGAATTAATTCTTGGGGCATTAATCCCTTCCAATAGTGCACGAACTGGTGGAGTAGTCTGGCCAGTTACCGAATCAATCTCTAAAGATTATGATTCTCTACCTAATGATTCGTCTCGTAAGAAAATCGGAGCTTATTTAAGTTTTACCGCTTTTCATGCCAACATCTTATCAACTGCGTTGTTCATTACCGGTGCGGCGCCCAATATGGTGGCTTCACAGATGGCGTCGCAAAAAGGTTATACGATGACTTGGATTGGCTGGTTCACAGCAGCTATTGTTCCAGTATTAATTGCCACTGCTGTAATTCCGATAGTTATCTATAAAATTTTCCCACCAGAAGTTAAAGAAACGCCTAACGCCAAAAAATGGGCTGACGATCGTTTACAAAAAATGGGAGCGATTACTAAGCCTGAGAAAATTATGTCAATTGTTTTTTTACTAGCTATTATTTTATGGGTTTTATCTGGAATTTTTGATATTCCCCAATTAGATTCAACTTTCATTGCTTTTTTAGCAGTCGGATTACTGCTTTTAACCGGTGTTTTGACAATGAAAGATGCTTTAAATCAAACTGGAGCATGGAATATTTTAATTTGGCTTTCAATATTGGTTTTTATGGCTAGTAAGTTGATTTCATTTGGCTTTATTGACTGGTTCTCTAAAACTATTCAAAGTGGATTGCATGGCATTAGTTGGGGTATTGTCTTAGCCATTTTAATTGTATTAATGTTTTATACGCATTACTTCTTTGCTAGTGGTACTGCCCATATGACTGCTTTATATTTACCGTTTTTGTCAGTAGCTGTTGCAACTGGTACTCCGTTGGCCTTAGCTGCAATGTTACTAGCATTTACTGGTGCAATTAATGCGTCGACTACTCACTATGCCAACGGTCCCGCTTCGATTTTAGCTACTACTGGCTATATTAAGCAAGGTGAATGGTGGAAGTACAACTTTGTTCTAGGCATCATTTATTTGGTTATTTTTGGTGGAATTGGGACAATTTGGATGAAAATGATTGGAATGTGGTAGATGATTCATCAAGCAGATTTAATAACCAATGATGGTATAAGAATTCATTATTATGATACTCAATTAGATAAACAACCATTATTAGCTATTCCAGGTATCGGTGGATCTGCTTTACTTTGGGAAAAAGCATTGGAACAGTTTCAGTCAAAATTTAGAATTATCATTATTGATCCACGCAATCAAGGTAAGTCTGCAAGAACTTTTCAAGGGCAACGAATTAGTCGGCATGCAGCAGATTTAGCTGAGTTAATTCAAAAGTTAGATTTATCCCATATTATTGGCATTGGCAATTCAATGGGAGCTGCCAATTTCTGGGCGTATATTTCTATCTATGGTTCTGATAGATTAAATGCACTAATTGATTTAGACCAGCCACCCAAGATGATTAACGATTCAACTTGGAAGTTTGGTTTTAAAGATTTAACATGGGCTAACTTTCCTGATTACTTAAAGCTTGATTTTGGTAGTGGTATTTATGCTCAAATAGACGATGAGATGTTTGAAAAAGCACATCAGTTTGCACAAAAATATCCTTATTTTCCAAAAAGTAATTATTTGTGTCGAATTAATCATGCGGAACAAGATTGGCGCGATGTGTTAGTTAATTTGAAAATTCCAATGCTAGTTTTAGCTGGAAAAAATTCCCCTTTCTTTAATTATCATTTTGCTTATAAAATGACTGAACTCAATTCTCAAATTAGCGCTAAAATTATTCCTGAATGTGGACACATTATTCAAGCTGAGCAACCCAATGTTATGTATGAAGAAGTACTTAATTTTTTGGTTGAAAAGGAAGTGACTTAATGGATAAAGTAGTAGATTTATATTTGAATAATTCAGCGACAAAGAAAAAATGGCAAAATTTTTTGTTAAAAATGGGTATAACTGATTTTGGCCTACGTGAAATAGCGGCAATTGATCATACTTTAGCCCTAATTGATGAAAATGGTCAGCTGGTTGGCACGGGTAGCATTGCAAACAATGTTTTAAAGTATATTGCGGTATGTAATCAAGACGCCGTCCCCGGTGCGCGCTTTAATCAGATGGTAACTGCCTTGCAGCACTACTTATTTGATCAGAAAATATTTCATAGTTTTGTATTTACAAAAGCAAAATATGCTACTAGTTTTTCACATTTAGGTTTTTCAGAATTAGCACATACTGAACATGCTGCCTTTTTAGAAAGTGGGATTCCAGATATCAACGACTTTATAGCCGCAATACCTAAAATTGAAGATCAATCTAATAAACAAGTGGCAGCAATTGTCATGAATGCCAACCCGTTTACTTTGGGACATAGAAAGTTAGTTCAGCTGGCTAGTCAAGAAAATGACTTAGTTTATGTATTTGTTGTAGCGACTGATCTTTCCTTGTTTAAAACAAAAGAACGAATGCAGTTGGTCAAAAGCGGAACTAGCGATTTGAAAAATGTCTTAGTAGTAAGCGGTGGTGATTATATGGTTTCACAGTCAACTTTCCCCGCATACTTTTTAAAATCTTCGGCTGATTTAATTACAACCCAAACAGATATTGATGCTTTAGTTTTTAAAAATTTTATTGCACCTCAGTTAGCAATTAAGCGCCGTTACTTAGGGACGGAACCATTCTCAAGAACAACTAACTTTTATAACCAAAGCTTAACAAATAAGCTAAGTTCCTTAGTAAATGTTAGAATTGTTAATCGATTTCAGATTAACGGAAAAGTAATAACTGCAACCCGTGTGCGACAATTAATTAAGGAAGACAATTTGACAGCCATTTCAAACTTTGTACCACCGCAAACAATGCAATTTATTTATCGTCAAAAAGAAGTCCTACAAGCTAGAATTAAGGAAGGAATAAATATTAATGGAAATTAAGACAATTGGTGTAGCAGGCACCTTGGAATCATCAGATATTCAAATCATGATTTCTAAGGGTACCAATGGAATTCAAATTGATTTGGATTCAGAAGTTATTAAAGCCTATGGTGATCAAATTAAAGAAGTAATTATTACTACCCTAAAAAAATATGGTGTTCAAAATGCTAAGGTTAAAGCTACTGATAAAGGAGCACTTGATTGTGTAATTGCTGTTCGAACTTTGACGGCAGTCCAACGTGCTACAGAAACTTCAGATCAACCTAAATTGGAGGTATTGTAATCAATGACTTATGTAAAAAATCGTCTACGTCGAACAATGATGTTTGTTCCAGGTAACAACCCTTCTATGATTAAGGATGCTGGTATCTATGGTGCAGATTCCATCATGCTCGATCTGGAAGATGCGGTTTCTTTGACAGAAAAAGATGCAGCACGAATGCTAGTTTATAATGCTATTAAAACTGTAGACTTTGGTGGAGCCGAGATTGTAGTTCGGATTAATGGTCAGGATACACCATTTTATGATGAAGATGTTAAAGCAATGGTTCGCGCCGGTGTTGATGTGATTCGTTTGCCTAAGACTGAATCAGCTGCAATGATTCAAAAACTTGTAAAAGATATGGAAGTAGCTGAAGAAGAATATGGTGTTGAAAAAGGCTCAATTGGTGTTATGGCCGCAATTGAAAGTGCAAAGGGAGTATTAAATTCCCAAAAAATTGCCACAGCAACTCCTTTAATGATGGGACTTGCCGTATCGGGTGAAGACTATACAGCTGACATGCATACGCGTCGTTATCCTGATGGACGTGAGTTAGAATTTGCCCGTAATATGGTTTTACAAGCTGCTCGAGCAGCGGATGTTTATGCCTTTGACACAGTTTTTTCAAATATGAACGATCCTGAAGGGTTTTATCGTGAAACCAATTATATTTATAAATTAGGTTATGATGGAAAATCATTAGTTAATCCGCGGCAAATAGAGATGGTCAATAAAGTTTTCAATCCCACAAAAGATGAAATTGAAAATGCGATGGCGGTTCAGAGTGCAATTCGTGAAGCTAAGGCTAAAGGTTCCGGCGTCATTTCAATGAACGGTAAAATGGTCGATAAGCCAGTTGTTGAAAAAGCTAATCGGGTAATTGAGACAGCTAAGGCATCAAGTTTGATTAACGAAGAGGGTAATTATATTGGAAAATAAAGTAAAGCGTAATTTACCAGATAATCTAATGTCAGAAATGGGTTTAAAGCCTTTTGAAACAGTAGATATTGGCAATCCCGAAGTAAACAGGGTAGCACCTAAAGTTCGAGTTACGACTGGTGCAGATAAAGTCGTTAATTCGCTTGAAGAAGTAATTAAAAGAACCGTGCAAGATGGAATGACTATTTCATTTCATCATCATTTTAGAAATGGTGATTTTGCTTTTAATAAAGTAATGGATTTAATTATTAAATTGGGGTACAAAAACTTAACCTTAGCCCCATCCTCTTTGACCGGAATTATGAACGATAAGGTTATTGAAGCCATTAAAAAAGGAGTGATTACGGATATCACTTCTTCAGGAATGCGTGGCAGTTTAGGCGATTTCATTTCTCATGGTGGGTTGAAAAAACCAGTTATTTTTCGTTCACACGGTAATCGAGCTCGATCCATTGAAGAAGGAGAAATTAAGATTGATGTTGCCTTTTTAGGAGTGCCAAATGCGGATCCAGCTGGTAATGCCAATGGTCAAGAGGGAGACGCTATTTTTGGCTCACTTGGTTATGCTTTAATTGATGCCCAATATGCTAATAAAGTAGTATTGTTAACTGACAATATTGTTGATTATCCCAATACACCAGCTTCAATTAAACAAACTCAAGTCGATTATGTTGTCAAGGTTGATCAAATTGGTGATGCTGATAAAATTGGTTCCGGTGCAACTCGTTTTACTAAAGATCCTAAAGAATTAAAAATTGCTCAAATGGTTAATCAAGTAATTGTTAATTCGCCATACTACAAAGAAGGCTTTTCTTTCCAGACTGGATCAGGTGGCGCAGCATTAGCTGTTACTCGCTACTTGCGGCAATCAATGATTAATGATGGTATTACAGCATCTTTTGCCTTAGGTGGTATTACTAAACCAACTACCGATTTGCTTGATGAGGGTTTAGTTAAGAAAGTTATGGATGTGCAGGACTTTGACAAGGGTGCTGCTGCATCAATGGCTAAGAATAAAGATCAACAAGAAATTGATGCGTCTTGGTATGCTGATCCACATAATAAAGGTGCGGTAGTCAATAATTTAGACATTGCAATTTTATCTGCTTTGCAAATTGATACCGACTTTAACGTTAATGTAATGACAGGATCTGACGGAGTTATTCGTGGAGCAATCGGTGGACATCAAGATGCAGCTTCAGCGAAAATGACAATTATTACTGCGCCACTTGTTCGTGGTCGAAATGCTACTGTAGTTCCAGCTGTTGAGACAGTTGTAACTCCGGGAGATTCAATTGATGTTTTAGTAACGGAACGCGGAATTGCTATTAATCCAAAGCGGCCAGATTTACTTGCTGCTTTTAGTAAAGTAACAAATCTAAATATTATTGATATTAAAGAATTGCAAAAAATGGCTGAACAGCAAGTTGGTAGCCCAAAGGCACTGGAATATACTGACAATACAGTTGCTCTTATCCAATACCGCGATGGTTCAATCATTGATACTATTAAGCAAGTTAAAGAATAAAATTTGCCATAAAAATTTTAAAAAGCAGCTTTCGATTTTAGTTAAATTCAATTAACAAATTTAAGTATGTTTAATAAAATTCATTTGGCAACATCAATATAGCGAAAACCTAACAAAAATGTTAGGTTTTTTGTTTAGTAGCTAAAATAAAATAGTAATATTAAGTAAGCCGTTCTAATTTAATATATTGATTTTTACTATGAATATATCTAAAAGGAAAGAAATGAATCAGTCAATTTTTATTGAAGGGGAAAAATTAAGTATTGATCAAGTTTTAAAAAATAAAGATCAACGAGCATACCTACAACAAGAAATATTTCAAAAATATCCGCATGATACTTTATTAGATATAAAATTAAATATTCCAGGTCCAATAAAAAATAACAGTTATTTAGAAAATATTTTTTATGCAGGAATTTCTGAGCTTGAACAGGCATTAACGAAAAATAAATTACCTTTTGTTTTATTGCAAAGTCATAATCAACCTGCAGGTTGTGAAAATTTTTATCTTTTAACTGCAGATAAAATTGAAGTTAAAAAAGTAGCGATTGAATTTGAAGATTCTGCGCCACTAAATCGTTTATTTGATGCTGATGTCTTAGTTAAAAATAAAAAACAGGCCTTATCAAGGTCTGAAATTGGCTATTCTGGAAGAAAATG
Source organism: Lactobacillus sp. ESL0233 (assembly GCF_003692995.1). Lineage (NCBI taxonomy): Bacteria > Bacillati > Bacillota > Bacilli > Lactobacillales > Lactobacillaceae > Lactobacillus > Lactobacillus sp. ESL0233. The sequence goes on along the minus strand of NZ_REHH01000007.1, from coordinate 208,818 downwards.
TTTTTTATGTAAGCGACCAGCCAAAGATTGTGCTCGCTCTAGACGTCATTCTGTGCAAGAATTACAAAATTATATCAGCAATTTATATAAAAAAACATTTAGTTAATGTTTGCTTTTTGCAATACTCTTTGGGCAATGCCACTAGTTGTTACCAGATGTGTAATTATACCGCTTCTTAGAGCTCCTAATAGGGCATCATCTTTAAAACGATTTTTAACTACGATGAAACGAGTAGGAATTTGTAATATATTTTGCATGCTAATGCCGCAGATATGTGATTCAATCGGCTGATAAAAATTGCCATTTATGTCATAAGGTCTGCCAAAGATCACACCAGCAATTTGACTATAATCAAGATCTTTTAATAATTTATCAGAATAATAGTCCATAAAAAATTTCCCAGATTCAAGTGATTTAACAGTACCAATACTGGCAAAAATCAAATCTATTTTTTTGAAATATTGATCAATATATTCATAATATGGTTCCTTTTTAATTTCTTTTACTAATTTAGAATTTATTGTATAAAGTGGGGCAGGCATATTTAGACATTTGGCATTGAATTTTTCAGCTGCTTGCTGGGTTAATTGGTTTTTTCGCCTACTAGTATTGACTGCTAAACCAACTAATTGAACAAAGGTCAAATCTTCATGATTACTTTCAGTAAAATTGTCAATGATGTCTTTAATTAAGGTTCCCCAACTCAGACCAATTACATGAGCTGGTTTAATATAATTTTGAATTTGCTTAGCAGCATAATGAACAATCATTTCATTATCTTGATTTTTTGTTTCTAAGTCTTCTAATATATAAGCTTCTTTTAAATTGAATAATTTTTGAAATTCTTGCTCTAATTTATGTGCCCTTTTTGGCCGCTGATATATATTTATTTTAACAATTCCTTTGTCACGAGCTTCATTAATTGCTTTATCAATTAAGTAGCGCGAAAGGTCATATTTTTTAGAAATATCTGCAATATTTAAATTGCTCAAAAAATAATCGTGAGCAATATTTGCTAGCTGTTCATCACTTAATAATGTCATTTTATAATCCCTATCTTTTATTTTATATTGTATTACAAAAGTACTGTTTATTTAAAGGTAAAATGCTAAAAAATTATTAAATTATAAATTTTAAAATACACATAAGATAGTTAATAGATACTTAATTTTTATTTTTTATTAAGTCGCAGAATGTTCCATTTGTAATTCTTTTTAAATCGCTGGGTTTGAGATACACGCTACGTCCGATTTTTCCACTCGAAACAGCAATTTTGTTTTCTTGCATCATGCTACTATCTAGATAGATGGGAAAATGATGGTTAAAATAAATGCCGATGGGAGTATTAGCCCCATGGACGTAACCTGTTGTTTTTTCTAAATCTTTTAGTGGTAAAAGTTCGCATTTCTTATTACCAGATACTTTAGCTAATTTTTTCATATCTAAATGTTCCGTTACCGAAATAACGCCAACTAAAACACCAGTCTTATTTCCTAAACAGACAAGTGTTTTATAGATTAAATGTTCATTCTCGTTTAGAATAGAAGTATCCATTTGTGCTATACCACTAGAATCTGAATGAGTAGGGAATTGGGCTTGCTGGTATAAAATTTTATTTTGATCTAAAATTTTTTCAACCAATGTTTTTTCAATTTGTCGTTTCTTCTTTACCATAAAAATCACCTTCTTAATAATAGCATTGATAAAAGATAAATAAAAAGGGAGTTTAAGCATGAAAGTACTAGTTATTAAAATTGAAACCAGTCATGAAGTAGAAGATGCACTTAATGTTTTTAGTCAAGATATTCTTCATTGCTTGGGTACAGAAACACGTAAACGTTCTGATTTTGAAGATGCAAATACAAAACATGATTCTACTATTGTAGATTTAGATGAAATTGTTGATTTGCCACAAGATATGGAATTTGCTGCTTATTTTGCAGCAGATCAAAGTCAAGTTCAATTAATTAATGCTTATAAAAATAAATTAGTCGAATTGAAAGGATACGGTTTAAATATTGGTCTAAATAAAATTGATTATACCTATATTGAGGATAGCGACTGGAATCGTGTTTGGCAAAAATTTTACCATGTTGTGAATTTTTCACGCCACTTAGCCATTGTTCCTGAATGGGAAAACTATCAAGCTAAATTTAGTGATCAACATTTAATTAAACTCGATCCAGGTCTTGCTTTCGGTACCGGTAACCATAAAACTACTCGTTTAGCAATGATGGGACTTGAACAAGTGTTGGTTGAACCTAAGACTGTTATTGATGTCGGGACTGGTTCAGGAATTTTAGCTATTGCAGCTGCCTATTTAGGAGCAAACAGGGTAATGGCAACTGATATATCTGATCAGGCAATTACAGCTGCCCAAGAAAATGTTGCTTTGAATAAATTAACTAATATCGATATTAAAAAAACAAGTTTACTACAAGATGTTAATGAAAAGTTTGACGTTATTGTTGCTAATATTTTGGCTGAAATATTACTTGAACTAATTCCACAATTAGATCAACATTTAACTCAAGCAGGAAAAGTGATTTTTTCAGGGATAGATTATTTGCAATTGGATAAGATAGCCCATTCGCTTGATCAGAATGGTTTTAAAATTATCCTTACTTTAAAGCAAGATCGCTGGATTGGTTTAATAATTACGCGAAAAGATAATTGAAAAGAGTTATAATATAAAATTAAGTTAAATTAAGTAAGGAATTATTAAATTGATTGATAAGTTCAAACAAATATCTTTTATTCGCAAGATAAACCAGTATAAGCCAATGCCAGTAATTTGGTGGAGTATTTTAGTTGTTACTTTACCTTTTATTTTTAGTCTATTGAAAATTTCAGTTATTTGGCGAGTGGGACTATTATTCACTGTAATTAATTGCTTCATCGGATATCATGTAGGTAATTTGGTTAAAACTATCAATATAAAGCATTATTGGCTACTTCTTTTACCAACATGTTTTTGTTTGATAGTATTATTAAAATATGCAAATTATAATCTGTTATTTGGTTTAATTTATCTTATTTTTGAAATTTTTGGCTTAATGGATAAGCAAATATATAGTTGAAGGTGATTAAAATGTCTAAATACGTAGAAATGACATATGATGAGGTAATCAATGCGTGTCAAAAATATATGAATGAGGAGCAATTGGCATTTGTTAAGCAGGCCTACGACTTTGCTCAAAAAGCGCATCAAAATCAAAAACGTGCTTCTGGTCAACCATATATTGTTCATCCCACTCAAGTTGCTGGAACTTTAGCAACTCTAGGGCTTGATCCCGACACGATTGCAGCGGGGTTTTTGCATGATACAGTAGAAGATACTCCAGTAACTAATAATGATTTAAAAGATAAATTTGGTAAAGATGTAGCCTTTATTGTTGATGGAGTTACCAAGCTAAATAAGTATGAATATAAATCACATCAAGAATTTTTGGCAGAAAATCATCGAAAAATGCTAATTGCTATGGCAAAAGATCTACGTGTAATTATGGTTAAATTAGCAGATCGCCTTCATAATATGCATACTTTAGAGCATTTACGCCCTGATAAACAGAGACGTATTGCCTCTGAAACAATGGATATCTATGCACCACTTGCCGATCGCCTTGGAATTGGAACAATCAAATGGGAATTAGAAGATATGAGTTTTCACTACTTAAATCCCAAGGCATACTATCAAATTGTAAGTTTAATGGATTCTAAGCGTAGCGAACGAGAAAATTATATTCAAGACACAATCAACACGCTAACTACAAGTTTAGACGGCTTAAATATTAAATATGATATTCATGGGCGGCCTAAACATATTTATTCCATTTATAAAAAAATGGTTGACAAACATAAAGATTTCGCAGAAATTTATGATCTCTTAGCTGTACGAGTAATTGTGCAAACTGTTAAAGATTGCTATGCAGTTTTAGGAGCTGTCCATACAAAGTGGAAGCCAATGCCGGGGCGTTTTAAAGATTATATCGCTGTTCCGAAGGTTAATGGCTACCAATCTTTGCATACAACGATTATTGGACCAGGTGGGCGACCTTTAGAAATACAAATTCGAACGCAACATATGCATGATGTAGCTGAATATGGTGTGGCAGCACATTGGGCATATAAACAGGGCAACTTTAATGGGGTTGAGCAAACAAGTTCAAATGAAAAACTAGATATGGTGCGTGAAATTCTTGAATTAAAGGATGAAACCCAAGATGCTGGTGAATTCATGAAAAGCGTCAAAAGCGAAATTTTCTCGGATCGAGTTTATGTCTTCACGCCTAAGGGGGAAGTATATGAATTGCCTAAGGGAGCAGTTACTTTAGATTTTGCTTATGAAATTCATACTCAAGTTGGTAGCCATGCAGTTGGAGCTAAAGTTAACGGAAAGCTAGTTCCGCTTGATTATAAATTAAAAAATGGTGATGTCATTGATATTATGACCCAAACCAATGCAACACCATCGCGCGATTGGATGGATATGGTTAAGACTTCTAGAGCGCGCAATAAAATTCGTCGTTATTATCGTAACCTTGATCGCGACCATAGTATTGCTCAAGGGGAACAAATGATTGCTGAACAGCTTCGTAGCCAGGAACTTTCACCTAAAGAGTTTATGGATAAGGAGCATGTTGCAAAAATTTTGGTTCAACTGAATTATCATACAGTTGATGAAATGTATGCTGCAGTTGGTTTTGGCGATTTGTCTGCCATTAGTATTGTTAACCGCCTAACATCTGATTTGCGCCGTGAAGATGAGAAAAAAAAGCAAAAGCAACTAGAAGAAGAAATTTTGAACTCTGGTCAAAAAGCTGCTAACAAGTCAGTTAACGGTCGCTTAGATGCTGCAACACTTAAGTCAAAACATAACGATGGTGTTACTATCCAAGGAATTAACGATTTGATGCTCCACTTAGCCAAGTGTTGCAATCCAGTTCCCGGCGATGAAATTGTTGGCTATGTTACTAAGGGACGTGGTGTCACTATTCACCGCAATGACTGTCGTAATATTGTAAACAATAATGATAGTTTAGGTCGATTAGTAGAAGTTTCTTGGGAAGGCACTGAGTCAAATAATAATCAATCATTTAATGCAAATATTGAAATATTTGGTTACAATCGGGCCCAGCTACTTAGTGATGTAATCAACCGCTTAAATGCACTAACGCCTAATATTGATAATCTTTCAGGTAAAGTTAATGACGATAATATAGCACACATTTATGCTACCGTTGCTGTGAATAATTCAAGTCAATTAGCCAGTATTTTAACTAAATTAAGAGACATTCCTGATGTTTATGAGACAAGGAGGGCAGATAATTAATGCGAGTTGTAATTCAAAGGGTTAACCAGGCCAATGTAAAAATAGCTGGGGAAACAGTTGGTAAGATTAATCAAGGGCTACTCTTATTAGTTGGTATAGGTGAAGGGGACGACTTAGCAATTATTCAAAAAGCTGCAAACAAAATTTCTAAGATGCGTATTTTTGAAGACGAGAGTGGTAAGACTAATTTGGCAATTAAGGATGTTAATGGAAAAATTCTTAGTGTAAGCCAATTTACTCTGTTAGCAGATACCAAAAAGGGAAATCGTCCTAGCTTTGTTCAAGCCATGAAGCCACCAAAGTCTGCTGAATTATGGCAATCTTTTAATCATGAATTAGAAAAGTTGGGCTTAGAGGTTGAAACAGGACAGTTTGGAGCGGATATGAAAGTTGATTTAGAAAATGATGGTCCGTTCACGATTGTATTAGATATGTAAAAATCGGTGCAAAATGATACTACAGGTTGACTTTTTGCTAGTAAAAATATAAGCTAAAAAAGAATTATCAATGACAAAGAATGAAGCTTAGCAATTTTATTTCAGAGACTGTCTATCTATGGTGCAAGGACAGATAATGAGCTAACTGTGACCCCTTTAACAGATAATAAACGTTTCGCGAGCGTTAATCGCAGCAGGCAAAAGGTGGTACCGTGCTAATTTGAAGCGCCCTTGATTTAATTCAAGGGTGCTTTTTAGATTAAAAGGATGATTAGATGAGAGTGCAAAAACCTAAAGGAACAGTTGATATATTGCCAGGGCAATCTAGTTCATGGGAAAAAGTTGAACAAATATTGCGTGATTTTTTCAAACAGGCAAACTATCAAGAAATTAGAACACCAAGTTTTGAAAACTATGAGGTATTTTCTCGATCAAGTGGTGAAACTTCGGATGTAGTTGAAAAAGAAATGTATGATTTCAATGACAAGGGTGGACGTCACATTGCTTTACGTCCAGAAGGAACAGCTGGCGTTGTTCGAGCATATGTTGAAGACAAGCTTTATGCTCCAGAAATGGCTAAGCCATTTAATGTTTATTATATTGAGTCAACCTTTCGCTATGAACGCCCGCAAGCTGGGCGGCAGCGAGAATTTCATCAAATTGGTATTGAAAGTTTTGGCTCAAGTAATTTTTTAGCTGATGTTGAAACCATTGTTCTAGCTAACGATTTATTGGCTAAACTTGGTGTTAAAAATTATGAATTACACATTAATACCCTGGGTAATAGTCAAGTACGTCAAAGTTATCATGATGCACTAGTTGACTATTTTACGCCCTTAAAAGACCGGCTTTCCGATGATTCTAAACGACGTTTAGAGAAAAATCCGCTCCGAATTTTAGATTCTAAAGATGAACAAGATAAGCAATTTTTACCTAATGCACCAAAAATTATTGATTATTTAGATCAAGCTTCTAAAAATAATTTTAATCGAATTATTCAGATGCTGGACCAGTTAGATATCCATTATGTAATTGATAATGATTTGGTTAGAGGGCTGGATTATTATTCCGGGATTATCTTTGAATTTATGGTTGAAGACGCTAGTTTATGGGAATCGGCTACAACGATTCTTGGTGGTGGACGTTATGACCACCTAGTTGAAGAATTTGATGGTCCTGCAACCCCAGCAGTTGGTTTTGGTATTGGTGAAGAACGCTTAATGCTAGTTTTGCAAAAACAAAACCCAGGCTTATTTACTGATCAAGGAATTGATTTTTTTATTACTAATATTGGTGAAGAGACTGAAATTAAAGTTGTTGAAATTGCTCGTTTGTTACGTAAGCAAGGTTTTAGGGTTCAATATGACGTTGATCAAAAGAAGTTAAAAGCGCAATTTAAAAAAGCTGATCGAGTTAAGGCCAAATATGTAATTACTATCGGAGCTAAAGAAATAGCCGAGGGTAAGTTGAATATTAAACGCTTAGCTGATGGACAAAAAATTGATTTGCTGTTAAGTGATTTAGCAAATATGCATTCAGTCTTAGAACATTTAAAGGATTAAAATTATGGAAAAAAGAACAAACTATTGTGGTAATATTACTGCTAAATATATTGGTCAAAAAGTTAATCTATATGGTTGGGTCCAACGAGTTCGTAATTTAGGTAATTTAGTTTTTATTGATTTACGTGACCGTGAAGGTCTAGTTCAAGTAGTCATTAATCATGACTCAGGCCAAGAATTGATGCACCTTGCTGATCAACTTGGTAATGAATATGTTATTCAAGTTAAAGGTGAGGTAGTTAAGCGTTCGAGCATTAATCCAGAAATGAAAACAGGAGAAGTTGAAATTAATGCGCAAGAACTTATTATTTTAAATAAATCACAAAATCCACCTTTTGAAATTAAAGATAATATTGAAGTAGGCGAGCAAACTAGGCTAAAATATCGTTATCTAGATTTACGGCGCCCCAGCTTACAAAAAGCGCTTATTTTACGTTCGAAAATTTTACAGGCAACACATGAATATTTTGATGAAAATGGTTTCATTAATATTGAAACACCAATTTTAGGAAAATCATCACCAGAAGGTGCACGAGATTATTTAGTTCCTTCGCGAATTTATCCAGGTAGTTTCTATGCTTTGCCGCAGTCACCTCAATTATTTAAACAATTGTTAATGGGAGCAGGTTTTGATAAGTACTACCAGTTATCTAGATGCTTCCGCGATGAAGATTTAAGAGGCGATCGTCAACCAGAATTTACCCAAATTGATATGGAAACGTCCTTTACTGATGAAGAACAAGTGCAAGAATATACTGAAGGACTATTAAAGAAAGTTATGAAAGATGTAATGGGGATTGACTTAAAAACGCCAATTGATCGCATTACTTGGACTGAAGCAATGAACAATTATGGTACTGATAAGCCTGATCTTCGCTTTGGCATGCAAATTCATGATTTAAGTCTAATTTTTAAAAATAGTGACTTTAAAGTATTTTCTAATGCAATTAGTGCGGGCGGTTTTGTTAAAGGGATTGCGGTTAAAAACGGCGCTGAGACTTATTCGCGCAAACAAATTGAGAAAAAACAAGATTTCATTAAACGTTTCCACGCTAAGGGTTTAGCTTGGGTTAAATTTGAAAATGGGGAATTTAATGGACCAATTGCGCGCTTTTTAAGTGAGGAAAATCAAGCTGCCCTAATTAAAGAATTTTCTCTTACAGGTAGTGAGTTATTGGTCTTTATAGCTGATAAATGGAAAGTCTGCTGTGATTCATTAGATCATTTACGCCGGGAATTTGCTAAAGAGACCAATATTATTCCTAAGCATGTCTTTAATTTTGTTTGGGTAGTTGACTGGCCCCTATTTGAATATGATGAAGGCATAGGTCGTTGGATTGCGGCTCACCACCCATTCACTATGCCGGATGATGAGGGAATTAAATTACTTGATACTGATCCGCACAAGGCGCATGCTCGTAGTTATGACATTGTGATGAATGGTGATGAATTGGGTGGAGGTTCAATTCGTATCCATAAGCGTTCAATTCAAGAAAAAATGCTTAAAGCACTTGGTTTTAGCAAAAAACGGGCATATGAACAATTTGGTTACTTATTAGATGCTCTTGATATGGGCTTCCCGCCACATGCTGGGTTAGCTATTGGCTTAGATCGTTTTGCAATGCTACTAGCAGAAAAAGATAATATTCGTGATGTCTTGGCCTTCCCTAAAAATGCTAATGCTTCAGAGCCAATGATGCACGCACCTGCTCCGGTTGCTGAGCAGCAATTAGCTGACTTGGGGATCGAAGTTGAAGCACAATACGCAGACAGCGTGGCTAAGACCGAAAATACCTTAATTCAGCAGGCACAACAAAACTCAGAGCGCAAGACTGCTTGGGATGAAGGATAGGGCAATACCTGCTTTTTAACCTACTATTCAACGGTTTAACTTAAAAAAAGAACCTTTTATCAAAAAGGTTCTTTTTTTTGTTTTAAAATTATGCTGCAACTGGTCATTACTTCCAAGGATATAGAAATTTTTTCAATTGCCTCTTGACGTTAAGCGCTGATTAGATTACTCTGTAAGTGATTGAATACGGTTTCTTCGGGGCAGGGCGTAATTCCCTACCGACGGTGACAACATAATATTGAAGTCCGTGACCCGCAAAGTGCGGTGGAACTAGTGCAAGTCTGGTACCGACAGTTAAAGTCTGGATAGGAGAAGAACAAACAAACTAATTTGATAGTAGCGTTGCGTATACTTCGCTGGAATCATATTTAATTAATCTTTTTAAGCCTCGTTGATTTTACATCAACGAGTTTTTTAGTTAGGAGGTGTAAAAATTGCAAGATAGTGATTATATGAAACTGGCGGCAGAAGAAGCGCTTAAGGCACGTGGGATGACGCAAACCAATCCCTTAGTTGGTGCGGTTATTGTCAAAAAAGACCAAGTTCTTGCCACTGGCTACCATCATCAATTTGGTGGTGTGCACGCCGAAGTCGATGCTTTGAATAATTTAGCAGATCTTAGATTGGCTCAGGGGGCAACCCTTTACGTTACTTTAGAACCTTGCAGTCATTACGGCAAGCAACCACCATGTTCTTATCAAATTGCAGCAGCAGGAATAAAGCAGGTAATTATTGGGCAAGTCGATCCTCATCAAATAGTTAGCGGCAAAGGAATCAGTTATTTAGAAGCGCATGGGGTTAAAACTAAATTGCTGGGCCAAACAGAATTTTTGAACGAGGCGTATAACTTTTTCTACCAAAGACAGCGTCCGCTTGTTACTTTAAAATATGCAATGTCAGTTGACGGCAAACTTAACGAAGAGCAAGAAAAGCGCACGTTCATAACTGGCCAAGCAGCGCAATTAGATACGCAAGTGTTGCGCCTTGATCAGCAGGCTATTTTAATTGGGGCTAATACCTTGCGAATTGATAATCCTGCATTGACTGTCAGAATTAAAAAGCTACCCGTTCCACCAGTTAGAATCGTTTTAACGCATGATGCTAACTGCTTAGACTTTAATAAGAAGTTATTTAATTTGCCAGGCAGAATTTGGCTGTTGAGCAATGTAGCTTTGACAAAATCAGTAAGAGAAAATGTTACTTGTTTTGTTGACCAAGAGTGGACACCTGCCAAAATTATGCGTTTATTGGCTGAAAAAGAAATTCAGTCACTACTGATTGAAGGCGGCAGCAATCTACAAGCGCAATTTATGGCGGCCAAACTGGTAGATAAAATAGTTGCTTACGTAGCGCCAGTCATTTTAGGCGGAACGGCTATGCCAGTCGCTATGGGGCCGCGATTAGAGCGGCCACTGCATTATCAACTGGTTGATTTAAGAACATGCGGTGAAGATGTGCGAATTTGTTTAAGGAGAGAATAAGTGTTTACAGGAACGATTAAAGCAACGGGAAAAATTGTCAATCTAGAAGCTACTCAAGAACATGCAAAATTGATAATCAGCAGTCCGCAAACCGACCTGAAAAATTTGCCTTTAGGCGCAAGTATTGCGGTGAATGGAATTTGCTTAACCGTCACTAATTGCACGGCCACAGATTTTACAGTTGACGTCATGCCAGAAACGATGAAAAGAACGAATCTAGGTAAATTACAGCTCAATAACCTAGTAAATTTGGAACCCGCAATTTCATTAAATGACAAGTTAGATGGGCACATCGTTGCGGGCCATGTTGATACGACGGCTACATTAATCAAGAAAACAGAAAATGAAAATTCGCTTGAATTGCAGTTTAGGGTGCCAGCAAGATATGCGCCCTTGATTGTTGAAAAAGGTTCCATTGCAATTGATGGCATTGGTTTGACCGTCACGATGGCAAAAGATGATTTATTTGGTGTTAGCTTAATACCATACACCATTGCACATACGACCTTGGCAAATTATCAGCTTAATGATTTGGTCAATATTGAAACGGATATGATTGGCCGTTATGTCATCAAACAATTACAAATTTGGAAAAAAGAATACGTTAGGTAATTAAAATGAATGAACAATTAAATAGCAAAATGCAAGAAATCTTAAATCATTTGAAAAAAGGCGGACTTGTAATTGTGGCTGACTCACCTCAGCGTGAAGCAGAAGGCGACATGATCGGTTTAGCTGAAAAAGTAACGCCAGCAGCGGTTAATATGATGATTAGTAAAGCTCGCGGGCTTTTGTGTGTGACAATGAGCAAGGAATATGCGCAACGGCTGCAGCTTGAACCCATTAAAACTGATTCTAATGATAGTTTTGGTACGGCATTTACACTAAGCGTTGATGCCACCGAAACGACCACTGGAATTTCCGCTTTTGATCGGGCTAAAACAATTAAAAGATTAGCTGATCCTAACAGTCACTGGTCCAATTTTTATCATCCCGGCCACGTCTTTCCTTTAGTTGCAAAAGAAGGCGGTGTTTTAGAACGAACCGGTCATACCGAAGCAGCGCTTGATTTAGCCCGTCTAGCTGGCGCTGCTCCTGTAGGTTACATTTGCGAATGCATCAAAAAAGATGGCACAATGGCCCGGCGCAAAGACTTGAAGGCCTTGGCTGAAGGATTAGGAATTCCCTATTTAACGATTGAGGAATTGATTGAATACCGTAAATTTCAAACTCAGAAAAAGCTGGCAGTTGAATCTTTTGCAAGAGTGGCCTTGCCTACCAAATACGGCACTTTTCAACTTGAAGGTTTTCGGGAACACCAGCAGTTAGAAAAAGAGCCCACACTATTAATTAGCAAAGGTGAAATTAAAGCTGGGCCCCCCTTACTACTCAGGCTGCATAGTGAATGTTTAACCGGGGATGTTTTTGGCTCCAAACGCTGCGATTGTGGAGCACAATTGCAGGAAGCTTTAAAACAAATCGAAAAGAATGGCGCCGGTGCCGTTTTATATTTACGTCAAGAAGGGCGCGGAATCGGTTTAATGAATAAATTACGGGCGTACGAACTGCAGGATCAAGGAATGGATACAGTAAAGGCAAATCAGCATTTAGGCTTACCAGTTGATGCGCGCAGTTATCAGCTGGCCGCTACCATTTTAAAGCAAAAAGGTATTACAGAAGTTCACTTAATGACCAATAATCCTGATAAAGTTGCCCAATTAGAAAACTATGGCATTAAAGTCAGCAAACGAATACCGCTTGAAGTCGGAATGACAAAAGAAAATCAAAACTACTTATTGACTAAAAAACACCAAATGAATCATCTATTAAGCGAGGTAAATTAGCATGCAGGAAATCACTGGTAAAATAACTGCTGACCAAACAAAAAGAGTTGGAATTGTCGTTGCCCAATTTAACAATGTTATAACTGAGCGTCTGCTTAATGGTGCCGTTGCCCAATTAAGTAAAGGCGGAATCGCTGACGAGCAAATTATAGTTGTTCGTGTCCCGGGGGCTTTTGAAATAGCTCGGGTTGTCAATTACTTGGCTCAAAGCGGCAAAGTCGACGGCATAATTACTTTAGGAGCGATAATTAGGGGTGAAACGGCGCACTTTACGTATGTTTGCGAAGGTACAACTAGTCAATTAGCGGCAATTGCTGCAACCGGCAAAGTACCAGTCATGTTTGGCGTCTTAATGACTGAAACCGTTGAATAGGCTGCTAATCGGGCTGGCGGCAAAGCTGGCAATAAGGGAGTTGAATGTGCAATGGATTTGCTAGAAGTTCTAAGTATCGAAGATCAACTTCTGCAATTATAATTTGTTTTTGTCTAGCATAATGATTTAATTTTCCAAGATAAATATTCAAGCTATAATAGTTTATTGTTGGCTGCAGTAAGTTGATTTATGGAGGATAGTTAAATGGTTGACAAATATCACTTGGCCTTTGGCTGTTATGGAATAATTGGTAATCAGTCCGAACTTGTTGTCATTAAAAAGAATGGTGGTCCATATACTAATCGTTATGATTTACCGGGTGGTAGTTTAGAGGATGGAGAGGGGCTGGATCAAGCTATACTACGGGAAATAAGAGAAGAGACCGGCTTATTAGTTCAAGTTTATCAACAATTAGGGATTACATCATTTAAATATCCTTGGGACTATGAAAATTGGCATTTTAACCAGCACTTCTGCGTTTTTTATAATATTCAAAAAGCTGTCGGTCAATTAAAAGGTGAGGTTAGCCAATTTGATGGTCAAGACTCATTAGGAGCAGTACGCGTACCTTTGAAAAAGCTAAGTTTCACCAATGCTTCTCCTTTAGTTATGTGGGCTAAATTGTATCTCATCAATCCTGAGCAAATGAATTTAGAAGATCAAACTTTTTCTACTTGGCAAGTTTTACAACGACCAGTTTTTTAAACAAGATTTTAAACAAAAAGCAACTAGTATTTTACCTAGTTACTTTTTTCTTTGCTTAATTTAAAGTATCTAAGAATGCTAAAGCTGCATCATAGTTTGGTTCATTCGTCATTTCCACAATTAATTCTTGATAAAGTATTTTTTGGTTAGTGTCAACAATCCAAATACTTCGTGAATCAAGTCCCATTTTTTCAATAAATAGTCCCATCTTCTTACCAAAATCAAATTTTTCATCAGAGAGTAATTCCATTTTTACTACTCCTTCTGCTGCACACCAGTTACGTTGGTCACTAGGTGAGTTAGTTGAAATGGTATAAAAATTAATATTGTCGTATTTGTCAACTTCACTATTAAAGCGCTTGGTTGAAATGCTACATACACTAGTATTAATGTCGGGTACTACGCTAATTAAGGTGGGTTTGTTAATTAATTCTGACAAGTTGACGATAGATCCATCAGCTTTTTCAATTTTTAAATCGGGTAATATCTCGCCAACTTTTGGTGGTTGACCATTAGTCGATAATGGGGTACTTAGTCTTGTAATTTGCATTTTGTTTACTCTTTCTTTAAAACTGTTTACTCTAAAGTCTAAACTATCTACTGAACTGGACCAAAATAAAATGCTTGCTAATTATTTAAAGCTGCTCATTTACGTAAGTTGTAATGCGCTCAACGGCAGTTCTTAAACATTTTTCAGATGATGCATAGGATAAACGTACAAATCCTTGACCACCAGCCCCAAAGTAACTACCAGGAATTACTCCTACCTTAACTTTATTGGCTAAGTCAGTAGCAAAAGCTACATCATCTGTACCGAATTTACTTGGAATTTTAGCAAAAATATAAAATGCGCCTTCAGGTGTAGCCATTGTAAACCCATTTTTTTCAAGACCTGTTTGAATTATGTGTAATCTGCGTTCATAAATTGCTCGGGCTTCGATATAATCTTGTTCACCATGACTGATAGCTTCTGCTGCCCCAATTTGAACATTATCAGTAACTGAGGTAATCATAAAGGAATTGATTTTGGAGATCGTTTGCATAATTTCTTTTGGCGCTGCAATATAACCAATTCGCCAACCAGTCATGGCAAAATTTTTAGATAATCCTGAAAGAAGGATAGTCCGATCCGGAATAATTTGTGTAAGCGAATAGTGCTTTTTCTGAGCATAAATTAATTCGGCATAAATTTCATCGCTTAAGGCAAATAAATTATAATCGACAATAACTTTTGCTAGCTCTTTTAAATCTTTTTTAGCATAAACTCGTCCAGTCGGATTAGATGGATCAGTTAAAATAACTGCTTTTGCTCCTTTTCCTTCATTTTCCATAACTTCTGCTAGATGTGCAGCAGTCAAAATAAAATTATCAGCAGAAGTATCTACTTCTATAGGTACGCCGCCAGCCATTTTTATAATACCAAAATAGACCCCCCAAACAGGTGTAGGAACAATTACTTTATCACCGGGGTTAAGGATAGCCATAAAGGAAACATTTAAGGCTGCTGATACTCCGACAGTTGCACAAATTTCATTTTTGGGGTTATAGTACACACCTAAACTCTTTTTGAGATAATCACTTACTGCGTTTAAGTATTCTTCTTTACCAGCTTCTGGCGCATAGTGTGAGTCATCGCGGTTAATATCATCTATAGCAGCTTGCTTAATGTGGTCGGGAGTGTTCAAGTCGGGTTCACCGACAGTCAACTTAACTATTCCAGGAATTTGAGATATTTTTTGACTAAATGAACGAATTTCGGATTTAGGTAATTTTTCAATCCTTTTGTTAATTGTATCAGATAAATTATTTGCTAGAGTTGGCATAATAAAAGAACCTTTCTTGAATTTTGATATAGATACAATTATAACGCAGTAGTCGCTTTAAGAATATTTAAATTAATATTAATTTAGCAATTAATTTTTCTGTTGTTCAGAAATAGATTTATGATAGTTATTTAAGGAGAGTGACAATAATGGATCAAGAACAAAAAAAGCAGCAATTAAAGCATTTGTCCAAGGAGCAATTCGAAGTGACGCAGCATGGGGCTACCGATTATCCTTTTAAGGGTAAATATGATGATTTTTATCAAAAGGGAATTTATGTTGACATTGTTTCTAAGGAACCACTATTTTCAAGTGAAGACAAATACGATGCTGGTTGTGGATGGCCTAGCTTTACTAAGCCAATTCAAAAACTAGTTTATCATCGTGATCAGTCTCATAATATGGAACGCACCGAGGTCAAGAGTCCTGAGGCTGACTCTCATCTAGGACATGTCTTTACCGATGGTCCTGTAGATCAAGGAGGCTTACGTTATTGTATTAATTCTTCAGCCTTAAAATTTATTCCTTTTGATCACTTAGAAAAAGAGGGATATGGCGAATATCGCAAACTTTTTAAATAATAATAATTATGTAAAGTATAAAAAAGCAAATTAATTTCTTTAATAAATTAGATGCTTTTTTTATTTTTAGCTCTCTTAATTTAACATTTTCTAAAAACTTGATAAGCTAATTAGTATGAGGCAATAGCAAATAGTCCATCTTCAAAAGCAAAAGTACTATTGCGCTAAATGGGTACATGAGAAAGGAAGAATAATGACAAAATTACAGACAATTAGTTCCCAGTTATGGACACTGACCAATGAGCTAGAGACTAATACGGATACAACTGAATCCAAAAATTATATTTTAGCCTTCCTATGTTATCGTTACTTGTCCGAACAGCAAGAACAGTATCTTGTTAGTAGCAGTGCTATAAATGTTAAGAAAGACCAAGCAATTAATGAAGCTTACCTAGAACAAGCAGGCGGTGTTGAATTAAATGCTTATCTTAAGGATATCTTTTCAAATCTTGGTTATGCCATTGCGCCACTTGACACTTGGCAGTCATTAGTAAATAAAATTGACAAGGGCCAAGTAAATCTAAGTGACTATCAAACTATTTTTGATAATTTTGATAAGAATGCTGCACTATCTAAAGCGGCAGGTCAAACCTTCAAGGGGATCTTTAGTAATCTTAACTTAGGCGATTCCTACCTGGGGTCATCAGCTAATGAACGAGTGAAGTCTTTAGCGAAGATTGTCAAATTAGTTGATAGTATTGATTATCAAGATGAAGCTGGTAAAGATATTCTTGGTGATATTTCTACTGGTTTAATTAGCAAATATACAGCTGGTAAGAAGGGGGCTACTTTTTGCACACCACCGGCAGTTGCAAAATTAATAGCTAAAATAGTGACAGCAGATTTACCTAAAGCAACCCAATCGTTCACAGTATATGATCCTAGTTGTGGGGTAGGTTCAATTTTGTCAGCGGTCGCAAATGATAATAACTCAGCAATTGCTAAATTGTATGGGCAAGAAGCAAATTTGACCGCTTACAATTTAGCTAGAATAAATTTAATGTTGCACCATGTTTTATTTACTAATATGACATTGTTCAACACTGATGCGCTCGAAAACGATTGGCCGGCCGAACCAAATACTAAAGAAATTGCTCATCCACGTACCTTTGATGCGGTTGTGGCTAATCCACCATATCCTCAATCTTGGAACAATAACCAAAATAAGTTAACGGATCCCCGTTTTCGTAATTATGGCAAATTGGCTCCTCGGACTAAGGCTAGTTTTGCTTTTGTTTTACAAGGTCTTTATCATTTAAACGAAAAGGGAATCATGGCGATTGTTCTTCCTAACGAAGTTTTATTCCGTAGTGCTGCAGAAGCTACAATTCGCAAAAATTTGGTTGAGCATCCGGATGGTAATCAGATCGATGCTGTAATAGGGCTACCGCCTAATCTATTTTATGAGGGCATAAGGCCAATGATTATTTTGGTATTAAAAAAGATGCGTACTAGCAAAGATATTCTTTTTATTGATGCTTCAAAAGAATTTGCTAAAGGTAAAATGAAAAATTATTTAACTCAAGAAAACATTGATAAAATTTTCAAGACCTATCAAAAACGTGTAGCCATGCCACAATATGCTTATTTAGCGTCTATCGAAGAAATCCGTGCTAATGATTATAATTTAAATGTTTCACAATATATTACTACTTCTGAAAATAAAAAAATTGATTTAACTGAAATCGATAGATTATTGGTCCAAGATAAAAAAGACATCGCTGCACTAGAAGCTAAAATTGCTAAAGACTTAAAAGTCTTAGAGATTAAAAGGGACCAGTGAGTTTTTATATAGTGGCAAGTATCAGCTTTTTAATCAAATTAGTACATCAATTATAAATAATTCAAATAAAGAATAAAGGATTTTTTAAAAAAGGAAGAAACAATATTTAATCGATTTGACAAATATGCTATTATATCAATGAAAGGGAGCGATTACATGGATTCATTAATGCGGCATATTTTTGGCCTACAAAAGAAGAAAGTCAAACATCAAAAACATAGTAAATACAATAATAAAAAACGAAAGTCGTTAATTTGCGGGCATACTTTCTTTGGTATATTTTAAGTAAATAAATTAATAAAGACATATCTTTGGTCATGAGATATGTCTTTATTAATTGTAAAAGAATGTGAGATTTATGAATAAGAAAATAAAGTTGTATGCAATTTCTTGGCAGTTCATTTTAGGGCTTATTTTAGGTATTTTTGGTACCTTTATTGAGGTTTTGATACCTTTAATAGTGCGACAATTTATTGACGGTAAAACGCACATAAGTGCACATATCAATTTTCGTTTAGTTGCGGTAATCGTGTTAACCATTATTTTTAGTTCAATTATTAGTGCTTTTTGCCAATACTTGATCAGTGTGGCCGGAAATTTAAAAATTGCTGAAGTCAGAATGGAAATTGAGCAAAAGTTACTTACTTTGCCTATGAGCTTTTTTACTAATCAAAAAAGTGGTCAACTTTCTAGTCATTTAATTAATGATGCTGAAATAGTTCAAGATTTTATGACTAGTAGTATCCCAGCCACCATTAATAGTTTAATTACAGTGCTAGGATCATTCATCGTTTTATTTCATTTAGATTGGCAATTGACGGTATTTATTGTCTTATCTTTTTCACTAATTATCTTAATTGCATATCCAATTGGAAAAATTAGTGAAAAATTGTCGCTCACTACCCAGAATAAATTAAGCGAACTTTCTGGTCAAAGTACAGAAAACATATATAATATCCGCAGTATTAAGCTGAATAATGCTTATCGCCCAGTCTTGTTAAATTTTAAGCAGGTAGTAGTTGAATTATTTAAAGTTTCAAATAAAACTGATCGCATATTTTCAATTGTAGGTCCCATTCAAACAGTTTTTACTTTAGGAATTATTCTTTTAATTATTATATATGGTGGTATTCGTGTACAGCAGGCTAGTTTGAGTATTGGCACCTTAGTATCCTTTTTAATTTATCTCTTTCAGGTAATTGAGCCAATCAATATGTTGGGTAATTTTTATACCAGTTACAAGCAAGCTAAAGGAGCTACTTTGGAATTAAATAAGATTTTGAATACACCAGGAGAAAAAAGTGTTTATCAAGTTAATTCTCAAATATTGTTTGCTAAGAATAGTTGTTTAACGTTGAAAAATGCCTCTTTTTCATATCAAAAGGAACCGGTTTTACAAAATATTTCTTTAAGTTTTAATAGTGGCCAAAAAATAGCAATAGTTGGTCCCTCTGGTGCTGGTAAAACAACAATTATTAATTTATTAACTAGATTGTATGAATTGAATGAAGGACAACTTTTATTAAATTCAGTAAGTGCTACTAACTACGATCTAAATACTTGGCGTAATTTGTTTGCCGTAGTAACCCAAGAAAACACGATTATTTCAGGATCAATTTATTTAAACCTAACTTTTGGCTTGACTGTTATTCCTGAAGAAAGTGACATTTGGGCCGCCCTAGACAAGGCTAATTTGTTAGAAGATGTGCAAAAAATGCCCAATGGCTTACAAACTTTAGTTGGTGAACAGGGAGTTGGTTTATCGGGTGGTCAAAGGCAAAGATTACAGATTGCTCGCGCATACTTACGCCAAGCCAATTTTTTAATTCTAGATGAAGCAACTTCTAACCTAGATCCCAATTCGGAGAAAATTATTACTAATACTTTGAATGAGTTGCTTGCTAACCACCAGACGACTTTAATTGTCATTGCTCATCGCTTATCGACAATTGTTGATTCAGACAAAATTTATTTTTTAGATAATCATCAAATTACCGGCAGTGGTACCCACCAAGAGTTGATGCAATTGGTTCCTAAATATAAACAATTTGTTAATGAAGAACTATTGGCAGTTGAAAAATAATTATACAAGGAGGAAACAGATAAATGGACTTAACTGGTAATGAATACCTGAAATTTGTTAAAAACGACCGTTCACTTTTTTATTATCCCAATGATGAACCAAAAAATAAATTTAAATTTATAAAACCTAAAACTAGCTTTCAAGAATTAACTGATAGCTATTGGCATTATATTTTATTTGATCATAAATTGCCCCAACAAGGCTGGAAAATTCATCTAACTGCTAATATTAAGGATGCACAAAAACTATTATTGACGGTGAGCCAGTACTTAAACAATCAACAAGTTAGTTATAAATTTATTGATACAGTAGATGCAATGCTTTTAAGTAATTCCAAATATGGTGACCGAACAGAGTCGGGAAAGTTTATTACAGTTTATCCCGTAAATACTACTGAATTTGTCCAACTTCTGACTGCGTTAGCAGAAATCACCCAAGACTTTTTAGAGGGGCCATATATATTAAGCGATCAAGAATGGCAAGATAGCCATGTCTTTTACCGTTACGGTGCCTTTAAGGCAATGAAAACGGTGATTGACGGTGAAGAAGTTTACGCCATTATTGATAATAAACATGACTTAGTTGAAGATAAACGGTTACCATATTATTATCAGCCTGATTTTATTGTAGAACCTGAACAATTGAAAAATAATGTACAACATTATGATCAAAATGAATTCAAAAAACTAATGAATTATAATGTTGATTTTTCTTTACACTATAGCAATGCTGGTGGAGTTTATCATGCAGTTTTCAAGGGGAAGGAATGGGTTCTAAAAGAAGGCCGTGCTTTTGCGGGCTTAGATGCTAATGGCAATGATGGTTTTAATCGGATTAAACACGAGTATAAGATATTAAAACAACTAGCTGAGATACCAACAGTTGTTAATGTTTATGAAAGTTTTAAGGCATGGAAACATCAATATTTAGTTGAAGAATATCTTCAAGGAGATACTCTAGCTGATTTTGTTGATAGTCAATATCCCTTTACCGCAAATAAGCAAAAGAAAAATGAATATCTTACGAAGACGGTCAAAATTATTACGGCACTTTTAAAGGCAATTAACCAAATTCACCAAAAGGGAATCGCAATTGGTGATTTACAACCGGATAATATAATTATATTAGATACGGATAAAGTAAAGTTAATTGATTTTGAAAATGCTCAAAAAGCTTCAGCAGCCTACAATCCTGGTCTGGCAACGCCTAGCTATTCTGATTTTAATGCGAAGACTTTTGCAGAAGCTGATCGAATTGCGTTATACAAAATAGCACGTTATATGATTTTGCCAACCGCAACTGGCTTTGATTGGGCGCCTGAATTAGAAGCCGTACAAGATAAGAATATTAGCAATGAATTTGGCAAGCAAATTGTAGAATTTTTGCATAATTTAAAAAAGCAATTAAATTTGAATTTTAATTCTGACTCACGCCACCCGCAGTATTATTATCAAAATCTAACAGTACCGTCTACACAATTTTCACTGAGTCAGTTAAATCAAAATATTGCCGAAGTAGCTAAGGGAATCAGCGACAACTTGAATTACAACTTTAAAGGATTAATTTATGGTGATATTCCACAATATAGTTCTGAAATTAGTTATTATTCCGTGGCCAATGGCGCTTTTGGCGCTATAATGGCTTTAAATAGATCACAGACTTTAGATCAGAAAAGTGAGCAAGAAATTAATATTTGGCTCGAACAACAATTACCAAATTTAAAAAAATTGTTAGCTGAGCCAACAACAGATATCGGATTATTTACTGGTCTAAGCGGTATTGCTACTGTTTTGTATGAACTAGGCTACACTAAAATTAGTTACAGTATAATGAAAGAAATACAGACTAATGCGGCATTTAAGTTAACCAATGATATTTCAATTTATTCTGGCTTAGCCGGAGTTGGACTAGCTTTTTTATGTTTTTATGGACAAACCAAAAAAACTATTTACTTACAAAATGCAATTGATCTTGGTAAACAAGTAATGCAAATCATTAAGCATGAACGCTATACCGAAAAAACTGATAGTGGATTAATTACTGGCTGGTTGGGTGCAGCATTATTTTTATGGAAATTAAGTATTGTTACAAAGGCAAAGCAATATAAGCAAGCAGCTTTAAGAATCTACCAGGTAGTAATAAAAAATTCATTACAACTTACAAGTGACGGTGCATTTATTAAAGATAATTCCTACTCATATGAACGTTTAATCCCGTATGTTAATCATGGTAGTGCTGGCTTAGCCTTATTAATGATAGAATTTTTACAAGATGATCCTAAGGTTTTTACCAAAAAAGAATTAGAAATTTTATTAAAAATATTAAAGCAAAATGATGTTTTTGTAACTTTTTTTGCCGGATTATTCGATGGTTTTCTTAGCCTGCTGATTTTAGATAATGCCTTTGCAATTTGTACCAATAATAAAGTGACTTTAAAGAAGAAGTACAATTTACTTAATAATTACTTAGTTGCTCAAAATGGCGGCGTAATGGTACCTGGCAGATTTGGCTTTAAGTGTTCTTTAGATTTGACTACTGGAAGCAGTGGCTTACTGCTACTTTTAACAGATATTAAGCAACATACCTGGAATGCTTGGCTACCACTTCTAAGAAGTAAATAATTTTTTAATTAACATAACTAAAAAGCCATTCCATTTATCATGGAGTGGCTTTTGTGGTGTCACATATAGATATATTTTAAACAATTTCTTGTTCTTTAAATGTCCCATAAACACGCTCTACTTCGGTGACACTCATGAAGGCATAGGGATCACTTTTTTGAACAATTTGTAAAACATCGTACATATCATAGCGATTAATAACGGTTATTAAAACTTTTTTTTCTATGTGACTGTACGCCCCTTCGACATCATGAAAAATTGTGATGCCGCGATGCATTTTTTCTTGAATTCCATCAATAATCGCTTGTGGCTGATCTGTGACAATTGTGACTTGCAATTTTTGGTGTTGGGTATAGACAGCATCAATCACCCGTCCATTAATAAAAATGGTCAGGGCCGAGTATAAAGCGCGATTCCAGCCAAAGGCAATACCGGCAGCAGCAATAATTACTAAATTAATAAAAATACTTACCTTGCCATAACTTGTGCCTGTTTTTTTCTGAACAACAATTCCCACAATATCTAAGCCACCAGTTGAGATGCCATTTTTCAAGGCAAAACCAGTTCCCAAGCCATTAATCATTCCCCCAAAAATTGCGCAAACAAGGGGATCAACATGCATATTAACTGGTTGTAGCACGCGCATCATAATCGAGCCCAAAATTACTGTGATAATTGTAAAAAAAGTAAACTTGTGCCCAATCTTAAACCAAGCAACTAAAAGTAGTGGCACATTTAAGGCAAAATACATTATTGAAGTTGTCAAAGTGAAGGGGAGATAACGTTCACTCAATGTATTAATTAATTGAGCAAATCCGGTAATACCAGAAGAATACATGTGCCCCGGACCCCAAAAAAGATTTAACGCAATTGCTACTGCAATTGAATAAAAAAATGAAGCTGAAATCTTTGAAAGTAAATTATAACGTCTGTTAAAGGTATCGAGTCGATCCATTATTCACATTTTCCTTTTGTCCTAAATAATAGTAATTCATTTAATTCAGTGTAACAAAAGTTGGGGAGGTAACCAACTGAGAAAATTCAGTTAATTTTATTTTTGCCAGTGTTCTTTGATAAAAGTTAACCGACCACCAGCTTCCTCTAGCGCATAGCGATTGGGATCCTTTTTATAGAAATCTTGATGATATTCTTCAGCTGGATAAAACGGTTGAGCCGGTTCTATTTTGGTAACAATCGGTGCAGTAAATCTGCCACTTTCTTGGAGCTTCTGCTTTGATTTTTCGGCAGCTAACTGTTGTTGGACAGAATTATAATAAATAACTGGGCGATAATTATCACCGCGATCTTGAAACTGGCCCATGGCATCAGTTGGATCAGTTACTTGCCAATAGTATTCTAATAATTGGTTATAAGACATCAGCTCTGGATCATAAGTTATTTCAACTGCTTCTGTGTGCCCAGTCAATCCACTGGCTACTTGCTCGTAAGTAGGGTTAGGGACGTGACCGCCGGTATAGCCAGAAATCACCTTTTTGACACCAGGTAAAGTGTCAAATGGCTCTACCATACACCAAAAGCAGCCCCCAGCAAAGATGGCTTTTTGAAAATTTTGTTTTTTATCCTTATTTATATTTGCCATTTTATTGACCTCATTTCATCTTGCCGGACTTAGGTAAAAAATATTTAAGACCGGTCTTAAGTGCTTGTTTATTCTTCAATTCCCAGATGATCTAAAATCAAGGCAGCCGTTTCCTCGATTGACCGGTTGGCAACATTAATAACAAAACACTCCAGTTCATTGTAAAGCGTTTGGGCAGAATCAAGTTCTTTTTTAATTGCGTCTGTATTTGAATAAGTGGTATCGGGATTTAACCCATAGGCAATCATTCTTTGCCGTCTAATTTCATTTAATACGGATAAGTCATTGGTCAGACCAATAATTTTTTTAGGATTAACTTGATATATCTCCTTTGGAATATGCGTATCTGGTACTAATGGTAAGTTAGCTACTTTTAAATTTTTATTAGCTAAAAATAAAGAGAGTGGTGTTTTTGAAGTTCGAGAAACACCTAATAAAACGACATCAGCTTCTAAAAAGCCCTTTGGATCTTTGCCATCGTCATACATTACGGCAAACTCCATTGCAGATATTCGATCAAAATATTTTTGATTCATTTTATGTTGGGCACCAATTTTCTTAAGCGGTCGGCTACCAGTAGCGCTTTGAATTGCTTCAACCACTGGAGATAAGATATCAATCCCATGGATATTATGTTCCCGAATAAAACGAATTACTGGTAACTGCATTTCATCTTTAACTAAACTATAGATAATTACCAAATTAGGATACTTTTCGATTTCTTGAAAAGTTTCTGCCAATTTTTCTTTATTATAAACGAATGGATATCGCCGATAGTTAATTTGAGCATCGGGGAATTGCGCTGCTGCTGCCACTGCATTATTAAAAGCAGTATCACCAGCAGAATCAGAAATAATTATAATATTAACTTCTTTTTTTGGGGTTTCGTCAGTCATTGTCTGCTCCTTTTTTCATTTATTATACAATCTTCCTTTAATATTAACAGATTTTAAATAGCTAAAACGGTAATGAAAAATAATTTTAAAAAATATTGCTTGTATGTATTGACCGATGAATATGGTTTGATATAATTTAAATAAATGTATGACGGAAACGTCAAGAAATGGAAGGAGGGATCACATATGGCCAAGACTGTTGTTCACGAAAACGAGTCTATTGATGATGCTCTTCGTCGTTTCAAACGTTCCGTTTCTAGAAGTGGTACTTTGCAAGAATATCGCAAGCGCGAATTCTATGAGAAGCCAAGTGTACGTAGAAAGCTGAAGTCAGAAGCAGCTCGCAAGCGTAAGCATTATTAATATAAAAAAACGACTTCTATCTATTATGGTAGAGGTCGTTTTTTAGATATTTTACTAAGAATATTTATTTTATACCTATAACAAGATTTGTTATAATTTAAGCAAGCTATATTAGAAAGAAGGGATTACTGTGAGTTTATCAGAACAGATAATGGCTGATATGAAAGATGCGATGAAGGCACATGATAAAGTTAAGTTGAACACTGTGCGGATGATTAAGGCTGCTTTAATGAACGAAAAAATCAAAGTAGGGCGTGAATTGAATTCCGATGAAGAATTAACAGTTTTAAATCGTGAAAAAAAGCAACGTGAAGAATCATTGGCTGACTTTGTTAAAGCTAAGCGTACTGATTTAGTTGAGGAGACTAAAAAAGAATTAACCGTTATTGAAGCCTATATGCCTAAGCAACTTTCACAATCTGAGTTGGAAAAAATCGTTAGTGCAGCAATTGCTGAAGTCAGTGGTGCAACTAAAGCTGACTTTGGTAAGATTATGAAAATTTTAATGCCTAGAATTAAAGGTAGGGCAGATGGAAAAGTTGCCTCTAACCTGGTTAAAAACAAACTGAGTTAAGCAAGAAAGGGAGCAAAGATATTGGCTCAAACCAATTTTATTCCTAGAAATCCAGAAAATATTCAAAAGTTAGTTGGGGTTAATGACAGCAATCTTGATTTGTTAGCAGAAGGATATGATATCAGTATCACTGATACTGGAAACCAAATTCTGCTTGCAGGCGATAGCAATAATTGTCAAAAAGCAATTGCTGTTTTAAAAGCCTTAGACAATGTAGTTAGTGCTAATATTAATATCAGTGCTCCTGATATTGTCAGCGCAATGAAAATGGCGGATAAGGGGATTACCGAATATTTTCCTGATCTATATAAAAAAATTCTAATTCGGGATGCTAAAGGCAAACCGATTAGGGTGAAAAATATCGGTCAAAAAAATTATGTTGAAGCAATCGAAAAAAATGATGTCGTATTTGGTATTGGTCCTGCTGGTACTGGTAAGACATTCATTGCCGTTGTTTGCGCAATTGCAGCTTTTAAAAAGGGTGAAGTTTCACGCATTGTTTTAACCCGACCAGCAATTGAAGCAGGTGAGTCACTTGGATTTTTACCTGGAGATTTAAAGGAAAAGGTTGATCCATATTTAAGACCAATTTACGATTCTCTTTATTCTATTTTGGGTACGAATACGACTGATCATTTGATGGAACGGGGAGTAATTGAGGTTGCTCCACTTGCGTATATGCGTGGGCGTACATTAGATGATGCATTCATAATATTAGATGAAGCTCAAAATACTACTGATGCGCAAATGAAGATGTTTTTAACTCGTTTAGGATTTAATTCCAAGATGATTGTTAATGGTGATATGACGCAAGTCGATTTACCTGGACGCCAGCGTAGCGGTTTAGTAGACGCTGAGCATATTTTAAAAGATATCAGTCATATTAAATTTATTCAGTTTTCAGCTAATGATGTTGTTAGACATCCAGTTGTAGCTAAAATCATTAATGCATATGAAAAGAAAGAACAAAGTTAATGACCCCAATCGATATTACTTATAATGATGAAGTTGATTTTTTACAAGATAAAAAATGTAACTGGCAAAAGTGGATTACTGACCTATTATTGTTAGCCAAAAATGAAATTGGTAAAGAAAATAATTTAGAAATGAGTATTAACTTTGTCAATGAAGAGCGTAGTCAAAAAATCAATTATAAATATCGTGATAAAAATCGACCAACTGATGTAATTTCCTTTGCGATTGAAGACGGTGAAGATAAGTTTGAGATTGCCGCTTTTGCAGCAGATCCTGATTTTTGTGAAGATATTGGTGATTTGTTCATGTGTCCGAGTGTCATAAGAAGACACAGTGAAGAATATGGTACTGGTTGGCAGCGTGAGTTTGGCTACACCCTTGTTCATGGCTTTTTACACCTTAATGGGTATGATCATATAGAACCTGACGAAGCAAAAGAAATGTTTGCCATTCAAGGTAAAATTTTAAAAAACTATGGCTTGCCTTTATATGCAGACCAGTTAGATGAGGGCAGAGGTAAATAATGTCAAATAATGAAAAAAATAAGTCTGGTTTTGTTGCGTTAATTGGTAGACCCAATGTTGGTAAATCAACTTTAATGAATTATTTAGTGGGTCAAAAAGTCGCAATAACTTCTAACAAACCGCAAACAACGCGTAATAAAATATCAGGTATTTACACTACGTCAAGTATGCAGGTAATTTTCGTTGATACACCAGGAATATTTAAGCCACATGGTGAACTTGATGACTACATGGATAAAGCAAGTTTATCCAGTTTAAATGATGTTGACTTAATTTTATTTATGGTTGAACCAGAAAAAATGGGTAAAGGTGACGAATATATCGTTAATCTTTTACAACAAGTTAAGGTACCAGCATTTTTATTAATTAATAAAGTCGATCAGGTTAATCCAAACGACTTATTAGGAATAATTGATGAATATCGTCAATTAAATCTTTTTAAAGAATTTTTACCAATATCTGCTACTCAGGGAATTGGTATTTCTGACTTAAATCAAGTTTTATATGACTATTTACCAGAAGGTCCAGCCTACTATGACTCTGAGCAAATTACCGATCGGCCAGAATATTTTATGGTTAGTGAATTAATTCGTGAGCAACTTTTAAATTTAACTGCCGAAGAAGTACCCCATGCAGCTGCCGTATGGGTTGAACAAATGAATCAGCATGAAAATAACAAGCTGCAAATTGAAGCTACAATTTATGTCGAAAAAAGTGGGCAAAAAGGGATTATTATTGGTAAAGGGGGGAAAATGCTTAAGCAAATAGGCATTAATTCCCGTAAACAAATTGAGGACTTATTAGGTGAAAAAGTTAACCTGCACTTGTGGGTTAAAGTTCAACGTAATTGGCGATCTGATCCCCGCTTTTTGAAGCAGATTGGTTATAATAAGAAGGATTTGTCCTAAAAATGGCACGTGAACTCAAAGAAGTTCAAGGAATAATTTTTAAACGGCAAAAATACAATGAAGCTGATGTTTTAGCTAAAATTATAACTAAAAATTACGGCATAATTACCATGCTTGCTCGCGGAGCACTACGTCCCAAGTCGAAGTTAGGCGCAGCCTTACTTAACTTTTCTTACGGTACTTACATTATCTATACCAATGGTCATGGGCTTAGTAATTTACGAACTTATAAAAATATCAAACAATTTAATCATATTTTTACTGATATAAATAAAAATGCGTATTCTTCTTTCATTTTAGATTTAATTGATCATGCCTTTATTGAATATCAAC
Organism: Lactobacillus sp. ESL0233; assembly: GCF_003692995.1. NCBI lineage: Bacteria > Bacillati > Bacillota > Bacilli > Lactobacillales > Lactobacillaceae > Lactobacillus > Lactobacillus sp. ESL0233. The sequence continues at coordinate 180,168 of NZ_REHH01000007.1, read as the reverse complement.
ATATAGATCAATATTACTTATTAGCTGATTTTGCTTTGCAAAAAATCAATGCTGGAGTTGACGCAGAAATGATTACTCAAATCGTTCAAATGCAACTTTTAGCTGCGTTTGGGGTAAAGCCAGAACTACGTCACTGCGTTATTTGTAGGAAAGAAAAAGGCAATTTTGATTATTCAATAAAGTATGGCGGGGTTTTATGTAGCGACCATTTTTATACTGATCCTAATCGCCTCCATCTAAAGCCTAAAGAAACGGCTGTTTTAAGAACGATTGGGCTATTACCAGCTGAACGATTGGGTGAAATTACAATTAGCGCTCAAACTAAAAAAGCAACGCGAAAAGCAATTGACCAAATTTATCAGGCAACGATTGACTTAAACTTAAAAACCAAAAAATTTTTAGACGAGTTAAATTTATTAACTTAGTTTGCTTTAGCTTATCCTTGGATTATGGTAAAATTAATTTGTATTTTGGCAATGATAAGGAAGAAGAAAAGTACCAGTTAAGCGAGTGTTAGATAGTGCAAGGACATCTGGGAAAAGGCACCTTTAGTCAATAATTAAGTGCAGGGTATATTTTCCCTGAATTAGGGTGGAACCGCGATTAAATCTCGTCCCTATGCAAGTTTTGCATAGGCTTTTTTTATGGTCTAATGCAGAAAGGATTAAAAATGACAAAGAAAAAATTAAACATTCAAAATATGATTTTTAAATTAGAAGAATTTTGGTCATCCAAAGGCTGCATGGTTATGCCTTCATATGATGTAGAAAAAGGGGCTGGTACAATGAGCCCGTATACATTTTTACGGGCTGTGGGGCCAGAGCCATGGGCTGCTTGCTATATTGAGCCATCAAGAAGACCAGCTGATGGACGTTATGGTGATAATCCCAATCGCTTATTCCAACATCATCAATTTCAAGTAGTAATTAAACCAGCGCCGACAGATATTCAACAATATTATCTAGATAGTTTAAAAGTTTTAGGAATTAATCCACTTGAGCATGATATTCGCTTTGTTGAAGATAATTGGGAAAATCCTTCAATGGGGTGTGCCGGTGTCGGTTGGGAAGTATGGCTTGATGGAATGGAAGTAAGTCAGTTTACTTATTTTCAAGTTGTCGGTGAACTCGAAGTTAAACCAACAATGAGTGAAATTACTTATGGGGTTGAACGTTTAGCTTCATATATTCAAGATGTTAACTCTGTTTTTGATTTGGAGTGGGGCAATGGTGTTTTATACCGCGATATCTTTAAAGAAGCAGAGTATGAAAATTCAAAATATGCGTTTGAAGAATCAAACCAGGAAGACTTGTTAAAATTCTTTGATGTTTACGAAAAAACAGCACAGGAATTAATTAAATTAAATTTGGTTCAGCCAGCATATGATTATATTTTAAAATGCTCGCATACGTTTAACTTGCTTGATGCACGCGGAGCAGTTTCAGTAACGGAACGGGCGGGATATTTAGCGAGAATTAGAAATCTTGCCCATGAAGTAGCTGTTTGTTTTGTCAAAGAACGGGAAAAAAGAGGTTTCCCGCTATTAAAGAGTGCAGAAGATAAGAAAGCAGGGCTTGAAAATGACTAAAGATTATTTATTTGAAATTGGGACCGAAGAGATGCCAGCACATGTTGTCACCCGTAGTGTGAATCAACTAGCTGACAAAACCACAAAATTTTTAAATGAAAATGGTTTAAAGTTTAAGAATATCAAAACTTTTTCTACGCCAAGACGTCTAACGATTTTAGTCGAAGAACTTGCTGAAAAGCAGGATGATATTGATGAAATCAAAAAGGGACCAGCTAAAAAAATCGCCCTAGATCAAGATAATAATTGGACTAAAGCTGCTCAAGGTTTTGCTCGTGGGCAAGGAATGTCCGTTGATGATATTTATTTTGAAGAACTTAAAGGTGTAGAGTATGCCTATGTTCATGTTAAAAAAACGGGGAAAAAAGCTAGTGAAATTTTGTTAAACATGAATAAAGTAGTTAAGGCCATGACCTTCCCTACTAAAATGCGTTGGGCGGCCAATGATTTTGAATTTATCAGACCAATTCACTGGATTGTATCTCTTTTTGGCAATGAAGTTATTCCTGTCAAATTATTGGATATTACAGCTGGTCGTAAAACTGAAGGTCATCGTTTCTTAGGTGATTCAGTAGTATTAGCTAATACGGGCGATTATGAAGATGCTTTAAAAGATCAATTTGTCATTGTTGACGCAACTAAACGTAAAGAAATGATTGTGACGCAGATGTCTGAATTGGTTAAAGAAAATAATTGGAAAATCAAACCAGATTCCAGTTTGCTTGAGGAAGTGACTAATTTGGTTGAATATCCAACTGTTTTTGCAGGAACATTTGATGAAAAATACTTACAAATGCCAGCAGAAGTATTGATTACTTCAATGAAAGATAATCAACGGTACTTTGAAGTTTACGATCAAGATGAACACCTAGTTAATCATTTTATTTCTGTACGTAACGGTAACCAAGATTTTCTAGAAAATGTTATTTCAGGGAATGAAAAAGTTTTAGTTGCACGTCTTGATGATGCACAATTCTTTTATGATGAAGATAGAAAATATCCGCTTAGTCATTTTGTACAAAAACTCGATAATGTTTCTTTTCATGACAAGATTGGTTCAATGTCAGAAAAAATCAAACGTGTTCGCATCATTGGTAACTTTTTAGCTGAGAAATGGCAATTAGATGAACAAACAATCGCTGATTTTAATCGGGCTAGTGAATTATATAAATTTGACTTAATTACTCAAATGGTTGGTGAATTTGCTGAATTGCAAGGTGTGATGGGCATGCATTATGCTAGCTTAGCTGGAGAGAGACAAACAGTCGCTGTTGCAATTAAAGAGCATTACATGCCAACCACTGCCGAAGGTGAATTACCACAAACTATTGTTGGTTCTCTTTTATCAATTGCAGATAAATTGGATACAATCATTACCTTTTTTGCGGCAGGTATGATTCCCAATTCATCAAACGATCCATATGCTCTACGCCGTTATGCATATGGGATAGTGCGTATTTTATTAAATCAAAGTTGGTCTTTACCATTTAATAAAGTTTTGCCTGAAATTGTAACCGAACTTGACGGTCAAACCTCGGCTAAGTTACCTAAGACTGAGCTGCAAGATGATGAGATTGCTTCATTTATTCGGGATCGGATTAATCAATACTTACAAAGAAATCAATTTAAGTATGACATTATTGATGCCGTGTTAGCTTCCAATCAACAAGATCCGATTCAAATTTTGTCGGCAGCTAATGTGTTGCAATTGCACCATGATGATGAACAATTTAAGCCAGTTGTTGAAAGCTTAATTAGAATAAATAATATTTTAAAGAAAGCTGAATTCAAAGGGCAAAACATAATTAATCCAGACTTGTTTGAAAATGAAAGTGAGAATAAGTTATTTATCGAAGTAAATAATTTAAGTAAGCTTACCAATTTGACAGCTTTATATGAAGGCTTTGTTGAAATACAGCCAATTATAAATCTTTATTTTGAAACTAATATGATTATGGCCAAAGATGAAATAGTTAAGAATAATCGCTTAGCACAGCTTAAGTTGATTTCAGAATTAGCTACTGGATTAGGGGATTTAAGTAAGCTGGTTATTAAATAGTTATTTGTAGGTGATGAAGTGGCTGGATTAATACCTGAGCAAACAATTGCTAAAGTACGAGAAAATATCAATATTGTGAACGTTATCAGCCAATATGTATCACTTGAAAAAAAAGGTAAAGATTATATTGGCCTATGTCCTTTTCACCAAGAAAAAACGCCTTCCTTTACCGTTAACGAGGGTAAACAATTCTTTAAATGTTTTGGTTGCGGTAAAGGCGGTAATGTTTTTACCTTCTTAATGGAAAAGGATGGTTTGACTTTCCCGGAAAGTGTTCAAAAGGCAGCGAATTTTGCGCATATTGATATTGGGGACGTAACCCATGCTAGAGCAGAAAACTCTAATATTTTAATTAAAATAAATGAGCAAGCAGCAAAATTTTATCAACGTGTACTAGTTTCAACGAATGCAGGAAGACGTGGACTTGAATACGCCAAGCAGCGAAAACTAGATGCAAAAATAATTGACCATTTTAAAATTGGCTATGCGCCCAGGCAAAACGACTTACTTTTGACTTACTTAAGAGGACGTGATTTTCAAGATAGTGACTTGTTAAAAAGTGGCTTATTCGTTCAGACAAAAAATGGTAGCCTGCTTGATCGTTTTCGTGACCGGTTAATGTTTCCGATTGCAAATGAGGGTAGTTATGTCATTGGTTTTTCGGGAAGAAGAATTACTAATGACAAAACTGAGGCAAAATATATTAATAGCCCAGAAACAAAAGTTTTTGCAAAATCAAAGGTACTTTTTCATTTTGCTGAGGCCAAAAAAGCCGTTCGTGATGAAAACCATTTAGTTTTATATGAAGGATATATGGATGTAATTGCAGCTTATCAAGCCGGGATAAAATCGGGAATTGCTTCTATGGGAACAAGTCTTACCGATCAGCAGCTTTACATGATTCGTAGAATTACTAAAAATATTATTATTAATTACGATGGCGATGACGCTGGTATTCATGCGGAAGATCGTGCAGTTAAAATGTTTGCTCAAGCTGGTGGATTTAATCTAGGTATTGTAATATTACCGGAAAAATTAGACCCAGATGAATACATAAAAAAATATGGCGCAGAAAATTATACTAAAGAAGTTAAGGGGGCACTGACGCCAACTGACTTTTTCTTGAAACGCTTGGCTAAAAAATATAATTTAGATAACGATCGCGAAAAATTAGCATATATTGATGAAGCAGTTAAAGCAATTGCTAAATTAACTAATCCCGTCGAACAAGATTTATATTTAGATAAAATAGCACGCGAGCAAAATGTCTCTTTTGATTCTTTAAAAGCGACCTTAGCACGCTATAGACGTCAATTTAATATTGCTCAACGGCGTAAAGAAAATAGTTTGATTAATCAAAGTAGGCAAATGCTGCCAATTAAATCGACTCAAGAGACCGCAATTGATCCGATTCAAGTGCGTTTATTATATTTATTCATTCATTCTACTCATGCACGCGATTATTTATTAAATAGAAAATTTTTATTTCCAGATGAGGCTTTTCAAAGATTAGCGGAATTATGGTTAAGTTTTAGTGAAGAACAAGAAAATCCATCCGTCAATAGTTTCTTAAATTTTATTCCAAGTCAACTTCAAGGTATAATAGTTAATACCGAAATGACAGACATGCCCCAGGATTTTTCAGATCAAGAAATTGATGAGCAAATTGATGCATTAAAAATGCGAGAAATTCGTACGCAATTGCATCACTTAATGAATGAATTGCAAGATGCCAAAAGAAAGACGGACACTAAAGAAATAATGACAATTACTCAGAAAATTTTAGAGTTAAAAAGAATTCAGGGTTAAAGGGGGGCTTTATTTTGACAGAAAATAAAAATACCAATAATAATGAAGAATTGTCTTTAGACAAAGTTGTTAAGCACGTTGTCAAAGACGTAAAAAAAGATAAATCGATTACTGAAACTGAATTTGTAGATCGCCTAGTCAAGCCTTATGATTTACAAAATAAGGCTGTCGATCAATTAATTCAGGAATTTGAAGACAACGGTATTAGTATTGTCGATGAGAATGGCGATCCTTCTAAATTAGCTTTAAAGAAACAAAAAGACATTGAAAAAGCCGAGCTAAAAGATATGTCGGCTCCATCAAGCGTGAGGATGAATGATCCTGTGCGGATGTATTTAAAAGAAATTGGTCGTGTACCACTTTTAAACGCCGATCAAGAGATTTCTTTAGCTAAAAGAATTGAAAAAGGTGACGAAGAAGCCAAACAAGAATTAGCTGAAGCTAACTTACGTCTTGTTGTCTCAATTGCTAAACGATATGTTGGTCGTGGTATGTCTTTTCTTGATTTAATTCAAGAAGGTAACATGGGGTTAATGAAAGCTGTAGATAAATTTGATTATAGCCTCGGTTTCAAGTTTTCAACTTATGCGACCTGGTGGATAAGGCAAGCCATCACCCGGGCAATTGCAGATCAAGCACGGACAATTAGAATTCCGGTTCATATGGTAGAAACAATCAACAAATTGATCAGAATTCAAAGACAGCTATTGCAAGATTTAGGACGTGAACCAACTCCTGAAGAAATTGGTGCCGAAATGGATATGCCAACTTCTAAGGTACGTGATATCCTTAAGATTGCTCAAGAACCAGTTTCACTCGAAACACCAATTGGTGAAGAAGACGATTCTCATCTTGGTGACTTTATTAAAGATAAAGATGCAACTAGTCCAGAACAACATGCTTCATATGAAATGTTAAAAGAGCAACTAGAAGAAGTTTTAGATACACTTACTGATCGTGAAGAGAATGTTTTACGCTTACGTTTTGGTCTTGATGACGGCCGAACTAGAACTTTAGAAGAAGTCGGTAAAGTGTTTGGTGTTACTCGTGAACGTATTCGCCAAATTGAAGCCAAGGCTTTACGGAAATTGCGTCATCCTAGTCGTTCCAATCAGTTACGTGATTTTTTGGATTAACTTTATACTATACAAAAAGTTTCACTTCGTTTATTGTACGAAGTGAAGCTTTTTTGCTTTATCTTAATTTTAACTTTTTCTCTTATAAATTTAAAATGCCTTTTTATTTAATCCTTGAAGATTCAAATTATATTCGACAACTTTTTTACGTTTACCTGTAACTAGAAACAAAGCAAGGCCGAGATAAATTAAAACTATAAAAATTAATAATTGCCAGTCAAATATTGTAGGACTTAACATCGAAATACTCCCAGACGCAATCATCCCCGCTAAATCATATAAGAAGTGGTATGCGATATTGCTAATAATTGTACCAGTGTATAAATAGAGTGCTGAAAATAGTATACCTACTGTCATTGCATTAATCACTTGCAAAATAGTAGCTGATAATGGTTGAACAGGAGTATTTAAAAAATGAATTAGACCAAAAATTAAGCCATCAAGAAATATTGCCCAAAAGATTTGCCTACTAGAATTTTGGAGTAACTTCAATAAAAAACTTAAAATGCAAAAGCGCATCATCCATTCTTCACCAATTCCAGCAGCAAAAGCATTTAAAGTTAAATATAAAAGATTACTATTTGAAGCTACCCTAAAATTCCAGTTAGTAAGAATACCGTTCAATGAATTGGCATCATTAAAACCATTAAACAGACAATCTATGATAATAAAAATAATTAGAATACTCAAAATTACCTTTGAAACTCTTGAACTAAACTTAAAATTAGGAGTAACAAATCCCCATTTTTTCATCACAAACCATGTAGTAACAACAAAACTTAAACTACCAATAATTGCACTATTGGTACAAGCCTTAAAAAAAGGGTTAGTGGGAATAGGATAAGTAGATTCTATTTCGATAATCAAATATATAAACCATAGTAAACAAAAACGTCCCCATTTATTCTGAACATTTCCCATAGCCAATTCGCCCATAGGAATAAACATAAAAATTTTATAAATTGTAATAAGACACAAAACAAATGTTGTTATAGTCTCATTTGTATACTTAATTAAAAGATCATTTACAAAAGTAAAGAAAAAAATTGGGGTACTAGTGATACTAATTGCCTGAAAATAATAATTGCATTGAATTAACTTACTATTTACATTTTTATTTAATACTGAAAAATGTAAACTAATCAAAATTATCAAAACAAATGCTTTAAAAGTAGTAATCCCACCAGCATGAATAAATAAACTATAAATTAAACTAAATATTACAAGTAGCAATTGTAATAAGGTCTGCAGTAGGTGCCAACTTCTTATTTTTTTCTCTGTAACCATTAGAAACCTTTCTAGACTTAAAACAGTTCATCACGCTTGCCATCAAGTAGATGTTCATCAATATCATTATTAAAATAAACTTTTAAATCGCGGTCAAAGTTATAGGCAAGCTTTTCTTGTTGCAATTCTTTTTTGGTCATCCAGATCAACTCTCCTTCTTTTGATGCTTTTAGCTGCCCACTAAACTTTGTAGCAATATAAAAAAAGACGATATAGCGATTATTATTATCGTCATAAAACTGTTTAATTCCCACTAAATGTGGCTTCTTAATTGTTAAATTAGTTTCTTCTTTAATCTCTCGGATGACCGAGTCGTGAAATGATTCATGCGCTTCAACATGTCCGCCGGGAAAGGTGAGTCCAGGCCACGTTGGATCGTTACGATTAATCACTAATATTTTTTGCTTATTTTCAATCATACACATATTTGTTAATGTTACTCTTTCAGTTCTATCCATTCCGTATAACTTCTTTCATTTTTTATTGAATTTATTATATAAAAAAGATGAAAGATTAACTAGGTAAATTTACAATACATTAATTTACTTACAGTCAATAACTTTATTAAAAATCTGGTCTTTTTTGTTTATTTTTGTACTATAATAGAATAGTAATACAATATATAAATGATATTATAGTTTACACTTTTAGGGGAATTGACTATGGAATTAGATATCAAAAACGTATCATTAAAGTTTGGTCAAAGGCTAATACTTGATAACATTAACCTTAACTTACATTCAGGTGGGCTCATTGGACTAATTGGTCCTAATGGCGCTGGGAAATCAACTTTATTGCGGATAATATCAACTATTTTGCAACCTGAAAAAGGAAGCATATTTTTAGATGGAGTAGACATTGTTAAATATCCCAAAAAGATGCGAATTTCATTAGGATATTTACCACAGCAAGTTCCATATTATCCTCATTTAACTGCAATTGAATATTTGCAATACATTGCGGCTCTTAAAGGTATTTCTAAAAAGCAAGCACGAAGTAATATTGAAAATTTACTAACTAAATTTCATTTGATTAATGCAAAAAATACAAAATTGGCCGACTTTTCTGGCGGTATGCGACAAAGAGTAGGTATAGCCGCCACATTACTAGGTGATCCAAAAGTAATTATTGTTGATGAACCTACAGTCGGATTAGATCCATTAGAAAGAGTAACTATTAGGAATGTTTTGGCAGAAATGGCTGTTAATCATATTGTTATTTTATCAACTCACATTATTTCTGATATAGAAGCAGTTGCTTCTAAAATTATTGTTTTGAAAGAGGGGCAAATTTTATATACAGGTTCACCGGAAAGACTTTTACAGAGGGTAACAAATTCAGTTTGGGAATATACTGCTCCAGTTAATCAGGTTCTTAATCAACTAGAAAATGTTAGTTCTATTACGCAAGAAATTGATGGTGTTCATATTAGAGTAATCTCTCAATCTAAACCTAATGCAGAAGCTGTTAATGTAACACCACGCTTAGAAGATGCCAGTCTGGCTATCTTAGAAAGCGGTGATTAGTTTGACTAGAATTGTTAAAGCTACATTTTTAGAACGAAGTCGACGCTTGTCATATTGGGCTCTAATAATTTTGGCCTTAATCGCAGCTGTTATTGGATATCCAAGAATTAAGGGTCCAATTAAGGTATTTGTACTTGAGCCGAATTTATTTATTCAAGCAAGCAATCCTAGTTGGGTTCCAGTTAGTGTGGTGTTAGTATTAGGCTTGTTTTTACCAATTATTAGTTACCTGTTTTTAAAAAATACAATTGGAATTGATGATCAAAATCATACTAATGTTTTAATGGCGTCAGTTTCCTTTTCTAAAATTAAGTACATTGGTGGAAAATTCTTGGCGAATTGTTTACTTTTATTTATTCTCTGGATTGTTATCATATTAGGGACAATTATAATGGTGATTTTACAGTTTCCAGGGAAATTTATTGACTTTTATCAGTTCTTAACGCCATTTTTAACTTTATTACCTGGTATTTTCATAATTTCGATGCTTGCGATATTTACAGAAATTGTTCCTTTTCTAAGAGGTATTCTAGGAATAATTCTTGTTAGCTTTTTTTCATTAATTTGTTATGGAGTTAGTATCGAAAATTATAATTCCTTTTTTTTAAAGATAATTAATCCATCTGGTAGCTCCTATTTATTCAAAATGATTCAAGATACTTGCGTTAAGACAGTAGGGCAACCATTAAAGCAAACAATGCTACTTAGTTCAGGAAATTTTAAAGAAACAGGAAAGCAGACTTTATTTTTTTTACCGATTAAATTTACTCAGCAAGATCTACTAATTTTTATTATTCAGCTCATAATTTGCATTGTAATGCTAATTTTAGCAGGTTTTATTTTTTCTCCGCACAAATACTCAAATAAAATTCGTAAAAATTCCATCCCTATTAACTTAGTTCACGACCATCATAAATTGAAAACAATCAATTCAAAATCGGCTAGTAGTAGTTTATTAAAAACTTCATTTGCTTTATTATGGAGACCACTATCTATTTATAATAAACTTGCATTAATTATTTTGTGGTTAACAGCATGGCTTAGTTCATTAGCCATAAAGCAATTAATAATTTTACCTTTAATCTTATTAACAGAATTACCATTATTGAGTAATTTAGGTTCACAAATTACTCAATTTAGTTTCTATCAATGGCTGATGACGATTCCTAAAGCACAAAATAAGCAACAATTTTTTGAATATGTAGCTAGTTTAACATTTACACTAATCTTGTTTTTACCTTTCATGCTAAAGTCAAGTTATACTGCTTTGTTACTAGTATGTTTTAGCATTATGATTTGCATGCTAGCACAAGTTTTAGGATTAATTACCAAGTGTAACCGCATGTTTATTTTTTTAATGGTCATTTTTTGTTTTATCTACCTAAATGGAATTACTAACTTGTTACCCATAAATAAACTAAATCCATCTGTCTGCTTAGTATATCTTGGTGTAACCCTAGTTTTATTTTTAATAAAGTGTAGCTTAAAGCAGTTAATTAAATAATTGGTATAAGTATTCATATTAAATTGTTCTTTATTAGCTTCATTTTGAATTAAACTCAAAATGAAGCTTTTTGGTAAAGCTAAATTTTATTCAAGACACCAATTTTCAAAAACATTTAATTCTTAAACCAGCTTAAGTAATATGCTAAAATTTCAGTATGTAGAAAGTAGGGGAAAAAGTGAATTTACGTTTAAATACTTTAGCCAATATGGTAGATACAGGTAGTCGGGTTGCCGACATTGGTACTGATCATGCTTATTTACCAATTGAATTAGTTAAATCAGGTAAAATTGATTTTGCCATTGCTAGTGACATTGCATCAGGTCCCCTAGCAAATGCAAAGCAAGATATTATCGAAGCCGGACTTGCAGAAAAAATTGAACCACGTCTAGGTGCAGGACTTGACACAGTTAATAAAGCAGATCAGATTGATACTGTGGTAATCGCTGGTATGGGGGGCAAACTCATGACCCAAATTTTAACTACTTCTTGGGAAAATGGTTTAAGTTTTGATACGCTAATTTTAGCGCCAAATATTGGTGAGTATGGGGTACGAAAATGGCTAATTGAGCACTCTTATCATATTCAAGCTGAACAAATTATTGCTGAAGCAGGTCATATTTATGAATTAATTAAGGCTAAAAAAGTAGCTAAGTTAGAAACATTAACTCAGGCACAGTTATTTTTTGGACCAGTAATTATTAAAGAAAAAAATCCAGTCTTTTACCAAAAGTGGCAAGACCAGTTGCATTATCATGAGCGGCTTTTAGATAATTTAAATAAGGCTAAACAAAAGGATTCCTTGCGTATCAAAAAAGTAGAACAAGAAATCGAGTTAATTGAAGGAGAATTAAATGACCAAAGTTAAAGATATTGTCACCATTCTTTGCCAACACTTTCCTGAAGAAATTGCTAGTAAAGGTGACCCCGTAGGACTGCAGATTGGTTCACTTAATCAAGAAGTACATAAAGTAATGACTACTCTTGATGTGCGACCAGAAGTAGTAGATGAAGCCATTCAAAGAGGAGTTAATTTAATTATTAGTCATCATCCAGTTATATTTCGGCCTGTCATTAACCTTAATTTTGCTGATCCACAAAATGAAATGTATGGCAAAATTATTGCTCACGGAATTGCTGTCTATTCAATTCACACTAATTCTGATAAAGCACAAGACGGTTCTAGCGATTGGCAGGCAACAGAACTAGGTTTAATTGATGTTAAACCTTTCTGTTTTGATGCTGATGGTATAGCCATTGGCCGTAAAGGAAAATTACCACACCCATTATCAGCACATGATTTTGCGTATTATGTTAAAGCTAAAATGAAAGTTAAGATGGTACGGTTAATAACTGCTGATTCTAATAAGATGATTTCATCAGTGAGTTTTATTTGTGGCGATGGTAGCAAGTTCTGGCACCAGGCGGTTGCAGAAAAAATTGACGCATTTATTACTGGTGACGTCTATTATCACACCGGTCATGATATAATTTCTTCAGGATTAACAGTTATTGATCCTGGTCACTATACAGAAAAACTATTTAAAGATAAAATGTATCAAAAGTTAACTCAATGGAATAAAGAAAACAATTGGGACCTACAAGTGGAAAAGTCTACTGTTTCAACTAATCCATTTCAAGATTTATTTTAATAAAGGAGAATTATGGAATATCCAAACTTACTGCCAAGATTTTTAAAATATGTGCAAGTCAATTCACGATCAGACGAGCATGCTGATCGTTTCCCCTCAACCAAACGTGAAGAAGACTTTCAAAAAGAAGTAATTATCAAGGACTTAGAAGAATTAGGTCTAAGCGATGTTCATTATAACCAAAATTCCGGCTGTGTAATCGCTGAAATTCCCGCTAATATTGATTTTGAAGTTCCAACAATGGGCTTTTTAGCTCATTGTGATACGGCAGACTTCAATTCCGAAAATGTTAAACCGCAAATTCATGAAAACTATGATGGCAAATCAAAAATAAAATTAGGAAATTCCGAATTTTACCTTGATTCCGCAGTTTTCCCCCATCTTGCAAATTATAAGGGGCAAACTATTATTACCACTTCCGGTGATACTTTACTTGGTGGCGATGATAAATGTGGGGTAGCAGAAATAGTAACTTTAGCAGAATATCTTTTAACCCATCCAGAAATTAAGCATGGCAAGATTCGTTTAGCTTTCACGCCAGATGAAGAAATTGGCACTGGAGCAGGGCATTTTGATGTAGCAGAATTTGGAGCTGATTTTGCTTTTACCGTTGATGGCGAAGCACCAGGAAAACTTGATTGGGGCACTTTTTCTGCTGCCCAATTTGGGCTTGATATTCAAGGAGTGAACGTCCATCCAGCAGTAGCCAAAGGACAAATGGTTAATGCACTTCAAATCGCAATTGATTTTCAAAATCAATTGCCAGCAGATGAGGTTCCAGAAAAGACTGATGGGCGACAAGGATTCTTCCATTTGATGAATTTAACCGGAACGGTTGATAATGCCCATATGGACTATATCATTCGCGACTTTGAGCGCGAAGGCCTAGAAGAACGAAAAGCATTAGTCAAATCACTTGTTCATAAAATGAATGAAGCATTTGGTACTGAACGAATCAAGTTGAAAATGTGGGATCAATATTATAATATGGCGGATGAATTAGCTAAACGTATGGATATTATTAATTTAGCTCGTGAAGCTTATCGCAGTGAAGGATTATCAATTAATGAAGATCCGGTTCGCGGTGGCACTGATGGGTCTCAGTTAACCTATATGGGTCTGCCATGTCCTAATATTTTTGCTGGACAAGAAAACATGCATGGACGCTACGAGTACACAGTTTTAGAATCAATGTACAAGGCAGTTGACGTTATGGTAAAAATGGTTGAATTAAATGTGACAAATAACAAATAGTGAAACAAAATTATAGCTAATCACACTTTTTTAATAAGATGATTAATTTTTTAAAAAGCTTTTATACCAGGTATAGTTGGCTGTTTTTTAAAATTAGCTAATTATACACATCTATTATAAAAAAATAAATTTACTCACAAAAACATTGTTTTAGATGGCTTTGTGGGTATTTTTTTGCCTTAAGTAAATAAATTACATGGTCGTGAAACAACGAAAAAATTATTAAAAAGGTTGAAGCCTTTTTAAGCAGCTATCGAATAATAGGGTGTTAATCTAATGATACTTAATATAGCAGATTTAAAAATGCTAATGAAAGGATATCATCTAAAATCACTTTGCTTGATCTAGCTTTTAGCGGCCAAATTTATGTTAATAATCACAAATAGCTGCTGACGCAGCTGGCCAGCTTTTATAAAAAAATTAGGCTTTATTTTTCAGAATTACTATTATTGAAAAGTTTACCAGTTTGTCGTAGCCATGTCTTTGTTAGGTAAAAGTAGTTAATAATATGAAAAAACATAAATATTGCATAAATTAACAATTTACGATATGATCGTGTAATAGAAATATAATACAGTATATAAAGGATGGTGTGCTAGTGGAATTTAAGGACAATATACCTATTTATCTCCAAATCAAACAGTACCTTTATCGGCAAATTATTACTGGTAAATTACAGCCTGGTCATAAAATACCTTCTGTAAGAGAATTAGCGGTTGAGTTAACGGTCAACGTTAATACTGTTCAAAGAGCTTTACAACAAATGAATGCTGAGGGTATTTTGTTCACTAAAAGAGGCGAAGGCAATTTTGTCACCGAAGATACTGCTTTACTTGAACAGACAAAGGCTAAATTGATTAAGGCTGAATTAGAAAAGTTTGTTCAAAGTATGAATGCTTTGGGAGTATCTGATGATCAAATTAGTGTTATTTTATCAAATTATCTGATAGGAGAATAAATATGGATAATCTTTTAGAAATTAAAGATTTAACCTATAAAAAGAACCAAAAAATCATCTTGGATAAAATTAACTTAGAGTTACAACCAGGAAAAATTGTGGCGCTTTTAGGTGAAAATGGGGCAGGCAAGACTACTTTGATGCGTATCATTGCTGGAATGGCTAAAAACTATCAAGGTAGTGTTACACTTCTTAACGAAACTAAAGAAGCTATGAGAAAAGCGCATTTATCATTTACTGATGGGTTAACCGGGTTTGGTGACTCAACGAAAATCCAGGATATTGTGCATTTTTATCAAGTTATTTATACCGATTTTGATGACGAGCAATTTGATCAATTAAGAAGTTTTATGAAACTTGATCTTAATATGCGTCTATCTCATCTTTCAAAGGGGATGCGTGAAAAATTAATTATTGCATTGACTTTTTCACGTAAAGCTGATTTATATCTGTTAGATGAACCATTTTCAGGGATAGATGCAATGGCTCGCAAAAAAATAATTAATTCAATTATTCTCTGGAAGGCTGATCAAGCGACAATTTTGATTTCCGATCATTTTGTTAACGAAATTGCGACCATGCTTGATGAAGTTGTCGTTATTAAAGATAAAACAGTGCTTACACATCAATCAACTGAAGCAATTAGGACAAATAATCTGAGTATTGAGGAATATTATGAAGGACTTTACTTAAAGGAGGATGAATAATGTCAATTTTTAAGAGTTTATTTAGCCAGCAATTTAAACAAAAAACTAAAAATTTGTATTTAATCCTGTTAATCGAGTTCATTGGTTCAATTGCCATTACTTTTTTCTCTAGTAGGTATTCTTATAATAGTTCTGTATTAGATACTTTTATGATTAAATTGCTTTCTATATATGGCACTATTATGATTTTTTCAACTTTTGCTTTTTATATTATTACTTGTTTTATAAATGAAAAAATCAATCTTAGCCAAACCTGGCGGCTCACACCAATTAACGATAGTTTATTTTACATTAGTAATATCTTAAGTTCATTTGTCACTATGGTTTACTTTAAATTACTTGAACTACTAACCCTAGCCATATTTAGTGGTATTTATTATGTAATTAGTCCTCAAGTTCGAACAAATGTTGCAATTACACTTAATGAGTTAAATAAATATACGAATTCCCGTCTTGGTGATTTATATAATATTCTTGATAAAACATTAATTTTCATCACAATTATGGTCTTGTTTGCCTTACTAACTTATCTTATCATTAGCTTTTTAAATTTCACGAGTCGGGCAATTATGAACTTTCTGCCCTATGTATCAGGCAGAGGAGTATCAAGTATTATTCGGTTAGTCATAATTTGGTTAATTGCGTGGCTGTTAGTAAAAATTAGTAATTTAATTAGAATGAACAATATTTTTTCCGGCTTTATGGTAAATGATAAAAGTTCTTTACTAATCATTTTGGTCTTACTAATTTTGAATCTATTTTTCCTAATCGTTAACGTTTTCTTAATGCAACATTACTTTGAAGCAATTGAGAAAAAGTAACTGTTTAATAATTATTAAAATTAAAAAACCATCAAGGCTTAACTTGATGGTTTTTTAACTTAATTTGTTTTTTTTAATGACTAGCAGCCAAATAGTCATACAACTGACTAATTTCTTCAGCTGTAAATTCACCCTTACCAGTTTTCATAGAATGAATTTTTTCTACTGATAAATGACTAGCAAAAGCTAAATCAGTATCAGTTACATGGTGTTTAACTTGATAATTAATAATTGTATCGGATAATTCTTCTAGTTGTTGATTCATAATAAATTGCTCCTCTAGAATTTATTTTGCTAAAAAAATTAAAATAACCTAAAAACTTTGGATTCGATTAAATGGCCAATAACGTAATACTACTTTACTTACAAGATTACTACGTTTAACTGGTCCAAATATATGAGAATCCTTAGAAATATCGCGGTGATCACCCATAACAAAATAATAGCCCTGCGGTACTTTATAAGTAAAATTACTGGTATAAGTTTGCCCAGCATCATTAGCTGCTTTTTTGAAAGAATTTTCTAAGTAGGGTTCTTTCAAAAGCTTACCATTAATGTACATTTTATCATTTTTGGAAACCAAAGTATCGCCAGGTAGACCAATTACACGTTTAATATATAAAGCTCCAGGTGTGTCGTTAGCAGCTTTCGGCGCAAGTAAAACCACAACATCATTTCTTTTTGGGGTGAAATGACGCGTAGAAATTAATCGCTCATTATTTTCAAAAGTTGGCTGCATCGATGGTCCCGACACACGATCATTTGAAAGTACAAAATTAAATAGCAGGTAAAAAATCCCAAGAATGATTGCCATCATTACTACAACATCTAAAAGGAATTTTCCCCAACTTTCTTCTTGCTCATCTTGTTTATTTACTATCTTTTTTGCCATAAAATATTCTCCTTATATTCCATTACCTTTTATTATAACTGAAATCTTGGCAATTGAATGTTAAAATCATTATTAGGTATTTGATAATGACAGAATTTTTAAATAAAATTAACCAATTAGATAGTGAAATTGATAATCAGTCGGTTCATGAGCAAGTGCAAATAGTTAATCAAATGATTTCTTTTACCAGACAAAAGAAAATCATGCCACTTGCCCCCAAAAAACTAGGCTTTTTACCAGATGAAATTGAAGCAATTTGTTTTCAAGTTGCAGCAAATAAAAAGAAAAAAGTAAGGATAATTAATCAACTTTTAAATAGTGTACGCCAATTTTTATCCATTAAATATGGTATTTGGTCCTTACCAAACTTAGCAACAGCTAAATTGATAAAAGATTATTTTCAAATTGATCAAGCACTAGAAATCATGGCCGGCAATGCTTGCTGGGCTAAAGCTTTAACTGAAGTTGGGATTGAAACTATTGCAACTGACTCACTGGAATGGGCAAAAACTTCCTTAACTGGAAATAATCCATATATGGCAGTTAAAAATTACGATGCCCCTAAGGCAATCGAAAAATTCGCTACTGCACAATTAATTATCTGCTCTTGGGCCCCCAATTTTACCAAAAGTGATCTTTTAGCAATTAAAGCATGGCAAAAATATAATCCGCAAAGTCATTTGCTTTTTATTGGCGAAAAAAACGGAGCCACCAATTCGATGGCATTTTGGCAAGAAGTTAAGTTTAACTATTCCCAAAAACTTGATAAAATTAATCAGTCCCTTAAAAGTTACGATTTTATTAATGAACAAATATTTGAGATAAAGCATGAAATTTAAAAAAATAATAATCTTTGTGACAATCTTTTTGTCCCTTTTGGGCATTGGCTCTATGTTATCTAATATACAGTCCAGGGAAGCCGATCAACTTCTCGAAGCCTACGGTTTAAGTAATAATACACGTTATATAGAAGTCAAAAATAATCAAACAATTAGCTCTTTTTTGACATATTTACAAAAAAATTATGCAAAATATAAAATTCAACTACATTTTAAAAGTAAAATAGATCCTAAGCAAACACTGATTTGGGCTAACCATAATGTAATTACTTTGCCAACTGAAAGTGGGCGCTATTTTACAGCTGACGATTTTCAAGGCAGGGTATCCTTTGCCGTTTTAAGTCTTAATGCTAAAGTTCAAACTCTAGCAACTCAAGGAAATGAATATGTCGTTTTGGATAATAGTTACTATTCAGTGATTGGGACGTTAAAACATTATCATCAAATGAAACAAAATGGTTACTATCTTTCTACTGGTCCAAAACAACCAACAGGAAAAGCTAAGCTAACAAATTACATCATTATAATTGATAGCTCAAGTAAAATTATAAATAAACTAGCTTCACGCTACAAAGTTAAAATTAAAACACCAGTTTTTGTTAAAAATCATCAAATTCATAAATTTTCAATAATTAGAGAAATCAGTTTAGTGATAGTTTTTACCATAATTGCTATGTCCTGCAGTACATTATTAGCACTTCTTGACTGGTCTGTGGTAAAAAATACTGCGTTAACTGGGCAGCTGTTGCATAATTGGCTATTTAATCGGGGAGTCAGAACAATTCTATTAGAATCAGCTCTAGTACTGGGAGCATACCTTTTTCTTTCATGGCGTGCTTTCATCTCTAAACCTCAGCAAATGATTTTGTTACTATTTCTTAGTTGTTTTCTTATCATTGCCGCTTATAGCTTTACTATTTTACAGCATTTAAGAAAGGAAAAAAAGCATGCTTAAATTACCAGTTGATTTTCTAAATAAGTATCAAGCTTTACTAGGAGCTGAAAAGGCTAAAGAACTATTTACTTCACTTGAATATTCACCCAAAAAAGCTTATCGAATTAATTCATTAAAATGGCAAAATCAGGTTTCTTATAAGCAAGATGAACCAATTTTAAATATTAATGCCGCTTTTTATGGAAAAATAACTGGTCTTGATCCTGAATGGGTTAGTGGTACAGTTTATTCGCAAGATCCAGCTGCCATGTTTCCAGCTATGATTGCCGAGGCTAAGCCTGGTGAGCGTGTTCTTGATCTATGTGCTGCTCCTGGAGGTAAGAGTACTGCTCTAGGAGAACAATTACAAAGTCAAGGTCTGTTACTTGCTAATGAAATTTCCCGTTCACGGGCAAAAATATTACGCGAAAATATTGAACGCTGGGGAATTAGCAATGCTTTGATTACAAACGAGACCCCGCAAAAATTAGCATCACAATTACCACATTTTTTTGACAAAATTGTTGTTGATGCTCCCTGTAGTGGTGAAGGAATGTTTCGGAAAAACAATGAAGCAATCAACTATTGGTCACCTGACTATATTTCGGTTTGCCAAAAAAGGCAAAAAGATATTTTAACTGAAGCAGTTAAAATGTTACGTCCAGGAGGTGAATTAATATATTCGACTTGCACTTTTGCTCCTGAAGAAAATGAACAAATAATTTCTTGGTTAGTCACCAACTTTAATTTCGAAATTTTACCAATTAAATTAGCAAAAATAGCAGTAGACCATGGACATCCAGAATGGGCTGATGGGAATTTGTCATTGAAAAACACCTTACGTTTTTGGCCTTTTGATGAATTAGGTGAAGGGCAGTTTGTTGCAAAACTAAAATTAGTTAAATCTGAATCCCAGCTAGTAAAAAGCTCACAAAAAAAGAGACGTAAACGCGGAACTAACCAGAATTTACTTAATAAAGAACAAATTTTATTAATCAAAAAAGTTTTAGAGCCCTTTAATTTACCTAATGAATTAAAAAACTGGTCAAAATTAGGTCTTGTCCAAAATAATCACGTTTGTATTCCAGCATTTCCTGAAGTTGCTAGTTTACATCTAAAAATCATCAATAATGGAATAGATCTTGGGATTTTAAAGAAAAAAAGATTTGAACCCAGTCATCAATTGGCAATGGTTTTAGGTCAAATTAAACAAAATCAAGTAATTAATTTATCTGAGCAAGATTATTTGTGCTATTTACATGGCGAAACTGTTCGAATTGACACTGAAATACGGGGTTTCGTTTTAATTAGTTGTCATAATTTAATCTTTAGTTTTGGTAAAGTAAGTGGGGATGGTATTTTAAAAAATTTTTATCCTAAAGGGTTACGTACAGTAAAGAAAGGATTTCAAAATGATTAAGTTAATTGCAACAGACATGGATGGCACCTGGTTAACTGATGAAAAGACGTATGATCATGAACTATTTTTACGCGAATTTGAGTTAATGAAGAAAAGAAATATTAAGTTCGTGGTGGCCAGTGGTAATCAATTCGAAAATATTTATCAACGTTTCCCAGAAGTTGCAAGTCAAATATACTTTGTTGCCGAAAATGGAGCTTTAGTTGCTCACGGCCGACAAGTTATGCATACAGCTAGCATATCTGAAATTGATTGGCAAACACTTTTGGAAATTATTAATCGTTTTGATGAAAAGGTAACCGTTTCAGGGCTAGCAAGTGCTTATGTTTTAACTAAAGATGGCAAAGCTTACGCTCAGGAACTTAAAAAATATTACGAAAAATTGACCCTGGTCGCTAATTTTGAAGATTTGGCTGATAAAATCTTTAAAGTAACTTTTGACGTATCAGCAGCAAAACTACCTGCCTTAATTGATTTACTTAGACACGAATATCCGCAATTAGGTTTTGTAGCTGGCTCAGCCACCTCAATTGATATGTCCACTAAGGGGATGAACAAGGCAATTGGTCTTGACTACCTAAGTCAAAAATTTAGAATTAATCCACGTGAAATGATTGCCTTTGGTGATAGCGGCAATGATGTGGGCATGTTCAAATATGTTGGTCAAAGTTTTGCTACTTCTACAGCTTTACCAATTGCTAAAAACGCTGCTAGTCGTGTCATTGGCTCAAGTAATGACAGTGCGGTACAAAAAGAAATTTGGCAGATTTTAAATAGTTAATAAAAAGACATCCAATGAAAGAAAGCTCGAAAGTTAGACAATTTTCGAGCTTTTTTCTATAACTAAAATTATTTAAGGAACGGAACAAAACAGAAACTCAATTTTTATTATCAATGAAAAAATGGCAGGGTAGCTAGTTAACCATTTGGCTAAGCTATATCAGCTTGAAAATGTGGCCCACCAGTCCGCTATTATAATCCAACTGAGTAAGCTTAATTACATTGCGTATGATAATTAAGAACGCATAAAGTGTAGCTAAAAAGGCTTAACGCCACTTAAATATCGTCATCAAGCCTTAGCCCGTCATTATTAAAATTTATTAGTCTAACTTTGGGAATTCACTTTTAAATGAATTTTTTTATTTAAATTGTTGAAGCCAACTATAAAGAGGCTCATCATAATATTTTTTTAACTTGGTTATTTGCTTTAAATCACTTATCCCATATAAAGCCAGCAAATATGCCAGTTCTTCTTGCCAATTCTTTATCATTTGCAATAAAAAATTAGCTCCCTTTTGTTCCAATGCTTGCAAGAAAACATTAGCTACGCCAATATATTTACCACCTAGAGCAAGTCCTTTAAAGACATCTAATGGTTGGCGTACACCACCTGAAACAATTACTTCAACTTGCTCATTTTTAGCAAGGATAGTTGCTAAAACAGTGGGTAAGCCTAAATCTTCTAAATAAGATAAATCACGTTCATTTCTAGCATTTTCAATTTGAGCAAAGTTAGTACCACCACTACCAGCTATATCAAATAAAGTGAAGCCTTCACTTTTGAGTAAGCGAATAGTTGTTGGATCAAGACCAAAACCAACTTCTTTAATAATAATTGGAATTGTCAATTTTTGGCGTAAGTCTTGTAAATTTGTTAGCCAAGTAAAATCTCGTTCTCCTTCTGGCATAGCTATTTCTTGTACAGAATTGAGATGAATCTGCAGTGCGTCAGCCTCGAGTGCTCGGACAATTTTCTGGGCCGAATCAGCTTTAGTCTTAGCATTAAGATTAGCAATTACAACTCCAGTTGGATCTTCTTCTCGAGCAACCAAGAAACTAGTAAGGGCTTCTGGTTCCTTAGTTAAAATACTGGCTGAACCTAGTGCTAGAGCTATCTGTGTTTTTGCAGCTATCTTACCAAATGCTTGATTTATTGCATAGGCTTTATCGGCTCCACCAGTCATTGCATTAATAAAGAAGGGGACTGCTACTTTTTTGCCAAACATTACAGTTGTTAATTGTTCCAGTTTAACTTTAGTTTCGGGCAAAGCCGGGCGCAATAAATGCATTTGGTCAAAACTATTTGGCTTGTTTGTCTTATAGAATTGACCAGCTAAAGCCAGGTGGTCTTCTTTACGCTGAGATCGAATGGACATTTTATTCCCCTTATTGTAATAATTTTACTTGATGCACATGGAAGTTTAATGGCAAAATGTCATTCTGTTTCCAATTATTGATTAAAGCAGCAATATCGGTTGTATGATCAGCAATCACAATTCCGCAATCACCGTTACCAGCTCCGGAAGTCTTAGCTGCTCCACCATAGTCTTCTGCAATATTAATTAGTCTTGACAAGCGAGGAATTTCAATAGCAATTTGATTGATTTGCGCAAAATGCTGAAGTAAGTGCCGATTATTGCGAATTTCTTGCTGAATAATGGTAATATTATTCTCTTCAAAGCCGGCAATCATTTTTAAAACACAGTTTCTTGATGCTTGCAAAAATTCACTATATTTTTCATTTAATGCATCTTTATTCGCATTTGTTTCATCAACTAAACGTGAAGTAGATGCGGGAGTTTGACTCCAACCAATAAGTAATTTCATTTCTTTAGGAGGAGTCAAAAGCTGAATTTTTAATCCTGGCCAAGCTTCACTGACCACTGCTACTAATTTTTTAGTAGCCAATTCTTTACTTAACCATGCCTTATCAAAAGTTTGGTATGCTAACCAGCCGCCATATACACTAGCTGCAATATCGCCGGCAGACCCATTACCTTGTACAGAATAATGCGAAATAGCAGATAACTTATATACTAGTTCATTACTATATACGACATGATAAAAGCGTAAAATTGCTTTGACTGTTGCCACTGTAACTGCTGCACTTGAACCTAAGCCATATTTTTTGCCATCAGCTGAATCAAGATCAGAATTAACATATAAATCATAAACTTTCATTTTAACATGTTGTTCAAGACAGTACTGCTCAGTATACGAAATTGCTGCCAAAATATATTCAAAAGGGTTATCACGATTATCAATTACCATTTTCGCCCCACGGCGTACCCAATGAATTGAATTTTGCGAATATTGCTTAGAATGAATTAAGCCCATTTTTGAATTTGATTTAGTAATTGAAACTCGGATAAACTGATCAACAGCAACCAAAATTGCGGGACAATCTTGTTCTAAAACCGCATATTCACCAGCTATATACAACTTTCCGGGTGCTTTTTCTGTTATCAAAAGAATTTAAGCTCCTAATCAATTAAATTACATTATTGATCCAAGTATGAAAGTCCTGGACCAAAGCTTGCATTTACTATCTTAACATTCTCAAATTCTGATAGAAACTGTTTAATAATTTCTTTGACATTTTTTAATTGCGCTAAAATTTTTACATTAGGACCAGCATCAATTGTGTAATAGCATTCAATCCCACTAGCACGTAATTGCTGTACCAAGTGAATAGCATGAATTGTATCTGGCTCAAAATAACTGAAACCAGGGTTAGCAGTTAAATTAATCGCATGCATTTCATTGGCATTAAGTTCTGCCAATTGACCTAGAGCTGAAAAGTCCTGGGCCTTAATTGCTGCAACCATTGCGCTAAGCTCCTGTTCATTACGCTTTATCCAAGGTATAAAAAATGGAGATGTTTGTGCTTGAAGCATCCCAGCAGTTGAAGATAATTTTTTAGGATTAGGATTTAATTCAATTGCAAGCAAATGTAAGTCCATAGCCGGAGTCTCATCTAGAGCATAGGCATAAGATGAGTCATGATCAAATCCCTTTTGCCAAATTGCAAATCCACCATATATTGAACGACTAGCCGAACCAGATCCTAATCGAGCTATTTTTGATAAATCACGTTTACTAAGCTGAATATTATAGCAAGCACAAAAAGCTCCAGCCATCGCTGCAAAAGCCGAACTAGAAGAGGCCAGACCTGCAGCGGTGGGAACGTGGTTAGTCGATTCAACCCGTAAATTGTCTGATACACCAAATTTTTTTTGTAAAATTTTTAAATAAGTAAAAACTCTTTGATAGTTTTTGCCTGCTTGCAGGACACCATTTAGAACAAATTCATTTTTTTCGCTAACCGTAATCCTAGTATCAGTAAAAAACTGGTCTAAAGTCATAGATAAGCTGGACATTAAAGGTAATTTATTTTTCGAATCGGCTTTACCCCAATATTTAATTAGGGCAATATTAGTATGAGCACGGGCTGTTTTATTCATTAAATTTCCTCAATCCATTGGTTAACAATTAATTTATGACTTAGGTCAGCAATTTTTTCAGCTATTTCATGATTGGCACAAAGCGCAATCACAATGCCGCCCAGACCGCTACCTGATAATTTAAAACCCAAAGCACCATTAGCAAGCGCAATATCTTGTATTTGATCAATTTTAGTAGTCGATAAATTAAAAGAATGTAATATATCTTGGGCTAAATTAAAAATTTGTCCTAATTGTTGCTTATCCTGGTTCACCCAAGCAACTTTAGCTTGATCAGTAAGGTTACCTAATTTTTTAATATTTTGCCTAGCTGAGATCGAGTTAGCTACTATTGTATGAACTTGCTTAACTGCTTTTTGAGTATTACCTAAATCCCCAGTATCCATAATTAATAAACTGGCTTTCAATTTACTTTTTAATTGGAGAGCACCGTTTTTTTTGTTGAAAAAAAGCAAATTATCAGAATTAACTGTAGCGGCATCAATTCCTGACGCCTTACCATGATTAATCATTTCTGCATGATTAATCATGGTGATGATTTCTTTTTCACTCAAATTTAATTGCCAATAATCATTTAATGCTCTAACAGTTGCAGTCGCTACCGTCGCGCTTGAACCTAAGCCGCGTTCAATTGGAATTTTTCCTGTATAAGTAATTTTTACCAATTGTTGGGAGTTAGTCTTAGCTAACAATTTGGTGACAACATACTTTAAGCCATCATATTCAGCTGGTGCAGCCAAAAATGGGCCGTGATATAGAGCAGTATCCATCCATAAGATGGTAGATGGTTCAATTGTTGCTTTAAGCCATAAAGATTTTATTGGCATTGCTAAAGCGTTATACCCATAAACAACTGAGTGTTCGCCGAGTAGAATTACCTTTCCATGTGCTTTGTAACTAAGTTTCATTTTATTTAAGATCCTCATTGTTTGTGAAAAATTTGCTCCTCCTATGCTAAAATAAAAAGAATAGAGGAGAAGAGAACAAATGATTAAGATTTTAATCGGTCGACAGACAGATTCCTTACAAGAAAAAGTTTTGCAGGCGGCGGTAGAAAATTATATTCGCTTTCCAAAACATGAAACTTTCGTTATCGTTCCCAATCATATTAAGTTTACCACAGAAATTAGGACAATTAATAAGTTAGCCGTTAGTTTGCAGCATACTGAACAATCAGTTAAAAACTTACAAGTGCTATCTTTTTCACGCTTAGCATGGTACTTTTTAAAAGATGCTGAAAAAGGACTACCAACTCAACTAGATAATGCAGCTGCTGCAATGCTTTTAGCTAAAATTATTGAGCAAAATCGAAATCAACTTCATTTATTCAAAAATGTTAGCACTAGCCCCGGATTACTAAAGCAAATTTATGACACCATTTTACAAATTCGCGAGGGCAATCTAGATTTAACTGAAATTAATGAAGAAAAACTAGATTTGGAAACTCAAAATAAAATTGCTGATTTAAAAGTTATATATGATAGTTTTATTGCAGGTATTAATGATAAATTTTCTACTTCTAATGAAATTCAATTGCAATTAAATGAGTATCTGGCGGGAAAAATTGATTTAAGCAAAACTGATTTTTACTTTAGCGATTTTTCCCATTTTACTTTACAAGAATGTCTAACAATTAAGCTCTTGATGATGAAAGCACATAGTGTTACTTTAGCCTTTAAAACTAAAGTAGGCAAAATTAAAAAGCAAACTGAACCAGGAGATTATGATTATGTTATTCAAAAAACAATTAATCAGTTAATCAATTATTTAAATGGGCATAAACTAAACTTTGAAGTTAGTGAGACACCCATGGCACCAGTGCCAACAAAACGGGAATTACTTAATGAATTTTGGGTTAATGTAATAGATGATATTAGCGACCTAGATCAAATACAGCTAGTTCGGGCTGATAACCGCTACTCTGAGGCTTATTTTGTCGCACGAACTATTTACCAGCAGGTAGCCTTAAATAATTATCGCTATCGTGATTTTTTGGTGTTAGCACCAAACTTACATGAATATGAAACCTATCTAACTCCAATTTTGCGACAAAATAAAATCCCATTCTTTAATGACTTACAGCAAGAAATGAAATACCATCCTTTAGTAGTCTTAATTGAAAATATTGCCCAACTATTAACTCGCCCACTTGCTACCCAAAATATATTAGCTGTAATGAAAACCCGATTAATTATTCCGAACTGGTATCAAACTGAGAGTGCTTATTTACATGATATTGATGAATTAGAAAATTTTGTTTTAGCTCACGGTATTAATAACAATCTTTGGAAACGAGATTTTACTGATTTCACAGCTGCAGGTGTTATTTATCTTGACCAAGATTCCGATGAAGTAGCCAAAATAAACAAGTTAAAAAACTACTTTGTCAAGCAATTAACAGGGTTACTAACTAGTATTAAAAAAGAAAAAGACACGCAAAAAGCAATTACCATCTTTTTTGATTTTTTAATCCAAAATGGAGTTACACAAGTCTTAGAAAAATGGCGTGAAGAGGCTCAAGAAGAAGGAGACTTACAACAAGCCCGCCAATCTGAACAAATTTGGGATTTATTAATTAATTTATTGCATGATTATCTTTTAATTAATGAAACTGAGTTTAATCTACCGAGTTTTTTTGATGTCTTGATAAATGGCTTTAAAGAAGCAACTTTTGCTCAGATACCAGCAACATTAGATGCTGTTAATTTATCAGAAACTGGCATTGTTCAAGTTGGCGGCTATAAGCAAGTTTTTATTTTAGGGGCAACCAATGTCAATCTACCACAAATTAAAACAACACCAGGATTTTTAAGTACTGAAAATTTAGAAAAACTGCGACCAGCCTTTGGTGAGGAAGCTTATTTGGAAGATTTTCAACAACTAAATAATTTGAATCAAAATTATCAATTTGGCGATTGCTTAGCTCTAGCAGAAGATAAAGTTTATCTTTCATATTCTGTAGCTGGATCTGACAATGAAAAAGCCCTTCCTTCAATTTTTTATGAACGAATTAAAAAAGCTGGCGCACCGGAATTTGAACAACACGATTTGCCAGAAGGAATGCAGGACGTCTTAACTTTTTTGACTAACCCACAAGCAAGTTTGGGATACTTAACATACTTAGGACAAACACAAAACAACAATGTTACGGCTTTAATTCAAATGACCCAACAACATTTACCTTATCAAACGGCCTTAGTTACAGCAGCTAGTCAGTTTGTTAATGAGCCTACAGACATCGGCCCAGCGTTGGCGCAAAAATTATATGGTTCTGACTTAAATGCTTCGGTGTCACAATTAGAGACTTTCTATGAAAACTCCTATGAATATTTTTTAAACTATGGCTTACATTTACATAAACGTTTCGAAAATGAATTAGATTTAATTCAGGCAGGTAATTATTGTCATGAAACCTTTGATTTCTTAGTTAAGGAACTTAATCGGCAAGCACTTAATTTAGCAGAAATTGATGATAAAACCCTAAATCAAATACTTGAGGATGTACGTTTGCATATAACAAGTGAAATCAAATATCAGCAGTTATTAAACGATCCGTTCAATCAATTTCTATTCAAATGCCTTGATAAAACCACATCGCGGGTAGTAAATAATTGGCATCGTAATGGTAAAGTAACACCTCTACAAGCAAAATATTCTGAATTAAGTTTTGGCTTGGGTGAAAAAGTAAGCGGACTTAATTTCCCTATACCTGATTTTACTAATCATCAAGTTAATTTACGGGGAAAAATTGATCGTATTGACTTAGCTCAATTACCAGAAACAAAAGAAACAATTGCCCAAATAATTGATTATAAGTCTTCTGCTAAAAAGTTTGATTTAGGTCTTTTTTATGAAGGCATTTCTTTACAAATGATCTCGTATCTTGATGTTTTAAAGCAAAATAGACCCTTTTTTGCGGGAAAGAACTCTTTATCCTTATTAGGTGCCTTTTATCAAACAATTACCAGGCAGCTAGAACGGCTCAATAGTAAGATGCTTTATAACACTAACTTGCAAATTAAAGAGACTAATTATGATAGTAACAATCGGTTACGCTATAAGGGCATCATCAATAATGATCAGTTAGCTTTTTTAAAAGCTGACACCGAACTTAAAAAACAAGGCGTATCATCAAATTTATATGCTAATGTTAAATCATCTGCTAAAGATGGCCATTTAATTTTTTATGGTAATTCTTTTAGTGATGATGAAATTGATCTATTACTCGAATATGATGAAGTCTTAATTAAAAATGCTGCCAGACAAATACTTGCTGGTGAAATCAAATTAAATCCATATAAATATGAAAAGAGTAGCAATGCATTAACCTACTCTGATTATCGTGACATTTTCTTCTTTGATGCCATGTTGAAAGAAAATAAATATCATCAAATTGGAAACTTAAAAAAAGCCGATTTGATTGACAAGGTTAAAGCAAAACTAGAAAAGGGTGAATAATATAGTGACTTCTTATACTAATCAGCAAAAGCAGGCAATTACTCTAAAAGAACACGATATATTAGTTTCAGCGTCTGCTGGTAGTGGTAAAACCACCGTTTTGGTTCAACGTTTACTGCAAGAAATATTAGGTGGAATTAGCGTAGATCAGCTACTGGTCGTTACCTTTACTAAAGCTGCTGCTCAAGAAATGAAAAATCGCATTAAGATGATTATTCAAGCTGAATTAAACCAAACTACCGAACCAAGTAAGCAACGTTATTTGCGGCAACAGCTTAATTTAATTGATGCAGCAAATATTTCAACAATTGATGCTTTCTGTTTAGATATTATTCATCGCTTTTATTACGTTATTGACCTCGATCCAAGTTTTAGTATTTTAACTGATGAAACTCAGGCTAGCTTAATGCGTGAACGTGCTTTGCATGAGATTGAAAATGAATTTCTAACCAATAATGATGAAGACTTCTTAGCTTTTTATAATAATTTTGCAGGAGATCGCGATGCAGAAACAGCCCGTAATTTACTCTTGGATTTATATAATTATGCAATGGCTAAGCCTGACTATGCTGCCTGGCTAAAGAATTTACCCCAAAAGTATCAGGTAAAAGCTAACCTAATAACTTCACCATTATGGCAAGAACAAGTTAAACCTTATCTTTTTGAAAGTTTTTCAACATTAAGGGAAAAAATCAATCATTATTTATCTACTAGTATCATTGAAACTAAAGAGCTCAAGAAAGTAAAAGAAAGCTTTACGCTATTTAAACGAGGTCTTGATAATTATTTAACTAGCCTAAAGCAAGATTATGATTACGATTTACAACGTGAAAATCTGCGCAGTTGTGAGTTTTCAAGATTTAATAAATCTCAAAAATGGGATGAAGATATTCTAGACTTTATTGATGAATGTGCAGAATTAAAAAGTGAAGCCAATACTTTAGTTTTCAACTCCTTTACATCTTTTTATGCCACTGATGAACAAGAACAATTAAGTATCTTAAAGCAAGGCCAGCAAATAATGTTGGGTATTACTAAAGCAGAAACGGCCTTAATTAACCGGTTTAATGAACTAAAAAGGGCCCAAAATTTGCTTGATTACAGTGATATGGAACAATTAGCTTATCAAATTCTAAGTCAAGATACATCTAGTTCAGCTATGGCTCGTTCTTTTTATCAAAATAAGTTTAAAGAAATTATGGTTGATGAATATCAAGACATTAATCAATTACAAGAAAATATCTTACAATTGATTAAAAAGGACAAACATAATACTCTTTTTATGGTAGGGGATGTTAAGCAGTCAATTTATGGCTTTCGCCAAGCCGATCCGAGTTTGTTTTTACGTAAATATGAAGAAACTGTCGAAAATAAAACACAAAAACGAATTTTACTAGCTGATAATTTTCGTTCTACTAAACCGATTATTAAAATCGTTAATCAAGTATTTGATAACATTTTAACCCCTGATTTCGGTGGCATTGATTATGCAAAAGAAGGGGAATTAACTTTTGGAGCGCAATATTATCCAGCCGATTTAGCTCAAGCAACAGAATTTCTTTATTACCAAACAGAAGACGATAAAGAAAATGATGAGCAAACTTTTGATTCTACCGAAATTGCAATGATTATTAGTCGAATCAAACAATTTAAACAAGAAAATTTACAAATCTATGATGTAAAAGCGGGTCAAAAGAGACCATTTAAATATAGTGATATCGCAATTATAACTAGAAGTCGCAGTGATAATTTAGCTATGATGCAAGAATTTGCTAATGAGAATATTCCATTATTAGTCACTGATGCTAAAAATTATTTTCAAACCATAGAATTGACTATTATTATGAATTATTTGCGTCTCATTGATAATCCAGATCAAGACATCCCTTTAGTGACCGTTTTACGTTCTCCCTTGTTTAATTTTAAGGAACCAGATTTAGCAAAAATTCGTATAAATAGCAAAAAAGTTACGTTTTATAATGCTCTAACTGCTTATGTTGCAATTAATGACGAACTTAGTCAAAAGATAAAAATTTTTTTAAATCAATTAGCTTCTTTACGCCAATTTGCTGTCAATCATCGTATTTCTGAATTAATCTGGAGCATTTATGAGCGAACTGATTTATTAGAAATTATGACTGCACTTCCTAATGGCAAGCAGCGGCGCATCAACTTAGAGTCTCTTTATGAGCGTGCGAGTTCATATGAAAGCGCTGGTTTCAAAGGATTGTATCAATTCATCAATTTTATTGAACGCATGCGTCGTAGTCAAAAGGATTTAGCACAACCATTGCTAACAAATGAAGTTGATGATTCGGTTAAACTTATGACAATTCATGGTTCCAAAGGATTGGAATTTCCAATTGTATTTTATGCTGGATTACATCATCGCTTTCAAAAACGTGATATAAGTGGCGACTACATCATCACTGCTGACAATGTTGGACTTACTATTCAACGCAATCATTATTGTGCCGATACTTTGCTCAAAGCCATTGATAATATGACTAAAGAAAAACAACTTTTAGAAGAAGAAGCACGTATTTTATATGTTGGCATGACTAGGGCAAGGCAAAAGTTGATTTTAACCGCTGAAATTAGTAATTTTGAGCAAAATATTGAGCTATGGCATCGAAAAGCAAAACAGCACAAAATATCATTAAATGATAAACTAACCGTTACTAATCCCTTAGGTTTTATTGGTCCAGCACTTGGTTTAAAGGAATGCTCCAGTTTATCATTAAATGATCTTAATATGTATCTTGATCTCAGCAAAGATTTTATTTTTGTAAATTATCATAAGCAAGCTAAGACAGTTGAAGCGGTTCATGAAAAGATTAATACAAAGCAAAAAGCAAATTACAGTCCAGAACTTTTGCAGCGAACGGCCCAAAAATTATATGATTTTTCATATACATTTAAAGATGCTAGCCAAACAACTGCCTACCAGTCAGTTTCTGAAATTAAAAAAGCCTTCAATGATCCCTTAGATACGGAACTTGAAAATGCTCATCTTTTATCTTCTACTAACCGCTATTTACAACCAATTGATACAAAACCAAAATTTCTTTTTAAAACAACTTTTACCGGAGTTGAAATCGGCACGGCTATGCATTTGCTTTTACAATATTATGATTACAATGGTCGTGGCGATCAGGAGCAACTTGATGAAGAGATTAAAGATTTAATTAAACATCATCAACTTAATCCCGATATCGTGTCTAGTCTCAATCAAGATCAAATTAACTGGTTTGTTCACAGTGATTTTGCTAAAGAGTTTTGGCAAAATCCGCATAATTTAAAACGTGAAATAGAGTTTTCAAGTTTAATTCCTGCTAGTACTTTATTTAGTGATTTCAGTGATCCTGATGCGAAAATTCTAATTCATGGGACAATTGATGGTTACTTTATCCAAGATGATGGCATAATATTGTTTGATTATAAAACTGATTATATTGACCCTAATCATCAAGATGAAACAATCGAAAAAGTTAAGCATAAATACACGGGACAATTACGCTTATATGAACAAGCACTCAACTCTTTTGCAAATAAAAAGGTTAAGCATAAATATCTTATTTTACTTAATGCGCAAAAGATAGTTGAAGTCAAATAGGGGGGCAAGAAAGAACATATGGTTTCATTTATGAATGACACTTTTGCAGTAGTCGATCTGGAAACTACTGGTACACAACATGAAGAAAATAATCATATCATTCAGTTTGGCTGTGCCATCATAAAAAAAATGGAAGTAGTAAAAACATATTCTTTTATGATTAATCCTCATTGCGAGATTCCCATAGCCGTACAAAATTTGACCCATATTCGCAATGAAGATGTCACAACTCAACCAGATTTTAATTACTATGCCCCTAAAATCATGAAAATACTAAAAAATACTATCTTTGTAGCGCACAATGTCAATTTTGATTTACCTTTTTTAAATTACGAACTTATTCAACATGGTTATGATGCGCTGACTAATAAGGCAATTGATACTGTTGAACTTGCAAAAATTGCTTTTCCCACTATGCCTTCATATAAACTAAGTGACTTAACAAGTCACTTGGGAATTAAGCACCAAAACCCACATAAAGCCGACTCTGATGCTTATAGCACAGCTATTTTACTAATTAAAAGTATTCAAGCGTTAGAACAACTGCCCCAAGCCACTTTAAATACACTTAGTTCATTGGCTCATGGGCTAATTAGAGATACAGCATGGATTTTTACAACAATTGCGGATAATTTGCGTAAGCAAAAACGGCCTTTAGCAAAGCAGTACCAACAAGTCCAACATATTATTTTGCAACAACAAGTGATTAGTAACAAAACTAATAATGCTACTAACGTTACTTTTCCTCTAAGTGATCAAAGCAAAAATAACTTATTTAAGGGTAAAATTAATTATCGGCAACCGCAAGTCAATTTAATTAACCAAATAAATAAATTTATCACAGATCCGCAACAAAGAGCCTTCTTAGTTGAAGCCCCCAATGGTACAGGCAAAACTTTTTCTTATTTGTTTGCTTATTCATATCGTCTTTATACAAATCGAAAATTAGTAATTTCAACGCCAACTAAGGTCCTACAAGATCAAATAATTAATCAAGAAATACCGCAGTTATTAAAAGTTACTAATTTAGATTTACAAGCTGAGATAGTCAAATCTAGTAATCATTACTTAGACTTAGATGGTTTTTATCAAAGTTTATACCAAAATCGAACTGTCAATCGGGTAACTTTAACTTTGCAAATGCGAATTTTGGTTTGGCTAACTAAAACTAAAACTGGTGACTTAGATGAGTTACAATTAACCACCTATCATGCACCGTTATTTGCTAAAATTAGTCATCCAGGTGATGCTCGTGTCGGGAGTATTTTTGCAAAAGTTGATTTTTGGAATTTAGCTAGACAACGACAAGAAGCTGCTGATATTTTAGTAACTAATCATGCTTATTTAGCTAATCATTATCATGATACGATTTGGGGGCAAAATCCATACCTAGTAATCGATGAAGCACATCGATTTAATGAAAACGTCATTAATTCTAGAAATGATTCTTTTCAGTTTGAATCACTTTGGGGTGAACTAAATCATTTACGTAATTTGCTTTACTATGCCGATGATAGCATTTTAAATCAATATGGCAGTGATGTTCAGTTTAACTTTTTATTGGAGAAATTAAACCCTGCAATTTTATCATTAATTGAAGCAATTACTAACTTACAACGTTCCTTATATAGTAAAAAAGCACTAGCTGTAAGCAGTAATACTTTAGCCAATGGTAATTTGCTACTTAGTTTTCAAGCAGCTGATTTGTTCCCACAAAATAGTGGTTTTCAAAAGGAAATAGCTAATTTCCAGCGAAAACTAGAAGATGTTCGCCAACAAACTAATCAAATTATATTTAAATTGTACAGCGAAACTGATAGTTCTGGTATTGAGCAGGAAGCCTTATTAGGTGATTTAACGACACAGATTGATCAATTAGATTCTTACATTACCCAAAGCTATCAACTATCAGATTTGCTACATAAACAAAATCTCTTAAAGCATGAGGGCTTTATAATAACTTTGACCAATCCGCAAGATCCGTTAAGTGTAAATTTAAGCTGGATGATGCTCGACGCTTCCAACGAATTAAATCAAATTTATGAACGTTTTGATCATATTCTATTTGTCAGTGCTACTTTGACTAATAATAATGATTTTTCCTTTATTATTAAGCAATTAGCATTAGCCAATTTAAAACCGCAAACTTATATTGGAGCTAACACCTTTGAGTTAAAACAGAATCTGGAAGTTTTGGGAGTTACCGATATGCCTGATATTTCCAGCACTAATTTTGACGAAAAGTTAGCGCAAATTTTAGTAAGCTGTCTAAAAACTAAGCATCATGTTTTAGTTTTAATGACTAATCTAGATAAAATTAGGGAAGTATTTAGTGCAATAGCGAATGAACCAGCTTTACGTGATTTTGAGATATTAGCACAAGGTGTATCCGGTTCTAATAATCGAATTACTAAGCGTTTTTCAATTGCTCAACAGGCAATAATTATTGGCGCTGATAGTTTTTGGGAAGGGGTTGATTTTCATACTTGCAGTATTGATCTTGTTATTGTGGCAAAATTACCATTTGAATCACCTGATCAACCAAGTGTAAAACTAAGACAAAAAAATTTACAAAGTCAAGGCATTAATGTGTTTGCTTCCGATACAATGCCACGAGCCATCATCAAGTTTAAACAAGGAATGGGGCGTTTAATTCGCAATGAAAAAGATCATGGTCAGTTTCTAATCCTAGATACACGAATATGGAATATGGATTATGGTATTAATTTTTTAGATGCCATTCCTGTTAAAATTAAAAAGATTAAGTTGAATAAATTACGAAATAAGTTAGATAATTATGATAAAAGATGATACAAAACAAGCAATAACTTTTTTAGCATGGTTGACCGCGATAATTATAGTGCTATATTTTTTACTATTAGCAATTTTTTATAAAGCAAGTAAGCCAGAACGAAGTCAGGTTCAAGAAATAAATGCCCTTGCTTTATCAAAAACGCCAATAAAGCATATTGAAAAAAACTACCATTTAAATCGTGGTATTAATAGCTATGCACTTAAAGGACAAGCCAAAAAACAAAGTTACTACTTTATTTACTTACCAGGATCAAAAAAAGCTTATTTATTTCCAGCTAATAAAGGAGTCAGTGAACATGTGGTTCGCAATAAATTTTCTGGTAAAAGGGCAAATTATAGCATAATTAAAGTTAATCTTGGTTGGTACAAAAAAAAAGCTGTTTGGGAAGTTACAGCTAAAGATCAAGCAAATAGATATACCTATCAATTGTATGAATTTAAAAATGGGAAATTGCTAGGTTAAGTCGATTATTAATCAAATCTCTGGTATTATTAAATTGATAAGATATGGAAAGTGAAACAAGATTTATGACAAAATTAATTTCAATTAGAGATTGCGACAAGCATGTTAACGAAGAAGTTAAAATGCACGTATGGTTAACAGATAAGCGCTCCAGTGGGAAAATAGCATTTTTACAGTTAAGAGATGGTACAGCTTTTTTCCAAGGAGTTATTCGTAAAGATAATGTTTCTGCTGAAGTTTTTGAAACAGCAAAATCATTACATCAAGAAGCCAGTTTTTATATTACAGGAACGGTTTGTGAAGATTCAAGATCCCACTTTGGTTATGAAATTCAAATTTCTGATTTGGAAGTAGTTACCAATAACGAAGGTTACCCAATTGGAAATAAGGAGCATGGGATTGATTTCTTATTGGACCATCGCCACTTATGGCTAAGAAGTAGACGGCCGTTTGCTATTATGCGTATTCGAAATATTATCTACAAAGCAACAATAGATTTCTTTGAAAAAGAAGGATTTGTGAAATTTGATGCTCCGATTTTTATGCATTCTGCACCTGAAGGTACAACTGAATTATTCCATACAGAATACTTTGGTGGGGATGCCTACTTATCACAGTCTGGACAACTATATGGAGAAGTTGGTGCCGCTGCATTTGATAAGATATTTACCTTTGGACCAACTTTTAGAGCTGAAGCATCAAAAACAAGACGTCATTTAACTGAGTTTTGGATGATGGAACCAGAAATGGCCTGGATGCATCAGGATGAATCATTAGATATTCAAGAGCGTTTTCTGTCATACGTGGTTAAAGCAGTATTGGAACATGGTCAATATGAATTAGAACTATTAGGACGTGATCCGCAAAAATTAGAACCGGCTGCTCAAGGTCACTACACTAGACTTGCTTATGATGATGCCGTTAAAATGCTGCAAGAAGCTGGACGTGACTTTAAATGGGGCGATGATTTTGGTGCACCGGATGAAGCGTTTATTTCTGAAAAGTTTGATCGTCCATTCTTTATCGTAAATTATCCTACTGTAATTAAGCCATTTTATATGAAGAAAAATCCTGATAATCCAAAAGAATACCTATGTGCTGACGTTTTAGCTCCTGAAGGATACGGAGAAATTATGGGTGGCTCTGAAAGAGAAAGTGACTATCAAACTTTACGGCAACAAATAGCTGAAGCGGGACTGAACGAAAATGATTATAGTTGGTATTTAGACTTACGTAAATATGGTAGTGTTCCTCATTCTGGATTTGGAATGGGATTTGAACGTGTGATTGCATGGATATGTAAATTAGACCATGTACGTGAAGCAATTCCATTTCCAAGAATGATTAATCGTGTTCAGCCATAAAACATGAAAAGTGAATATTTTAAAAAGTTGGACTAAAATTATTTTGGCCCAATTTTTTAAAAGGAGAAAATTATATTGCATTACAATAACTATCGTAATTTAGGGTTTACCACCATTTCGAATGGATTAATCGCTTATTATCCTCAGCTTAAAATAAGCGATGCTGAAATGATTTTAATCATTCAGCTTGAAATGTTTGCCCAGAAAGGAAATAATTTTCCTTCTAATGAAGAATTAGCTGCAAATACCAATTTTTCAACTACTGAAATTGCTAGTTTAATTCAAAAGTTAATTGAGCAAAAATATTTAGCAATCGATGAAAGTACTGATAATAAAGGGAGAATTTACAATTGTTATAATCTTGATCAAATTTACGATAAATTAGATGAGGTTTTGCGTGTGAACATTACAGCAGCAAATTCTAATCATGCTAAGCCCACAACTGAAATAGATAATAGCCCTTTAAACAAGTTACTGCGTCAATTTGAAATTGAATTTGGACGTTATTTAAGTCCAATTGAAAGAGAAGAAATTTCAGCTTGGCTAAGAGTTGATCATTATGATCCAGAAATAATCAGATTGGCCCTACGCGAGGCGGTTTTAGCTCAAGCATATAGTCTCAAATATGTTGATCGCATATTATTAAATTGGCAACGACATAACTTAAAGACAAGTAATGAAGTTCAAAACTTTTTGCAAAGGAATCGTTAATGGCACAAGATAAATTATTAAGTACAAAGCAAGCCCGTCAAGTTTTGCAAACTATAAATGAAATGTATCCAGATGCTAAAAGCGAACTAATCTGGGACAATAAATTTCATTTATTATGTGCAGTCTTAATGAGCGCGCAAACAACTGATAAGATGGTTAATCGTGTTATGCCGAAATTTATGCAAGATTATCCTACGCCCAAAGACTTGGCGCAAGCTTCAATTATCGAAATCGAACAACATATTTCTCAAATAGGACTTTATCATTCTAAAGCCAAACATTTAAAAGCTATGGCAGAAATTTTAGTTAATAAATATCATAGTGAAATACCACCAGACAAAAAAATATTAGTTACTTTACCCGGAGTTGGTGAAAAAACTGCTAATGTTGTTTTGGCAGACGGATATGGTGTCCCAGCAATTGCTGTTGATACACATGTGGCTAGAATCGCTAAAAGATTTCATATTGTTGACCAAAATGCCAAACCACTTCAGATTGAAAAGCGACTTGAACAAATTTTACCTAAAAATGAATGGATTCATACCCACCATGCAATGATATTATTTGGCCGTTATTCGATGACAGCACGTGACAAAGATGACCCATACAGTTATTTAAAGCTAAAACAAAAATCGATACATTAGAAAAAGAGTAACAATATAGTTATTGTTACTCTTTTTACTTAATGTTGACTTTTATGCTGATTTTTAGATTCATTAGTAGGTGAACTATTATCTGCAGCATCATCATTATCTTGCTTTGGCTTATTACTATTAGCATCATTAGCTCCAGAATCAGAGCTGCTATGAGCATGACTTTCATCAGGCTCTTTGAGGTAATAATCTTTAGCTTGACGATTAGAATTATGCTGATTGGTATTCGACTGAGTAGTCGCACCGTTTATATGTTGATCACTTTCATGCCAATTTTGAGTTGTACTAGTAGAATTAGAACGATTAATATTAGTTTCTTCGTCATCTTCATCATAAGAACTGCTGTCATCAATAATTCCTACTGGGGCATGACCTCTCACAAATAATTGCCAATCACCAGCTGGCGAAACTTCAGGTGGGTTAGAATTACGGGCAATTCTTGCTCGTATAACTGAATTTGGTTTTTGCCAGTCTGTGTTTTCTTTATCTTGCATTAAATATGACATCATATTTTTGTAAAATAATTGTGCTGATTGTTGACCAATTCCCGAAATTGTCCCATCGCGTAGGTTATCATAGCCTGTCCAAACCCCAATTGAATATCTCTGGGTATAGCCAACAAACCAAGAGTCTTTGGGGGTTGCTGCATAACCTGGATAACGGGCTAAATCTTGTTCAGAATACTTAACCGAACCGGTTTTGCCAGCATGATAAAGTCCCTTAATTTGCGCATTAGTACCAGACCCATGTTTAATTACACCTTTGAGCATATCCGTAATCATATAGGCAGTAGATTTACTCATAACTCGAATTCCAGCAGAATCGTAGTTTCTAGTTAACCCATCAGGTGTTTCGATTTTAGAAACAAATTGTGGCTTATGGTAAATCCCCATAGAAGCAAAGGCGCTAAATGCCCCAGCCATTTGCAGACTAGATGCTTGAGCACCAATTGCTACAGATAAACCTGAGTCTTTAGGAACATTAATACCCATGTTAGCGGCAAATTTAGCAGCTCGACTAACTCCAACTTCTGCTAAAGTTTTAACAGCAGGCACGTTTCGTGATTGCTCTAAAGCATGCCTCATCGTCATTGCTCCATCATATTTATTATCCCAATCATATAATTGAACGTTAGTGCCAGGATAAATGTATTTGCTATCATCTAATATTTTGGCAGTAGACCAATTTAAATACTCAATAGCCGGGGCATAATCTAATACTGGTTTAATTGACGAACCTGTAGAACGACTAGTTTGTACGGCCCGATCTAAGCCTAGTTGAACACTAGCTGGTAAATGGCGGCCTCCCAAAATTGCCACTACATGTCCATTACTTGGATCAATTACAGTTGCTCCTATTTGCATTTGATCATTAGTGAAGGGGACTAAGCCGTTATTTGCTAATTGATATAACTTAGTTTGGGCCTTTTGATCAATATTAATAGTAATTTTTAAATTGTCACGATAAGGATCAAAGCCCTTGGCTTTGACTTCGGTAATTGCTTCCTTTATATAAGGATCATCTATTTTACGTAAATTGGATTGTTTACGTTGATTATGTGCTTTTAAACCCTTTTTAATACTTTCCTTGGTAGCTTGCTCATACTGTTTTTGCGTAATTTTGTTATTATCAAGCATTGCTTTTAAAACTAGATCACGCCGATATTTAGCATATTTAGGATAAACATAAGGATTATATGCTGTAGGGCGATTAGGGATACCAGCTAATAG
The DNA here is from genome assembly GCF_003692995.1 of Lactobacillus sp. ESL0233. Lineage (NCBI taxonomy): Bacteria > Bacillati > Bacillota > Bacilli > Lactobacillales > Lactobacillaceae > Lactobacillus > Lactobacillus sp. ESL0233. The sequence continues at coordinate 139,729 of NZ_REHH01000007.1, read as the reverse complement.
AGCCGTTTGGGCTAAGTCAAGTTGACCAATTTTTTTACCATAATAGTAATTAGCTGCAGTCCCAATACCATAATTACCATAATTCATATAGACACGATTAATGTAAAACTCTAAAATTTCATCATGGGTATATTCACGCTGGACGCGCATCGCTAACCAAGCTTCTTGAGCTTTACGCCTTAAAGTACGTTGCGAAGCATCAGTTGAAAAAACAGTTAACTTAACTAACTGCTGTGTAATAGTAGACCCACCGGCTGAAATACTATTACTTTTAGCGTTTGTTAACATTGATCCAGCAATTCTGATGGGATCGATGCCTAATTTATCCTTATAAAATCGTTTATCTTCAACCGAGACAACTGCGTCTTTTAATAATTGTAAATCCTGACTGTCTTTGACATAGATTCTTTTCTCTGAACCAAGCGACAGTAAAAATCTACCATCAGTGGTATATAGACTTGAAGAACCACCACTTTCTAGTTGTGAGCGACTAATATTGGGAGCATCTTTGGCATAATAGGCAAACAAGCCTACACCCGATAATAAAATCAGAAAAACTACTAAAAATGCCCACTTAATTATCCGCCGCCATATTGGCTTAGGCCGATTTTGCCGATAATTTTTGCGCGATACACGTTTATATTTTGTATTTGCCATTCTTCGATTTCCTATCTGCGATAAAATAATCCACGGCTTCCAAATACGGAAGGGTAGGTTGAAAACCGTTTTCAATTTCGACTGACCATTCCTCAATTTCTGTTAATGTTACTGAACTCTTATTCTGGGTCCACCAAGCTTTAGCAATCATATTGGCTGGAGTGACAAAATATCGGTTCAAACTAGTAAAGCCGATAATTGTAAAGCAAATTCCCTTTTGTTTTAAACATTCTGTAAGATGAACAATTTGATGTTCATGAAAATTCTTTAAAGGAAAACTTGTTTTATTTTTAGTTTCTTTAGCTTCAAAATCCAAATAATAGCCATTGTATACACCATTATAATCTGTTGTAGATTCTTGGCGAAAATAAGCCTCTTTAATTACGGCCCTTGATCGCTTAGGGTAGTCAACTTTTACAATTTGAATAGGGGTTGGTTTTTTATGTACAACCGCAATTTCTTTAAGACGATAAAATTTATTTGATTCGTTAATCATCTGCTCTAGAGTCATGCCACGATCAGAAAAGCTTATATTTTTACGATAATTGTTGCTTTTTTGATTTTTTTTAAATGTAGGATCTCCAACAGACTTACGAAATGCGGCAAAAGTACCGTTTGGATATTTGACCATCTATCTCACTCCTGTTAGCATTATAGCAATAATAGAAAAGTTTTTGAACAAGGAGCTATCTCTTTTACTATGCAACGTCTTTGGATTACTGGATATCGAAATTTTGAATTAAATACCTTTAACGATCAAGATCCAAAAATAAAAATCATCAAAAATGTCTTGCAAACTCGTTTGGTTAATTTACTTGAAAATGGACAGCTTGATTGGGTAATTACTGGTGCTAACCTCGGAATAGAGCAATGGGCCTGTGAATTAGCAATTGCACTACGTAAAAAATATCCCTTACGCGTTTCAATCATCACTCCTTACGAAGATTTTGCTCATAGGTGGAACGAAACTAATCAAACTAAATTTATTAATTTAACGCAAAAAGTTGACTTCTTTGCATCAACTTCAAATCAAGCTTATTATGACGTAGTCCAACTTAGAAATTATCAAAATTTTATGCTTTTACATACTGATGCTGCTTTAATGGTATATGACGCAGAATATCCTGGGAAAGCTAAATATGACTATGACTTAATTCGTAACTATCAACAAACTACAAACTATCCACTTGAATTAATTGATTTTTATGATTTACAAGATGCTGCTGAAGAATATCGTGATCAGGAAAAAAATCAATTCTAATAAAATTTATAAAAGTTTGCCTAAAATTATCGTTTAAGTTTTAAGCTAAACAACTTTTTGCTAAAATAAATTATAACGATAAAGGAGTTGCATTCTCATGGCTGATTTAAATGATATACAGTTATCTACACAGGATATTTTAAAAAAACAATTTAGAACTAAAGTTAAAGGTATTGATCCCGATGAAGTTGATGCATTTTTAGATATTGTAATTGCTGATTACGATACTTTTGAACAGCTCATTGAAGATTTATATGGTCAAATCGGAAAATTACAAGGCCAACTAATGGCTGATCAACAAAAAGAAAAGCAAAAAGACCAGTTTTCTAAAGAAACTAATCAAACAAAAGCAACCGATGAAGCTGTACGTACTTATACTCCAAAACACAGTCGAAATCCGTCATTTACTTCAATTAGTGATAGCGAAACTAACCAAACAGAAAGTTCTACTAACATGGCAATCATTCAACGTATCTCAGCTCTTGAACGTAAAGTTTATAACTTAGAACGACAAGTTTATGGTTTGCAAAAGCAGTAAGCTTTGCTATAATTTTTTATAGTACAAATTTTGAGCAGTCGCGGTTTGATTTTTATAATTGAGCTGAGGAAAGTCCACGCACGCACAAGCTGAGATGCTTGTAGTGCTCGTATTTAGTCCAATAAACTAAAGAATTTTTATAATTACGGCGAAAAAAGTGCTAAGTTTTTTTAATATGCATGAATATTCTGAAAAGTGCCACAGTGACGTAGCAGTAGTGGAAACATTATTGGTGGAACGAGGTAAACCCTGCGAGCGTGCAACCCAAATTTGGTGGGGGCGTCTTAACCTAAGAAAATGAACTAAAGGTTAGATTACTATGTTGATAGTAAAGATAGATGGCTGCTGAAGGTAATTTTGCCAAAATTACCCGTACAGAACGTGGCTTATAGAAATTTGTACAGGCAGCGTTGAGCTTTTAAAAGGGCTCAACGCTTTTTTTGAAATTAAAATGAAAGAGATAACTAATGAAAAAATATCAATTATATACAACAATGGGTGCCGGTTTTGAGAGTGTTGTGGCTAAAGAATTACATTCACTAGGTTATGAAACTACTACAGAAAATGGTCGTGTATTTTTTAAGGGAACTCAAGCAGATATCGTTAAAACCAATCTTTGGCTTCGTACAGCTGATCGCGTAAAAATTTTACTTAAAGAATTTAAAGCAACTGATTTTGATACACTATATAATCAAGTATATGATATCGATTGGGCAACAATTTTACCTATTGATGCTAAATTTCCAGTGCAAGGGCGGTCTGTTCGCTCAAAATTGCACTCTGAGCCAGGTATTCAATCCATTGTAAAAAAGGCAATCGTCAACAAAATGTCCGATCAATATCATCGCCGTGGTTTTTTACCAGAAAGTGGTAATTTTTATCCATTACACATTCACCTCTATAAAGATACTGCCCGTATTTCACTTGATACTAGTGGTGACAGTCTTTTTAAACGTGGTTATCGCATTGAGCATGGTGGCGCACCCCTGAAAGAAAATTTTGCAGCAAGTTTAATAAAGTTGACTCCGTTTGACGGAAGTCATCCGCTAATCGATCCAATGACCGGTTCAGGTACTTTAGCAATTGAGGCTGCTCTAATTGGGAAAAATATTGCTCCCGGATCATGGCGAAAATTTGCTTTCGATAATTTTGATTGGTTTGATGCAAAATTACATAAAGACTTATTAATTGAAGCAAAAAGTAAAATCAAAAAACTAGCAGCCCCAATTTGGGCTTGCGATATTGACCAATCCATCTTGGAAATTGCTAAGTTAAATGCTAACAATGCTGGTGTATTACAAGATATTTACTTTAAGCAAGTTGCTGTTAAAGATTTAGCAACCGATTTAAAAAATGGGGTGATTATTGCTAATCCTCCATATGGGAAAAGGTTAAAAGATAAACAATCGGCCGAGGCCTTATACACCCAAATGGGGTCAAACTTACTAAAATATGATAGTTTTAGTCAATATTATTTAGTTGGTGATCCCAATTTCGAAAGTTTTTTTGGCAAAAAAGCAACTAAAAAACGTAAGTTATTTAATGGCAACTTACGTGTTGATTTTTATCAATATTGGGCAAAAAATGATTACAAATAAACTAGATACTGAATTTTGGGTGATTACTGATACCCATTTAATTGCTAATCAACTTCATGATAATGGACCTGCCTTCAAGCAAATTCAAAGTACTAGCCAAGGCAAAGATTTGGTATATCAAGAAATTGCTCTTAGAGCTTTTTGCAAATTTGCAAACGAAAAAAAACCAGCAGCAATTATTGTCACTGGCGATGTCACTTTTAATGGCGAATTATTATCAGCACAAAGATTTCAAAAAATTTTTAGTAGCTTAACTGACACCAAACTATTTTTATTACCAGGAAATCATGATATTTTTGATGGCTGGGCGCGATCTTTTAGCAATGACCAGCAACTTTATACAAAACAAATTAGTCCCACTGATTGGCGCAATATTTTTCATGAATCTTATGATCATGCTTGGGCAACAGATTCTTCTTCATTAGCATACAGCATTCAGTTAAATCCACAATACTTGTTGTTAATGCTTGACACTAATATATATGGTCAAAAAGAAGCTTTGCGGTCACCAGTAACAGCTGGTTTTATAGGCGAAATGCAGTTGGCTTGGCTTGAAAAACAGCTAAAATTTGCCCAAAAGCATAATTTATATCCGCTCTTATTTATGCATCATAATTTATACGTTCATAATCCTGCAGTTAATCGTGGATTTGTTATCGATAATGCTAGTTCATTAAGTCAGCTTTGCCAAAAATATGATGTTAAGTTAGCTTTTTCTGGACATATTCATGCACAAAACATTGTAAAACCACAGCCAAATATTCCAACTACTGAAATAGTTACATCTAGTTTTTGTTCCTTTGATCAAGCTTATGGTCTTGTAAAAGTCAAAAAAAATCAAATTAGATATCAGCGCCAAACTTTTAATATGCGACCATACTTATCTGCAGAAGAACAAAAAAGTTATATTTTAACCCATTTTCATAATTATCTTAAAGATATACAATTAAAAAATCTAACCCATAATATGACGCAAAAAGATAAAAATTCTGGGCAAAAAATAAATAAATTTTTTATTGAAGCAAATTATAATTATTTTACCGGACACAATCATATCAATGAAAAAAAGTTAATTCAACTTTATAATTCTGAGCAATATCGGCTATTGACTAAATATCAACCAAAACTGGGTCGATATTTGCAGACATTATTTGATACAACTGATCACAGTAATCTAAATATACAAATTAATTTTAAAGAGAAGCAAAATGAATAAAAAACATTTTATTATTTTAGGTAACGTTGGGATTATTTACTATAGTTGGTTACTTATTGTTCTTTTTTTGAGTTTAATTATTACCTACGAGGGCACTAAAACTATCAACTGGTCAGCAATTGCTTGGGGAATTCTATTTATTTTTCTTGTTATCTATACATTTTTAACTTCCTATTGGAAGGGGAATATTTTCAAATTACCATTTAAGGTGAAAACGCAGCTAGAATCAGTACCACAAATTAATAATAAATGGCATTGTTTTTCAATTTATGTAGTCAAAATAGATAATTTTAAAAAATATCATCTTTTGCGCATTGAACGAAGGTAAAGCAGAATTTCTCAGTTAGTTAATAATTAAGATACACAAGCTTATATTTTTGCTATAATTAATTTATTAAGTCAAAGGGGGAACCTAAATTCTAATCTCGAAGATGCAATTAAGTAATAGGACAAATAATTTTTTATAGAAAGAAGTATGCCCAATGACATCAGATATTCAAATTGCGCAAGAATCACATTCACTACCTATTGACGAAATAGCAACTAAAATTGGTTTAAATTTAGCAGATATAGAATTATATGGCTCAAATAAAGCTAAGATAAAATGGTCTGCCATTAACAGAAGTATGGCTCAAGATCATTTGGGAAAATTGATTTTAGTTACATCGATTTCGCCTACACCAGCTGGTGAAGGTAAATCAACTATGACAATTGGCTTAGGAGACGCAATTAATAATCAACTCCATCAAAAAACTTTAATTGCACTTAGAGAACCTTCAATGGGACCTGTTTTTGGTCTAAAAGGTGGGGCAACCGGAGGCGGTCGTGCACAAGTAATTCCAATGGAGGATATAAATCTTCATTTTACTGGCGATATGCATGCGTTAACTGCGGCAATTGATACCTTAGCTGCATTAGTCGATAATTATATATATCAAGGCAATGAACTTAATCTTGACCCAGAAAGAATCTTGTTAAAACGGGGCATTGATGTAAATGATCGTAGTTTGCGTAACATAACTATTGGTCAGGGGTCTAAGTTTAATGGTATAGAACACAAATCAAGCTTTGCCATTACAGTTGCCAATGAATTAATGGCCATCTTATGTTTAGCTACTGATATTGATGATTTGAAAAAGCGAATTGGTTTAATGCTAGTTGGCTATACCAAAACAGACCAACCTGTTTATGTAAAAGAATTAGGTTTTGAAGGAGCTATTGCAGCTCTATTGGCTAATGCACTTAAACCTAATTTAGTACAAACTATTGAACATACTCCAGCCTTAGTTCACGGTGGTCCCTTTGCCAATATCGCTCATGGGGCTAACTCCGTTATTGCTTCTAATTTAGCTTTGCATTTAAGTGATTATGTATTAACAGAAGCTGGTTTTGGTAGTGATTTAGGTGGGCAAAAGTTTATGGACTTTGTTTCAAATAATCTTGCTAAAAAGCCTGATGCCTGTGTTGTTGTTGCTACTGTTCGTGCACTTAAATATCAAGCAGAAGGAACCACAGATCATTTAGATGATGAAAATCTTACAGCATTAGAAGTTGGATTTAAAAATTTAGAGCGTCATATGAATAATATGCGTAATTATGGTGTGCCAGTAATAGTTTTAATTAATCATTTTGCAACTGATACTCCTGCAGAACTCAATTTATTACAAAAGTTGGTAGCTGAACAGGGAATTAAAGCTCTCGTTGTTGATTATCATGAGCAAGGATCAAGAGGTGGAATTGCAGCTGCTCAAGCAGTCGTTGATTTAGCTAACTCCAATCAGTCTAATTTCGTGTCAACTTATGAAAAAGACGATTCAGTTAAGACAAAAATTGATAAAATCGCTACTAACATTTATCATGCTAGCAAAGTTGAATACTCTGAAAAAGCCGAAAATGATATTCGGGAACTAGAAAAGCTTGGTAAAGATAAGTTGCCAGTAATTATTGCTAAAACTCAATATTCCTTTACTGATAACCAAAAATTATTAGGAGCACCAACAGATTTCACTTTGCATGTTACAGGAGCTAGTTTAAAAAATGGTGCTGGTTTTATTGTAATTACCACTGGCCATGTTTTAGATATGCCAGGGTTACCGAAGCATCCTGCGGCACTAGATATTGATGTTGATAATAATGGTAAAATTAGTGGCTTATTCTAAAAAATATATGAAACTTGTTTATTTAATAATTTCGTTATTAATTGTTGTTGCTGATCAAACTCTAAAAGGTTTTGTTGCCCACAATTTTTCAATTGGGGAAATACGTCCAGTTTTAGCTAATGTTATTTCATTAACTTACATTCAAAATAATGGCGCTGCTTGGAACATTCTTACTGGTCAAATGTGGCTTTTCTATATTATTAGTGTAATAGCTATTCTAATCTGTCTATATTATATTTTTCAAAGACGAAATCAAAGTAAACTAATGAAATTGGGTCTAGCAATAGTTTTGGGAGGAATTATCGGCAATTTAATTGATCGGATTCATTTGAAATATGTAATCGATATGATTCAACTCGATTTTATTAACTTTAATATATTTAATATTGCTGATTCTGCTATAACAGTCGGGATAGTTTTGGTATTTATTTATCTACTATTTCTTGATGAAAGTGAAAAAGAGCATGGAAAAAAATTATGAACTCAAAGTTAATACAGAACAGGGCCGATTAGATAAATTTATTGCAAGTAAAATTAGTTCGTTATCACGGACTCGAATTAAAGAGCTGATTCAGGATGAACGAATTATGGTCAATCATAAAAAAGAAAAAGTATCATATAAAATTCAAACGGGAGATCGAATATCAGTCACTGTACCACAATTAGCCCCTTTAGCAGTAACTGCAGAAAATATTGCACTGGACATTATTTATGAAGATGAAGATGTAATTGTAGTTAACAAACCACAAGGTATGGTAGTTCATCCTGCTGCCGGTCACCCCAATCACACTTTAGTAAATGCACTTTTATATCATACAAAAGATTTAGCAAGTAGTCCTGAAGGTTTTCGTCCAGGGATTGTTCATCGCATTGATAAGGATACTTCGGGCTTATTAATGGTTGCCAAAAATCAAAAGGCACGAATTAGCTTAGAAAAACAGCTTGCTAGTAAAAGTAACAAAAGATTGTATTTAGCAATTGTTCATGGCAATTTTAACGAGCAATCCGGCTTAATTGATGCGCCTATTGGACGTGATCGACTTAATCGTAAAAAAATGGCTGTAGTTGATAATGGTAAACCAGCTATAACACATTTTACAGTTTTAGAACAATTTAAGGGCTATAGCTTAGTAAGTTGTCAACTAGAAACTGGGCGGACACACCAAATTAGAGTCCATCTGGCATATATTGGTCATTCTGTAGCTGGTGACCCATTATATGGTCCAAAGAATACCTTACAAGGAAACGGTCAATTTTTACATGCGCAAGTTTTGGGGTTCATGCAACCCAGCACTGATAAATGGTTAGAGTTTAAAGTTGCTCCACCAACCATCTTTACGGAAAGATTAGCCGAGCTAAAGGAAAAAATGTGATGAGATGAAGCGATATTTAATTCTTGAAGATGGCAGTTCACTAGCTGGTGAAGGTCTTGGTTCTTCAATTATTTCAACTGGCGAGTTAGCCATTGAAACTAGTAATTTCGGTTATCAAGAAGCGCTTACAGATCCTACAAATGCTGGAAAAATTCTAGTTTTTACTACACCCATGATTGGTGGTAATGGAATTAATGCCATTGATTATGAAAGCATTAATCCTACTGTTAAGGGCATAATTGCTAACGATGTTGCTCTAAATATTTCAGATAATGAAAACTTTCAAGACCTTGATTCTTTTTTAAAAGAAAAAAATATTCCAGCAATTTATAATATTGATACACGGGCTTTAGTTCACCGATTAACAAAAGCTAAAACGATTAAAGCATCTATTATGGATACTAATGACGAACATGCCTTTGATCAAATTAAAGCACTAGTTTTGCCAAAAAATAGGTCTGCGTCTGTCTCAACTAAAAATGCATATGCTGTACCAAATGTTGGTAAAAGTGTAGCTATTATTGATTTTGGTCTTAAACATTCAATGCTCCGAGAATTATCATTAAGAAAGATTAATGCAACTGTTTTGCCATATAACACTGCTGTACCAGATATCAAAAATTTACGACCTGAGGGTATTATTATCTCTGGTGGGCCTGGTAAAGTTAAAGAAGTTCAAGGTGAGCTTAGACCTATCTTAGATAATTTTTATGGCGAGTATCCCATCTGGGGAATTGGACTAGGCTTTCTCGTACTTAGTGATTACTTGAATTTTCAATTAGTGGAATTACCTAAAGCATATAATGGCACAAATTATCCAATAATTAATGATTTAACAAAGCAAATTTGGCAAGTAGCAATGAATATTGATTGTTTAGTTTTACCAAATAGTGTCCAGCTTGAATTAGACCAAAAATACTATGATTTACATAGTCAACTACTAGCTGGTTTCAGCACTAAAAACAAAGCAATTGCTACAGCTTTTAATGCTGAAGGTGCTCCGGGTAGTTTAGATGCACTACAAATTTTTGATGATTTTGTAAAGATGATGGGGTAAAGCATGCCTTTAGAAAATGATTTAGATAAAATTTTAATTATTGGATCAGGTCCTACATTAATTGGTAGTGTGTCGGAAACAGATATCCTAATGTCTGATGCAATCGGTGCACTTTTAGAAGAAGATATTAACGTTATTTTAGTTAATCCCAATCCTGCAACTGTTTCTACTGATAAACAACCAGGTGTAACCGTTTATTTGGAGCCAATGACAATTGATTTTCTTAAAAGAATAATTAGGATGGAAGAGCCTGATGCAATTATTTCAGCTTATGGTTCATCAACTGGACTTAAAGTAACACGTGAATTAGTTCATGATGGTATTCTTAAGCAAATGGGAGTACGTTTGCTCGCCTTAAATGAACAGGCTTTAAAACTTAATTCCCAACAGGATATGACATCTTTTTTAGAAAGAAATAAAATTACTGCAAATCAATACTGGGAAATGACTGATTTTGCATTTGATAAACTAGAACAACAATTAAAGGAACAAGTTACTTTTCCAGTATTATTAATTAAAGATAATTCTTATTTACATAATAAACATATTATTTTAAAAAATTCCTTAGAAGTGAGTGATTATTTAAAAAAAGAGCAACAAAATGAAATTGCTTTACATGATAATTATCGTTTAATTGAAGATCTTTCCTCATGGGAAGAGGTTATTGTTAATGTAATACGTGATAATCGAGGTAATATTTTATTTACTGGTTTAGCTGATACAATTGAACCAGTTGCCGTCAACTTAGGTGATTCAGCTGCTGTAATGCCAGCTTTAACTTTAAATAATGACCAAGTCCAAAAAATTCGACTAATTGCTAAAAAAATTGCTGATTGCTTACAAATCGTTGGTATTTTAAATATTCACTTTGCGGTAAAGCATCAAGGCAATGAATTCACAGTAAAGATTTTAACCATTAAACCTCGACTAACGCGGAGTGCTCTGTGGTTACAAAAAACTTGTCTTTATAGTATTGGCTATATTGTTTGTAAAATAGCTGTGGGCTATAATCTAAACGAGATTATTGATCCGATGACCGGTTTAAATGCTGCTATTGAACCAATACAAGATAAAGTGACTGTAAGAATGCCATTTTGGTCATTAACACAGTCTGGAAGTAATCATTATGATTTAAGTAATAAAACTCAAGCTAGTGGTGAAACAATCGGTATTGGACGAAATTTTGAATCTGCCTTTTTAAAGGGACTAGCTTCATCTATTAATAGTGAAATGGCTTTAAAAGTTTTTGAAGCTGAAAAAATTAAAGACAAAGCTGAAATTATTTTTGACCTAAATCATCCAAATGAATTGCATATAATCAAGCTTTTAGCAGCAATTTATCAAGGCTTTACTTATCAGGAATTACAACATATTGTATATATTCATCCTGTTTATTACCAAAAATTGGAGCATATCGTTAAGATTGGTCAGCAATTAGCTGAAGATGAAGTTACTGACAATTTATTGCTTACGGCAAAAAAATATGGTTTTGGTAATGCGTTAATTTCTAATTTGACGAAAATAAAAGAAAGTGTGCTATACAAACACTTTAAAAAGATCCATCTAAAGCCTGTCTATTTGCAAATTGATGGTTCAGCTGGTGTCTATAAACCTAGAGTTCATGCATATTATAGTGCCTACAGCATCCAAGATGAGTTACAGCCTCTGAATGCCGATAAAAAAGTATTAGTTATTGGTATGTTACCATCACAAGTATCCGTAACTAGTGAATTTGACTATATGATTAGTCATGCTATCAAAGTTTTACATAATAATAATTATGCTATAGTTTTAATTTCAAATAATGATGAGTCTGTTTCAGCTAATTATAAAAATGCTGATAAAATTTACTTTGAACCGATTACACTAGAAAACATTCTAGATATTGCAGAAAAAGAGGCCATAAAGGATGTTCTGCTACAATTTTCTGGAAAAGAAGTTAGTGCATTAAGTAAAAAATTAACCAAATATGGTCTGAATGTATTGGGTAATAATACTCTTGACCCAAAAGAAAAAATTAATAATATTCTGCAAACACCTTTAAAATCATTAAGGCAGAATCAATTATTAACTACTTTTGATAAACAAGAAGTAGCTAATTTTACTAAAGAGCAGAACTTTCCGATTTTAATAGGTGGCTATAATAATGAAAATATCAAGCAAAAGTCAGCTGTTGTTTATGATCTGCCTGCTTTAGAAAAATATTTGCAAGAAAATAAACTAGCTAAAATTACCTTGTCACACTTTATTGAAGGAAACAAATATGAAGTTACAGCTATTTCAGATGGCAAAGATGTGACAATTCCAGGCATTATTGAGCATTTAGAACAAACGGGCTCTCATGCATCAGACTCGATTGCAGTTTTTAAGCCGCAAAATCTGTCCAAAATCAGCAAAAAACTTCTTATTGAGTACACAATTAATTTGATTAAGCGACTACAAATGCGTGGTATTTTCACACTACATTTCTTAATTGTTAATAAAGATATTTATTTGCTTCAAATCAAACCATATGCTGGGCATAATATAGCATTTTTGTCTAAGGCATTGAATAAAGATATTACAGCTTATGCAACTGAGGTATTATGTGGTCATAATCTGTCGGAATTAGCCTATAAAAATAAAATATGGTCGTCTAATAATTTCATTTATGTTAAGATGCCAGTTTTTTCTTATATTAATTACTCAAGTAATAATACTTTCGACTCTAAGATGAAATCTTCTGGCTCAGTAATGGGTAGGGACACGCAGTTAGCAAAAGCTCTATATAAAGGTTACGAGGCAAGTGGGCTACGCATTCCTAGTTACGGTACCATCTTTATCTCAGTAAGAGATCAAGATAAGAAGAAAATGACTGAATTGGCTAAACGATTCTATAAACTTGGATTTAAAATCGTTGCTACTGAAGGAACAGCTAATAATTTTGCTGAAGCAGGAATAACAACAGGTGTAATCACTAAAGTATATAGCAACGAAAATAATTTATTAGATAAAATAAATCAGCATAAAATAGTAATGATTATTAATATTACTGATTTATCTGATACAGCAAGTGGTGACGCAATTAGAATTCGTGATGCTGCTCTAAATATTCATATTCCAGTTTTTTCAAGTATTGAAACTACAGAATTGATTTTGGAAGTTTTAGAATCATTATCCTTAACTACTTTGCCTATATAGCAAATATTTCCGTCTTCAAAGTTAAAGATCTTAAAGAAGAAGCAAAAAGTTGATAAATCTTGTTATAAACATTGATTTATCAACTTTTTTTAATAAATATTAGTCTATTCTTTTACTTAAAACTCTATCTTTTTGCGGCGTAACTTCAATCGAATTTTGGCCAGTATATATAACAAAGCCTGGTTTTGCACCATTGGGCTTTTTAACCCGTTGATCTTTAACAAAATCAACTTGTACATGAGCAGAGTTTTTTGCCTTAGAAAAGTAGGCTGCAATTTCAGCTGTCTCTATGATATCAGTTTCTGAGGGCTGAGAATCCTGTAAAATCACGTGTGAACCGGGTATGTTTTTTACATGAAACCATATATCTTGCTTATTAGCTTTTTTAAATGTTAACCAATCATTTTGATAATTATTTTTACCCACTAAAACAAGCTTGCCTGAGGAGAGTTTGAATTTATTCAAGCTCTGTTCTATTATCTTTTTACGCCGCTTTTTCGTCGATATTGGTTTAATATATCCTTGACTAGTTAATTCATCAATGATTTGATCAATATCTTGAGGTTCAGCATTATCAATTGCTGTTTGAACTGAATCAAAATAAAGTAAGTTATTTTGTGCTATTTGGATTTGTTCTTTGACATGCTTAATTGAGTCACGCATTTTTTTATAGCGTGTAAAATATTTCTGCGCATTACGGGCAGGAGACACTGCAACATCAAGTGTAATTGAAATCAAATTATTATTATCATAATAATTTGGAAGCTTAATTTTGGTCATTCCTGGCTTTACTTGGGCTAAATTAGCATTTAAAATTTCGCCTCGGATTCGGTAGCCTTCAGAGTTTTCAGCCAATTCAAGCTGCTTGCGTAATTTAACTATTTTTTTTGTTAATTTTTTTTGCTCATTCTTTATAATTCGTTCGACCTGCGTTGACTTTTGTCTAACCCAGTCATGATTTGATTGATAGCGATAAAATTCATCAAGTGCATGATTAAAGTTATCATCAGTAGTTTCTTTAAGCAAATCAAGATGATAGGGAAGATAGGGGAAAATCTTTCGTTTATTATTTTTAGTTGTTAAGATATATGCTCTGCTCTTATCAAATTGACTTATAAAAGTCATAAACGAAGAATAAGAATAATCATCTGTTAAATAGCCCAGTAATTCATTACGATCATCACGATCAAGTCCATTAACCTTTTGTACAAATTCAGCTGGTGCTATTTTATTAATTTCCGCCTTAAATTCAGCTGATGTTATCTCAAAGCCGTTTATCCCTGGATTAAGTGGCGGTAAAACATACTTAGCCTTAGGTAAGAGTAAACGCACCCGATTTTCTTCTGGATTTATCCGTTTAAGTAAATCAATAATTCGTCCACTTGTTTGATTATATAAAATAACATTACTATGCTTACCCATTAATTCAACTGATAAAACAAGTTGTACTTGATCGCCTAATTCGTTGCGATTACTAAAATAAAAATTAATGATTCGATCAACACCAACTTGTTTAATTGATTGCAAAATAGAGCCTTCAAGATATTTTCTTAGTACCATTACGAAAGTAGGAGCCTTATCTGGGTTATTAATCGATTGGTCAGTTATATAAAATCTGGGATATTGCGCATTTGCCGAAATAAGCAGTTGGCGATTTTTTCTTTCTTTTCTAAAAATTAAAATTAAATCATGCTCAAATGGTTGATAAATTTTCGATAAACGTCCACCAACCAAAAGCTTTTTTACATTACCTAACAAACTATGAATGAATAAGCCATCATATGCCATAAGTATCACCTCAAAAATACGATATTAATCATATCAATTATACCGCAATAAGTATAAGAATCATTATCTGAAAATAAGTTACTTTTGTGCATATATAAATGTTTTGTAATTTTTGCCAAGCATTATTTTAAAAAAGCTGGTATACTGATTTTAGATTTTTAGAATATTAATCGATAAACTATAATCATTCGCTAATAGGTTATTTGATAATGTTTCACAAATAATTAAAAGTTGTATAAATTGTTTTTATTATTGATTTTAAAAGAAAAGGTAGGTTTATATGGACATTTTATCTTTCGATTTAATTTCCGAAACTATTAAAAAGGAGATTAAGCACAAGTGCGGTCTTAACCTTTCTCAGACTCGTTTGTTGCTTTATTTTGCTCACAATGACAATAAAGAACAAAAAATGGGTGATTTGGCAAAAAAGCTTAAAATTTCTTTATCAACTTTAAGCCGACAACTACAACAGAAAAAGACATTAAGCCTTATTACAATTACTCGTTCGGAAAGCGATTCAAGCAAAACTGTCCATTTAAATGAGCATGGCATTAAAAAAATTGCTGAGTTAAGGAGTACCGTCAAAAATATAGAAGAATTTTTCCTAACTGGATTTTCTGAAAATGAAATTGACACGTTTAACCAGGTGTTTACTAAATTAATTCAAAAAACAAAAGGTTCAAAATGATTTTAACTATTAGTCGTAACCTCATTATTTTTATGCTATAATCTTCTATATTGTATATACAGCGAAAGGTTAATTAGATGAAGATTGCATTAGTTACTGATAGTACTAGCGTTATAACTAAACAAGAAGCAAAGGATAATAACATTATTGTTTTGCCAATACCCATTATTATTGGTAATAAAGAATATTTAGAAAATATTGACATTACGTCTGAACAACTCTTTGAAATGCAAAAGAATGGGGCAGATTTTCCCAAAACGTCTCAACCAAGTATGGGTGATTTAATTAGTCTTTTTGAAAGACTACATTATGATGGATATGAAGCAATTATTGCAATTACTTTATCCAGTGGAATTTCTGGATTCTATCATACTTTGTGTAACATTTCGAAAAATAATCCCAAATACAACTTACATGCAATTGATACTAAAATGACGGTCCGTCTTCAAGGAGAACTTACTTTAGCTGCCGCAAAAATGATAAAAAATGGGGTCGACTTAGATACAATACTTAAACGACTTGAAGAGATCAGGGGCACAATTGATGAAATTTTTGTACCAAACGATTTGCAGAACCTTAAAAGAGGTGGTCGCTTAAGTAATGCTGAAGCATTTATTGGTTCAATGCTTAATATAAAGCCACTTTTAACTTTTAAAGACGGAAATATTGTGGCTTTTGATAAAATTAGATCAATGAAACGTGCTTTTACGAAAATGCAGCAATTAATTTTAAGCAAAATTGCTACACTTCCATACAAAGATAAAATCAAATTATTTATTATTGATTCAAATGATAGTAGTCAAGTAGAGGAAGCAAAAGTCTTTTTGAAAGAAAACTTTCCTGGGCAAAACATTTCAATTACTAAATTTAGTCCAGGAATTGCAACTCACTTAGGCGAAAAATCATTTGCAATTGGCTGGATGATTGATATTGATAAAATTGATTTAACTAAATAAAAAATATTTTAAGGATTAAAAATGGACAATACAGATAAATTTTTAAATTGGACCTTAAAATTACAAAATATTGCCCAAAATGGGTTAGAATATGGCAATGATTGTTTTGATATAGAACGGTATACACAAATTAGATTAATTGCTACCGAAATGATGGCTGCCAAAACCGGATTACCACTGAAACAAGTAAAAGAAATTTTCAGTAGTGAAGATGGCTATCAAACATCTAAATTAGCCACACGAGCAGCAATTTTTAAAAATAAGCAGATTTTGTTGGTTAAAGAAACCACAGACAACTGTTGGTCCCTGCCTGGAGGATGGTGTGAACCTAATCTTTCGGTAAAAGATAACTGCATTAAAGAAGCAAAAGAAGAAGCCGGATGTGATATTGCAATTGATTATCTAATTGCAATTAATGATAGTCAAACTACCATTCATGATAAACAGCGTATTAAAAGGCTAGTCAACGTGTGTAATGTTATTTTTCTGTGTCGCGAATTAAGTTCAAATTTCACACCCAATATTGAAACAAGCGAGAGTGCTTACTTCAATTTAAATAATCTTCCTCCACTTTCACAAAATAAAACTAATGAAGATGAAATTAAAATGTGTTTCAATGCTGCGCAGGCTGGTTCTAGTTGGCAAGTAAGATTTTAATAACGATAATAAAAAGAGCTAGTTATGATTACTAGCTCTTTTTATTATTTGAATTATTACTTTGGGTGATTTTATTTAGGGCTTCACGTTGCTTATGTTGGTCAACGTGTGTATATAAATCTGTTGCTGATGTACCTTTTTGACCTAATTGCTGTGCAACTAAAACTTGATCTTTAGTAACTCCATAAAGTTCTGAAGCAAGAGTATGACGCAGCTTATGTGGGGTGAGTGGGTGTCCAAATGAAGCCGAGTACTTATTAACCATTTTTTCAATTGCGCTAGTTGTCATTCGACGCGTTTGATGGTGCCACCTAGTAAGAAAAAACGCTGTTTCTTTTTTGGTTGCTTTATAACGTTGGCTACGTATTTTTTGATATTTAACTAGATAAGTTAACGTCCATTCGGCTATTGGCACACTATCTTTTTGACCGCCTTTTCTAGTAACGTCTAAAGTTGCTTTCTTTAAATTTAAATCGGATATATTAATACCCGCACATTCTGAAACTCTGATTCCTGTCCCTAAAATTACGGCAATAATTGCCATATCCCTCTCCTTGTTAAGCTTAAAGGAGGGGAGGGCATGAGGATTACAGTGCTTTTCAAAGTTGTTCTCAATATAATTTAAAAATTGGTATTTTAAGTCTCCAATATACATATGAGATTCAAGAATATGTGCACGATAATTAAGGGTCTTAGTATTATTAAGGGAGTCAATTTTCAGCATCACATTTCGCTCAAAGTAAGGTTGGCCGTCATTATTATCTGCAGTAATGGTCAAAAACTTGAAAAGTGAGCGTAGGGCGTTAATCGAGCGATTGATTGTTGTAGGTGAATTTAAATGACCTTGTTGGTTTTTAACATGACCTAGATAATTGATATAAAGCATAATGTCATTACGATGTAAATTAGCTAAAGTAGTAGTTGTAATATCACTATTTTTTTGAGCAGAAGAAATTCCTTCTTTGCGTAACCAATCAAAAAATCTGCGAATTTCTGTTAAATATTGATAGGTAGTTGCTAAGGAATGGTTAGTACCAAAATTGTATTCCTGGACAAAGTCAGGCATTTTTGTTAATTCATCTTCAATTAAGTCCAAATATTTTTTTGTTTCCAATATTATTTTCTCCTAAATAAATTTATCTTAGTTAAATTATAAAGCAAAATAAGAATGTCTGTTTGGATTTTGAAAACATTTATATATAAAATTATTCTCATTAGGTAGAAAAGTAAAAAAACCTTATTGCTGTTGTTTTTTACCTTTCATTAAAATTATAGTTTTAATGAAAGCAAGCTGAGAAAACATTATGGTTGTAATAAAGCCAATGAGCAAAAATTTTTGCTGGTTTCAATACGTTCTTTGCATGTAATACACATGTAATACATTAGAAAAAATCAGATCAACTTACACGCATTTTCTAGCTGCAATTGTACCAATTAATTCTAAAGTGAATTTTGCATGAACTTAATTAACTACTTATTTAGATTTTAATAACTCACTAGCAACTTGCCTTAAAAGTGTTATCAGTTTTGCTTGCATGCTAAAGTTAATATTCATTTCTAAATTATTCTCTTTAGCATTTTAGTTTTTGGCACTGCAGCTAAAATTCATGCTCTTAAAAACTATAATTTTACTTTGATATGATTGTCATAAACAAGTCTTTTTCACTGTAGTAAGAGAAGTGATTTTTGCTTCTTTTTAGAAACTGGCAAAACAAGAAAAGTTTATTTGCTACTTTTGATTGATTATTCAGCTAAACCGGTTTGCTGATTACTGTGTTAAGTTTTAGCGCTGCCTTTTTAATTAATTAGTGTGTTTCCGTTTGATGGTTTAATTTTAGTTCTTACTTTACATAATATATATTATACGAAGTTATTAATGAACTAGTAACTTAACTTACAAATTAGCTACTACTATTCCCCTATACAAATAATTCATGTACACATAAGAATTTTATTTATAGACCTTAAAATATTGCTTTTTACTTTTTTTTATTATTTTTTATTATCAAATATTTTTAGATAGTATTTTATCTAAAAATATTTACTATCAATTTACATATACTTTCTTAACTAAGTATATGTAAAGCGGTTTCTATATCTAATTTATATATTATCATTAATTGTAAAGGTTGTTTTTATAATTTAAACTTTTTGGCTATAGTATCAAAGGAAATTCAGACTTGAAATAATATTTTAAAACTTATATTTTTTCATTTTAAGTTTAATTAGTTGAAACTTTATTATTTATATTTTTTAGTATTTGTCTTATAATACTATCTGGAGTATAGATTAAAACTATTATTTCAACAATCGACTTTGATGTTTTAAAGATTTGTTGAAATTAATTGTTTTTATTTATAATTTTTTTGTTTTATTGTTTAATTCTATAATTAATCTGTTATTATGGAATATGGAATTATATTTTTTGAAAGGGTTGAATTTATTCCATGAGTATAAATTTAGGAAAAGAAATATGCCGTCGTCGACGCGAACAGAAGTTGACGCAGGAGGATCTGGCAGAGTTGAGTGATTTGTCTGTAAACTTTATTTCTCGTCTTGAGCGTACTAAAAATCAAAATATCAGTATTCAAAAACTTGATTCTATTGCTAGAGCTTTGAATACTACTACACCTGATATCATAATGAACGCATATAGATTTAAGGAAGTTAAAGTTGAGAACCATCAGGATAATACACCTGTATTCATTAAAAAAGTTCTCAATGAATTAAGAAAAATGTCTCCAGAAAAGGCTGAAAGAGTGTGTAAATCTTTTATTATTCTGGCTAAAGAAATTAACAAAGAATAATTTATTTAAATTTAGAAACGTAAATCAAAACACGAGCGGGATTACTTCCCTACTCGTGTTTTTTAATCTTTAAAATTTGAAATAATTATTAACTAAATGAATTTGTAAGTGGTGGTACAACTTGTTTTTTACGTGAAACTACACCTGGTAAACTGATTTCCGAATCAATAATTTGTCCAAATGCCTTTTCAAATAGCTGCTGTGCTTCACTAGATCCTGCTACTATTGCAGTTGAGTTAGAATCCAATACATTCGTAATAAGTAACATAAATAAATCATAATGATCGGTAGCTATTGCAGACTCCATTGCCTTTAGAAAAGCAGCTTTACGTCCCATTGCTTCAGGTAAATCGACTACATTAATTTGAGCTACCCTAACTTTTTTATCTTTCAATTCAAAAGTTTTCGCATCTAACTTAATTAGATCATCTTCTGACTTACTTGCAATATTTGTGCCTGCTTTTAATTCTGCAAGCCCATAATTTTCATAATCAACATTAGCAATTTTAGCCAACTCTTTTACTGCTTTACAATCATCTTCAGTTGTAGTCGGTGATTTTAAAAGTAAAGTATCAGAAATAATAGCAGAAAGCATAATTCCAGCAATATTTTGCGGAATAGCAATTGCGAAATGTTTATATAACTTCCAAACAATTGTACTTGTACAGCCAACTGGCTCAGCAAGATAAAAAAGCGGTGAACTAGTGTTAAAATTCATAATTCGATGATGATCAACAACATGGGTAACTTTTACCTTATCGATATCAGAAACACTTTGTTGTGGTTCATTATGATCAACTAGCATTACTTTTTCAACTTCATTAGCAGCGGTCTTGATTACCCTAGGTGCCTGAAAACCAAACTTGTTTAATGCAAACATAGTTTCGTCATTAGGCTCACCTAATGCCACTGCTTCAGTATTATAACCCAGTTTATTTTGTAAAAATGAATAAGCAATAGCTGTACCAATAGCATCCGTATCCGGACTTTGATGACCAAAAACTAGCTCTTTTTCCATTAATTTTCCTCTTTTTCTATAAATTATTGTACATAATTAGTTTACCTAATAACTCCTATTCAATAAAGCCTATTTAGGTAAGAATTGCTTAAATTCAGCTAAAATATTAGCGACTCGAGGAACGTCTTTTTTACCCTTTCGATAAACTATTGAAGTAAGGAACTTCTTGTCATCTTTTAAAAAGACTGGAGTTAAATTAATGTCATTTTTGTGAGCTTGATAATACGAATGACTAACAAATGTATCGTAGTTTGTTGCTATAGCTGTTGCTACTAGCTGCTCTGTTGATGAAAAGCTCATAGAAATATCCAATTTCTTTTTTATATTAACTCTGCTTTCAAATTTTTCTTTCATTAGTTGAGTTAAAAAAAATCCATCTGGATATGCTACCCATTTTTGTTTAGTAAACGTAGAAATTGGGTATGCTTCACCAGCTTCTAAATTAGCGAGATGCGTCAAAATTATTAAGCGTTCATCATTAATTTTCATTTGTTCATATTGATTATTCAAGCTAGCCTGGCTTTTCTTAGCAACATCTGGAATATATAAAATTGCCAAATCAATCAAATTATTATCCAAGTTATACCACAAATCCTTACGATTAAAGCAACTAAGATTAATAGTAATATCAGGGTATTTCTGGTTAAACTTAATTAAGAACCTTTGTAACCACTCACAATTAACACTTTCTAAAACTCCAATTGCAATATTCCCTCGATCAGCTTGGGTAAACTCCTGAATATCACTTACGACAGAGTTCATAGTTCCCAAAAGTTTAATTGCTCCAACTTGTAATTGCTTTCCTGCTTCAGTAAGATATAGTTTTTTACCCATTTGTCCAAACAAAGGAGTCCCAATTGCATGTTCAATTTTTTTGATTTGCTGCGTTAATGCTGGTTGAGTAATTCCCAAAATTTGTGCTGCTTGAGTATAATTCATTGTATCTATTAACTGTAAAAAATAGTGTAGAGATTTACTTGAGAGAATAGCATCCATTTTAGGCATATAAATTATTCCTTCTATCTTAACAATAATATAGCTTACATTTATATGCTATTATCAATCAAAAACGGCTCTGTGTCAAAGTATATTTTATAAATAATTAAATAACTTGTGCAAAATAATAAATATATATAAATAGAATCATAAATAAAAAACTATTTAACTATAATTCAAAGGCCTACCTAATTTTAAACTTATTGGCACCCCATCGCTTGTAGTATCAACAACAAAAGATCCATTAGAATACCGATCACTTAATGGAAATTCATTGGTTTTTACCATGATTTGTCTTTTACTACTTGTAGTTATTACTAATACATGTTCTTGTCCATATGAGACCAAAGAAGCTATTTTATGTGGGTGCGACTTAAGTTCTCTAAGTACAAGTACACCCCTTTTAGCTCTAGAAATTTTATTAATTAAATCAGCCTTAATTTGTTTAAAGGCACCGCGCTGTGTAACTATACCTATTCGAACTAAATTAATGTAATTAGAAGGAATTAGTGTATATGAAACAATAAAGTCATCGGCTTTTAGGTTAACTGATTTAACGCCTAACGCTTTCGCCCCCAATTCTGGTACCTCACTGAGATCATATCTAACAGCGTAGGCATCATGAGTAAATAAAATGACCTCGAATTTTTCATTTGGCTTAACTAAGTCAACCCTTACTATGGTACTGGTATCACCTTTCATTTTCATTGCAACCATTGCACGTGAACGGTAGGTCCTAGTTGGTGGTAGATTCTTTAATTTTACTTGCTTAATATAGCCATCTGTACTAGCTAACACAAAATTTACGTCTTCATCTAATTTGCTAAATGAAAACACCCGAATAATTTCTTCATCACTGCTCAAGCCTATTTCTTGTGATAAATGCTGACCGGTTTCTTTCCACTTTGCTTCAACAAGTTCATTTACTGGACGATAAATCACATTACCACGGTTAGTAAACAAGTATAAATTATCTAAAGTTGACACTGTCTTTTCATACACAACTTGATCGCCATCTGGTAATCCATTATCTTCATCATCACTTGATTGCCAAGATCGTAAAGAGGATCGTTTTAAATAACCATCACGACTAATTAAAATTCGTACTTGTTCATCAGCCAGAAGTGCCTTTTCATCAATTTTAATTTGAGCTGTTTCTGTAGAAATTTCTGTTCTTCGGGGATTTCCGAATTCTTTTTTAACAGTTGATAATTCTTTAATAATTTCTTTTTGTAAAATTTTGTCATCTGACAGTAGTGCACGATAACGGGAAATTTTGTCTTTTAAATCATTTTGCTCTGCAACTAATGCATTTACATCGG
Organism: Lactobacillus sp. ESL0233; assembly: GCF_003692995.1. Classification (NCBI taxonomy): domain Bacteria; kingdom Bacillati; phylum Bacillota; class Bacilli; order Lactobacillales; family Lactobacillaceae; genus Lactobacillus; species Lactobacillus sp. ESL0233. Next base: position 116,458 of record NZ_REHH01000007.1, on the reverse strand, counting down.
TATTAGTTAAACGATATAGTTGTAATGAGACAATTGCTTCTGCTTGTCTTGAAGTGAAAGCAAATTTAGCAGTTAAATTTTTCTTAGCTTCGGCCTTATTTTTAGATGCACGAATTGCTTTTATTACTTCATCCAAGATATCCATCGTATGGATTAAGCCTTGAATTATTTCTAAACGTGTTTCAGCTTTATTTAAGTCATACTTAGTCCGCTTGATAACAACATCTTTTTCATGCTCTAAATAGGACGTCAAAATATGTTTCAGACCAACTTGTACCGGTGTCATATGATCAATTGCCACCATATTGAAGTTATAGGAAACTTGTAGTTCTGTATTTTTAAATAAATAATTTAAAATATTTTGAGCATCTGCACCCTTTTTAAGTTCAATTACGATTGATAGTCCATGACGATCTGTTTCATCACGAACTTCAGCAATACCATCTATTTCTTTATTTAGCCGAATTTCGTCAATTTTTTTAACTAATAGAGCCTTATTAACTGCAAAGGGTATCTCAGTAACCACAATTTCTTCCCGATGACCGCGAATTTCTTGAATCACTGATTTTGCTCGAATTTGAATTCGACCGCGTCCAGTCTGATATGCTTCTTGAAGTCCTTTTTGCCCCATGACAATTGCCCCTGTAGGAAAGTCTGGGCCTTTAACAAATTGCATTAATTCATCCAAACTAGCATTAGGATGATTCAATAAATAAATTGTAGCATCAATTACTTCGCTTAAATTATGCGGGGGTATTTCAGTAGCATAACCTGATGAAATTCCAGTAGATCCATTAACTAATAAATTAGGAAAACGAACCGGAAGAACAGTTGGCTCATATTCTGTATCGTCAAAATTAAGTACCATATTGACAGTATCTTTGTCAATATCCTGTAAAAGCATATTAGAAATCTTATTCAAACGTGATTCTGTATAACGCATAGCTGCTGGACCATCACCATCCATTGATCCATTATTACCATGCATTTCAATCAGAGTCTCACGCATTTTCCAGTCTTGGGATAAATGAACTAAAGCACCATATATTGAACTATCACCATGAGGATGAAAATTACCCATGATATTACCTACAGCTTTAGCAGCCTTTTTAAACGGTTTATCATAAGTATTATTGTCCAGATACATAGCATAAAGGATTCTCCTTTGTACTGGTTTTAAGCCATCACGAATATCTGGCAATGCTCTTTCTTGAATGATATATTTCGAATATCGTCCGAAACGTTCACCCATAACCTGCTCAAGCGGCATTTCACGAATTCGTTCATTTGTAGCCATTAATCAAAAACCTCTTTATTTCTACTCATTTTCTTCTAAAATTGATGCACTTTCGCCCATTCTAAATTTAACATTCTCTTCAATCCACTTACGCCGAGCATCAACCTTGTCACCCATTAAAGTAGTTACGCGGCGTTCAGCTAATGCCGCATCGTCAATCTTAACTCGAATTAACATTCTAGATTCAGGATTCATCGTTGTCTTCCATAATTGTTCAGCGTTCATTTCACCCAATCCCTTGAATCTCTGCAGAGTATAGCCACGGCCAATTTTTTCCTCATCAATTGCTAATTCTTCATCCGTCCAAGAATACTTAACCCGTCTAGTTTTACCATGTCCTTTTTGTAAGCGATATAAAGGTGGTAAGGCAATATATACTTTGCCATGTTCAATCATTGGCCTCATATACCGATAGAAAAAAGTCAATAGCAAAATTTGAATATGAGCACCATCATCATCAGCGTCCGTCATAATAATTACTTTATCGTAATTAGAATCGTCAACTTTAAATTCAGCTCCCACACCTGCACCGATAGTATAGATCATAGTATTAATTTCTTCATTTTTAAAAATATCTTGCAATTTAGCCTTCTGCGTATTTAATACTTTACCGCGCAAAGGTAATATTGCCTGAAATCTACGATCACGCCCCTGTTTAGCGGAACCACCAGCAGAATCACCTTCGACAAGAAATAACTCGTTTTTTTTCGGATTACGAGATTGGGCGGGGGTTAATTTACCTGATAATACTTCTTTTTTACGTCTTTTTTTACCATTTCGACTTTCATTACGCGCTTTTTTTGCAGCTTCGCGAGCATCTCTTGCACGCTGGGCCTTTTTAACCAATTCTTGAGCCAGCTCACCATTTTCCATTAAATAGTAAGACATTTTTTCATAAACAATTGCGTCAACTACTGATCTAGCTTGTGGGGTACCCAGTTTTCCCTTAGTCTGGCCCTCAAATTCCAAAAGCTCTTCAGGTATTTTTACTGACAATACTGCACTTAGACCTTCACGATAGTCCGAACCATCCAAGTTTTTATCTTTTTTACCAAGTAAACCTTGCTTTTTAGCATAATCATTGAATGCTCGCGTAAAGCCACTTCGGGCGCCAACTTCATGTGTTCCACCATCAGCTGTACGCACGTTATTTACAAAAGAAACAAGACTTTCAGAATAACTATCACTATATTGACCACTAAATTCGACTTCAATTTCATCTTGTTTTCCATCAAAGTAAAAGACATTATTTAATGTATCCTTGCCTTCGTTAAGGTATGATACAAAAGATTCAATTCCGTTATCATACTTGAAGTCATCATGATGTATAGGTTCACGTTCATCATTTAAAACAAAACGAACGCCCTTTAGTAAAAAAGCAGACTCCCGAATTCGTTCTTGAATAGCTTCATACTTATATTTTGTAGTTGAAAAAATGGTTTCATCTGGCTTAAAAGTTATAGTAGTACCCGTTGGTTCCTTAGTTTTACCAAGGCGCTTTAAACTACCAACAGGATGACCACCATTAGTAAATTCCTCTTCATACAATATGCCATCACGCACTACTTTTACACACATATAACTAGAAAGAGCATTGACAACAGATGATCCTACACCGTGAAGCCCGCCAGAAGTCTTATAATTCTGCTCGGTAAACTTCCCACCGGCATGTAGAACAGTCAATATCACTTCAATCGTCGGCTTACCAGACTTGTGCATGCCAGTAGGCATCCCCCGTCCGAAATCACGCACAGTCACACTGTTATCACCGTGAATGGTTACATCAATTTCTTGGCCAAAACCAGCCATAGCTTCGTCAACTGAATTATCAACGATTTCATAAACTAACTGGTTTAAACCGTGAATGTCAGTCGATCCAATATACATTCCTGGTCTTTTACGTACAGCTTCTAAACCATGAAGAATCTGGATTGACGAATCATCATATGAATTTATATTTTTATTTGTTTTAACCAAATAAACTCCTCCAGTTTTTTAATCATTTATTTTTGTTCTGTTCTCACACTAAACAATCTTTGATAGAATAAGATTAGAAATTAAGAGAGTAGGATATAAATGATAAATCTAAAATTAATACTGGTATTTATTTTAGCATACTTACTAGGATCATTTCCGACCGGGGTTGTTATCGGAAAAATATTTTTCGCAGAAGATATACGTAAATATGGTTCAGGTAACATAGGAACAACTAATTCTTTTAGAGTTTTTGGACCATTAGCTGGTAGCTTTGTGTTAATCATTGATGTACTTAAAGGAACCTTAGCAACTAATCTGCCAAGATTATTGCAAATTTCTGGTCCAAAGTATCTTCTTCTAATTTGTGGTTGCTTAGCAATTTTAGGACATACTTTTTCTATTTTCCTTAAATTTAAGGGGGGAAAAGCTGTTGCAACTAGTGCCGGACTTTTCTTAGGCTACGATTTGAAGTTTTTCAGCATTTGTGCCTTGATTTTTTTGCCCCTTGTGTTTATTACTTCTTATGTAAGCCTATCAAGTTTAATCGCTGTTGTTTTGATTTTTATTACTACCTTTTTCTTTCATGATCTTTTCTTAGAGATCATCGTTGGCTGCATTATGATTATACTTTTTAATCGCCATCGCAGTAATATAAATCGACTTATTCACCACCAAGAAAATATTATTCCCTTCGGCTTATGGTACTGGTATAAAAAAAAGCACCATAAGTTATAAACTAAAATAAATACAACCAGAAAAACTGGCTGTTATAATTATAAATCATCAGAACAAAAGTTCGCAATAAAATAATTAATAAAAAAGCTTAGTAGTAATAATTAACTGAAATTAACCCTCTAGAATGAACCAGAAATCCAGCTAGAGGGTTTTACTATGGTTAAATTTGGAATTCATATTAATATCGAGACCCGCGCAAAGGAAATAACGATTAACATGGTCCAATGGATAAAACAACAATACTAAAGCAGAAACAAAATAGCCAATGCCACTAACCAATTTGAAAAAACATCAAGATAGTTTTACATCTCCACAATCGAATTCAACTCATCCTAATTTATAAATAGATTCTACATTCTTAGATTTACCTATATCTTTTGGAAAACAGATTATCTATTAAAGTGAATCAAATACTACACTCAAACTAGAATTAAGTATAAGTTAAAAGGCCGCACCCCGATTGAATATCGGAATACGGCCTTATAAAATGAAATAATATTAACATCTAATTCTAGGGGTTAGTTTCAGTCAATAATTACCACTACACTTTTTACCTTAATCATGAAAAGCCATACTAAAACCAGCAGTAAAAGTTTTACCTGTTGCAAGATGATTCATTCCAAATTTTTCTTCTAACTTCCCAGTCGAATCCGATCGATCAGCAATTCCCCACCAAGGTTCAATACAAACATAATCCGCCATTTGGGGATACTGTGACCAAATTCCCACAAAAGGTGCATCCCGTAGCCATACATTAACATGATAATTACTAGTATCAGTTTTCAACGATACGCGATTATCATGACCATGTAATTCAAAAACCAGGGCATCATTTTTAAATAAATGTTCGCTTAAGGTAATCAAACTATTAGTCGATGCTAGAGAGCGATTAGACCAGTCTAGAAGACCATTACTTTTTATTGGAATTTGCACACGAGTAAGTGAAGGTTTAGTACTAAAATAAAAATCAGACTTGCTAATAACCGAACTTGTTGGAATATTAAATCCCGGATGCCCGCCAATTCCAAAAATCATTTCATAATCTGATTTATTGGTAATACTAAAGTTTTCTTCAAGTAAATTATTTAATAAATTATAGTTAACCCGCAGTTCAAACCTAAAGGGATAAATTTCTCTTGTCTGAGCTGTGTCTGTTAGTAAAAAAGTAATACTCTCAGCAGTATGTTGCTCAACCTCAAATGCCATATCGCGGGCAAAACCGTGCTGGGCCATTTGATAGGTCTTACCTTGAAAAGTATATTGATTATTTTTCAATTTACCTACGATAGGAAATAGGATTGGTGCATGACGTTGCCATACATCTGGATTTGCCTGCCAAATATATTCATAGTTACTATGCAGACTTTTAACACTGTGAATCTCAGCACCTATATTTGAAATAACAACTTGTAAAATACTATTTTTAATAGTGTAATCCATGATCATTCATCGCCTTTATTAAAGAATAAACTTGGTTAAATCTTTATTTGTTATTATATCACTAAGTTTTTCATTAACATATGCTTCAGTAATCGTTATTTCACCCATGGCCATATCCGGTCCTTCATAAAGCACATCTTCAAGCAATTTTTCTAAAATAGTCGACAATCTTCTTGCACCAATATTATCAGTTCCCTGATTGACATCATAAGCAATTTGTGCAATTCGACTTATAGCTTCCTGTGTAAAAATTAATTTAACACCATCTGCTTTCATCAAAGCAACGTACTGTTCTAACAGAGAATCAGCTGGATCCTTTAAAATTTTCACAAAATCATTTTTTGTCAGCGCATTAAGTTCCACTCTAATCGGAAAACGTCCCTGCAATTCAGGAATTAAATCACTAGGTTTAGATTCAGAGAAGGCACCGGCTGCAATAAACAAAATATGATCTGTTTCAACTGGACCATATTTTGTCTGCACAGTCGATCCTTCAACAATTGGTAAAATATCCCGCTGTACCCCTTCACGTGATACTTCCCCAGAAGTTTTTTTATTACCAGCAGCAATTTTATCAATTTCATCAATAAAAATGATGCCATTATTAGCCGTCCGTTCAATCGCTTTTTGATAAATTGAATCATAGTCAACCATCTTATGTGATTCTTCTTGAATCAAAATTTCACGTGCTTCTCGAACGGGTAAAGTGCGCTTAATTTTCTTTTTAGGTGCTAAGCCATTAAGTATTGAACTCATATCAATACCCATTTGTCCCATCATATCACCCATCGGGTTAACTTTAGGTGCCTGTTCAACGTTAATTGTAACATCTCGATTTTCTAGTAAACCTTTGTTTAATTGTTCAGCGACAGTTAAACGCTCATTACGGATAGCATCAGTTACTTCTTCTTCATTTGAATTAGCACTTGCCTGAGTACCTGAAGTCATCGCCGACATCATCTGTTGCCATTCTTCCATCATATTTTTTTGCTTTTCACGTTTAATACCAGGAACTAGCAAGCGCACTAAAGCTTTATTAGCTTCTTTAGTTGCCTGTAAACGAACTTGATCAAATTGCTCTTTTTCTTCCATGCGAACTGCTTCATTAACCAAGTCACGTACCATTGATTCCACATCACGACCGACATAGCCAACTTCTGTAAATTTAGTTGCTTCTACTTTAACAAAAGGTGCCTTAACGATTGTGGCTAACCTTCTAGCAATTTCTGTCTTACCTACACCTGTTGGTCCTGCCATCAGCATATTTTTAGGAGTTATTGCTGCCTGCATTTTACTGGGTAATTGCATGCGCCGATAACGATTATAAAGGGCAACTGCAACTGCCTTTTTAGCATGATCTTGACCAATAATATATTCGTTTAGCAAACTAACAATTTGCTTAGGGGTCTTTGTTTCCATGAGTTTCACCTGCTTTTAAAGTTCATCTGTATTAATTTGGTCATCGGTAAAAATATCAATACCAGCAGCAATTTCAACTGCTTCATGTGCAATTTCACTCGCTGTCATATTCGAAGAATGCCTAATCATTGCAATTGCTGCTGCTTGAGCAAAATTGCCACCTGAACCAATCGCAACAACATTCTCATCTGGCTCTAAAACCTCTCCATTACCAGAAATAAGCAATAGGTCATGATCATTAAAAGCAATAATCATGGCTTCCAATTTCTGTAAAGTTGCATCTTTACGCCATGCTTGCGCCATTTCAACAGCTGCTCGGCGCAAATCTCCACTAAATGCCTCTAACTTTCCTTCAAGCATGTCTTGCAGACTAACAGCATCCGCAACCCCACCTGCAAAACCGATTACTACTTGATCATGATATATCCGGCGAATTTTTTTAGCGGTTGACTTAGCAATCACTTTTTCACCTAAAGTAACCTGTCCATCGCCTGCAATTGCAGTCTTACCATTATATTTTACTGAACATATTGTTGTCATTATTTTGCCTCGTCTTTCTTATCATTGCGGGAAAAAAATCTTTTATAATTTGCTTGTAGATGGCTCATAGTCACATGCGTATATATCTGGGTGGTTGAAAGATTAACGTGACCAAGTAATTCTTGCACGCTACGCAAATCGGCACCATTATTGAGCATAGCCGTCGCAAAGGAGTGCCGTAACTCATGTGGATGTACTTTACCGTTAATTCCTGCATTGTTAAACACTTTTTGCATAATATACTCAATGCCACGCGAAGTTAATGATCGTCCCCGACTATTTAAAAAAACATGATCTGTATCTTTTGCATTTGCTAAAAGTTGCTTACGTGCACTTTCTAAATAATCTACTAATACAATTTTAGTTTGATCATCAAAAGCTACATAACGATCCTTATTCCCCTTACCATGGACTAAGATAATCTTTAAATCAAAATCTATTGCCTTAATTTTTAATCCACTAACCTCACTAACCCTCATACCAGTTGTATAAAACAATGCAAACATCGCTAGATTGCGCATTGTTAATGGATCTTTACTACTTAGTGCAGTTATAACTTGCTCAATTTCTGATGGATAAAAAAATTGTGGCAGTTTTCGTTCCTTAGCTCTCAAGACAATAGTCTGAGTCGGATCAACTTTAATCATTTTTCGTTTAGACAAAAAATGATAAAAAGAACGTAAACTTGACATTTTTCGCGCTTGAGTAGTTCGTGCAAGCTGACGTTGAACCAAATTTTGTAAAAAAATCTCTACATCCCTGGGTACTACTTTTTCCCAACCAGTAAAGCCACCATTTTCTTGCCAAAACATTTTTGCTTCAAGCAAATCAGTTTGATAAGACCTAATAGTTGCCTTGCTATATTGACGCTCATTTTGTAAATACGAAATAAAAAGTTGCAAAAAATTACTTTCTTCCGCTACCATTTTAGTCTATCACTTCTTGCTTGAACTTTGCTAGCGTTTCCAAGCTACGCTCACTAATTTTTTCATGCCGTTCACGCTTATTACGAATTTTTTTACCTTCAAGACCAGGTATCAAAGCAAAACTAGCATTCATTGGTTGAAAGTGCTTAACATTAGCTGTAGTCACATAATTAGCCATTGAACCCATTGCAGTAATTTTAGGAAAAATAATTGTATCTTGTCCGCTCGCTTTTCTGGCTGCATTAATTCCAGCAACTAAGCCACTGGCTGCACTCTCAACATATCCTTCTACACCTGTCATTTGACCAGCAAAAAAGAGGCCAGCACATTTTTTTGCTTCATAACTTGCCGTTAATACTTCAGGTGAGGCCATATAAGTATTACGATGCATTTTACCATAACGAATAAAACGTGCATTGGCTAGTCCTGGTATCATTGAAAAAACTCGCTTTTGGGCCCCATACTTCAAATGAGTCTGAAAGCCAACTATATTATACATTGAAGCAACCGCATTATCTTGCCGCAATTGGACTACTGCATATGGCTGTTTCCCAGTATGTGGATCTTCTAACCCTACTGGCTTTAGTGGACCAAATAACATAGTCTTTTCACCACGAGCGGCCATAACTTCAATCGGCATGCAGCCTTCAAATACATCTTCTTTTTCAAAACTATGCACTTGAGCTGTTTCTGCACTCACCAATTCACGGGCAAAATTTTCATATTCTTCTTGCGTCATTGGACAATTTAAATATGCCGCCTCACCCTTATCATAGCGTGACTTCTTATAAACAATATCCATATCAATTGAATCAGCAGCAATAATTGGTGCAGCAGCATCAAAAAAATGTAAACTTTCAGTTCCAGAAAATTTTTGAATTTGTGTAGCTAATGCATCACTAGTTAAAGGACCTGTAGCAATAACATTTATCCCTTCAGTTGGCAAAATTTTTATTTCTTCATCGTGAAAAGTGATCTTCGGCATTGCGTGCAACTTAGCGGTAACATAGTCACTAAAATCATCCCGATCCACAGCTAGTGCTCCACCAGCTGGAACTTGTGTCTTATCCGCTGCAGCAATAATAAGTGAATCTAACTGACGCATTTCTTCTTTTATCAATCCTACCGCATTTGATAGTTGATTCGACCGCATTGAATTGGTACAAACAAGTTCAGCTAACTGCCCTGTTTTATGTGCGGATGTCATTTTTTGCGGTCGCATTTCATAAAGATCAACTGGAATTCCTCGTTTAGCCAATTGCCAAGCAGCTTCACTTCCAGCTAAACCACCACCTACTACAGTTACTTTTTTAGGCATATCAATATTCCTTTACTAAAAATATTATTTATGTAAAAGAATATCATCAAATCAGATTGATTTGATGATATTTACATAAATTTAACTTTATTGGTTTTCTTTTTCTTCTTCCCTTGGTTCTTCGCTGTAATCACCATTAGGGCATAACACAACTAAATTGTGTTTACTTCTTTTTTCAACTAAGAAATGGTCATCATTAGGGCATTGGCGACTAATCGGCTTATCCCATGAAACAAAATCACATTCTGGGTAACGAGAGCAACCATAAAATTTACGGTTACGTTTGGATTTCTTTTCAACCACATCCCCCTTACCACATTTGGGACACAAAACACCTATTTTTTTAACAATTGCTTTCGTATTACGACATTCTGGAAAGCGCGAACAAGCATAAAATTTGCCATAGCGGCCCATTTTAATGACCATGGGCGCACCACAGATATCACAATTAAAACCTGCTGGTTCATCTTTAATCTGAACTTTTTTAATGTCAGCATCAGCTTTATCTAGTTCCTTTTTAAAGGGATGATAATATTCATCTACCACCTTTACCCAATTCTTCTGGCCCGCTTCAATGCTATCTAAGTCATTTTCTAATTGAGCTGTAAAATCAATATTAACAATGTCTGGGAAAAATTTTTCAATTAAATCGTCAACAATTTCACCCAATTCTGTTGGTACAATAGATTTAGCTTCTAATTTAACATAATAACGTCGCTGCAGTGTATCAATTGTCGGAGCATAGGTTGAAGGCCGACCAACACCATTTTCTTCTAGAGCATGAACTAAACTAGCTTCAGTATATCGAGCTGGTGGTAGAGTGAAATGCTGCTTATTATCAGATTTTGCTAATTTAACAATATCACCATTTTCCAATTCAGGTAGTTCACTACTTTTTTCTTGTTGATTGTCATATACCTTAGTAAAGCCAGCAAATTTCATTTTTGAACCTGTAGTTCTAAAAATCACCCCATTTTGTTCAGCATCTGCTCTAACTGTGTCATAAACAGCTGGTGTCATTTCACTGGCTAAAAAGCGTGACCAAATCAACTTGTATAAACGATATTGCTCAGTAGTTAACACTGCTTTAAGTGACTCCGGTGTACGATAAACGCTAGTTGGCCGAATTGCTTCATGAGCATCTTGGGCATCTTCTTGATTTTTAAAATGCCGCGCCCCTTTAGCTGCATATTGGGCACCATATTTTTCATTCAAAAATTTAGATGCTTCAGCCTGGGCTATTGGAGATATTCGTTTGGAGTCTGTTCTCATATATGTAATTAAGCCGACCGTACCTTCTTTACCTAAGCTAATTCCCTCATATAACTGCTGGGCAATGCTCATAGTTCTTCTAGTACGATAACTTAACCGCTTATTGGCTTCTTGTTGCATTGTTGAAGTTGTAAACGGAGCAGCTGGTTGGCGCCGACGTTCACGTTTAACAACATTATTAATATTAAATTCTTGCTTTTTATCAATTTTAGCTAAAACATTTTTGACAGCGTCATTATTGGGTAAGTCCTGTTTTTTACCATTAATTCCCCAAAACTGGGCTTTAAATATTTTAGTTTTTTTCTTAAATTCAGCGTCAATTGTCCAGTATTCTTCAGGCTTAAAATTATTTATTGCTTTTTCACGATCAATCACAAGCTTAAGCGCAACAGATTGAACACGCCCAGCACTCAAACCTTTTTTTACTTTATCCCATAAAATGGGTGATAAAGAATAACCAACTATTCGATCTAAAATTCGGCGAGCTTGTTGGGCATTAACTGTATCCATATTAATTGCCCGTGGATGCTTGAAACTGTTTTTGACAGCATCCTTAGTAACCTCATTAAAAGTAACTCTATTTTTAGCTGTATCATCCAAATTTAAGGCATGGGCCACATGCCAAGCAATAGCTTCTCCTTCACGATCGGGGTCAGAAGCCAAATATACTTCTTTAGCTTTTTTGGCTTCTGCTTTCAATTCCTTAATTGTGTCACCTTTACCACGAATTGAAATATATTTAGGCTCGTAGTGATTTTCAAAATCAATCCCCATTTGTGATTTAGGCAGGTCACGAATGTGTCCCTTAGAAGCAATCACACGATAGTTACGTCCTAAATATTTTTCAATTGTTTTAGCTTTAGCCGGCGATTCAACTATTACTAATGTTTTTTTACGCTTTTTTGGCTTTGACTTAGTAGGCATCAAAAGCCTCCTCATTAATTTTCTTAATTTTAGTACTAGACTGAGAATAGAATATTTATTGGCTAATTGTCAAATCTTTAAAGTTGAAATTCAAAATCCGTAATTGGACAAGCCCCAGCTGCAATTAACTTGTTAGGTCCTGCAGAAAGGAGACTAGTAATTGGCCCCGGGATGGCAAAGATATCACGATTTTCTTGTAAAGCTAAGTTAGCTGTTATCAATGAGCCAGACTTTTCCTTAGCTTCAGTTACAATCACACTTTGTGCAATGCCAGCTAAAATACGATTACGCTCTGGAAATCGAAAGGGTCTGGGTGGAGTATCAGGTAGGTACTCACTTAAAATTAGACCAGATTTAGCAATTTGCTCTTGAACCTGATAATTACTCATGGGATAAAAATGATTAAGTCCATTCCCCACTACAGCAATAGTCTTACCTTTATTTTTTAAGGTTGCTTTGTGCGCCATGACGTCTACCCCTTTGGCTAGACCACTGGCAATTACTATCTTATTTTTGATTAAATTAGGTACCAACTTATCCAACACTACTTGACTATAATTAGTAGCCTGCCTAGCGCCAACAATTGTTACTATTTTATTTTTTAATAAACTTAAATCTCCCTGAGTAAATAAAACTAAAGGTGGCCGATAAATTTGACGCAAGGCGTCTGGATATTCATTATCAAAAAAACTAATGGGGTAACACTGTTTCTTAATACGAATAATAATTTTTTCTATCCCTGTATCATTATACGCAGCTAAGCATGACTGAGTTAAATTATCAGGCAAATTCATATTCTTAATAGTCTGAATACTGATATCATTGCTAGTGATTTGACTAGCAATTCGTAACATTTTAACATAACCAATATTTTTTTGTAGTTTTAGACGTAAAAGAAAATCTGTTATTTTCATAAAAAATCCTCCCATTTGTATAATACGCAGAAAAGGAGGCAGATTTTTTATTTTACTTATAAAAATCACTTACTGGAGCAAAAGTTTTACGGTGAATCGGCGTCGGACCATATTTTTGTAATGCTGCAATATGGTCCTTAGTGCCATAACCAGCATTACAATTAAAATGATATTCGGGATAAATATCATGATAATCTTCCATTAACTGATCACGAAAAACTTTCGCAATAATCGAAGCTGCTGCAATCGAATTAGATTTAGCATCCCCTCTAATCAAGCGCTCTTGCGGCAAGTTAATTGGCACATTCATCGCATCAACTAATAATGCATCTGGTTTTAAGTCCAATCCTTTTACCGCATCAGCCATTGCTAAACGATCAGCCTCATAAATGTTAATTTGATCGATTACTTGGGCACTCTTTATTCCTATAGCTACACTGACTGCCTTTTGTAAAATTAATGGATAGAGCTCTAAACGTTTAGTTCCACTTAATTTTTTAGAATCATTGACTTCAATAAGATCAAAACTATCGTCTAAAATAACTGCCGCAGTAACTACCGGACCAGCAAGCGGTCCCCGCCCTACTTCATCTACTCCAGCTACAATCTTTTTTTTCGACCAATATTTTTTTTCATAAAAAAAACGATTATTAAAGGCAAGTTTTTTTTCGGCAAACTTTGCTTTACGTTTATAATAGCTTGCTAATAATTTTTGGACGCCAACTCTTGAATCTAACGAAAACATTGCTAAATCTGACTCACTAACATTATCTTCAGTTAATAACTGTTTTATTTCAGTAATCTTCATGGACGATCAAGCGTAATCCTTCCCACCTTACCTTTACGAAGCCGTTGTAGTAAATACAAAGAGAAACGGTCATAGTCATCGCGCATGCCATATTCTTCAGTAAGTGCTAATAACAAATCAGTATTATTAATCTTCTCTACTCGATCTTTGGTCGAACGAGTAAATCTCACCAAATCAGCTAAATAATTTTTGCGCAAACTTGCAAGCAAAAATAAAGCAACATCATCTGCACTAAAAATTGTATCTTTAATTGCTCCAAACGCAGCTAACTTATAACCAACATCTTGATCTTCAAATTTAGGCCACAAAATTCCTGGCGTATCAAGTATTTGAATATTAGACTGCGTTTTTAGCCAAGTTTGTCCCTTAGTAACGCCTGGCTTATTACCAACTACTGCCACATTACGTCCAACTAAACGATTAATAATTGTCGATTTCCCGCAATTAGGTACACCAGCTACGGCAATTCTAATTATAGGATTAGTAGCTCCTTTGGCTTCACGCTGTTTAATTTTTTCATTGGCGGCATTTTTAATCATACGAACTAAAACTTGCATATTATTACTATGCAAGGAGTCCATTGCCATAACAAATTTACCTTTGCCAGTTAATTTTTTTTGCCAAAGCTTGGTCATTGTAGGATCTGCTAAATCTGCTTTATTTAAAATAATTAAATGCGGTTTATCACCAACTAAGTCTTCAATCATTGGATTTCTTGATGATTGTGGAATTCGTGCATCCAATACTTCAACTAATACATCAATTAAGCTCATCTTATCTTCAAGTTGATTACGAGCTTTATTCATATGACCTGGATACCACTGAATTTTAGCCATTACTATCTTGCCTTCTTTACACTAAAAGGTCTATGTGACCATATATAATTAATATGACATCTTTTCGCGGTACATTTGATATGCTTCATCAAAAATACTCATATTTGGTAAATAACCTGCATTTAATTCCAAATAATTAGACAATTCTTCATAACTTTGCTCTTGCTTAGGAAAAGTTTGATCATTTTGAGCATTATTTGCAAATTGTGCTACATCATCTTTTGCATCTGCACTACACTGGGTCATTAAATAATGATAAAAGCTCTCTCGATATGACAATATGTTTACTCCGTATAATATAAAATGGCATACGCATCCATACCAGCATGGGTGGCAATAATAGGACTAGTTTCACGTACCAATACATTAATATTTGAATTAATATCTTTTATTTTTTGAGCCAAATCAAGTAATTTTTCTGGTACTCCACCAGTTGAAACATAAGAAATGCCCACTTCCTTAATACTATCTTTGTTAGCCGCTATATCAGCTAAAACGCGTTGATCAAAGGCAAGCGAAAACTTTTTGCCACGGCCCTTTTTAGCAATTTTTAATTCTCCACCTGGCATCTGTAATTCAATTCTAATATTAAGTAAATTAGCAATCTTCCCAGAGATAGGGCCTAAACGTCCACCTTTAATAACATTTTCTAGGTTCACAATCATCATCCGCAAACGCTGCGTTTTTTTAATGTTTTCAATATGCTCTAAAATTTGGTTAACTGTTTTGTTAGATGCAACATCACGTGCAGCAGCTAAAACTTGTAGTCCCTCAGCTCGATCTGTTAATTCTGAATCTACAATATGAACAGCATCAGGCTTATCAGCCATATTGGCTGCTTGCCTTGCTGCATCAATCGTACCACTTAATGCTTTGGCTAAAAATATACCGATGACTTCACTACCATCTGCTGTCAAATCATTAATTGCTTTTATGATAGTCCCGATTGGTGGTTGACTTGTTTTGGGTAATTCTTTTGCAATAACCATTTCATCAACAAATTGTTGTCTAGTGATTTCTACCCCATCTAAATAGGTTTTACCTCCAACGGTTACCGATAACGGTACGACTGTAATATTATATTTTTCTATTTCTTCTGGCGTCAATTGTGCCGAAGAATCTGTCAAAATTTTAATTTCTGACAACTTTACTCGCCCTCAATTCTGAATTGCTGTCACATTTTTATGATAGAATATTAATATCAATTATTTGTATTATATCAAAAAAATAAACAAAAAGAAGAAAGTGAGTGGCTTGATTCATTATGAAATTAAAAGAATTTTGGCAGGAGCCGCAAAAAAGAACAAAAAGATACTATATTATTGACAATACGCTGAGTGCTATTACACATGGCATCGGCTTTTGTCTCGCTATAGCTGGATTAATTTTATTAATTATTAAGGCTATTTCAACCCATAGTACAGTAAGAATTATTACCTTTAGTGTTTATGGAATTTGCTTATTGTTACTGTACCTTTTTTCAACCCTTTTTCATAGTTTAATATTTACGAAAGCACGAAATATATTTCAAATTTTTGATCATTCCTCAATTTTTCTTTTAATTGCTGGTACCTATACGCCTTATTCATTAGTAGCCATTGGTGGCAGATGGGGTTGGTTCTTGTTTAGTTTAGTTTGGCTATTAGCAATTCTGGGCATACTTTACTACATTTTCAATCGGGGCAAACATCGTATTTTAGATACCATAATATATGTTGGTATGGGCTGGTTAGTAATTTTAGTCGCCCAACAGCTATATGTTCGTCTGAGCCCAACTGGATTTTGGTTACTAGCTAGTGGAGGAGTAGCATATACTGTCGGAGCATTTTTTTATACCATGAGACGCATTCCTTATATACACGTTATTTGGCACCTTTTTGTTATTTTAGCATCTGCTTTAATGTATTTTTCAGTTTTATTCTACGTTTAAAAAGGCCGCAATTGCTTCTGGGCTATTTTCTAATTCACCTGCAACAACTGCTTTTTTGATTGTTAGCAATAAATTGCCTAACTCCGGCCCCGGTTTAATTCCCAAGTTAATCAAAAAACGACCATCAACCGCTAAATCAGCGGCTTTTTTTATTGGTAAAGCCCGATATCGGTTAACCAGGATTTCTGAACTAATTGGTTGTCCTAAAATACGTGCAACATCAATTGTATTCATT
Organism: Lactobacillus sp. ESL0233; assembly: GCF_003692995.1. Lineage (NCBI taxonomy): Bacteria > Bacillati > Bacillota > Bacilli > Lactobacillales > Lactobacillaceae > Lactobacillus > Lactobacillus sp. ESL0233. The sequence goes on along the minus strand of NZ_REHH01000007.1, from coordinate 99,887 downwards.
AAAGTTCCCTCACCAGCCTCAAATAATTCAAAATCTGTTGGCACATGAGCAGAAATCACATCAAATAAGGTAATAATTTTTTCTACCTTATTAGTCATTAAATTAGAATTTTTCCAACTACGCATAAAGCTCGCTATTTGGCGGTTAGGAATCTTAAGTAAAATAGCTATCACACTCCAGAGACTCGTTTCTAAGTCCGGATTAAACTTTAAATTGGGATAGACCGCTAGCAGGGTTTTTTTACCAGCAAAATTTGGAACTTCTTCACTAAGATGGGTATTCAAAAATACTGCAAAAGCTCTTCTAGAATCATTCCCTAATCCCATTTTTACAAATTCATCTCGAATCCGTTCAACTGAAATTTTGGCTAGCAAAGGATGTAACTCTTTTAGTGCAGTTGCTGTTTGTTTTTCTAATTTGAAACCTAGTTGACTCATAAATCGGACCGCACGCATCATTCTTAAAGCATCTTCATGAAATCGTTCTAACGGATTGCCAACTGCTTTGATTAAATGCTTATGTAAATCACTTAATCCATCAAATAAATCAATGATATCTCCACTAGTATTCATTGCCAGAGCATTTATAGTAAAATCGCGTCGTTTAAGGTCCTCAGCTAAACTACGTACAAACGTCACTTTATCAGGGCGACGAAAATCTTGATAGCCTGATTCAGTCCTAAAGGTTGTTATCTCATAACTTTCCCCATGATGTAAAACTGTTACTGTACCATGTTTAATTCCGGTATCAATTGTTTTAGGAAAAAGCTTCTTAACCTCTTCAGGATAAGCACTTGTTGCGATATCAATATCATGTATTGGCCGCTTTAGCAACAAATCACGAATTGATCCCCCAACAAAATACGCTTCATATCCAGCTTGTTCTAATATTTTCAGCACTGGTAGTGCCGATAAAAAAATTGAAGGTAATTTATCTATTTTCATTCTTAATCAACTCATTTAACTTAGTATTTTTATTTTCAAAAGACTTTATTTCTGGTATGTTTAAGGGGCTATATTTAAGAAATTAAAAGAAAGATTTATATTATGTCAAAGTTTAATAAACACAATCTTTTAGAATTGTTAATGATTATGCTAGGCTGCGCTATTTATGGTATTAGTCTAGATATGATCTCAGCTCCCAATAATTTAACTGACGGTGGTATAAGTGGTATCTCACTACTTTTACGTCATTTTTGGGGAATTAATATGGGACTATCATCCCTTTTATTAAATATTCCCTTAATTATTCTAGGTTATCGTTACATGGGAAAGCGTCTTTTAGCCTATACAATTTGGGGGACACTTTGGTTATCCTTCTTTTTATGGTTTTGGCGCTTGGTACCTATTATATCGCAATTAAATCTAGAACACGACCTCTTCTTATCCTCAATAATGGCTGGTACTTTGTCAGGAATTGGACTAGGACTAGTTTTTCGCTACAACGGTACTTCTGGCGGCACAGATATTATTGCCCGTATTTTACAAATGAATTATGGTATTTCTTCTGGTAAGGTTTTGTTAATCTGTGATGCACTAGTACTCTTTGCCTCGCTTTCATATTTGGATATTAAACATATTATGTATACTTTGGTTGCTTCTTTTATTTTATCTCGGGTAATGGATGCCGTTCAGCAGGGAACAACATCAGCTAGAGGTCTATTAATTATTTCCAATAAATATCAAGAAATCGCTAAAATGATTGACTTGAAATTGGACCGCGGCTTTACTTATTTAGAAGCACAAGGAGGCTATAGTAAGCATAAGCGTCCCGTCATTTATTTAGTTGTGTCGCCAAGAGAATTGCCTGCTATTAAAGATTTAATAGCTGCAGAAGATCCTAAGGCATTCGTTAGCGTAATCAAAGTTCATGAAGCTGTTGGTGAAGGCTTCACCTATAAGCAAAAGCAACGGCACTTTCTTATCCGAAAATAATCTTTAATTAAAAAACTGTTGGAAATTCCAACAGTTTTTTGTTTAATTATAAATCAGCATACATTTCTTGCATTTCAAAATCTTCAGGTTCTAATTTTAAATATCTTTGTAGTAGTTGCTTCACAATATCAGTTGAGTGAGCCTGAGTTTTAAAAAAGCGAATCATCTGTTTTAAAAAGGCAGCGTTATCTTTGAATTCTGGATAAACCAATAGATACTCACTTTTAGCCTTATCGGCTTGTTCTAAATTTTGATATGACATAGCCATATTCCAATGTGCTCGCAGCTCAATTTCATCTTCAGCAACATTTTTGAACAATTGCAGATTTTCTGTATCCTTGCCTTCACGAAGGTATAAGTTAGATAACTGCAAGCGTAAATCTTCACTTTCAGGAATATTCTTCAAGCCCTTTTTAAGCAATTCCTCAGCCGTTTTATTATTGTTAAGCTTAACCGCCGCTAAGGCGCCTTCTACATACAAGACAGGATCAAATTCGTTGTATTCAATACCAGTTTGGGCCATATATAAAATTTGCTCATTATCATTCTTATGTTTATAAGCAGTAACTAACAAGCGATAAGCATTAGCATAGTCTGGACTCTGTTCAATAACTTCATTCAAATACTTAATTGCCAAATCATCTTCATTGACTGTTAATAACACTAATCCGGCTTGATATTTGCTATCAATGTCTAATAACGAACTATTATTACTTTTAATTACTTGGCTAGCCTCTTCATAACGACCTAATTTTGCTAAAGTTTGAAAAAGTCGGTCATTTAAACTAATTTCACCAAAACTTTCTTGTCGCTTTAATAAATCCTTATATAACTCAAGTGCATTCTCATATCGACCACTAAGATAATCTATCTCAGCTAAGCCAAATTTTATAACATCTTCATTGGGAGCAAGCTGAGATGCCTCCGTCAATTTACTATAAGCTGTTTCTAAAAAGCCATTGGTCTGATAATAATCTGCTTGTACTAAAAGACTATCAAGATAAGCTGGTGATGCATTAGAAATATTGTAAAGTAAAGATAAGCCATCGTCATCTTTGCCATCATTTAATAAAATTTCAGCTAAATAAATTTTAAAAATATCTTCCTTGGGAAATTGAGCGATAAGACTACGATAGACTTGTTTAGCTAAATTAGTAAAACCAATATTAGTTAAACTTTCAGCTAATGATGCTAAAATTTCTGGTTGGTCGCTATCTAATGCTTTCTTTAATAAAATATTTGCTTGAGAAAAATCTTGTTCTTCAATTGAATCAAGTAATTGTTCTGAATAGCTCATATTATTCCTCCACTTAATCAGATTACATCAAGGTGTCTATTATAGCTCTTTTATAAATTTTTTTAAGTAAAAAAATGATGGCCAAAATACCATCATCTTTTTATTAAAAACTATTTAACTGCCTCTTTAAGAGCTTTACCTGGTCTAAAAGCAGGAACAACACTTGCTGGTATCTCGATTTCATCACCAGTTTGTGGATTACGACCTTTACGAGCTGCACGTTGACGCACTTCAAAAGTACCAAAACCAATTAATTGAACTTTTTCATTTTTAGCAAGATCATCTTGAATTGAGCTAAAAATTGCATCAATAGCTGCAGCAATTTGCTTTTTAGTTAAATCGGTTTTTGATGCTACCTCATTAACTATATCAGCTTTATTTGCCATCTGGAATTCACCTCCCAAAATAAAATCTCCATCTAGAGATTCTTAACTTATCCTTCAAAAAAGAATAAGGAATAAATGATTATTTAAATCATCATTTCTCTGTTCTTAAAATAGCACAAAACCCTTAGTACAACAAGCAATTTAATCAAAATTTGTGTTTTTTATTATTTGCTAAATACAAACTATTTTCTTTTACGTGCAATAATCTTAACTGGGGTTCCAGAAAGATTGAAATTATTACGCAACTGATTGATTAAAAAACGTTGATATGAAAAGTGCATTAATTCTGGATCATTCACAAATACCACAAATGTAGGTGGCGCTGTAGCAACCTGGGTCATATAATATAATCTAAGTCGCTTACCCTTTATCATTGGTGCAGGGGCTAATTTACTTGCGTCAAGTAATAAATCATTTAAAATACTTGATTGGATACGTTGTGTTTGATTTTGATGCACTAATTTAACTAATTTTGCTATTTGATCAAGGTTTTGTCCAGTTTTGGCAGAAACAAATAAAATTGGTGCATAATCTAAATACTGAAATTCCTCTCTGATTACTTGTTCAAATTCTTTTCCACTATTACTAGTTTTTTTAGGCAAGTCCCATTTATTGACTACAATAATAATACCGCAACCAGCTTCATGGGCATAACCTGCAACATGCTTATCTTGCTCACGAATACCAGTACTTGCATCTAATACAAGACAAACTACATCAGAATGTTCAATTGCACTCATTGCTCGCATGACAGAATATTTTTCAGTTTTTTCGTAAACTTTACCACGACGCCTAATTCCAGCTGTATCGACAATTCGAAACTTAGTGCCTTCCTCGTCAATAAATGGAGTATCTACAGCATCTCGTGTTGTGCCTTCTTCATTATTAACAATTACCCGCTTTTCACCAACTAGTTTGTTAACAATAGAAGACTTACCAACATTGGGACGACCAATCACACTAAAACGTATTTGATCATCATTTTGTTGGTCTAAGTCTTTAGGCAGTTCACTCACTATACAATCAAGTAAATCTCCAATTCCAGTCCCATGAACACTTGAAATTGGTATTGGCGTCCCTAATCCTAAACTATAAAAATCATAAATATCCATTCTTTGTTCAGGATTATCGGCCTTATTTACAGCAAGAACAATTGGCTTTTTAGTTTGATAAAGCATCTGTGCAATCCGTTCATCTAAGTCAGTTAAATGATTAGTAACACTTGTCAGAATGACAATGACATCCGCTTCTTCAATTGCAATCTCTGCTTGCGCTCTTATTTCATCTTCAATTCGACTATTTTCCCAGGTTATTCCACCTGTATCAATCAAATCAAACTTATGCCCCATCCACTCAGCTTGAGCATAATTACGATCACGGGTAACGCCAGGCTTATCTTCAACGATTGCTAAACGCTCATTGATTATCCGGTTGAAAAGAGTTGATTTACCAACATTGGGTTGTCCTACAATTGCAACTATAGGTAAAACCATATTTCCAGCCTCCCTTAAAAATAAAAATGCCGACTTAACTTAAAGTCGGCATTTTTTATTAAAACTAACGACGATCTTTTAATTGGTCACCTATAATGTCACCTAAAGCAAAGCCACTGTCATCGCTATTCATATACTTTTTATTAACTGCGCTTCTATTGTAAGAATTGTGTGAACGTGTACTTTCACTATCTGAACTCTTAGCTTCAGTAGCTTTCATTGAAAGTGAAATTCGACGATCATTAGGGTCAATATTAAGTACTTTAACTTTAACTGTTTCGCCGACCTTTAAAACATCACTTGGTTTATCTACATGCTTATATGATATTTCAGAAACATGAACCAAACCTTGAATTCCATCAGCTACTTCAACAAAAGCACCAAAATTAGTTAAAGACTTAACTTCACCTTCAAAAATATCACCTTCATGAAGTTCTGCTGTTGCTTGTTCGAATGGGGATGGTTCAGTTTGCTTAATTGAAAGGGAGATGCGATGTCTGTCATCATCAATACCAATTACTTTAACTTTAACCTCTTGACCAGATTTTAAAACATCACTTGGTTTATCTACATGCTTGTATGATATTTCGGAAATATGAACTAATCCGTCAACTCCACCAACATCAACAAAAGCACCAAAGTTAGTCAAACGAGATACCTTGCCTTCAACTATGTCTCCCACAACTAATTGTGATGCAACACTGTCAAAAGCTTCTTCACGCTCTTCTTCAATTAAATCTTTGTGTGAAAGAATCAGACGATTCTTACTTGGGTCAATTTCTGTAATCTTAAGTTTCATTGTTTTACCAATATATGGCTTAAGATCCGAAACGTAACGATTTGAGATAAGTGAAGCTGGTAAAAATCCTCTAGTACCAACGTCAACTAGTAAACCGCCACGAACTGAAGAAGTTACAGTACCCTCAATTGGATTGCCTGCTTCAAAATCTTTTCTTAGTTCTTCGTATGCTTCTCTTTCCTTTAAGCGAGTAACTGAGAAGAAAAATTCACCGTTTTCTTTATCGCCACCAGCTTTTCTTAAAACTAAAGCCTTAAAGTTATCACCTGGCTTAACAGCATCACGTAGATCGACGTTGCGATCTGAAGTGTATTCACGACGAGGAATTACACCTTCAACACCGGCATTTACAACACCGACATCGATTTGGCCTTCTTCAACATCCAACACTTCAACATCTACAATATCTCCGACCTCAACCCCTTGCATTTGCTTTAATGCATCTAAAAATTGATTACTATTTTCTGACATTATTTACCTCCCGATATCATAACCTAATTTTAAATGAAAGTTAGAGATTTTTCTACTGTTTTATCCCCTTTTTTCTAGTTTTTTTTGACTTTTTTTAATTTCTGCCAAAATTGCATCAACTACTTGGGCAATTGTCATATTTGTCGTATCAATTTCAATTGCACTGGCAGCTTTTCTTAAAGGAGAGATTTTGCGGTGAGAATCTTTATAATCACGAGCGGTAATATCTACTTCAATTTCTTCAATTGTTTGGGAATTTTTGATACCACGTTCTTTAAAATCTAGCATTCGCCTTTTGGCACGAGAATAAGCTGAAGCAATTAAAAATATCTTCACCTGGGCATTAGGCAAAACAGTAGTTCCAATATCACGTCCATCCATTACCACGTCCATTTTTCCAGCCATTTGTCTTTGAAGATCGACCATTTTTGCACGAATTCCAGCTAAAGCTGAAACTTGTGAAACATTAGCTGAAATTTCCGGAGTTCTAATTTCTTGTGAAACATCCTGCTTACCAACATAAACCCTTTGCTCATTGTTAACAGTTTGAAATTCTATTCCTTCTGCTTCAACTGCTTTTAAAATTTCTGCTTCATTACTATAATCTATACCATGCTTTTGGGCAATTAACGTACATGCACGATACATTGCTCCAGTATCAATATAAATAAAATTTAATTTTTGTGCGATCAGTTTTGCCACTGTACTTTTTCCAGCTGAAGCTGGACCATCAATTGCTACTTGCATTCCAATAAAAAAGGGACATTCAGTCCCTATCCTTTCTATATTTATTTCACTTTAAGTATTTGATTAACTTTAACTTGGCTATCTACATTGAGCTGATTTAGACTTGCGAGCTCTTCAATACTTAAATCAAATTTTTCGGCAATACTTGATAATGAATCTCCGCTTTTTGCTACATACTGTGTAGGCTTAGTTTGCACTTTTGGGGGGTGCCTTTTTTTCTTTTGTTCAGCTTTTGGCTGAAGTCGGTTTTGAGGTACAACCGATTTTTTTAGCTTGTCATGCTTTTTTACCGATTTCTTTAATTCAACTACTTGCTCACTTGTTTGTCCATTTGCAGCTAAGTGATGCACAAGCGGTACAAGTGCAATAATACTCAGAACCAGAATAACCATCCACACAATCCACCCTCTTGATGTTGCTTTATGGATCACTGTTCTAGATTCACTTGGACGCTCGTAATGTAAATACGGGCCTTTGGGTTCATGGCTCATCTAAAATAAAAACCTCCTTCACTTAGCTTGTTTTATTTTAGCATATTTAATTATTATTTTGGATAAAAAAATCGACCTCATACGTGGTCGATTAAGATCTAGTAAAAAATTAATTTTTTAAATTAAAATAGCGCTGTACAAATGGCTTTAAACTACCCAAAACTGTTTCAAAAAGTAAATAAACTACTATGCCGTTAATGGCACCCTTAACTAAATTAAAAGGAACAATAATTCCTGCAATATAGCTGGTCATTGATGGAATATGAAGTAATTGCCTCAAGTAAACTTTTTCTGTAAAACTTAATAAACCCGAATAACCATCAATTTTTGGTAAATTGGGAACAGTTGTTACAGCATAAACAGGGGTCAAAACTAATGCATTGAGTACAGACAAAACTAAAGTCATTGCAATAATTCCTAAAATAACTCCTAATATTGGTTGTAGATGTCTTTTTACCATATTTTTTTCATGAACATTAATTTTTTTAGTGAAAAAGTAAAAAGGCAATGCAAATGAAATTGTTGCCACAAAAGCTGCTAATTGACCTACTATACTCGGCAATGAAAAACCTTTATAAATTAAAGAAATAAACATTCTAATAAAAGCAATAAATATTCCTGGCCCAGCGCCGAATAAAAATGTCCCAATAGTAACAATTACGTCTGAAAAATCAAACTTTAAAAAACTTGCTACTGGCAAGGGAAATGCAATAAACATCAAGATAAATGCAATTGTACCAATCAACGCATAAGCAATAATATTGGCCAATTTACTTCCATTCTTTGTTTTCAATGAACTTACCTCCGAAAAAATAATTGGTCTGTTGCTTCTAGCAACAGACCAATTAAAAGTAAGTATCATCTTGGCTCTTAGTTTAGTCTGTCTTCTTTCATCTAGACTTTAACTATCGGTATCTTAAACGATTCCACCACTTACGTGGGTCGTGGACTTTCACCACCGGTCGGGATTTTCACCCTGCCATGAAGACAACAAACTCGATATTTAACTACAATATAATACTAATCTACCTGCTTTAATCTGTCAACCTCAGCATGACTTAATTCACGGTACTTACCAGAAATTAATGAATCTAAGGTTAAAAAGGAATATCTTTCGCGTGAAAGTTTTCTTACTTGATGATTAACGGCTTTAAACATCCGCTTCACTTGGTGATAATGACCTTCATGAATCGTTAATTGCACTATTTGCATATTCTTCTTTTTATCCGTCCGAATAATTTTAACTTTTGCCGGAGCACATTTTTGATGATCAATCGTTACTCCTCGCTTAAGCAGCCCTATTTCTTCAGGCAGTAGCTGACCATTAATTTTTGCTACATAGACCTTGGCTACTTCACTGCGTGGATGCATTAGTAAATTGGCTAACTGGCCATCATTTGTCATTAACAACAACCCTGATGTATCATAGTCAAGCCTACCTATGGGGTATAAACGATACGGTAAATCTTTAAAATAATCAGCTACCGTTTTTCTGCCTTTATCATCACTTACGGTTGAAACTACACCTCGCGGCTTATAAAAAAGATACGTATGCAAACTCTCACGTTCAATTGGTTCACCGTCAACCGTTATATTGCTAAAGGTATCTACCTTAGTACCAAGTTGGGTAATAATTGCGCCATCAACTGTTACCCTACCTTCTTCAATCATTTTTTCGGCTTTTCGGCGCGAGGCAATACCAGCTTCGGCAATTACTTTTTGTAAACGTTCTAAAACCATTATTATTCTCCTTTTGGCAACTTCGCTAAATTTTTATCTGCTTGTCCTTTAGTGGTAAATAAGTCAATTTCTCCATCAGCATTAATTTCGTTAACTTCAAAATCTTCAATTAACGGTAAATCGGCTAAACTTTGATATCCAAAGTATTGCAAAAAATAATCACTAGTAACATATAAATTGGGGTGTCCAGCAACATCCTTTTTACCTTGAACCTTAATTAATCCGCGCCAAATTAACGTTTGTAATGCGCTTGATGAATTAACTCCCCGAATTTGATCAACTTCAATACGCGTGATAGGCTGTTTATATGCAATAATAGCTAATATTTCAAGCGCTGATTGACTCAAAGTTTTAGTTAAATCTCTTTGAAAAAAGCTAGTAACAGTTTTACTAACTTCAGGCCTAGTAGTCAGCTTATAATTATGATTAACATGTAGTACTTGTAATCCAGAATCAACGTTTGCTTTAAGCTGGCTAGTCAATTTGGTAGCCATTTCACCTAAAGCAGATTGCTCCACATGTAATAACTCACAAAGATTTTCACTCTCAATTCCGTTATCACCAGCAAGATACAATAATGCTTCTAGCTGAGCTATTTTACTTACCATTATTATCAATTCTTTCTAATTTTAAATCACCAAAAGTACAAGCTTGTTTAACCTTAATCTCCTTCTTCTTGCAAAGTTCAAGTAATGCTAAAAATAGACCAATAAAATCAGATAGATTTTGTAATTGATCTGTGCAAGAAAAAAAACTAATAACTTTATTCTCAGCGAGTTTTTCTCGCAAAAAATCAATCATTTGCGTTATAGATTTTGCATTTACTTTGACTGAAGCAAGATTAGGATGGCGTAATTTTAAACGTTGTAAAATCACAATAAAAGTATTAGCTAAGTCAGATGAAGTTATTTGTCCTAAAGGTAGAGGTTGAATTTCTTTAGTTTGGGGCACACTCTCTTCTTTAGATGCTGTAATTGGTACTTTTTCATTACGTTCTTTAAAGTATGCCGAAATTTTTTTAAAAACAGAGTATTGAACTAATTGCTGAACTAATTCGTCTCTAGGGTCTTCTTCTGGTTCATCTTCATTGACAAAATCATTTTGTGGCAAAAGTGATTGTGATTTTATCCGCAATAATATAGAAGACATCACAAAATATTCACCAGCAATTTTCAAATTTAGTCGTTGCATTTCATGGAGATATGCCAAATATTGACTAGTAATTTGAGCAATCGGAATATCATAAATATCGATTTTTTGTGATTTAATCAAATGTAACAGTAGGTCAAGTGGACCTTCAAAATTTGGTAATTCTAAAGTTAGATTATTACTCATAATTCCTTATTTTTAAAATATTCAACTAATTTAGTAAATTCAGGCAGTGCCGTAATCCGTTTATCAGGATTATTGCATGCCAGTTCATGTATAATTTTACCTTTATACCTAAGTTGGCGATAGTTGGGAGACAATGAAAGATACCGAACGACAATAAAATCTTTATAATTTTGAATACCGATTACACCAATAAAATTTAAATTTAACTCACGATACAAATAAAGCTGAAACTCGCTACTATTTTTATTTAGTTCAATTTCTTCTTTTAAAACATTAATATTTTTAAAATCATCTAAATAAGACAAAAGTCCCATAGCAATTTTTTCATTGTCCTTCTTACATTCAATTAGCATAAATTACCTAAATTCGCGGATGCGTCTTTGAATATACTTCTAAAATGTGCTTTTGTGACAAATTAGTATAAATTTGTGTAGTACTAATGTCAGTGTGTCCTAGTATTTCTTGAACCACACGCAAATCGGCCCCATTTTCTAACAAATGAGTAGCAAAAGTATGGCGTAAAGTGTGTGGTGTTACATTTTTTTGAATTTGGGCTGTTTGACAATAATGCTTTATTATTTGCCAGACGGCCTGTCTAGTTAACGACCCACCACGGTTATTAAGAAAAATGTAATCATTATATTTGCCAACACTTAAAAGCAGTCCATCACGTACCTCTTTTTGGTATTTTTCAATCCAGGAGATAGCCACCTCACTGATTGGAATTAAGCGTTCCTTTGATCCCTTTCCAAATACCTTTAACAATCCTAAATCAGTATGTAAGTCGGTAAATTTTAAATTAATCAATTCACTAACTCTAATACCAGTAGCATATAGCGTTTCTAATAAAGCACGGTCACGTATGCCCAATTTTTTATTTATATCTGGTTGTTCTAAAAGGGTAGTTACCTCTTTAACACTTAAAGCGACTGGTAATAAGTGTTGCTTTTTAGGTGAATCAATTTCTTGCATCGGATTTAACTTTTGAATATGCTGGCGTACAAGCCATTGATAAAATTTGCGTAAACTAGATATCATACGACTAATCGAACTGGTTGCTTTATTTTCATCCCGTAATTCAGCCAAAAATGCATCAATATCAATTGCCTTAGTTGGCCAAGAAGTTATCTTCTCTTTTTTTAAAAATATTAAAAAATTAGTTAAATCCTGCCGATAAGCGATACAAGTATTATTACTTAAGCCCCGTTCAATTTGACAATGTCTCAAATAATCATCAACATTTTCCTGTAAATTATTCATTTTCAATTGCTTTAGGATCTTTAATTAACGTGATTGTTCCAGCTACCTTATCTTCTGTAATATATTTTGCTTTAAGCAAATGACCTACTGCCCGTTTAAAAGAAGACTTAGATATACCAAAATAATTCTTAATTTCTTGAGCATCTGATTTATCGTAAAAAGGCAAAGTTAAATCACTTTTTCGGCGCAAACTCATTAAAATCATCTCAGCATCTTCATCAATTTCTTCAAAGGCTCGTGGTAAACTGCTTAAATTTAAACGACCGTATTGACTCACTCCAATTACGCGACCCTTGAACTGTTCCCCTAAACGTAATGGTCTTCCCATTTGGGAAGAATGAACAAAGCCTAGATAATAATCGCTAGTAATAACAAATGCCCCTACCTCGCGGCTTGAATAAACGGTGCCAAAAATATCTTTATTTTCCATATTATTGGGAAAATGCGTCGATAGCTGATTAAAAATATCTTCATCAGCTAATTTGGCCCAAATACGATCTTTATGATCTGTTTCTAAATGAACCAAAAGTTGGTCATCTTTATGGGGCCAATGGCTTTTATCAAAGGGCAAGTCATCCACTGATACCACTACATCTTTATCAGGTAATCCTATATCAACAAAAACCCCCAAATCATATTTCACCTCAGTTACTTTACTCCAACCATATTGATCAGCTTGAACAAAGGGCAAAAACTGCGTCATTTGGCGATTATGTTGCTTATCATCATATAAAAAACCTTGAATTTGATCACCCAAATTAGGTCTTTCGTCTTGTGTAAGTTCTTTTTGCTTTAATTCATAAGTTATTCCTTCAACTTGAACGTAAAATGAGTTCTCATTTTGATCAATTATCTTACCTGTTGCGACCGTGCCCAGCATTATCTGCACTCCCCTAAAATATAATATTTCTTTTCATTAAGTATAACATTTTAGAATAGTAAAGTGATATAAGTCAATATTAATTAAGGGCGAATACTTGATTAAAATTAAAATAGCCAGCCAATCGGCTGACTATTTTAATTATTTATTACTGCTAATTAAAGGTTAGCAATTTCACCTTGATAAATGGCACCACGACGTGCATCAACAGTAATAGTTATATTACTTGCAATTTTTTCAGTTGCATCAGTTACCCCAACTACAACAGGAATTCCAAGCGATAATCCTACAATTGCTGCATGAGAAGTCAATCCCGAAGCTTCAACTACTAAACCAGAAGCTTTTTTAATTGCAGGCAAGTAATCAGGATCAGTAGTCTTAGCAACAAGAATATCGCCTTCTTTAATTTGGCTATTGGCTTCTTCGGCACTGTTAACTACTAATGTTTTTCCTACAACGGAACCGTTACCAACACCTAGTCCTTGAGCTAGTTTGCTACCGATAATTTGCAACTTCATTAAGTTAGTTGTACCTGAATCACCAACCGGTACACCAGCAACAATAATTACTAAATCACCATCTTTAACATAACCTTGTTCCTTAGCAACCTTAGCAGCTACTTCAAACATATCATCAGTTGATGAAGGCTTGTCAGTAAGTAGTGCTTGTACACCCCAAGTAATTCCCAATGAACGTTGAATCTTTTCATCAAAAGTCAAAGCCAAAATATTTGCATTTGGACGATACTTAGAAATCATTCTTGCAGTATAACCAGAATTAGTAGCAGTAATAATTGTTTTAACTCCTAATTCTTGAGCTGTCCGAACTACTGATTCACCAATTGCTTCAGTAACATTAGAACCCTTGTACTCTTCAAATCTTTGCAAAGCCAAAGTATTGCGCTTAAGCAATTCGTCTTCAGTTCTTTCATCGATTTCGGCCATCGCTTTAACAGCATTAATTGGATAAAGACCATTAGCTGATTCACCAGATAACATTGTAGCATCTGTTCCGTCTAAAACTGCATTGGCAACATCAGAGACTTCAGCACGAGTCGGACGTGGATTTTCTTGCATTGAATCAAGCATTTGTGTGGCTGTGATAACTGGCTTACCCAGCGCATTAGCACGCTTGATTAAATCCTTTTGCACAAATGGAACATCGATAAATGGAATTTCTACTCCCATGTCACCACGAGCAACCATTAAACCATCTGAAACTTGTAAAATTTCATCAGCATTATTGATACCTTCTTGTGATTCAATCTTAGGATAAATCTTAACGTAATCACAACCAGCATCTTCGCAAAGCTTACGAATATCTAAAATATCCTGTGCCTTACGGGCAAATGAGGCAAAAATGAAGTTAATTCCATGTTCAAGACCAAATTTAATATCATCAGCATCTTTTTCAGTAATTCCTGGAAGACGAATTTCAACTCCAGGTGCATTAACACCCTTCTTTGATCCAATGACACCAGTATTTTGAGCTTCACAAACTAATTCTTTGTTAGCATCATCTTTTTCCTTGATTAACAAGTCGACCAAACCATCATCGATTAAAACGTGTCCCCCAACATGAGTGTCATCGTATAATCCTTCATAAGTGACATGAATTTTATCTTTGTTACCTGCTTGTGAATCATCCATTGAAACACGAATTTCATCACCAGTATTAATAGTAAACTTGCCACCTTCTTGGTCAGTAGTTCTAATTTCAGCCCCTTTAGTATCTAATGCAATACCTAGAACTAAACCAGTTTCCTTTTCAACTTGGCGAACCATGTTCATCCGTGAAAGGTGTTCAGCATGGTCCCCGTGTGAGAAGTTAAAACGAAATACATTTGCACCAGCCTTAGCTAAAGCTGTAATAGTTGCAACATCATTAGAAGCTGGTCCTAACGTACTAACAATTTTAGTTTTCTTCATTATCTAAAAATCTCCTCAAATTGACTATTTAGTCATTTCTTTATTAATATCTATTAATGTTTCATCACTGTCATGTTTTCCATCAAATAAATCAAGGATATCATGAGTTTCAAGTTTTCCATTCTCCATACCGACAGCTAAACCGCCTTTACCATCAAGAAGTAACTTAACCGCATAATTTCCCATCTTTGTAGCATTGATTCTATCCAAAACAGATGGTGAACCACCACGTTGCATGTGACCTAAGATATTAGCTCGGGCATCAAAATCACCATACTTTAAAAGCTCGTTTCTAAAGTCATCGGCAGTCATCACACCTTCAGCTAATACGATAATACCATTATCCTTGCCATCTGCAAAGCCGCGTTTCAATGTTTCAGCAATTTCTTTAATATCATATGATTGCTCAGGAACAACAATTGCATCTGCACCACTTGCTAAACCTACCCGCATGGCAATATCACCACAATTGCGGCCCATCACATTAACAATGAACACGCGATGATGGCTACTTGCCGTATCACGAATTTTATCGATAGCTTGCATGGCTGTTTGGCATGCAGTATCTAATCCAATTGTATATTCAGTATATGGAATATCATTGTCAATAGTACCTGGCAAACCAATTGAATTAATGCCCAAGCGAGTTAAAGCAAGTGCACCATGATAAGATCCATCACCGCCAATTACGATAACAGTATCAATATCGTGCTTCTTTAATTGCTCCACACCTTTTTCTTGCACATCTTTTTGTGCAAATTCTGGATAACGAGCACTATAAAGAAATGTACCACCTAAATTAATCAAGTGGTCAACATTTTCAGCAGTTAGTGTAACAAAATCTCCTGCAACTAACCCGGCAAAACCATAACGAATACCAACAACACCAAGTCCATGATGAATAGCAGTTTTAGTAACAGCTCTAATAGCTGCATTCATACCGGGAGCATCCCCGCCACTTGTTAAAATACCAATTCGTTTCATGAATTCACCTCATCAAGATTTTATTGTGTAATTTCTCACATCAGTTAAATTCTAACATTAATTTATAAAAAAATCTCAAAAAAATTATATATTATCCCGTTTTGGCTAACTTTTAATGTGTTAGCGTTAACAGTTAATAAGTTGCTATTTGATACCCTAACTTTTAAAATTAACAATTTTTAATTTATTTAATAAATATTGTTTTCGGCTTGTATCATAACGATCATTTTGAACTTTTATTTCTAATAAGTAAATAGTACCGACCTTTAAGTTTGCTTTAAACTGGTCATAAACACCAGGAAAGATAACAATATCTTGGCGACTAGTTGAATCAGCAAACACACTAAAAGCCATTGCTGCCCCTTTTTTAGTCTTAATTAATTTTAAAGCCATTAATTTTCCAACGGCGATACCCGTTTCATTTATGTTAAATTGACTCAAAGGCTTGGCATTAAATTTTACTGCATATTTTTGTACAGCAATTAATGGCGACGTAAGCGTTGAAAAGCCTAAGGTTTCTTCTTCCATTTGCGCTTTTTCTTGTTTCGAAGGCATGGGAGCTTGTTTAAGTGGTACACCCCCTAGACTTTCTGAAAGAGCAATATTTTTACCTGTTAGTTCAACATTTTCAATGATTTCTTGACTATTTTCTAATAATTCATTGCGATTGGGATCCAGCCGATCAAAACAACCTGCTTTAATTAGCGTTTGAATCACTTTGGGTTGAATGAATTTAGGATCAACCTGCCGTAAAAAATCACTAAAAGATGTAAATTTACTTTTTGCTCGAACTTCAATTATTTGCTTTAAAAAATCAAGACGGATATTTTTAATGGCACGTAAACCAACAATTATTTTCCCATTTTTAATTTCATAATCTAAGCCGCTTTGATTAATATCTGGTGGTAAAATTTTCACCCCTAATTCTTGAGCTTGCATTACTAAATCATTTGTCTTCAACTGATTTGCACTTGTGGAATTCAACATTGCTGTATAAAATTCAGTCGAATAATGAACCTGTAAGAAAGCCAGCCAAAAGGCCAATTTGGTATAAGCAACCGCATGTGAGCGGTTAAAGCCATAATTAGCAAATTCTGCAATATAATTATAAACTTTTTCAGCTACGTCTTTAGAACGGCCTTTCTTTATTGCACCAGCTATAAATTTACTACGTTCTTGTTCAATGACAACTTGATTTTTTTTCGACATTGCACGCCGTAAGATATCGGCTTCTCCTAGAGAAAAGCCAGCTAAAACTTGTGCGGTTTGCATAACTTGTTCTTGATAAACCAAGATACCATATGTTGGCGCTAATATTTTCTTTAAACTAGCATCTGGATAAATTACTTTTTCTTTTCCCTGTTTTCGAGCAATAAAAGATGAAATATTTTGCATTGGGCCAGGTCGATAAAGCGCATTTACTGCCACTAAGTCTTCAAAATTATCTGGATGAAGCCGGCGTAACACCTCTTTGATACCACTTGATTCAAACTGAAAAATCAACCCTGTATTACCTGTTTGAAATAACCTGATGGTTTCAAAATCATCAAGTGGAATTTGATTGGCATTAAATTTCTTCCCTTGAGCATGAATTAATTCCTCAGTTTCGCCTAAAATAGTTAAATTACGCAACCCTAAAAAATCAATTTTTAGTAGTCCTAAAGCTTCAACATATGCCTTAGTTTGCTGAGTAACAGGTATCCCAAATTGCCCTGCTTGCAAGCCACTAATTGCTGCAATTGAATTATCACTAATAACTAACCCTGCAGCATGAATGGAATAGTGCCGCGGTAAGCCTTCTAATTCTTGCGCCGTTTTAAATAACAGCTTATTTTTTTCATTTGCATTTACCAAGAGTTTCATTTCAGGAGAAGATTCATATGCTTGTTTTAGAGTAATCTTTCCTTTAGAAAAAGGAACACTATTTGACCATTTACTCAATTCGGCCTCACTTAGACCAAAAACTCTCCCAGTATCACGTAAAACCTGCTTTGCTGCTAAGGTACCAAAAGTAAGAATTTGAGCAGCGTGGTCCATGCCATACTTTTCGTACATATACTTAATTACAGCATCACGCCGATTATCTGGAATATCCAAATCAATATCTGGCATTTCATGCCGCGCAGGATTCAAAAAGCGTTCAAACAACAAATTATATTGAATTGGATCTACTTCAGTAATTTTCAAAGCATACGAGACAAGTGAACCACAAGCTGAACCACGTCCCGGTCCCATAGCAATATTCACACGGTGACAATAACTAACAACATCCCATACAATTAAAAAGTAATCATTAAAATCCATTTCATCAATCACTTTTAACTCGTAATCTAATTGATGCTGATATTGCATTGGCACAGTTTGTCCACTGAAACGCTGTTTCAATCCCTGTTGCGCTAACTCATTAAGATATTCTTTAGAAGTTTGAAACTTATTCTGTTTATACTTAGGTAAAACTGGCAATTGAAAGGTAATTTGTGCTGTACATTTATTAGCTATTTCCCATGTATTGCTGACTGCCTGATCAAGATCTAAACTATGGTAACGCTCACTTATTTCCTCAGTTGAAGGTAAATAGTGCGAGCCACTTTGCTTTGCTAAAGATTGAACATCGGGTAATACACTACCATTTTTAACAGATTTTAAAGTATGCCGTAAGAATTGATTTTCGGGCTTTAAATAACGTGTATCTTCAACGCAAACTAAGGGTAGTTTAAATTGTTTAGCTAGCATTTTTACATATGAAATATAAACTTTTTGTTTTGGTGACCCGTAAACTCCTAAATACAATTCACTTGATTTGGGTATAATCCCAATTAGTTTTCGTACAAAATCATTGCCTAATCGTTCGTCTTGTCCTTGCAAATTCAAAAGTTCACTATAAGAATTGGCTGGAACAATTAAAATTAAATTGGTCAAATCTTTAGTTAGCTCTGTCAAAGTCAAAACTTTTTTATTAGTTCCGTTATCAGTTTTTAGGTTGATTCTGCTTGATAAGCGTAAAAGATTACGGTAACCGGCATCATTTTTTGCTAAGACAATCAAATCATATTGATTAAAAGTATCAATTAAGCCATTCACTCGAATTTGCATTCCTAAAAGTGGCTTAATACCTACTTCTTGAGCTAATTCGAAAAAATTTACTAACCCATAAGTAACATTAATATCTGTTAGGCTGATTGCCTCATAACCTTGTTTTTTGGCAGCTAGCAACAAGTCTTTAATTTTTGTTGGACTTTCTAACAATGTAAATGCACTAATATTCTGCAACGCAGCCATTTTCATTCTTCATGCCACCTTTCTTCCTAATATAAGTATACCAAAAACCACCTTTAAGATTTGAAATCAAACGCTAACTTTGTTAAAATTCATCTATGAAAGAGGGAACTTTTATGGGGCGATATATTGTAACTATTGGTTGGAGTATTGTTTATATGTTAATCGTTGGTTTTATTGCTGCACCTTTAACGCAGAACGTCTTTAATTTTGGTGAAGCTATAGTTGTAGGTATCATTTTTGGACTACTATTTGCAGCAACTATCCCAACAATTACAGCTCATTCAACTAAAGATAAAAATAAGTATTCAAATTTCAAATAAAAAAGCAGTCGGCAATACCGCCTGCTTTTTTATTTAAAAGAATAATTTTTAACTAAATCAACCTTCGGCTTAATCTGAGTCAAAAATTCTTGAAACATTTGTACATAATCCTTGTCATATATCTCTTCAATTTTGTCTAAATTATAGACGGGATAAAAACCGCCACCCATTGCGCGATAATTATTGACTGCCAAACGGTAGATTTGTCCATCTGCAATTTCTTGTCCATCAAGTTCTAATTTGGTTAGCCTTTGCCCAATGGGACGATCAATTTCAGCTTGATAATTTATAGGATAGAACGTATCAAAATTAAAAAGTAGATTCTGATACTTAGGAGCAAATTCAATTTTACCTTGATCATTTTTAATTAAAAATGAAAGACTATGTTCAATAATTTGTCTTAATTCTTTTCCAGTTAATTTTACACGGCATAACTGATTAGCATACGGATAGTTAAGCAAAATATCACGCATTGTTACTTTTTGCTCGAATCCTTTTGCGGTTTCACTCATTACTGCAGTTGCCGAGATATCCGCCTGAGTATAATATAGCTGCATTTGTTGTAAAAGATTGACAAAAGGGGCTCCTTGAAGTCTAGCTTTTTGAGCGTTATCTATTTTTGCTGGAGCATTTAAATAAGCAATTGGTTGATCAAGCCAGTTTTCAGTTTGCTTATTTAAACCTGAACATAAAGAAATTATTTCTTTATCAGGGCAATAATCTTTTGTATCAATTAAACTTGCAGTTGTTGATTGGATTTTTTTAGTGTCTTCATCTATTTCAACGACAACCTTACCAACAGCTTCTCCGCGATATCCAGGTTGAACAATTGCCGTATCAAAAACTTCTAAACTCATTTTTTGGTGTTGATGACCTGTCAAAAAAACATCAATTTCTGGAATTTCTTTTAAAATTTGATATCCCTCGTTTTCACCAGTTTTTGGTTCTGTTGCTTGACCAGTATGTATATCGGCTTCAAAGCCGCCATGGTAAATAACTGCTAAAATATCAACTTCAGCTCGTATAATTTGTGTATAATATCTAACTTGATCAAAAGCAGACAAAAATTTCAAGCCTGTAACATTCTCTGCTGGTTCCCATGCAGGAACTCGTTTAGTTGTTACTCCAATTATGCCTATCTTGATGCCATTTTTAGTAATTATACAGTAGCCTTGACCAAAAGCCGGTTGAGCAGTCTTCTTTGCTAAAATATTGGCATTTAATAAAGTTGAGTGATTGTAATTAATGTATTGTCTTAAATAAGTTAGGCCAAAATTAAAATCATGATTCCCTAAACAGCGTACATCATAGCCAACAGCATTATATAAGTCAGTGTATTGTTTTAGGGCAGTCTCATCTGCTGTATGAACATATGCGGCTAAAGGAGAGCCTTGTAAGCAATCTCCTGTATCTGCTACAATAACGTTATTAGCGTCATATTTTGCTCGCTCTGACTTAATTACGCTACTTACTCGACTTAAACCAAAAGAAGCATCTTCAGTTCCGAAATTTTGATAATCAGTCGGTAATATATAGCCATGGATGTCACTTGAACTCAAAAATACTATTTCCATCATTTTCCTCTTACTCAACAGATTCTTTTAGGTAAAAAAAAACACCAATAATCGGTGTTTTTTTCATATTATTGGTTGTCACTGCTATTAGCTTCTGTAGCAACTTGACGACCTTTGTAATAACCTTTAGGTGAAACGCGGTGGCTCAAACGGTATTCACCAGTAGTTGCATCGTAATGCATTGCTGGAACAGTTAATTTGATATGACCACGACGTGAACGTTTCTTTTGCTTAGAAGTATGTCTCTTAGGAACTGCCATTTAATTGATCTCCTTTATTGTAAATTAGGTTTTCCGGTCACTATTAATAAGGGCCTTAAACACTTCACGCTTGTTAATGATACTATTGTATCCCAAATAAATCAAGATATATTAGTTATTCTTATCATGATTATGTCCATTTGAACCCCAAAACCAGCCGATTAAAACACCAATAATTAGCATTAAAACTAAAATAATAATTAAGGGTAAATTGAGTTTAAATAAACCAAAATTGATTGCCACATTGCCAGTATTAATAACTACAAAAATTACCGATAACAAGCTAAGAATTAAAGTTAAAATTAATTTTAACTGATCAATTTTATTTTTCATTGGTTGAACTACTTTCTGGAAGCATACTTAATAGATAATTTGTCACCGATACTTGGAAATAAATTATACAGCTTCGCATACACGGCAAGACTAATAGGAATATTTAGTTCGCGCTTATTGCTACCAAAATAATGTACCACTTGCCAAGAAACATCATCAGGGTCAAGCATATATCCTTGAATATTTTCAACATAATGTCCAGTTTTATCAGCAATATTAAAAAAGTTAGTATAAACTGGACCTGGATTAACAGTCATCACCTTAACGCCAAAGGGTTTTAATTCTAAGCGTAATACATTAGAAAATTGAATAACAGCTGCTTTTGATGCACTGTATGCCGCAGATTTAACTGTTGGAATTTTGCCAGCAATTGAACCAAAGTTTATAATTTGCCCTGCCTTTTGGTCCATCATCACTCGACCAATTAGTCTCGTAAAATACATTAAACCTAATACATTGACTTGAAACATGGCAGTTATTTCGCGCCGATCCATCTCGACAAAGTTACCAAATTTTCCAAATCCGGCGCAATTGACTAAATAATCAATATGATTTGTTACCTTAATTATATTTTTAAAAGTAGCATCAATTGCGTCGCTCTCCCCCATATCAGTGACAAATGCATAAGCTGGAGCACCGGAAAGTTCATGTGCCTCAGCTGCAAGATGATCAAGTTCATCTTTTCTTCTTGCAATTAAAACAACTGTAGCACCACGACCAGCACTCTCTAAGGCAATTGAATGACCTATACCACTTGAAGCTCCTGTAATAACAACCACTTTATCTCTTAATGAATCGCTCATTTTTCTTCACCTTTCATTGGAATTATAACTCGATCAAAATCATTAGCCAATTTAGTATTGGGGAATATCTTCTCCGCTTGTTGCACTAATTTTTTTGCTTTTGCACCTAAGTATCTAGCTGAAATATGGTTTAAATACAAACGCTTTACCCCATTAGCTTGCGCAACCTTAGCCGCTTCTACCGCAGTCGAATGATAATAAGAATACGCTAAATCTGCTTCGTTACCAGCAAAAGTAGACTCATGAACCAAGACATCAGCATTTTTAGCTAGCTGTGCAATTGTTGCCGTTGAACGGGTATCATAAATAATTGAAATTATCCGCCCAGCCTTAGATGGACCTAAAAAATCGCGTCCATCCAAAATCGTATTATCATCCAAAACGATTTTCTCCCCATTTTTTAGTTTACCAAGTAATGGTCCATTAGGTATATTATATTGCGCTAATTTATCCATTAAAAGTTCACCTTGATGAGGATCTTCAACTACGCGATAGCCAAAACTAGGCACTCGATGTTCTAATTTTTCTGCGAAAACGCTAAATCCATTGCCTTGAAAAATCAGGCCACCCTTTTCTAGCGGTACAAACCTAATTGGATAGGAAATTTTTGTTCTTGATACTTTTAAAGAAGTTCTAACAAATTGTTCTAAGCCTGGGGGACCATAAATTGTTATGGGACCAACATCGCCTTGAAATGATCTAGTTGCCAAAAAGCCAGGCAGGCCAAAAATATGATCGCCATGATTATGTGAAATGAATATTTTTGTTATCTTGCGCATTCGAATATTAGTCCGCAAAATTTGATGTTGCGTAGCTTCACCTACATCAAATAACCAAATCTCATTTAATTCATCAAGCATTTTAAGGGCAATGCTTGATACGTTGCGTTGCTTTGATGGTTGCCCTGCTCCTGTACCTAAAAATTGTAACTCCATAAATTTCCCATTCTAAAATTTTGCATGCTTAACGATTGCTTTGACAACAAAAGCGCTATAATATTTTGAACCGATTGGTGTAGGATGAGTATGATCATCATAAAACCAATTGGGATGACTTTTTGCATAGTTGCACCAATCAATAATATTTAAATTATGATAACGTCTAGCCGCTTTAGCTAAAGATTGATTGACCTGATTTTGCCACGGTCTATTGGGTACATAAGTATTAATCCAAAAAACTTGCCGCTTAGATCCTATTAGTTGCATTAGTTGATTTAAGTCAGACATTGGAAAAGCTCCATTTGTTCCTAAAGCAATTAATACATTGTCAGCTAAGACATGCTGAGACTTGTAATGGTCAAGTAACCCAAAAGATGCGTTTACTTGTCTAGAAACAGCCGCATCAATAATAGATTTAGGCATTAACCGTGTTAAATCGTTACTAGAACTTGCCATAACAGAATCACCAATTGCCGTTAATTGAACTTTATGTGCTAATTGTAAATCAAGTTGTGAAATTCCATATTTTTTATATAACCGATTGACTGGGTGGCTCTTTGCAGTCTTATTAGCTACTTTAATTAGTTTAGCTCTTTTTTGATCTTTTTTCTTACTTTTTTTTATTTTGGCAATGGCCAGTTGATTCTCTTTTTTTTGCTGCCGACAATTCTTTCGAATTCTTACAGCTAACTGCGACTGATTATAATCTTGAGCTTTAACCATTGGTGAAACAATGATAGCAATACTACCGCAAATAAAAATTAAACTTATTACTAAAGCCTGGATTTTAGAACCGTAATTTTTTGTCTTAAAATTTAAAACTTTTTTTAGGTATTTTTTGGTAGAAGATAGACTAATTTTACTCAATGGCTTTTCAATAAAACGATATGACAATTCACTTAAGACAAGAATTATCGCAATTTCAAATAAATGGTATAAAAAAGCATATTCAGCTAGATTAGATACTTTATCTTCGAAAAAAATCATAACTGGAAATTGATATAAATATATACCATAGCTTCTAGAACCGAGCCAATTAAAAACTGGATTAGTCATCCATCTATTCCAGTGACTACATGGATGAGCAATAACAGCCACAAAGATAGTTGTTGCTATCGTAAATAACAACATCCCACCATAATAAGGAAATGGTCCTTCAGCATTCATTGCTGGACTAAAAAACATCAATAAAATAATAAATAAGGCAACAAAACCCATGCCATCCAAAAAATAAGCTTTATTTTGCTTAATTTCGGTCTTCAGTTTATTTATTGGCCATAATACGGCTAATACTGCTCCTATCCCTAAAGCAAAAAAACGTGTATCAGTACCGTAATAAATCCTATTAATATTAACACCAATTCGATACATAATTGCCATTTCAAGAGCAGAAAGTAGAGAAAACCCCGAAAGAATTTTGACCATTACTTTTTTATTCTTTGCATACTTGACAAGTAGATAAACGACTAATGGCCATAAAAGATAAAATTGCCCATTAATTGACATTGTCCAAAGATGGACAAAAGGTGACTCATTAGCAGCAAACCGTTCAAAGTAACTTTGCCCATTAAAGATTTGCCAAAAGTTATAAACACTTAGTACATTAGAAACTACGATTTGCCATAAATTAGCAAGTAAATTGCGCTGAAATAATAATATATACGCCGAAGAAAGCCATAAGACCGAAAGTAATGATGGATATAATTTTTTAATTCTACTCCAATAAAAATTTACGTTATCAAAAAAACCATCTTTTTCATATGACTTTAACATTTGACAAGTAACTAAATATCCTGATAAAACAAAAAATATCGGTACACCAAGATAGCCACCAATAAAAGTATCGGGATTAAGATGATATAAAATCACCCCAATAACTGCCAATGCTCTGAGTCCAGAATATCCTGTAATAAACCGATTTTTTTCCATATTTTCAAACTTTTCTATTAAATTTATTGCACAAATTCAAAATTAAATGTGCCAATAACAACTTCGTCACCGTCAACAGCCCCACTTTTACGTAGTGCTTCATCTACACCTAAGTTCTTTAATTGCCGAGCTAAACGAATAATACTATCTTGATAATCCAGGTTGGTTCTTGCAACTAATTTTTCTAAACCTTCACCCTTAATTTTAAATAAATGCTCTTCAAGCTTTTCGATCGTGAATTCATATTTCTTAGATTTTTCGTATCGATATTCCTTAGTCTCTGGTCCAGCTTTTATTTTTTCTTTAGCCTGTTCTTGCTCTACTTGCTCTATTAAAGTGGCAGTACTATTAATCAATTGCTCAATACCCTGATGAGTAACACTTGAAATTGGATAAACCGTTTCATTAATAGCAGCTTGTTTTAAATCCTGCTTAAATTTAGCTAGCTTGTCAGCAGCTTGAGGTAAGTCCATTTGCGTGGCTACAATTATTTCACGTCTTTTTTCTAGATTTTGGTCATAAGACAATAGTTCCTTACGAATTTTTTGATAATCCTCAATTGCGCTACGACCATTATCTGGATCCATTGATACCAAATGCAAAATCACTTTAGTTCTTTCAATATGACGTAAAAACTGAATACCAAGACCAACGCCTTGACTGGCTCCTTCGATTAATCCGGGCAAATCAGCCACTGAAAAATCACGACCATCAGGAAGAATGACTATTCCTAAATTAGGAGTAAGTGTAGTAAAATCATAGGCCCCAATCTTAGGTTTTGCTTTTGTTACTACTGATAATAAAGTCGATTTACCTACTGATGGAAAGCCTACTAAACCAACATCGGCTAGTACTTTAAGTTCTAAGCGTAGAACACGATCTTCACCAGGTTCACCATTTTCAGCAATTTCTGGAGCAGTATTAACACTATTAGCAAAATGAATATTTCCACGACCACCACGACCACCATGAGCAACAATTAACTCTTGCTTATTTTCGGTTAGATCTCCGATTTCTTCATTAGTGTTAAAGTCGTATACAGTTGTACCAATCGGTACTCGTAAATAGAGATCTTTGGCGCCACGACCATATTGTGATTTTATACGACCGTTTTCACCATTCTCGGCCTTAAATTTGCGCCGATAACGGAAATCCATCAAGGTCCTTAACCCACTATCAGCAACAAAAATAATACTTCCACCGCGACCACCATCACCTCCGGCTGGTCCGCCATTTGGTACATATTTTTCATGGCGAAAGGCAACAATACCATCTCCACCTTTACCAGCTTGCACTTCAATCTTAGTTTGATCGACAAATGTTGGCATGTATTTTTCCTCCCAATTGCACTAACCTTAATACTATACCACAAAAATTCTGGCACATTCGATAAAATTAGCGTCACAACGTTAATTTAACAGTTTGCGCCTGTGGTAAAGTTAATCCCGCTGAACATAATTCTGCAATACTTGCTTCCTTTATTTTCTTTAAAGATCCAAATTGTCTTAAAAGTTTATTTCTACTTTTTGGACCAATTCCCTTAATTGAATCAAGCTTACTTGATAGGGCATTTTTTGCATGTGTACGCCGATGAAAAGTAATGGCAAATCGGTGTACTTCATCCTGAATCCTAGTCATTAGATAAAATCCTTGTGATTTAGGATCAAGTGGAATCAATTTCATGGGTATGCCATTAATTGGGTCACCATAAAGCAGATGATTTGTTCGGTGCTTGTTATCCTTAACCATACCAGCAACCGGTATTTTTAAATCCAATTCATTACGCAAAATATCCTGGCAAGCATCAATTTGAATTTGTCCACCATCCATTAAGATGAGATCAGGCATTTTTCTATGTTCACGTAAAAGACGACTATATCGACGACGAACAACTTCACGCGTATTACGAACTTCATCACCCCCGTTTTGATGTTCAACTTCACCTTTCAATTTATACTTTCGATATGAATTTTTGTCAGGTTCTCCGTCTTTAAAAACCACTAGTGCTGAAACTGGATCTGTTCCTTGAATGTGGGAGTGATCAAAGCTTTCAATCACATGTCCATAGGGCAGAGTCAAAGCATCAAAGATTTCTTTTTGTGCCCCCTTAGTCTTGCGGTTATCAAGTTCTAACAACCTAAACTTATCATCCAATTTAAGTTTAGCATTTTCCTTTGCCATTTTTAATAGTGCTTTTTTTTGTCCTCTGATGGGAGTTCTAACTTGAACTTGTAAAACTTCACCTAAGGCTTCATTATCAATTCCAGTTGGCACTAAGACTTCTCTAGGTAATACTCTATTTTTTTGACCATAAAATTGCACAATAAATGAAGTAAATGCATCTTCGGGGTCACTTTCATCAGTTAAGGGATACATTCTTGTTTCGCTTCTAAGTAACTTAGCCTGTCTTAAAAAGAAAATTTGAATCGCAATCCATGATTTATCTACATAAAAATTAAAAATATCACGCTGAGTATTGTCATTAGAAATTATTTTTTGCTTTTCGACTGTTTCTTCAATATATGCGAGTTGATCACGAATTTCTGCTGCTCGTTCAAATTCTAAATTTTCAGCAGCTTTACCCATTCTCTTATTTAAATCTTGTTTAACTGCTATTATGTCGCCATTTAAAAAACTTTTGATTTTTTTAATTTGTGCTCTGTATTCTTCTTTGGGAACTTCCTTAAAGCAAGCCCCTAAGCACTGCCCCATATGATAATATAAACATGGTCTCTTCTGTTTACCATTGCACCTTCTTAAAGGAAAAAGCTTTTGAATAAATTTTAATGTTGCTTGTGCCGCATAAACATTAGGATATGGACCAAAGTAATATCCACCATCCTTACGCACAATACTAGTTAACTTAGTTTGAGGATCGCGTTCATTAGTGATTTCAATATAAGGATAACCCGTTCCTTGTTTCAACTGTACATTATAGTAAGGTTGATATTTTTTAATTAAGGTAACTTCTAATAGAAATGCTTCTTTATCCGTTGATACAGTGATAATGTCATAATCTCGAATTTCACGCACTAATTCAGCCCTACGTCCAACCTGTTTACTCTTAAAATATGACCGAACACGGCTTTTCAGATTTTTTGACTTACCAACATAAATAACCTTACCGTTTATATCTTTCATCAAATAACAGCCTGGATTAGCAGGCAAAAGCTTTAATTTATTTTCAATTAATTTTGTTGCCAAAAACTCACTTCCTTATTTTCTGAATCAATTTTATCACAAACTTTCTTTCTGGAAGCCTGGATGGGTTTTTAAATTAACAATTTACTTTACATAATAATAATTATTTCTAATAGTAAGTTAGCACTAGCCGAATCTTTCTTTTTTTATTATAATAAGACAAACGAAAGGAAGATAACTATGGGATTAACTTTTAAAAAGCAAGATAATTTAGAAAGATTATTTGATAAGTTTGCTACAGTTCCTGAAGATAAAAAAAAGAAGAGCAATAAAGATAAAAAAAAGGCAAAATAAAAATGGCTCATTAATGGGCCATTTTTATTTACTTTAGTCTTACAAATATTGTTCAATCCAAGTCCATACTTCTTTAACATGCGTTTTTTGCACAGAGCTATAAGTTAATACACTAACATTATCATGTGCTAAATCAAAATTTTTCTTCAAATTGGATATAACTTTATTTTGCTGGCTTTTCTTTACTTTATCAATTTTTGTACAGACTACCAAAATTGGCAATTCAAGAACCAAGGCATAGTTATACATCGCAACATCGTTTTTAGTAGGTTCATGCCTTGAATCAACTAAAATAATCAATCCCTTTAAGTTTTCTCTAGTTTCAAGGTAATCTTGAATCATTTCGCCAAATTTTTCTCGTTGTGTCTGAGAAACTTTCGCATAGCCATATCCTGGAACATCTACTAAATAAAAATCTTGATTAACAATATAAAAATTTAAAGTTTGTGTTTTCCCAGGTTGTGAAGATGTTCTAGCTAAATTTTTGCGTCCTAATAATGAATTAATCAAACTGGACTTTCCAACATTAGAACGACCCGCTAAAGCAATCTCACTTAAATTATCTTGAGGATACTGTTCTTCTTTAACTGCACTAATGGCATAGTCACTACTCTTAATGATCATTTACAACCTTAACTTCTTCTTTAAGTGGCTTATCACTTTCTTTTTTTCTATCAACTCGAGGTTCAGCTTGCTTAGTAATCACATCTTCGGTTATTTCAACTCTTTCAATATCTGTCTCACTAGGTATTTCATACATAATGCTCATCATTGCATTTTCAATAATTGTTCTTAACCCACGCGCACCCATATTACGTTCAATTGCCAAATCAGCAATTGCTGTTAAAGCACTATCTGTAAATTCTAGTTCAACATTATCAAGAGAAAATAATTTTTTATATTGTTTTACTAAAGCATTTTTAGGTTCTGTTAAAATACGAACTAAATCTTTATTATCCAATTTATTTAGGGTAGCTACAATTGGTATACGTCCAATAAACTCTGGAATTAAACCAAATTTAACTAAATCACCAGTTGTCAAGTGCTCTGTCCATTCTTCATCTTGTACTGAATTTAACTTACTTTCTGCACTAAACCCGATAACTTTTTTACCTAACCGACTTTTAACTATCTGTTCTATTCCATCAAATGCTCCACCAACAATAAATAAAATATTAGTGGTATCAATCTGAATCAATTCTTGTTGGGGATGTTTACGTCCACCTTGTGGTGGAACTGAGGCAATAGTGCCTTCTAAGATTTTTAAGAGTGATTGCTGCACTCCTTCCCCAGATACATCGCGTGTAATCGATACATTTTCAGATTTTTTAGAAATTTTGTCAATTTCATCTATATACACAATTCCACGTTGCGCTCTTTCAATGTCGTAATCAGCATTTTGCAATAACTTCAGTAAAATATTTTCAACATCTTCACCAACATAACCAGCTTCTGTTAAAGTTGTTGCATCTGCTATGGCAAATGGAACATCCAGAATACGAGCCAAAGTTTGAGCTAAATAGGTCTTACCTGAACCAGTAGGCCCAATAAGAGCAATATTTGATTTTTGCAATTCTGTTGAAGAATCAATATCCATCTGAGTAATCCGTTTATAATGGTTATAAACAGATACTGATAAAATTTTCTTGGCTCTCTCTTGCCCAATAACATATTGATCAAGCTGCTTCTTGATTTCCATCGGCTTCGGTAAGTCTTTTGCCTCTTTTAATGAATCCGATTTTAATTCATCGTCGATAATTTTTTTAGATAAATTAACACATTCATTGCAAATATAAACACCGTTACCAGCAATCATTTTTTTAACTTGATCTTGTGTTTTATCACAAAAGGAGCACTTAATTTCTTCTTGATCAGTAAATTGTGATGCCATTCTATTCCTCCTTATGTCTACAAGTTTAAGAGTATCATAAATATGTTAGGTACTTGAATTATTTGCTTGTAGAAAAATAAAAAGGTAGTTAAATAACTACCTTTCTACTTTCGATTTAAGTTCTATTTGTTGTCTGAACTCTTATCGTCGTCATTAATCTTGGATTTAGCAACTTGTTTTGCATTGTCAGTGACAAGATCAATTGCCTTACGAATATTGATATCGTGTGAAAGCATGTCATCAGTTAAAGTATTACGGACAGTCTTTTCATCCATATTGTACTCTTTTGCAAGCTCTTTAATTTCGTTATCAATCTCTTCTTTTGAGGCTTTAATAGCTTCTTTTTCAACGATTGCTTCAAGAACTAGGTTAGTCTTAACTCTTTCTTCTGCATCCTTGCTAAACTGTGAACGCAATTGTTCTTCAGTAGTCCCAGTTAATTTATAATAAGTTTCTGGATTAATGCCTTGACGTTGCATATTACCTAAATATTGATTCATTTGAGTATTAACATCTTCTTGAATCATCGTATCAGGTATTTCTTTAATTGTTGCATTGTTAACTGCTACTTCAATTGCGGCTTGCTCAATCGCTGATTTAGCTTCTTCTTCTTTTTTAGTTTTTAAATCTTTCTTGATTTTTTCTTTTAATTCATCAAGCGTTTCAACAGAATCATCAATATCTTTAGCAAATTCATCGTCTAATTTAGGAAGTTGCTTTGATTTAACTTCATGAATCTTTGTAGCAAAATGTGCTTCCTTACCAGCTAAATCTTTTGCACCATAGTCTTCTGGGAATGTTACTACAACGTCTACATCATCACCAGCTTTATGACCAATTAGTTGATCTTCAAAACCAGGAATAAAGGTATTTGAGCCAAGTTCAAGAGCGTAATCATTAGCTGTTCCTCCATCAAAGGCCGTGCCATCTACTGTACCCTTATAATCAATAGTTACAGTGTCACCTTTAGCAGAGGCATCTTTCTTAAGCACAAGTTCAGCATTCTTCTGGCGATCTTGCTCAAGTTCATTGTCAATATCCTTAGCATATACCCGAGTATTTTGTTTAGGAACTTCAATACCCTTGTAGTCACCTAATTCAACTTCAGGCTTAACATTGACAAGTGCTTTTACACTCCAGTCCTTACCCTTTTCCATTGAAACAGGGATAATTTGTGGTTGCCCTACAGCTTCAATACCAGCCTCTTTAACTGCAGTAGCATATGCAGTTGGAAGAACCATATTTAATGCATCTTCATATAATGCTTCTTCACCATAATATTGATTAAAAATTACTCGAGAAACATGTCCCTTTCTAAAACCAGGAACACGTAAATTATTTTTTACTCGCTTAAAAGCTGAGTCTAACCCACGCTTAACTTCAGCTTGGGGAATATCAAAAGTAAGTTCACCGTTATTTTCACCGGTTTTATTCCAATTTACAGACATTAATTAAATACCTCCAATGTCAAGTATCACTTCATCGTACATACTAAATTATCTTACATTAAACGATTGAAAAAAACAAATTTAGGCAAAAAAAGATGTACTTCTATGAAGAAGTACATCTTTTTAAACTGTCCTTTTATGAACTAGTCAAGGATTTCAGTAACCTGACCAGCACCAACAGTACGACCACCTTCACGGATAGTAAACTTAGTACCCTTTTCAATGGCTGCTGGTTTAATTAAGGTAACAGTAAATTCTGTGTTATCGCCAGGCATAACCATTTCAGTACCTTCTGGCAATTCGATTTCACCAGTAATATCAGTAGTGTGGAAATAGAATTGAGGACGGTAGTCTGAGAAGAATGGAGTATGACGTCCACCTTCTTCCTTCTTCAGGACATAAACTTGACCCTTGAACTTGTTGTGGGTTTGAATTGAGCCAGGTGCAGCTAAAACTTGTCCACGGACAACTTGGTCACGGTCAATACCACGAAGCAATACACCAACGTTATCACCGGCTTCACCAGAATCTAAAGTCTTGTGGAACATTTCCAAACCAGTAACAACTGACTTGATAACCTTTTCTACTAAACCAACGATTTCAACTTCATCGCCGACCTTAACAGTACCACGGTCAATACGACCTGAAGCAACAGTACCACGACCAGTAATTGTAAATACATCTTCAACTGGCATTAAGAAAGGCTTATCAGTTTGACGTTCTGGAGTTGGAATGTATTCATCAACAGTATCCATTAACTTCATAATAACGTCTTGTTGTTCCTTGTCACCTTGTAAAGCTTTCAAAGCTGAACCACGGATAACTGGAATGTCGTCACCTGGGTAATCATATTCTGATAATAAGTCACGAACTTCCATTTCAACCAAGTCAATCAATTCTGGATCGTCAACTAAATCAGTCTTATTTAAGAAGACAACGATGTAGTTAACACCAACTTGACGAGCAAGCAAAATGTGTTCACGAGTTTGTGGCATTGGTCCATCAGTTGCAGCAACAACTAAAATGGCACCATCCATTTGAGCAGCACCAGTAATCATGTTCTTGATATAGTCGGCGTGTCCTGGAGCGTCCATGTGAGCATAGTGACGCTTTTCAGTTTCATACTCAACGTGAGCGGTATTGATAGTAATACCACGTTCTTTTTCTTCTGGTGCAGCATCGATTTCTGAATAATCTTCAGCTTTAGCCAAACCTTTTTCTGATAAAACTTTAGTAATAGCCGCTGTTAAAGTGGTCTTACCATGGTCAACGTGACCAATAGTACCAATGTTTACGTGTGGCTTCGTTCTAACGTAATGTTCTTTTTCTGCCATTAAAATGACCCTCCTGTAAATTTGCAAGAAGTCCGTTGAGATAATAACGGATAGTTCTCTGTTGAATATTGTACTACTTTCATGGGCAAATGCCTAGTATTTTAATGCATAGAGCCATGCCTAATGAAAACATCCTTTGCTATTATACTAAATGTTTTCAAAAAGTAAACCCCTTTGTTTAAATTATTTAGGCAAATTAAGTTCGATTGTTTCGAACAGCTTTTGATTACCCCTACCATCGTGGTTATCAATGTAAGAAGCAATATCGCTAGCGAAACTATCAGGCTCATCAACGTACTTATTTATCATAGGATAAAGACTACCTAAAATCAAGTTAACTTCAGCTAAAACTACTGGTAATTGACTTGGCCGATGATAATATTTTGCTCCTATACCCGATATTACTTCACGATATATTGGCTCATCTTTCAATAAATTAGTATCAGCTGGGATAAATTTCACTAAATCACCTAGAATGACTACGCTAATCTCATCTTTCAAGCCAAGCCGCACAAAATCTTCACAGAGTGCTATTCTTACTGCAAAGTTCAAAGTTGGATCAACTAACAAACTTTGTGCAAAAAACTTAAAATTAGCTAAGCTTAATTTAAATAATTGCTGATAATCATATTGCGTAGGCTGTTTTAGTTGCTTAAACTTAAGCATCAATTCTTGTTGTTCAGTTATGCTTACTGGTTCAACAGAAATAGCTAGTTCTCCTTTGGTCAAATTAGTTACTTCAAAAGCTTCAATAGCAAAATGATTAGCCTTTAAAATTTTGCTATATTCAGTAAAAATAGTTTTATCTGAAAAAAGATCCCCTTCTTCTTTAATCAAACTATATGCAGCATATTCCTGCTTATCTTTTAAATATAATTCACAAAGCATTAAAACTATTTCTTGACTTGAACCTTCACGTAGTGCTTCTTCTAAGTTTTGAATGGCTAGTGTCACATTGTTATCTAACTCATTTTTTCTTGCAAGTTGCAATAAATTTTTTTGACTTAATGTAGTCATGACTAATCTTTCTTAATAATTCGCTTGCCAGATTTATTTACATCAACTGAATGATAATCGTTATTTTTGCCGTTGCGTTTTTGTAAAGCTCGGTGTCGATTCTGGTTAACTTCCATTACCACCGGTAAAACAACCGGTCGCCGATTAGTTTTTTTATACAAAAACTTCTCTAAATCATTGCGTACATCCTGTTTAATTTCAGTCCAATCAAACTTTTTATGTTCAAAATTATTTTTAA
This sequence comes from Lactobacillus sp. ESL0233, assembly GCF_003692995.1. NCBI lineage: Bacteria > Bacillati > Bacillota > Bacilli > Lactobacillales > Lactobacillaceae > Lactobacillus > Lactobacillus sp. ESL0233. Next base: position 65,283 of record NZ_REHH01000007.1, on the reverse strand, counting down.
TTGTACTTTTAATTAACTCAACACTATCCTGCATCAATTGTCGATTTGCTTTAATATAAACGAAACCTCTACTAGTAACTTGAGGTTGAGCTATGATTTTTTTCTTTCGACGATCAATAGTTACTACTGCAATAAAAATACCATCATCAGAAAGAACCTCCCGATCACGTAGCACAATATTACCTACATCTCCAATACCAGAGCCATCTATCATGATATCATCACCTGGAACCGGGTCAGTCAAATAAAATTTAGCTTGTTTAAAATCATAGTTTAAACAATCACCATTACGTGTAACTATTACATTTTCCTGACTTATCCCTGCTTTAACTGCTAAGTCTTTATGAGCTTCAAGTAAGCGATATTCACCAATAACTGGTATTACAAATTTAGGCTTAAGGATACTAATTAGCATTTGCAAATCGGTCCCTGTAGCGTGCCCACTCGTACTTTTAGCACGTCCTAATTCAATAACCCTTCCACCTGCTTGGTAAACCATATCGCTGGTTTGTGCCACTGTTGTTTCAACTGCATGAGAAGGAGTAGTTGCAATAAAAACGAGATCTCCAGGATGAATGGTAATCATCGTATGTCGCTTCTTGGCCATATTCTGTAATGAATTAAGGGGCTCGCCCATTTGACCTGTTTCAAGGATAACCACTTTATTTTCTGGTATTTCCTTTAAGTCTTTAACACGTATCAAAAGCCCCTTTGGCACTTTTAAATAGCCTAAGCCCATCGCTGTACGGACAATTTTGGCAACATCTCGGCCTGTTAACAAAACTTTTTTGCCAGTTCTATAAGCAGCATTTAATACTTCCTGTATACGAATCAAATTAGAAGCTTTGGCTGCAACAATCACTCTTCCCTTTGCATTACGGAAGACATTAGTCACATATTCGCCAATTTCTTGTTCCGAAACATTTGGTAGGGTGGCTTCAGCATTAGAAGAGTCACTTAACAAAGCCAAGACGTTTTTTTGTGAAATTTCTGCCAATCTATCTAAATCAGTTCGATAATTTGGTGCTGCAGATAAATCAAATTTAAAATCACCGGTATAAACTATTTCTCCCGCATTTGTATGAACATCAATTCCTAATGAATCTGGAATTGAATGCGTGGTGTGAAAGAAAGAAATATTAGAATTTTTAAATTCAATTTCTGTATCTGCATCAATCACATGAAAAAGGCTTGTCTTTAGACGCTTATTTTCACGTTTGACTTTTATTTTTGCTAATTCAATTGTGAGCTGCGAACCAAAAACCGGAATATCATACTTACGTAATATATATGGCAATGCCCCGATAGAATCAGCATGTCCATGTGTTAAAAAGATGCCAACTACCTGATCACTATACTGCTCAAAAAAATCAAGATCTGGGATAACCAAATCAATTCCAAACAAGGTACTATCAGGATATTTCAAACCAGCATCAAGAATATAAATTTCGTCATTTACTTGGACAGCAAACATATCTTTTCCTTGCTCACGTACGCCGCCCAAAATCATTATTTTAACTTGATCAGTCATCATATTTCCTTTTCTATTGCTATTCAATTGTTATTTTATGGATCATTACGATCTCAACGTAAAAAAGTGTCTTTTTTCATTCTAGCATAAAAATTAATGATGAGAAAAATAAAAAGTCAGTTCCTAGTTCGAACTGACTTTTTATTTTATTAAATTAACGACGTAAACCAAGCTTCTTAATCAATTCACGGTAGCGATTAATATCATTATCTTGCAAATAACGAAGCAAGTTACGGCGATGACCAATCTTTTTCAATAAACCAACATATGAATGGTGGTCATGCGAATGATTGCGCATATGTTCAGTTAAATTGTTAATATCTGTTGTTAATATTGCAACTTGAACTTCTGTTGATCCAGTATCACCTTCATGAGTCGCAAACTTTTTAATAATTTCATCTTTTTCTGCTTTTGAAATTGCCATAATATTTCACCTTTCATTAAATAATTGCCGTTAACAACGTTAACCGTCAGGTGTGAGCGTGCAAACAGCGTTAACGGTTCACAACAATAGTATAATACAGATTATTTTTTTAAAAAGCAAGTATAAATTAGCTTGCATCTGCAATTATTCTTCAGTATAATTTACTAAGTGAATTTACGATTATTGGAGGTGAATTTTATGCCACAAATCAAGTCAGCTATTAAACGTGTTAAAACTCAAGACGCTACTAGAAAGCGCAATGCCGCTCAATTGAATCAATTAAGAACTGCTGTTAAGAAGTTCAAGGTTGCTCAAGCTGCTGGTGCTGAAAACGCCTCCGAATTACATGTTGCTGCTGCCCGTGCATTAGATAAGGCTGCTTCAAAGGGTCTTATTCATAAAAACAAGGCTAGTCGTGACAAGAGCCGCTTAGCTAAGTTAGCTAAATAAACTTGTATAACTAAAATAAAAAAGCAAGAATGAATTCATTCTTGCTTTTTTATATACTTAAAATAAATAATTTCAAAAAAACACTTTCCCGATATTGACCATTTTTATAATTGAAATCTAGCTCAATCGCCTGCTCAAGCAACTTTTCTATCTGAGTAACTGCAAATTTGTTACTAAGAGCCACCTTTACCCGATAGGGATGTACTCCTAGTGTTTTAACAATTTCCATTTCTGTTCTGCTTCGCTGCTGTAAAATTTTGACTACCAAAATTAATTCTAACTGATTTTCAAAAACAGCAAGTAGTTGGATTGGATTAGTTCCTTCACGCAACTGATTTTCTAATCGATCAATTGCTTCTTGATAATCATGTTTTAGTGCAGCTTCCAAAATTGCAAAAATATTTTGTGCCAAAGAAAGGTCAATATTTTTTTCAACTAATTTAGATGTAATTTTGCCATTATCTGCAACTAGCTTTAACTTATTAAAATTACTTAGTGCAGTATCTAAAACTTGATCACTTCGTTCAAGTAGCAATTGTAATGCTGATCTTGAAATTTCATAACCCTGGGTATTCATAATTGACTGAATTATTTTCCCAACTTCGTAACTTTTTACTGTGGTATCAACAACATTAAACTTATTTAAAACAGTTTTCGTTATTTTTTTACGTCGATCAAGTTTGTCATATGAAGCAACTAGCACAACAATATCATCTAGCTGCTCAATATTAGTAAAAATTTTTTGTAGTTGGTCCGTTTGCTTTTTTAATTTTTGTGGAACTTTAGCCTTTAAAAAAAATGGATTTTTCACCAAAATTACCTTTTTCTGACTAAATAGACTTGATTCAGTTAAATCAGCTATCAACAAATCTAGCCCATCAGTTTCACAATCAATAGTTAGATAGTCAAAGCCAGAAAAAGCTTCTTCATGTGTAAATGAGGCAGCCAAATAATCATTTAAAAAGGCATCATTTCCCGTAATCAACGTTTGCGGATTATTCTTACTTGAATTTTTAAATAAAGAAAGTAAAGTCATCGCTACTCACCATTATCAAAACCTAAAATTTGGTATAAATCTAATTAATCATATCATAGTCTACTGTTGAAACCCATGCCTAATCTATGATGAAATAAAGTATATATTCAAAATTAGAATTTAGCCAAGTTAATAAAATGGTAATATCGCTAACTTATTTTTACTTTAGGAAACGATTAAATTTAGGTTTAGTAAACTTACTATATGTCCAAGAAATCATGCCGCAGTCCTGTGTTGAAACCCAGGGAATGCCTAATTTTTTAAGTGTAGCAATAGTTTCTACATGAGGATGTCCAAAGCGATTATTACGACCAGCTGAAATAAAAACAATTTCTGGCGCTAATTTATGTAAAAAATCAGGATTAGATGAAGTTTTACTACCATGATGACCTAATTTAAAATAATTAGCCTGTAAATTATATTTAGCCATCAACTTTTGTTCACCTTCTTGGTCTAAATCGCCGGTAAATAACCAGCTTTTATTTGCAACTTTGAAAAAAATTGATAAGCAATCTTTATTTTCACCTTGTCCCGGCTTAAAGGGATAAACGATATTAAATTTAATTTGTGGTTCCTTAATTTCTTGTCCCGCTAGTAATTGTACTAGCTGATTCAATTTTATGTGCTTTTCTATACGCTTTTTAAAAGAAGGATTAGCCATCAACCCTTGTGCAAAATATAATCTTTCGACTGGAATTTGACTCATAAGTGGTCCTAAATCTCCAATATGGTCAGTATCCTTATGCGTTACAAAAATGCCATTAAGTCTGCTAATTCCCTGAGCTTTTAAAAAGGGAAGCGTAATTTTATTGATTTGTGGTTGTACTTTTTGCTTACTAAAATTAAGCTTACCACCAGTATCTATCAGATAAGCTCTTCTAGGAAAAGGCGTTGTAATTAAAATGCTATCTCCTTGCCCAACATCAATAAAAGTTACTTGACCAGTTAATGGAAAATGAATCATTAAAAACAAGATCAGGTATAGCCACCCTATACTTTGAAAGAGCCACTTTCGTTGTGACCGATTAAAATAGGGCTCATTCTGATCAGCTAGTAAAATTACTGTTAAGCTAATTAGCAGTAGGCATTGCCACCAATTGATTTTACCAAAAGTTAATAGGCCAATTTTAGAAGCCGATAGACTACCAATTTGTTGCTCTCCCAGCATTAAAATTTTTTCAAAAGCCGCACCCATGCTAGGTACAAGGTTAAAAGTTAGTAAATTTATAAAAGTAAGTGGCAGTATAATGTAGTTAAAATAAGGCACAATCAACAAATTGAAAATTACAGTTAATAGATTTAACTGGAAAAAGAAGAATAATAGCAAAGGGACTAAAAAGATATTTAATAATAATGACTGTTTAAAATTAGGTAGCTTATCTGTAATAGCTAAGCCCAAACTAAGTACATAACTTAAAAGAGCTCCAGCTTGCATCATTAAACGTGGATCAATTAATAAATGGATTAAGCATGTCAGCCCTAGTAAGTCTAATTTAGCAATTGGAAAGCGATGAAATTTGAGCATCTGACTTAAAAAATAAGATAAGCTGGCCCGAATAAAACCTGCTTGGTAATTACTAAAAAAAATTCCTCCTAATAAAAGTGGCACACAGCAAGCAAAAGTTTCAAATTCTGTTAATTTAAAATAGCAGCAGATTGTGCTAATAAGTATAGTATATATGCCTACATGTAACCCTGAAATACTCAAGATATGAATAACGCCAAGATCGCGATAATTGTCTAGAATCGACTGATTAGCTTGACTAGGATTTTCCCCTAGTATCAACTCACTACTAAAAAAGCACAGTAATTGTGGCATTTTTTTAAAATACGACTGTAAACAAAAGCGTAAATAATGTAAATAATTTATTATTCCAACCACTCTAGTTTTAATATGACAACTCTTTAAATTAACCTGCTGCGTTACATTTTTTCCTAAGTAATATTTACGTAAATCGAATTGACCATAATTAGTTGCTTGATCAATTTTTTTAACTTCCCCATTAAGTTCAGTTAAAACTACTTGATACCCACGTTCCAGTTGCTTTTTTTGCATATCCGTAATAGTTGCTGTTACTAAAACTGGAGTCCCTTTTACCTTACCCACCCCAGTAAGCCAATTATCCTTTAAGCTTATTTGATCAGGATAAAGTTCAATTGAAGAACTACTAGTAAGGGAAAAAGTTGGATGGGGCCTGTTTAAAGTTACACTTACAGCTGCTAAAATCAAAAATAATGCTAATACATTTTTTAAAGCTGAATATTTTTTTAATAATAAATAAATAAAATATAATCCGAATAAACTACAAACAATTATTTGTTCTATTTTGGAACACTGATATATTAAAAAACTCAAGTCAATAAATAAGAGCGCAGTAAGTAAAAAAAATCCTGGCTGTAACTGCTGCCTAAATTTCCAGTTGATTTTTGAGTGCTGCAAAAGTTTTATCTCCAATACCTGAAACTTGCTTTAAATCTTCAATTCTTTTAAAAAGACCATTTTTTTGACGATAAGCAAGTATTTGAGCTGCCTTTTTTTCACCAATCCCAGTCAGCTTTTGTAAATCCTGTTCGTTTGCAGTATTGATATTTACTTTCCCCGTAGCCGATTGATTAGAATTAGTAGCTGCTACTGCGGTCGCAGAGGTACTTGCTGCTTCACCTTGACTTGAATTAGCAGAAATAATTATTTCACTGATTTTGATTTTCTCACCTTTATATGGAATGTGAATCTTGTCTTGATCTTTTAAAATTAATGCTCGATTTACATTTTTTAGCTGGGCATTGCTTACAATTCCACCTGCTGCCGTTATTAGTTCCTGTAGTCTTGCACCATTTTTTAAAGTATAGACTCCTTGGTGCTTGATAGCACCTGAAATATCGCAAGTTATATCACTATTTTTTGCTACAAGCTGTGGCTTATCACCTTCATTTTTCTGCTGTTTTTGCTTAGTTGAAGTATTTTTTTGAACATGCGTTGGTTTAATGCCCAACTGGTCATCAACGGTTGGTGCATGATTTTCATATTTATTCCAAAATACAATAAAAATAAAAATCACTCCTATAATGACGTATTGCTTATGCTCAATGAGCCAATCCCTAATTTTTTCCCAATTCATATCCTTTTTCCTCCTTAAGGTTATATACGAAAAAAAAGCTCAGAATTTTTTCTGAGCTTTTTTAATAATTATTTGTCAAATAGTTTATTGCATCATCGACTGTACGCACTGGAACTATTTTCATTTTAGTACCAATTTTTTGGGCAGTTTTTTTAGCAACTACATAATTACTTTCAGATTGTTTGACTACCGAAGTATCCGTTGGAGCAAAAAACACTTCTGCTCCAGCTTTATCAGCAGCCACAACTTTTTTGTCTACTCCACCAATGACACCAACTTTACCATCAGGTGTAACTGTACCAGTACCCGCTATCTTATGTCCCTTAGCTAATTTACCTTGAGTAAAAATTTCATAACTTGTTAACGTAAACATTAAACCTGCCGATGGACCACCGATTTCACCAGCATCAATTTTAAGTTTAGGCTTGGTAGTTACTTTAATATGTTCAACTAACTGAATGCCAATTCCGGCCTTGCCAGTGCCTGCAACTTTAACAATTTTTCCGGAAAAAGTATAGTACTTTTGATTTCGTAAAACTTTAATTTTAACTTTTGTACCAATCTTTTTCTTTTGAAAGTATGACATCATTTCTGCAGTTGAATGAAAGTTATAATGATCAGCGCCAAGAACTGTATCGCCAACCTTGAGTTTATTTTTAAAGCTAGAATTCTTTTGCACTTGCATCACATAGACGCCTTCATAATTTAACTTTGGCCTTAATCTAGCTCTTTTAGCAGCATAATAAATGGCATTCTGCTGACTAGTTTGCATATACCATTTTTGTAATTCTTGATATTGACTATTGGTAGCATTGCCTAATAGTTCATCTTTGGGTACTCTAGTAGCAAATTTTTGGGTGTAACTTAGCAGATATTCCAAAACTGATGCCGGTTGACTAGTTTCACTAACCGTAACCAAATAAAAATTTGGAGGTACTTTTTTTTGGCTTTTAATAAAGTGATTAGTGGCCACAGCCTCACCAGGCATTTCAATATAATAATTAGTTGGCCAACTTAAGCCAACAATTATTGCTAATATCGTTAGAATTAAAAGTAGCCATTTAAATGTAGCTTGCTTACTTTTTTTATTTTGTTGCTTCGTATTAGTCATTATTAATTGACCTCATTTTTTTCTTCAATTCCCGAGCAGCAGCTACTGGTAAAAATGATTCAACTTCTCCCTCAAACCGTGCAACTTCCTTAACGATACTTGAAGCAACAAAACTTTCTTGAGGTTGAGTAAATAATAAAATTGTCTCAATTTCTGGTGCCAGAACTTTATTCATGGCTGCAATTTGCTGTTCATATAAGAAATCCTCTGTGTTCCGTACACCGCGAACAATTGCCGTCGCACCTAATTGCCGTGCAACATTGACTGTCAGTTGGTTGGGTCTTTTGATAACTTGAACGTTGGCTAAATTACTTACTGCATCTTCAACCAAATTTACTCGTTCATCAGGTGAAAAAAGACAATGCTTAGCAGTATTAGTCATTATTAATACATCTACTTGATCGAATAACTTAGCTGCCTGCTTAATTATTCCAACGTGTCCGTTAGTAACTGGATCAAAACTGCCAGGAAAGAGTGCTTTGGTCATTATTTTTCCTTTCGATAAAAGCTAACTATCGTTCGTCCTAGGTGATGTTGTTTTTCCAAACTAAAGCCACTAACTTCACCTAAATTACTTCCTTCATCTGTTTCTGCTACAACAATCGCTTGTTCAGCTAGCAAATCTAGTCTAATCATTTTTTGCATATCGGTACTGATTTGCTGCTTAGCATAGGGGGGATCCAAGAAGACCAAATTAAATTTTTGCCCTTTAGTAGAAAATTGCTTAAGTGCTAAATTACTTGACATTTTATATACATCAAATCGGTTTTCCTCACCAGTCAAGGCGACATTTTTCCGAATTATCGCGACTGCTTGATAGTTAATATCGACAATAGTTGCGTGACTATAGCCACGTGAGACTGCTTCTATTGCTAATGCGCCGCTACCGCCATATAAATCCAATACTTGCCCACCAGCAAAAAATTGGCCTAAACTGTTAAATAACGATTCTTTGACTTTATCACTTGTAGGCCTAGTTTTTTGACTCTTCAAAGTAAATAAATTTCGTTTTGCAAATTTACCAGAAATAATTCTCATCGTTAATTTTCCATATCTTTATTTTTTTCTAATTCTTCTCCAGCAGTCTTAGCCATTTCGCTTATTTGTTGTTCAATATGCCTACTGTCTAGATTAATATTATCTGCCATAGTTTTTTCAATACAATTGACAAAATCCTGAGCCTCTAATATTGTAATTATCTTTTCCACATCATTTTGATTGACATATAGAATACAATAGCGCAATTTATTCGAAGAATAAACAATATCACCGAAACGACGTAACTTATATTGATTACTTATGGAATTAAGATAAACAATTAGTCCTTGTCTCGAAGTTAACTGGGTATTAGCCAGGTCTTGATTAACACTCATCTATTATCCATTTCCCTTCTTATCTTTTCGTTAGCAGCTATATTAAGAGCAAGTCCTATTGCCGTAGACAAAACAATTAAGGACGACCCCCCATATGAAATAAATGGCAATGTAACTCCAGTAATCGGTAATAGTCCAATAACTGCGCCAACATTAAATAATGTTTCAGTAAATATAATTGTAGTAATGCCAAAACACACTAGCGCATTAAATTGTGACTTAGCCTTTATTCCAACTTCCATAATCCGCCACATTAAATAAAATAATATGCCTAATACCACCAAAGCACCAATAACACCTAGTTCTTCAGCTATGATAGATAAAATAAAGTCAGTATATGGTTCCGGTAAATAGCCTCTTTTCTGCATACTATTACCTAGACCAACACCAAACAAGCCACCATTGTGAATAGCATAATAGGAATTAACCAATTGAGCGCCACCCTTTTGCTCAAGTTCAAATGGATGCATAAAAGACATTAGTCGTTGATATTGATAATTATCTTGTAAGAATTTAGGATTCCAATGAATAATTAAAAAAACTAGTAAAGTAACAGTTGCAGCAATACTAAATAAAAAAATCAACGCATTTTTAACCGGGATTCCTGATAAAGAGAACATAACAATGACTATCATTGCTAAAATTGCCGTACCGCCTAAATCCGGTTCAATAACTACTAAAAACATCATAAATGCAGCTAAAATTGCAGGTCGATATAAGTTCTCAACAATATTACCCTTACTAAAACTGCCATCGTGTCGATCTAAAAAATAAGCCAAATAAATGACCAAGGCTAGTTTTGCAATTTCTAGTGGCTGTATTTTGATTACTTTTAGATCAATCCAGCCAACTGCTCCATTAACGGCAGCGTCAGAACCTTTAATAATCTTTAAAGCAATTAAATATAGTAATAAAATCAAGCTGATTTCTAAAAAGCAAATAACAAATTTGCGCTCTTTAAAAATTTCCAATTTTAAAAAGAAACTTAAGCTAGCAAAAACAAAAATAGCGATTATGGCATACCAAGCCTGCCGTATACCATAAAAACTTGGCTTAAAACCATTAACTAACATAATGTTTGAACTAGCAGAATATACCATAATTATTCCAAAAATAACTAGCAATAAATATGGTACCAAAATTGAAAAATCAAGATGATGTAATTTTTGGCGCACAAGTAGACCTCCTATTAAGTAAGTTGTCTCTGTAATTATAAAACAAAAAAGACACCACTTCATTAGTGAGTGCCTTTAATATTGTTACTTAATTACGATTACGCTTTTTATCAGCCTTTTGTCGTTCAGAAGTATTTAAAATCTTTTTACGAAGACGAATAGATTCTGGAGTTACTTCACAATATTCATCATCATTTAAAAATTCAATTGCTTCTTCTAAAGTCATATTCTTCGGTGTTCTAATTGCAGCCGCATGGTCCTTACCAGCTGCCCGCGTGTTAGTTAAATTCTTACCCTTAATAACGTTAACTGCAATGTCGCGATCACGTGAAGACTGACCAACAATCATTCCTTCATAGACTTCAACACCCGCACCAATAAATAACTCACCACGTTGTTCAACGGTTTGTAAAGAATATGTAGTTGACTTACCTTGACTGATTGAAACTAAAGCGCCGTTTTTACGTCCAGGTTCCCAATTCTTTACCACAGGCTTATATGAATCAAAACTGTGGTTCATAATGCCATAACCACCTGTTTGCGACATGAATTCGTTGTTATAGCCGATTAATCCGCGCGATGGAACCAAGAAATCTAAACGAGTTTGGTTATTACCGGTTGAAGCCATATTCTTCATTTCACCTTTTCTTTGGGAAAGAGAATCGATTACCGAACCAACATATTCATCAGGAGTATCAACTTGAACTGCTTCAAATGGCTCACACATCGTACCATCAATTTCACGGTAAATAACCTTTGGCCGTGATAATTGTAATTCGAAGCCTTCACGACGTAGCTCTTCAACTAAAATGGAAAGGTGTAATTCCCCACGTCCAGAAACAGTCCAGGCATTAATTTGATCTGTGGGCTCAACTTTCAATGAAACATCAGTCCGAGTCTGTTTAATTAAGCGATCTTCTAATTTCTTTGGGGTAACTTTATCACCTTCACGTCCAGCAAAAGGTGAATCACTAGCAACAAAATCCATTTGTAAGGTTGGTGGATCAATTTTAAGAAATGGCAGTGCTTCAGGTTCTTCAGCTGAAGCAATCGTTTCTCCAACAAAAATATCATTAATGCCACTAATTGCAATAATGTCACCAGCTTTGGCTTCAGTTATTTCATTACGCTTAAGCCCAAAGAAACCAAATAATTTGGTAACACGGAAATTCTGACTTGAACCATCGCGCTTCATAACTGTGATATTATCGCCTACTTTAACTTGACCGCGGTAGATACGACCAACGCCTATCCGGCCTACATAATCATCCCAATCAAGCATTGTAATCTGGAATTGTAATGGCTCATCAACATTATCAATAGGAGCTGGGATTGTCTTAATGATGGTTTCAAAAATTGGATCCATCGTTTCTTTTTGGGTTGAAAGATCTTCATCATAAGAAGAAGTACCATTTAAAGCTGAGGCATAAACAACTGGAAAGTCTAATTGCTCATCGTTAGCACCGAGTTCGATAAATAATTCAAGTACTTCATCTAATACCTCTTTCGGACGAGCTCCTGGACGATCAATTTTATTGATAACAACGACAGGTTTAACACCAGCTTCTAGTGCCTTCTTCAGAACGAAACGAGTTTGCGGCATTGTACCTTCATATGCATCAACTAAAAGTAAGGCACCATCAACCATATGCATAATTCGCTCAACTTCACCACCAAAATCAGCATGTCCTGGTGTATCTAAAATATTAATGGTAGTGTCACCAAATTTTACCGCAGTATTCTTAGATAAAATAGTAATACCACGCTCACGTTCAATATCATTTGAATCCATTGCTCGGTCTTCTATAGTCATGTGTTCAGACAGAGTATCAGATTGCTTCAACAATTGATTAACTAAAGTAGTTTTACCATGGTCAACGTGAGCTATAATGGCTATATTTCTAATATCGTTTCTTCTTTTTTCTGACAAAAGTATTCCTCCTCCACTCCTCAATAAAAAAACTGTGACGTGGTCACAGTTTCGGCGGCACGTCAAAAACATGCTAATCGAAGTGTTTCATATCTGTATATTTACGCTCATTGATTTTAACACCTAACTATAACAACGGTCAACGTTTATCCCTCTTTTTCAAATCAAAAATTTAGTATAGAATAAAAACAGGACAAATTAGCCTAACCTATGTTAAAAATATAGATATATAAATTTTTGTGAAAGAGTGAATGTAATTGATTTTAATGAAAGACATAACCCGTGATGGCAATCCAGTGTTACGAAAAGTAGCTGAACCTTTATCCTTCCCTTTAAGTGACCACTATAAAAAATTAGCCGACAGAATGATGGAATATTTGATTAATTCTCAAGATCCCAAAATTGCTCAAAAACACCAATTACGTGCTGGTGTTGGTTTAGCTGCACCACAAGTAGGAGAAAGTGTGCAAATGGCCGCTTTACTTGTACCCAATAATGAGGGCGAAATAGTTTTTAAAGACACATTTGTTAATCCGGAAATTTTATCTGAATCTGTTCAACAAGCTTGTTTAAGTGAAGGGGAAGGCTGCTTAAGCGTTGACGAAGTAATTGATGGCTATGTGCCTCGTCCTGACAAACTAAAAATAAAATATTACACAGTTGATGGAACTGAAAAAATAATTAATTTAAAAGATTACCCTGCAATTGTTGCTTCTCATGAAATTGAACATTTACGCGGACATTTATTTTATGATCGAATTAATAAACAAGACCCATTTAAACTAGCTGACGATACTGTCATTGTTTACTAATTAAAGCCGCCAATACTAAGATCTTAGCCTCACAGACTCTAAGTTTTATACTTGTATCAGGCGGCTTTTTTGATTAATCCTGATAACTTGTTTCTATACTTGAAATAACAATTATGGTAGAATCTTACTAGCTGTTAGATACCTTGAGTATCTACATTCAGAACGTTTTTTAAAAAATATTAAGGAGAATACAAATATGATCTACAAAGTTTTGTATCAAAAAGACAAGGTTGTCAATCCTCGACGTGAAACAACCCAAACTCTTTATTTAGAGGCAGAAAATATGGTTACGGCTAGAACAATGGTTGAAGACAATACCCCCTATAATATCGAACTCATCCAAGAATTAGCCGGCAATTCACTGCAATACGAAAAAGAACACGCTGATTTTAAATTAACATCTTTTGAAAGTAAGAAGTAATTTAAGTGCGTATTAAAAATAATGAAGTTGCTATCGTAGCAATCGGGGGGTTGCACGAAATTGGCAAGAATATGTATTGTGTTCAATACCAAGATGAAATCGTCATTATGGATTGTGGTATTAAATTCCCTGAAGATGATTTACTTGGTATTAATTATGTTATTTCCGACTATTCCTATCTAATCAAAAATCGAAAAAAAATCAAAGCACTGGTTGTAAGTCACGGACATGAAGATCATATCGGAGGAATACCTTTTTTACTTGAAAAAATACCCGAAATTCCTGTTTATGCTACCCCATTTGCTCTTGCTTTAATCAAAGGTAAATTAGAAGAGCACGGAATCTTACGAACAACAGAATTGCATGAAGAACATGAAGATACTATATTAAAATTCAAAAAATTGTCCGTTAGCTTTTTTAGAACTACTCACTCAATTCCAGATACGTTGGGAATTGCCGTGCACACTCCATTAGGTGCGGTTATTTTTACAGGTGATTTTAAATTTGATTTAACTCCTGTTATGAACCAGCCAGCACCTAATTTTCAACAAATGGCTCAATTAGGTAATGAAGGAGTGCTAGCTTTATTATCAGATTCAACCAATGCCGAAGTAGCCCAATTTACTAAATCGGAACGGTTTGTAGCCAAATCATTGCATGACATTATTACAGGTATCCATGGCAGGATTATCTTCGCTACCTTTGCCTCTAATCTTTATCGCGTATCAACTGCAATCCAAGCAGCAATTGATACGGGACGTAAAGTAGCAATCTTTGGTCGAAGTATGGAGAATGGCGTACAAAATGGCATTGATTTAGGTTATCTTAGTGTTCCTGAAGGACTAATTGTTGATGCTAATGAAATTAATCATACTCCACCTGATGAAGTAATGATTTTATGTACTGGTTCCCAAGGTGAGCCATTAGCTGCCCTTTCTCGAATTGCAAATGGAACTCATAGACAAATAAGTCTGCAACCAGAAGACACTGTTATTTTTTCTTCAAACCCAATTCCTGGAAATACGCTTAGTGTTAACCACCTGATTAACAAATTAATGGAAGGTGGAGCTACTGTTATCCATGGACGAGTAAATAATGTACATACTTCTGGCCATGGTGGGCAAGAAGAATTAAAAATCATGGTTAGATTGACTAAGCCTAAATATATGATTCCAGTTCATGGTGAGTACCGCATGCAAGTAATTCATACCGAACTGGCACAAGCTGCCGGGATACCAGCAGACCACACTTTTGTTTTAGAGAACGGCGAAGTAATTTGTTTTGGACCAGAAGGTTCACGAATTGCTGGGCACATTCCTGCTGGAGATGTTTATGTCGATACATCCGGGACAGCTGATGTGGGAAATGTAGTGGTTCATGATCGCCAAGTTTTATCAGAAGATGGTCTAGTTGTTGTAGTTGCCACTGTTGACTATAAGCATAAACGAGTTTTAGCAGGACCTGATGTTTTAAGTCGTGGCTTTGTTTATATGCGTGAATCTACTGATTTAATCAGTCAAACACAAAAGCATATTTATCATATTCTTAAAACTGAAATGGATAAAACTGACAATCCCAAAGATAGTATTATTCGTAAGGCAATTGTTGATAATCTTGCTGATTTTTTATATTCAAAAACTAAAAGACGACCGATGATTTTACCAATGCTAGTTGAAAAGAAGTAAAGTTTCTGATTTTGCTTTAAAAATAAGGATTAATGAACAAAAAACTAAGATTACACCTGCTTGTTAATGAAACTGCCGGTAATGGACGAGCCAAAAAAATACTTTATCAATTGGTTTTACTCTTAATAAATGAAAATATTGATTTTGATATTAAGAAAAGTACCTATGCGGGACAAACAATCAAACTTGCTCAAGAATACGGTAGCAATATACATAATGAAGGTGAAGTACTAATAGTAATTGGTGGTGATGGGTCACTTAATGAGGCGCTTAATGGAATTAAACGCTCAAGCAATCCCGAGACCCCCTTTGCTTATTTACCTGCTGGAACTGGTAATGACTTTGCCCGAGCAGCTAAGTTATCTTCTGATCCAAAACTTTTGTTGCTACGCTTAAAGAAAAGCCTAATACCTGATAAAGTTGATTGTGGCTCATTTCAAATAGATGGTCATCTTAATCAACTTTATTATTTTGCCAATAGTTTTGGTATTGGTTTTGATGCATGTGTTAACCACTTAAGCAATATTTCCGAATTAAAAAAAATCTTGAATAAGCTAGATAAAGGTAAACTTGTCTATGGGCTAAATATTTTATTCGGCTTGCGTAAACAAGACACTTTTAATGTTGAAATTAAGAGTGGTCATCAACAATGGTATTATCAAAAAGCTTTTTTAGTTACTACAACTAACCATCCTTATTTAGGGGGGGGTATTCCCCTATTACCTAGTGCTCGAATTGACAATCATAAAATTGATACCGTAGTCGTTGAAAAATTTGGTCTAAATAAATTAGTCAAACTTTTTATTAACTTGTTAAAGGATGGTTCGCATATTCACGATCCCCAATTTCATTATATTGAAGCAGAAAAAATTACTGTCACTGTCAATAAAAAAGAATTCGCACAGGTCGATGGTGAAGAAGTTAAGCTTAACTCTTTTAAGCTAGAATTTGCCGTCAAGCAATTTAACTTGTTCAGGTATTAAAAAATATAAAAAGCAAGAAATTTTAAAGTTTCTTGCTTTTTTATTTAAATTATTTATTACTATTTCTTTTCAGGACTGGTAAATCCGAACCAGCTAGATACTTTAACAAAAGTACCGCCACCAAGTATAACTTGATAAAATAATACTACTTTATTGTTATCATAACTTCTTTTTTACCAAAATGAATATATTCGTAGCACTTTCGTTATAATCGTCCTTATCATAATATGGTACATCATATACCTGATTAAAGATGCTGGCCCAGGTCATTTGTTGTCTCACTATGTTTTTAAAATCATGATTGCAAATAAATTACACACTCCAGGAGCAGTACCAAGGTCTACCCCAAAATCATTACTAATAGCAATTATATCAACAATTAATTTTTGCCCACTCTTTAAAGTCTTAGGTAATAATTGGCCATGTCTATTTAATTATAATAATTGCCCTAAGCCATACTTAATAATTTTTGTTTAACTTTAATCAATAAACAAAGACAACAACTTTTTTAGCTTGAAGCTAATCGAATTCTGTGCAAAAAAGCAATATTAGTTTTTTATACTTCTAATTTATTACATGTATAAGAAATTAGGGTATTTTTATTAACAATTTAGTAATAAAACAAAAATTTCTGTTGAATTAAATTATGCAAGCCATAAGGCCTAAAAATATATAGGTATACTTTTTGTTATTTTTTTGTTACATAATCAGAAATATTTAATTGCTTTTCCGATTTCAAACCAGTTATATTATCATACAAATGAAGAAGAAGTTTAGTTCTGTCTTGATTAAATTCGATTGCAATATTCATATTTTTCCCTTTATACTCTTCTCCTATTGACTTTTTAGCTAGCATATATACTTGATTGGTCTCTTCTTTCGTTAGATTATTAATATTTTTAACTACTATTTTCTTTCCATTTAATTTTTCAGTTGCATCTTGCAAACTCCAAATAGCCTGATTTATTTCTGCTTGAGTTGGCTGTGACTCTTGGACAACCTTTTTTCCATTATCAACCGCATGTAAATATGTATTCTTTTCTAAGTAACTACCAAATTTATATGGATCGCTGTTTTTAATGTTTGTTTCTTTATCTAGCGACCTTTGGAGACTCTCTTTATCATCATTAGAAGCTAATGCCACAAAATTTTTAGCTTCATCTGCTGTATTTATTGCTTTTAATTTTGGTCCATAAATATACTTATTATCATTAGCCTTAATAAAATCAGTTGAATTACTAAACAATCCTTCATTAGGTTTATCACTTAATCTATAAAATAATTCAGCTCGACTATCACTCGGTACCCATATATATAATAATTCATCCACCGGTCGTTCTTTATATTTTTGAACTATATTTGTGCCTTTTGGTTTACCACTAACATCGTAAACCAGAGTATTTTTACTTATCATTACAGTAGTATAATTACTATATGGTAACAATTGCTGACGTGTAGCAATTCTCACTTTATCTGTATAAAGATATTGATTTTTATTTTTTATACCATAGAATGCTGACGGAGTATTTCCATCTATTTCATAATAATTCATATCTAAAGCAAATGGTGCAGCTTCACGATCAATAGTCACTTTTTTACCTATTTTTATTTTTTGGCCAGTATTATTTCGATGACTATCAAAAACATCTAATCCATCCTTAGAATTAGGAGTTACATGCTCAACAGTGGCAGTTGTTTGATTTGTATACAAACTAACACCATCAATTTTATCAACATTTGCCGCTTTGATATAGCCACCGTGACCAATGCTGTAATATTCCTGCCCTCTAATTGTTTTATATGGCAAGTAGAACCAATTCCATTTATCATCATGGAACGAGTAACACTTTGTATCCGGATTAGTTATTGCTTTAACCTGATCAGCATACTTAACTGTCGCCCCTTTTTTAAGTAAGCCATTACTTCCCTGGTAAGAGTACAATTTTTGCCCTCTTTGATTATAAATACGGGTATTGTGGTTTAATGTTAAGGTACCGTCTGTCGCAATTTTATTTTGCGTTTGGTCAGTGGTTTGTGCTGCCTGAGCTTGATTAAGACTAGTGGTAATTACTGGAACGGCTGCCAAAGCAACTGCCGCTAAACTAACTATTAATTTTTTACTTTTTTTCATTTTTTATACCTCATAATAAAAAAGAAATAATATATTTACTAAATTATAGTTTATACTTGAAAATAATAAATTTCTATTGCGCAAGCAAAAAAGGGTAAGTAATTTTAAAAATTGCTTACCCTTTAAATTAAGTTATGTTACTTGCTAAATCCAATTAGTGGTATCATTCAACCTTAAATTTATGTAGACCGAAACTCATATAATGTAATAACTG
The DNA here is from genome assembly GCF_003692995.1 of Lactobacillus sp. ESL0233. Classification (NCBI taxonomy): domain Bacteria; kingdom Bacillati; phylum Bacillota; class Bacilli; order Lactobacillales; family Lactobacillaceae; genus Lactobacillus; species Lactobacillus sp. ESL0233. The sequence goes on along the minus strand of NZ_REHH01000007.1, from coordinate 46,888 downwards.
ATTAAGGATTTCCGCTTTAAATACTGTGCCAGTAGTCATAATCGCATATTGACCCCCAGCATCAATTAATTTTTTACCAGTTTGCTTAAAGCCATTGCGTTCATAAAAATGAAGCCGTTTTACCCGTTGATTATAGTTTAGTGCCAGACTATTAATTGGTTCAATATCTAAAATAATATCTTTATTGTAATAATTCTTTCTTAGAGCCTGTAATACTTTCGTACCATAACCCTGACCATGCTTAGCTGAAATAATTGCTAAGTAAGCTAAATAAACCGCTGTTTCTCCTTCAACTAAAAAGATTAAACCAACAAATTCTGTTTCGTTGTAAATAGCTTGAAAACGAGCTTTTTTTCGCAAAGCCATAACTAGTAGTTGCCAAGTATGGAATCTTTCAGCTTCAGGAAAAGCTTTTACGTATAATTCTTTTACTTTTCGATATTCCTCAGTTTGCCACTTAATGTTTTTAAAATGTAAAATAATATCCTAACTTTCTATATTGTTAAATTTAGTCTCTAGGATACAGCATAACAAATATGACATTATTAGCCAAGTAAGCAAGAACTATTTAAGAAAAAAATTTTCTCAGTACATCTAAATTAAACTATGCCTTATTGCGAGATAGAGTCTTTAAGCCCGGTAAATTAATCATAACAATCAGACTAATAATATACAAAGCAGACAAAAAGCCCATTACAATGGTTAAATTATATCGATCCATCAAAATACCAATTACGACTGATGAAAAGCCACCAATTGCCCGACCAATATTAACAATAATATTATTAGCACTTGACCTAATTTCAGTTGGATACAGTTGACTAATTACAGCGCCGTAACCACCAAACATTCCGTTAGAAAAGAAACCAACTACTGCCCCAATTAGCAGTAAAGTTAGCATATTAGTAGCTAAGCTGAGAGTATAAACCATAATAGCAGATCCAACTAAGAAAATGCCAAAAGCTCTTCTAGGACCAAAATAATCAAAAATAGAACCAAAAGTAAGCATACCAATGCTCATCCCAATAATTGTTGCAATCATCCATAAACTGGAATTAGCAACATTCAAATGTAATTGCTTTTGGACAATTGTTGGCAACCAATTCATTAAGCCAAAATAGCCAGCAATTTGTACTGTCATCATCAACATTAAGCCTAAACTTTGAAAAGTTAACTGCGGTGTAGCAAACATTTTTTTAAAGACATTTGATAGCAATGAACCTTTTTCTTTAGCCTTCGCTGTTAAAAATTGTTCACTCTCATGAAGATGCTTTCTAATAAAAATTGTTAGTACAACTGGCACAATTCCAACTAGAAATAGCATATGCCAGCCAGCGTTAGGAATAATCCAAGCGGCAATTAAAGCTGCTAAGACGGCACCAACTTGGCCACCAATGGCCGCAATCGAAGTCATTTTACCAATCTGAGCTTGCGGAAAAGTTTCTGCAATCAAAGCAATCCCCACACCATATTCGCCACCAGCACCAATACCGGCTAGAAAACGCAATGCATAGATTAAATAAATATTCTTGGCAAAAGCCATGCAAGCCGTAGCTACTGCAAAGATAATTACAGTATGACTAAAAGTCTTCACTCGCCCAATTTTATCACCAAGAATACCAAAAATAATACCACCAGCCAGCATACCTAAATTGGTCACTGATGAAATTAATCCAGCAGCACCACCAGATAAATGTAGGTCAGCAATCATTGAACTCATTGCAAAGGATAAAAAAAGCACATCCATATTTTCTAAAGCAAATCCGGATGAAGTAGACGCAATTGTCCACTTTTGATTTTTGCTTAGTACTCTAGTGTGCTGTTTAATAGTATTCATCATTTATTTCCTCCAAAACGAACGCTCTCTGTCATTCAATTATTTCATCAGAATTACATTCTACTCGTTTTTTCACTTTTTACAATAGGATAATATGACTATATTTCCTTCCAGAAGTATATTTACACTAAATAAGAAATTGCAACCTGTAAACGAGCAAGTTCGCTAATTTTAGGTACTAAATCTTCTGAATCTACTTCAGTAAAAATAACACCAGTACTAGGATTAACTTCAAATCCTGCATCCCAAATCAAGTTGGCACAAGATTCAAACAATTCTTCATCACTAGCACTAGGGTCGAGTTTAAATAGACAACGACCATCATCAGTAACTTTTAATGCAGTTTCTTTCTTTTCAACAAAACAATATACCTCTTCCCCCAGTGCATCTCTTTGTGAAGTGGCAATTTCAATAGTGTTCTCATCAAATATCAATACATTAATATTACTAGCTAGCCAATTAATTATTTTTTGCTTTAATTCAGTACACACTTTTTTTGATTGCTTAGTCATTAATTACTCCTTATCAATTATTTTTTGCGCTTAATAGCAACATCTTGCATACCAATCATTGGGTCAATTTCTCCAGAATAGATTAATTCGGGCGTCAAAATATACGAAGTCTCGGAATTAGAGCTGACTACTGCTGCTTTTATCTTTGCTTTTTCCTTAAGACTTAACGTCTCTTCTCCATTTTTAGCCAGCTGTTTCTTAAGTTTCTTACATAATCCAGTTTGCCGATCATTTCCCGAATTAGTTAAAGCCATTGTGTAAGCATGCGGATCACCAATTAAGACTAAATTTTGGGCTGCCCTGGTCACTGCCGTATATAAAAGATTTCGTTTAAGCATTACATAATTTTGCATAGTTAAGCTCAAAATAACTAATGGAAATTCAGACCCCTGTGCCTTATGAATGGTAATTGCATAAGCTCTAGTTAAGTCAAACATATCTTTTTTGCTAAAACTGATTTCACGTCCATCAAAATCAGCAATCATACAATTTTTGGTACTAGTACTATCAATTGAGACTATTTTACCAATTTGCCCATTATAAATATCTTTTTCTGGATTATTCTGTAACTGTAAAATTCGATCACCAATTCGGAAAATTTCGTCATGAATTTCTAAAAATTTACTTTCTGTTTTGGCAGGGTTTACGATTGCCTGAATCACGTTATTCAAATTAATAACGCCCCCCTCACCTTGATACATTGCGCCCAAAACTTGTATATCATCTTGATCAAAATGATTTAAAGCTTTTTCAACAATTTGTTGCACAACGTGATCAACTTCATGTGTTGGACAAGAAATAAAAGAATAATTTTTAGTTTTTTTAAAAATAATTTGTGGGTTTTGCCCTTCATTTATGGCATGAGCCAAAGTAATAATACTTGAATCATCGCCTTGCCTATGAATTTGCTCTAAAACAGTAGTAGGAAAAACATCAGCTTTAATTAAATCACTAAATACATTTCCCGGTCCCACTGATGGCAATTGGTCTTTATCACCCACAAAAACAACATGTTTAGTTTGATCAATACTATTAACTAATTGCTTAAATAAAAACATATCAACCATTGACATTTCATCAATAATTAAAATTTCACCGTTAAGCTCATTCAAATCAGTTGCATCATTTTCACCGATTCCTAATCCCAGCAAACGATGAATTGTTTTAGCAGTTATGCCTGTTATTTCTTCCATTCTTTTAGCTGCTCGCCCTGTTGGGGCAGCTAACAAAAATGGTGGGTCACTACTATATAAAGTTGAAGCTGGAATTTCGGCTAATTTTTGTAAAGCTAACAAAATTCCATTAATAATGGTAGTTTTACCGGTTCCCGGACCACCAGTTAAAATTGATATCGGATTAGTTAAAGCATTCTTAATTGCCATTTTTTGAGTATCATCATATTCAATTTTTAACTGTTTTTCCGCTTTTTCAATTGCAGCTTGAACATCTTTTTCTTTAAACTGATCACTATTTTGCCGGTTAACTAAATTTTTCATTGCCAGAGCAATTTCGTTTTCCGTCTGAAAAATATTCTGTAAAGCTGCCTCATCACCAGAAACCACAACTTTTCCTTCATGCTGTAATTTATTAATGCAGTTGGCAATCGGATCAAATTGATCAAGCGCTAATAATTTACTTGAACGCGTCAAAAGATCTGCTAATTTAATATAGGTATTGCCCTCTTTATTAACTTCATCAAGCATAATTTGAAAAACTGCGCCGCTAATTCTTTTTGGGTCATCCCTAGCCATATTTAAATTAGTGCCCATGCGGTCAGCACTTTTAAAAGCATAGCCTGAAACATCTGCAATTGCTGCATAAGGGTCTGCCTTTAACTTATTAATTGTTTCGCCATGGTAAATTTGATATAAGCGATTAGCAACTTTTTTATTCAGTCCATACTGTGCTAATTTTAAAACAATTTCTGAATAGGAATCCATGGCGCTTACACCATTAAGCAAACTATCCTTCTGTTTTTTCGTCAAAGACAAGGTGGCAACTTTTTCTGGCTTATCCTTTAAAACCGATAATGCATTATCACCTAAAACGGAAACAATTTTTTCTGCGGCTTTTTTACCGATTCCAGGAAATTTACTAGAACTTAAAAAATTGATTAGACTATCTTTTTCATGTGGTAACGACTGCTGATAACTCTCACAGTTAAATTGTAGACCAAACTTATTATGAACAACTAGCTGACCATGAAAAAGATATGTACCACCCACTTGAATATCGCCAAAATTACCTGTAATTTTAATTTCTTTTCGATCATAATCAGGTAATTCACTAATTAGTGTTGCATCTAATATTTTAAATAAATTTTGATCATTTTCAAAAACGATACGCTTTACTTTTCCAGTGAATTCAGTCATTGTCTTTCTCCACAACACTAAGCATTTTTAAAATGGCATTATACTGTTTTTGAGCAGATTGATAAAATTGGTAATCTTCTTCTTTTGCCTGACTAAAATATTTTTCTGCTAAATCACGATTGCGTTCTAAAACAGTAATTCCAAGTAAAAAATTTATTTTTGCTCCCCTTTTAGTCGGACAAATTTTTTCATAGTTTGCTTGTGCCTCTGCTAATTGGCCTAAGCTAAGCCAAATATCACCTAATAATTCGTAAACACGATCATCTAGCTGCTTAATTGTCAACGCGTATGCCAGAGCCTTCTGATGCTGGCCTACTTTCTGCATTACTAACGCTTTTTGATACAGTACCAAGTCATCATTAGGAATGTGGTTAAGTAATTCTAAGGCATGCTTAAAATTACCTTGCATGTAGTAGCCAACCGCTAAGTCGTAATCTAAATCTTGAGGATTTTGAACAAGCTTTTTAGCTTGTTCAAGCAATTGAACCGCTTGCTCAAAACTACCTTTTCCGATTAGAATGGTTGCTAACTTTAGATAATTATCTGTCTCAGTAGGAGCCGCATCAATTTTTGTAATTAAAGTATGAATCTGGTCTTTAGTTTGATTACTTTCACTAGCTAGACTACTTTTTTTATTTATCATAATGAATCTGTTTCCACCATTTTTCTTTCCAAAAAACTCGTTTCATTCCATACAATTAGTTTAAAATTAAAATGATTAGTTGTTTCCAAAATTGTTAGACTGGTATTATTTAATCCGCCGTTTTGGCGCAGATTATTTAAGGGATAGCCTAATAAGCCGCCCATAATTGCTCCTAATGCAGCTCCATGACTAACTGCAATGATTTTATCATCATGATCATATTTTTGTACGATTTCTTGGGCAAAATTTTTACCACGAGCAATTACGTCCAGATAATTCTCACCACCAATACTTTTACCATCATATTGATCTGGTCTTTGCCAAAGGTCATTTACCTGGGCAGGAAACTTTAAAGTAGCTTCTTCAAACTTTAGTCCTTCCAGTTTACCTAAATCAAATTCGCGTAAACGCTCATCTTTGTTAACTGGATGTGTGAATCCCATTGTTTGCTTTAGCCTAGTTGCAGTATCATAAGCTCTTTTTAACGGACTCGCATATATGGCAGCGAATTTTTCTTTTTGTAAATATTTTCCTAATTTTGTAATGTCAATTAAGCTTTGTGGTAAAAGTGGTGAATCCCCATGCGCTCCTTGAAATCGTTTAATATTATTCCACTCTGTTTTTCCATGTCGAATAAAATAAATTTGCATTAATAATTTTCTCTCCTTATTCTACTTTTAGTTTAGCATTTAATATGATAAAGAAAAAATTTAATTCATCTACCCAGCTAACTTTATGTTTAGATTTAACAAGCAAAATTAAAAGCATCAAACTAGACTATAGTTTGATGCTTTTAAAATCAATATTTTTCTTTCTTAACTATCGTTAAACTAATTGTAACTTATCATTATTTTGGTATGCACAATCGATATTGCCGCCGCCCATACATTCTTCACCATCATACAAAACTAATGCTTGACCAGGAGTAACAGCTCGGGCTGGTTCATCAAAATAAACACTCGCTGTGTTTTCTTTTGCATGATACTCAACTGTCACACCTACATCAGCTTGGCGATAACGAAACTTTGCACTACAATGCTTTTTAAAATCTCGTTTAGGCTGTCCAGTAAAAAATGACATATCACTAGCTTCAAGTTTGGTGGCGTAAAGCAACTTACTATCATAGCCTTGTTCAACAATTAACTCATTATTTTTTAAGTCCTTACCTACCACAAACCAGGGGGCAGTTGATTCTTTAGTGGAACCAAGACCAAGACCAGATCGTTGACCAATTGTGTAATACATTAGTCCAGCATGTTCACCGACAACTTTACCTTTGGGCGTAACCATTTTACCTGCTTGTGCTGGTAAAAATTCACTTAGAAATTTGCGAAAGTTTCTTTCCCCTATGAAACAAATTCCCGTTGAATCTTTCTTTTTAGCAGTAGCTAACCCACTTTTAATAGCAATCTCACGAACTTGAGGCTTAGTCAAATTAGCTAAAGGAAAAATCACCTTACTAATTTGCGCTTGACTTAATTGACTTAAAAAATAGGTTTGATCCTTATTACCATCTTTGGGACGTACCATATGCGTAATTCCATTGACATCGGTCAATGTTTTTGCATAGTGGCCCATTGCAATATAATCAGCATCAAGCTTTAAAGCAAATTCCAAAAACGATTTGAATTTAATTTGACTATTACACATAATATCAGGATTAGGTGTGCGCCCCTTCTTATATTCATCTAAGAAATACTCAAAAACTCGATGCCAGTATTCTTTTTCAAAATTAATTGAATAATAAGGAATCCCAATCTGATCAGCAACCTTTTTAACATCTTCATAGTCTTCAGTTACTGTGCACACTCCCGCATCATCAGTGTCATCCCAATTTTTCATAAAAACACCGATAACATCGTAACCCTGCTCTTTAAGTAGTAGGGCTGAAACTGAGGAGTCTACACCTCCACTCATTCCTACTACAACTCGAGTCTTTTTTGTCAATTTCTATCAATCCTTTACTTCAACTAGAATTTTGCGCTCTATTAAATCTTTTAAAATATAATTTAAAAGCTCAACTGTTGCTATTAATTGTTTGTTTTTAAAAATATTTACTTTTTTTAAACCATTTCGATCAGTAATAACCATTGTAAAATGCGAAAAATCTTTATCAACTGTAATTTTTAGTTTAGTTGGCGCATTATAAGGTGAATCATTATACAGTGGGTGTTCATAACTATAATTACCCTTAGCAGTTTTAATAAAACCGACATCAATTAAAGCGTAAAGTTTCAAATCTGAACTAAGTGTATACTTACGATTATCACCATTAATTATAACTGTATTTGACATAATTTAACCTCACTTACTAATAATAAGTCAAAATAATTGTAAAAGCAATTAATTTTCATTCACTTGCAGTTTACTAGCAATTTTAACTAATTGCTTAGCAAAAGATCCAATTTCTTCATCCGTATTATATCGACCAAATGATATACGAATTGATTCCTCTACGCGGATAGAATCTGCCCCATAACAAGCAATTAAAACATGTGAAGGTTCAAGCGAACCTGCTGTACAAGCAGAACCGCCAGATACCGCAAAACCAGCCAAATCCAAACTTGTTTGTAAAAGAGTTGTTGAAACTCCATTTATTCGCAAATTCAAAACATGATGCGAACAATGTGCACCTGCTCCGCCATTTATTTGATATTTGATTTTTGCTTGATCAAGTTCAGCTAAAATCAAATGTTGAAAATGAGCATATTTTGCTTGTAATTTTATTTTATCAATTTGCTCAATTTCTTTAATTGCCTCGCCAAAACCGGCAATTGCGGGCACATTTTCTGTACCAGCCCGTCTTTTTAATTCCTGTTCGCCACCTAAAATAAGGGATGGTAACTTAATTTGGCTATTTTTAAATAAAAAGCCTAAAAACTTAGGACCATTAATTTTGTGAGCTGACGTAGATAATAAATCAATTTTCATTTTTTTAACATCAAGTTCAATGTTACCTAACCCCTGAACTGCATCAACATGAAAATATGCATTACTTTGAGCAACTAATGCTCCTATTTCCGTTAGAGGATTAATCGTGCCAACTTCATTATTAACTGCCATCACTGAAACAAGAATTGTATCTGGTGTTAGAGCATTTTTTAAATCTACTAGTGAAATTTGTCCATTATGATTTACATCCAGATAAGTTACTTCATATCCTTCACGCTCAAGTTTTTTTATCGGCTCAAGGACTGATGGATGCTCAATTTTAGTAGTAATAATTTTTTTACCAATTTTTTGCCTACTATAGGCTGTGCCAAAGATGGCCGTATTATTACTTTCAGAGCCACCAGATGTAAAAATTATTTCATTATCAGCTGCATTAATGACCTTAGCAATTTTAGTCCGAGCTTGGTCAACCGTATGTCTTGCCGCACGCCCTAGACCATATGTACTAGACGGATTGCCAAAATCGTTTTTCATTTCTTGCGTAATTTTAGCAATTACCGTTGGGGACATTGGTGTTGTTGCGGCATTATCAAGATATATATCCATTAATTAATTCATCTTTTCTATATATGCACAAATTATCTTAGCAGCCTTGGCACCGACTTTTTGAGCAAATTTATCAAAATCTTCATTTGCACTATCATCACCATTATCTGAAATAGCCCTAATTGCAATTAGTTTTTTCTGAAAATGGTATGCAACCTGTGCAAACGCGGCGCCTTCCATTTCAACGCCTAATGCACTAGTAAAATCTTGGTTAATTTTCTTTTTTTGCTCATTGGACCCAATAAATGAATCTCCAGTAACAATTAATCCTTTTTTGTATTGAATTCCTTGCTCTTGTAAAAAATCTGCAAATGCTGCCTGTTCCTTTGATTTTAAGTCAAACAACGCAGGTTCGCTAGGAATTTGTCCTTCGACATAATTACCAGCAAGTGTATTATGTGCATCATGGTAACTAAAAGAATCCGCTAAAAGTAAATCTCCCTTGCAAATACTTGATTGTAGCGAACCTGCAGTTCCTGTCATAAAAATCAAGTCAATATCAACCTTAGTTAATAAACTCGCTAAATTCATCGCAGCTTGTACTTTGCCAATACCACTTAATCCAATATAAATATCATTGTGCTTAACGCAAAAATGTTCGAATACGCTTGATCCGAACATTTCTTTGTTACCAGCATGAAAATATTTACGATAATATTTTGCCTCAATTTCCATTGGGACAATAATTGCTATTTTCATTTTTTCCTCACTTATTATAAATGAAACAATGCCAATAACACCAAAACAATTAATACCAAAACAATAAAAATTGCTAAGTTTAATTTGTTTTTTAGTTTAAGGGCCTTGTCTTCTTTTTTTAAATATTCTTGAGCATTATTACTCTGGCGTTGCTCTCTTTTTTGGTGTGAATTATTTACTCTTTTAGAATTGGATTGTGTTGACCGCATAAAGTCAGGATTAACATCAACAACCTCTTCATCATTATTAAAAGCAGACTTAACCGAATCAAAAATAACATTACTTTTTTGATTTTTAATTTTTTTTTGGTAATCAGATCGTTTTTCAGTCATATTATTCCTTAGCTTTGGCACCTGTTAAAAGCATATTTTCCCATACACTCATTGCATAAAGGGTTTTGATATCAACAATTTTGCCCTCAGCACTTAAATGCTTTAATTCTTCTAAGTTATACCAACGACTAGTTAAGAATTCATCAGCATCAAGTGGCTTTTTTTCAGGTAATTTTGTCAAAGTATCACAATAAAACAAGTACAATTTTTCATTGGTGAACCCAGGAGAAGAATAAAATTCAGTAATTTGTTCCCAATAATCAGCGCGATACCCACCTTCTTCGTTAAGCTCGCGTTTCATAGCATCAAGTGGACTAGCATCAGTTGCATCAATTAACCCAGCAGGTATTTCCAAAGTCAATTCCTTAATTGGTTCCCGCCATTGTTCTACTAAAAGCATCTCTTGCTTATCATTAACAGCAATTGTAGCAGCTGCAGGCTGATGTTTTACAACCTCTCTAGTAGTAACCTCACTGTTTGGTAATTTTACCGTTCTTACTGATAGGTCAACAATTCTACCAGAAAATATCTGTTTTGAAGAAATTTCAGTTTCTGTTAAATCCATCTATTCACTTTCCCTACACACTAGTTAAATAAACATTAACACATTGAAGACCATTTTTCCCCTGTGCCAGTTGATACTTAACTTTTTGCCCGACTTGAAGACGGCGATAGCCCTCTTCTTTAATAGCCGTATAAAAAACAAAATATGATTTGTGATTTTGATCATCTTCAATAAAACCAAAGCTACTATTTTGATCAAATTGTTTTACTGTACCTAGGCGCATTATTCTTCTAAACCTTCTTGTATTAGTTCTGGATAATCATTTTTAACAATTTTGGCACAACGACCACAAATTATGCTCAATTCCTTATCTGCCCCGATATCTGTTCTAATCATGCGACATCTTGGACACACTTCGCCTTCTGCATGTTCAACTACAAAGGAACCATTTGGCAACTTAAAAGCTTCTGCTGGAGCTGCGCTATCAGTGATTACTAATTTAGAAAGAATTAGAATTTGTCTAAAATCTGCATCTAATTTATCAAGAACCGCTTTAGTTTCTCTAGTTGGATAAATAGTCACTGCCGCTTCAAATGATTTTCCAATCAGTTTGCTATTTCTAGCTTCTTCTAAAGCCTTCAAAACATCATCACGTAAATTCATGAAGATGCCCCAATTGTTAAGTAATTCTGCCCGATTATCATATTGCTCTATCTTAGGCATATCGGTTAATTGAATATGGTCTTCTTTTTCCTTTGTGAACGACCAAATTTCTTCCATAGTATGCGGTAGAATTGGGGTTAATAATTTAGCTAATTTAACAGTTGCATCATAAATAACTGTTTGCATCGAGCGTCTAGCATGACTATCCTTGCCCTCAATATATAAAACATCTTTTGCAAAATCTAAGTAAAAGGCCGATAAGTCGTTAGAAATAAAGGCAAAAATATGTTTATAAACTGTATTAAAATCATACTTGTTGTAACTAGCAAGACAATCTTGGACTAAGTCGTTTAAACGAACTTCAATATATTGGTCAATTGAATTCAAATCTTCATATGCAACTTTATTAGTATGTGGATCAAAATCGCTAGTATTAGCCAATAGATACCGGAAAGTATTACGTATTTTTCGATAACTTTCAGCTGTTTGACTTAAAATTGACTGAGAAACGGCAACATCAGAAGTAGCATCAACAGAAGCTACCCATAAGCGTATAATTTCGGCCCCCATTTTCTTAATGATATCACTTGGAGCAATAACATTACCCAGTGATTTAGACATCTTATGTCCTTGATCATCTAACACAAAACCTTGTGACAAGATACTACGATAAGGTGCTTTTTCAGTAGTTGCTACTGCAGTAATCAAACTTGAGTTAAACCAACCGCGGTATTGATCACTTCCTTCAAGATATAAATCAGCTGGAAAATGTAAGTTTGTTCTTTGGGCTAAAACAGCTCTATGCGAAGACCCTGAATCAAACCAAACATCTAATATATCTGTTTCTTTTCTAAATTCACCATTAGGTGAATGTTCAGAAGTGAAACCTGCAGGTAACAATTCCTTAACACTACGCTTATACCAGGCGTTGGACCCTTCTTTACTAAATATCTCAGCAATATGATTAATGGTTTCTGGTGTAACAATTGGCGTATCATCTTCAGCATAAAAAATTGGTAGTGGTACTCCCCAAGCGCGTTGCCGTGAAATTACCCAATCTCCGCGATCTTTAATCATATTATGCAAACGTAACTTACCCCATGATGGCATGAAATTAATCTGATCAATTTGAGCAAGAATTTGCTCGCGGCACTTATCAATTGAAGCAAACCATTGAGTAGTTGCTCGGTAAATTACTGGTTTTTTGGTACGCCAGTCATGAGGATAAGAGTGCGTAAAGTAGCTCAATTTTAACAAATTGCCTGACTTTTTTAATTTATCACTAACTAATTTATTAGCATCAGCATAGAATACGCCAACTAAATCTGCATCGGGTACTTCTTCAGTAAAACATCCTTTATTATCCATTGGACTAAAGACTGGTAAGCCATACTTTTGTGCAACATTATAATCATCTTCACCAAAGCCTGATGCAGTATGAACCAGTCCTGTACCATCTTCTGCGGTTACATGCATTGCATTCATCAGCAAAACATCTTGACCATATAATGGATGAGTAGCTAGCATTCGATCCATTTCTGAACCCTTTAAATGTTGCACAACTTGATAATCATGCCAACCTAGTGCTTCAGCCACAGACTCCAGTCGATCTGTCCCAATGACATAACGCTTATCGTTAACCTCTACAACTGAATAATCAAAAGCTGGGTTAACCGTAATTCCTTGATTAGCTGGAATTGTCCATGGTGTTGTTGTCCAGATTAAAAAGTAAGTATCAGTTGTATTTAAGATTCCCTTACCATCTTTAACTGGGAAAGAAATATAAATTGACGGTGATTCTACATCATGATATTCAACTTCTGCTTCAGCTAAAGTTGATTCACTGGAAGGTGACCAATAAACTGGTTTTTTACCCTTATAGATATAACCCTTCTGATACATTTCCCCAAACAAGCGAATCTCTTCAGCTTCATACTCAGGTTGCAAAGTAATGTAGGGATGGTTCCAATCAGCTAGAATACCTAATCGTTTAAAATCAGCCATCTGTTTTTTTACTTCTTTTTTGGCAAATTCTTCACAAAGCTGACGGTATTCAGCCCGACCTAGCTTTTCCCTTTTAATTCCCTTTTTTGCAAGTTGTTGTTCAATTGGTAACCCATGCGTATCCCAACCCGGAACAAAGGGAGCATAATATCCATTCATGTTCTTAAAGCGAACAATAATGTCTTTAGAAATTTTATTCAAAGCATGACCCATGTGAATATTCCCGTTAGCAAAAGGAGGACCATCATGTAAATCAAAACTTGGCTTACCTTCGTTCAATTTAAGCCGTTGTTCATATAGCTTATCATCATCCCACTCTTGTTCCCATTGTGCTTCGCGAACAGGTAAATTGCCTCTCATTTTAAACTTAGTCTTACCTAGGTTAAGTGTATCTTTGACCTTCATTTCATATTCCTTTCTGTTAAAAAAACCTCGTCCTAAATTAGGGCGAGGTTTCATTCGTGGTACCACCTAAATTGAGCTTATTCAGCTCCACTTAAATTTTGCGTATCGTGCAAATCACGTAATAAACAAATTAGACAGCTGATTAACCTCTAAGCTTTTGTATTAGCCTTACACCATCGCTAATTCGCTGAATTTGCTTTTCGATTTTACTGTCAGTTTATTAGTTATTATCCTTATTATTATCGGAAAAAACAATATCCTTGTCTCTAGCATGCTTCATGCTGGTTGAATCTACAGCTTTAAATGAAATATTCGGACTATCGCCTTCAATTAGCTGCGAACTATGATGCGAATCATCAATATTCTCCTCAAAGTTTACTTCAATCCCTGCTTCATTGTCAACCTCATCGTCTTCATCAATCTCTTCATCTGCATCAGTTAAAGTTAAAGGTTCTGAACCATCTGGTGGATAAAAACGCTCAGTTGAAAAATAATGATCAAGTGCTTTTTGCCATTTTTCATCCGCTAAGTTTGCAATCGCCTTTTGTAAAAGCTCTTGAATGTAATTACGATAACCAGCTACTTCTTTTTTAACTCGTTCATAATCGAATTTAATAGTTTCAAGTTGTTGGCGTTGATAATCTGTATCAATTAGAGCTTGGGCAGCTTTATTGTCAGCTACAATTGTTGCATCTGTAATGATCTTTTGTGCTTTTTCTTTAGCTTCAGTAATTATAGCTTGCTTTTTACTTTCAATTGCATGATATTCTGCAACTTGTTTTTTAAATTTATCGGCTTGTCCTTGTAATTGCACTATCTCATTTTTCAAGTCAGCAATCTGATCAAGTGCATCTCCATAATCATTAACAATGCGATCTAAAAAGCTATCAACTTCATGGCGATCGTAGCCACTAAGTCCTCGCTTTTTAAATTCTTGTTTATGGATATCCATTGGAGTTAATGGTTCTATTTGTATTTTTTTGCTTGCCAAAGTTTCAGCACCACCTTATATTTACCTTTTTTAGTTTGCCCAATATCAGTAATCTGCAGACGCCCAAATTTCCTTAAACTAAGAACGTCATCTCTTTGTAACATAAGATTAATTTCGGTAACTGTAAACCAGTTTAGCTTAACTAATTTGGCCGAAACAGCAGCTTTTATTTGTGACCGACTAAGCTTACTAATTGCTGATAAAAGCGCATCTAATCTTAAAGAAGCGACAATTACACTTGCCATCTCACTGTCATCGGCTGGAACTAATACCCTGGTCTGTGGTAGCTGCTTTATACTGACTTTTGTTTTACCAATATACTGCAACTCACTTTTGAAAAAGGGAAGTAACTTGTTATCTACCATAAACTGCCAATTCCCATGGTTATCGGTAATAATGTCACCAAAAGTTTCAGTTTTTATGCCTGAATTAGCTAAACTACCAAGAATCATACTATGATTTAATTGAACAAATTTTTTAGGATAAACAATCTGACAAATACTTATTTGAAAAGCATCTAATGAATAACTTGCACCTTCAGACAAAAGAACACGCTTTTTTTCAGCAGCAGGATAGCCACCAAATTCTTGGAAAGAAATATCGCTACCAACCAGAATTTTTAAAACTGCCCTTTGCCCTGGATTTAGAAATTCTGACAAGACTGGTTGATTACTATAAAGAGCTTTTTTATAGTAATGAAGTAGTTTATCCACAAGTTTACTACTTTCAGTTTCCCCTAAAATTCCTTCTACATAGTGTTTTCGCTGATTAATATTTTCTAAAGTCAAATTATTTCACCGAGAATCCATATTTTTAAAATTTGCTAGCAAACATAGTAGGTATAATTATAACATAACTAACAAATAAAATTGTTATCAAATAAAAAACATTAAACTAAAAAAGTTCAATGCTTTATTGTTTGTTTTAAACTACATATTCTTAGTTGCAGAATACTTGAAAAAGACTAACCGAATAACTTTAATAATATATTTAATAGCCAATTAATCACATAACTTTGAATAAAGTATAATACTAAGACGCCAACTAAAAATGAAATATCAATTCCCGTTGTATTAGATAAACTTTCAATCGGACCTTTTCTAAAAAGATTGACATATGGATCAATTAAACGATTAAGAATTCTAGCGACTGCTGATTCATGTAGTCCTGGTATCCAACTTATGATTGCATCAATTACCATTAAAATACTATAAAGATAAATAAGATAGTCAAGAATACTGATAAGATTATAAATCATTACTGTCATCATTCTAAGTTATCTTTTTTATCAACTAATTCACTAATCTTGCCATCAGTGACAAATCTTGGTGGGGTTGCTAAAAAAATCTTATCTCCTACTCGTTGTATCTTACCATTTAAGGCATAGACCGTCCCCGTAATAAAATCTACAATTCTTTTAGCCGAAGCATCTTCCATTCGACTAAAATTAATAATTACGGCCTTATTATCTAACAAATTTTGTGCTACTTCTTTAGCATCAGAATATACTCGTGGCTCGTATAATACTATCTTACTTTTTTTGTGACCGCTTGCGCTAGAATTAATTGAGACAACATTATCATGGTAAACACCATTTGATGCACTATTATCATCAGGTCTTAATGTGTCTTCATATTCTTCATCATCTTGAATTTCATCATCGATATCAGTTACACCGAAAAATTTACCTAATTTGCTGAATGACATTTTTTACCTCCTATTAGTTTTCACCACGATGTCTAAAAAATGGGATATCATCAGTGTCATCGTCAAATGCACTTGTTTCAATTTGAGAAATACTATTCGGTTCATCATCAAATGAGTCTTCTCGGTTATTTTCTTCAATCGATGGTGTTACACGAGTTGATGTCTGCTCATCACTATTCAACCCCCATACACTAGTAGGGTCAACCATTACCTTATGCTTGGGTGCTGGTTGAACAGTAGGTTGATCCAATGAAGGGTCTGAATTCGTATTTTGCAAATTTTCATCAATAACCGTTTTTTCTTGACTATGATTATTGACCTTTGCTTTAGCTTGAACTTGATGACTACGGCCAGGAAGCTGCTTGGAAGCTTCTTCTTCAGCTTGAGAGCTAATTCCTGTAGCAATTACTGTTACTACTACTTCATCACCTAAGTTTGGATTGATTGAAGTACCAAAAATAATATTGACATCATCTCCAGCAGCTTTTGACACTATTTCTGAAGCATCCTGCGCTTCAAACAAAGTCAAATCTGGACCACCTGTAATATTAAGTAAAACTTGCTTTGCTCCATCAATGGAGACCTCAAGTAATGGTGAAGAAATGGCAAGCTTAGTAGCTTCGACTGTTCGATTTTCACCATTTGCACGACCTATTCCCATTAAGGCAGCGCCTTGATTAGCCATAACTGTCTTTACGTCGGCAAAATCTAAATTGACATAGTCAGTTGAGGTAATTAAATCAGATATACCTTGTACGCCTTGTTTTAATACATTATCTGCTTCTTTAAAGGCATCCATCATCGGTGTCTTCTTGTCAACCATTTCTAGTAACCGATTATTAGCAATGATTACTAGTGTATCAACGTACTGCTTTAATTGCGCAATTCCTTCTGTTGCATTTTTGGATCTCTTGGGACCCTCGAAAGTAAAAGGACGGGTAACAACGCCGACAGTTAAAGCTCCTGTTTCACGCGCAATTTTAGCTACTACAGGTGCGGCACCAGTTCCAGTTCCACCACCCATCCCAGCAGTAATGAAAATCATGTCTGCACCTTTAAGTGAATCTTCAATCGTCTGTTCACTTTCTTCAGCAGCCTTTTGTCCAACTTCTGGGTGTGATCCAGCACCTAAGCCTCTAGTTAACTTTGGCCCTAATTGAATTTTATTATCTGCTTTATTGCTATTAAGAGCTTGAACATCAGTATTGGCCGCAACAAAAGACACACCTTGTACGCCGTCATCGATCATTCGATTAACAGCATTACCACCAGCACCTCCAACACCAATTACTTTGATGACAGCATTTTTATTGTCGTCTGAATCGAATGTAAAATCCATCTAAATTAACCACCTTTAATCAAAGAACTTTTTAAAGAAATTCCTTATGCCTTTTTCATTGTTATGCATATTATTTTTCAGTTTGCTTTGCGAGTCTGTCTCTCGCTTAGACAGCTCACGTCTATTATATTCTTCTTTTACTTTTGTTTCATTAGCAGAAGTCGGTCTTTTTGATTTTTTTATTACCATTTTTTCATTTTGATCAAGTATATCATTTCCATATATTGAACTAGTAATCAAAAAATCAATATCTGACATTTTATATGCATAATTGACAATCCCGAAAGCTACAGAGTATACCGGATTACGCATCCCAATTTGATCCGGATAGTAAACACGTGCCTTAACATTCATTGCATTTGCAATAATTTCAGCATATCCCTGAAGTAAACTACTCCCACCGGTAATGATTACACCACCAGGTAATTTTAATGCATCATGTTGAGCCAAACCCTTTTTTATTCGGCCAATTATTTGCATTACGCGGGCATTAATTATTTTACTTAAGTAAACTTCGTCTACCATTTGTTGTCCATTTGAGCCAACACTATTAACAGCAAACTCATTTTTAACAGAAGCTAAAGCCGGATTAGCATAGCCGTAATCAAGCTTAATTTGATTTGCATCTTTCTTTGAAGTACTAAGGACTACAGAAATATCATCACTAATGTCACTGCCACCTTCATAGTCAACATTGGCATAGACAATTTGATTATTACGAATAACTGTTGCTGTAGTAACTCCACCACCTAAGTCAAGAATAATTGAGCCAAATTTTCGTTCGCTTTCTTGTAAAGCGACACTAGCGATTGCTAACGGGGTGGGAACAAAGAAATTATTTTGATAACCGGCTCTTTCAATTGCCTTCTTAATATTATGAAGTGGACTGGTTGGCGCAGTCAAGACAATTCCTTGTACTGCTAATGAATGAGCAATCATTTTTCGGGGATCATCAACAACATCTGTTCCATCTATGACAAAATGATTAGGAAAAAAAGCAATTGGTTCACGATCACTTTTTACACCAGATTTAATTGCAATGCTGATAACGCGCTTAACATCACTGTTGCCAACTTCTTGACCACTGTCACTCACATTAATTAAATCACTTGCTTTTTCTAACTGCAACATTCCAACTGGTATTCCAGTTACCACGCGATAAATGTGAGCGTTGGTCTTAGTAGCAATTTCTTTTAAAGCTTGTTTAATTGCGCTGGCTGTTTCATCAATATCTACTATATTACCATGCCGCATGCCCTTATTATTGACAGCAACTGCACCTATGACCTTACCTGCATCAGCAACAACAGCTTTTACTGCAGTAGTACCTATATCTAATCCCACTAAAAGATTTGTATCGTCCAAAAATTAAACCCCCCGTCGATGTTCTTTTAAAATTTTAACATAAAAGAAACATAAAATCAGCTTATGTTAAGCCATATATTCGCTTTTCATTTGCTGTAAGTGGGCGACTGAAAGCGCCCACTTCTAAATCTATTAAACTATTTTTTCCAACTTTATTTCTTATTTCATTATAATACTTTAATTTGCTTTTGAGTGTTGAAATATCGCCAATAACTACATTCCCATCTTTCATGACGAAAATCACCTGTGATTTACGACGCGTATTACCACTTAATAATTTTATTTGGCTTTGAAAACTATTTGGTAGACTATTAAATAATTTTAAATTATCTTCGAGTGAAACTTCGTGGTTATAATCAATAAAGACTGGCTTATTGTGGCTCACTCTATTCCAAGGAAGTAACTGTGATCCCAGTTTACCATTTGACAATATTTTACAATACCCTTTTTCTCTCTTTATATACCCAATAGTTTTAAATTCATTTATCTCCAACTGCAAGTGATTAAAATGCTCAACATATATATTGATAAATTTTATTTCATTATACTTATTAACTAACTTATGATTAATTTCTTTTTGCCTTAATAAACAATCGATTACCTTATCACTGCCTTTAATTGCGGAAGTGTTCACAATTTCCTTAATGGGAAGACTACTCTCACCTGTTACTGTGATACTGTTAACATTAGCCAACGGAGATATATAATAACCTAAGCCCAATAAGACTATTATCGAAACAATAATAATCAAACCCATTCGTTTGAATAGGGCCGACCTACGTTCACTATGCAACTTAGAAAGAGAAGCAGAGATTTTTACTTGATTGTTTCTCTTATTTTGATTAGATTGATAGTTTAAATATCGAGATAATTTTTCTTCAGGATCAATCTTTGTCACCTTTTTTTTAGTCAACAGTTTCACCTATTATTACTTAATAATCTCTTCCATAACTTTAATTATCTGATCTGAAGCATTCGGAACCCCTAATCGCTTAGAAGCAATACTCATTGCGTCAGCATATTTACTATCCAGTAAAATATGGTCAATTGACGAAATAAAATTGTTAGGATTCAAATCATTTTCGGCAATTACAGTAGCTGCACCTGCTTTTTCAAGATCAAGTGCATTTTTCATTTGATGATTATGTGTAACATTAGGACTAGGAATCAAAATTGCTGGGACACCTAAAGCAGTAAATTCAGCAATACTGGTTGCTCCAGAACGAGAAACAACGCAAGTCATCTTAGGTAACAAGGCTGGCATATCTTTTACATAAGATAAAATAGTAATATTATCATATTGAATACCAGCTAATTTATTTTTGATTTCTTCATAATAATACATTCCAGTAACCCAAATGATTTTATATGGCTTTTGGTTAAGTTTTTTTAGTGATTGCAGCATGATTTTATTAATTGTCAATGCCCCACGTGAACCACCAAAAACTAACACTGTGGGTATTTTAGAATCATATTTACTTATACTATTATTTGTGCTTGCAGACAATAATCTTAATACTTGTTGTGATCGGGGATTCCCTGTTTTTATAAGTTTTTTCTTTTCACTAAACTGTTTAGCTGCATCATCAAATGTGTAACAAATTTTATCAACAAAATGACCTAAAAATTTATTAGCAACGCCAACTACTGAATTTGATTCATGAATCATAGTGGGAATTCCCATCTTAGCAGCAGAGTATACAATTGCTCCGCTTACATAACCACCTGTGCCAACTACTACATCAGGTTTAAATTCACTGATAATTTTTTTGGCATTTTTAGTTGCTTTAATAAACTTTTTAATAGTTGTAAAATTATTCAATAAGTGCTTACGACTAAAGCCCTGAATTTCTAATGTTTTAAAGTTAACCCCAGCTGCTGGAACTATATTTGCCTCTAATCCTTTTTCAGTACCTACAAATAAAATTTCATCATCCGTTGCCAAATTTCTTTCTTTTAAGCGTTCAATAATCGCCATAATTGGGTAAATATGGCCACCAGTTCCACCACCAGTAAATATAACTCTCATTTATTTTTCTTCAATTCCTTAATAAATTTAATAAAATAGTTTCCACGATCTTCAAAATTTTTAAATTGATCCCAAGAAGCACAAGCAGGCGAAAATAATAAAACATCTCCCGGAAGAGTTAAGTCATATGCTTTGGGTATAGCTTCTTGAAGCGTACTAGTAATTACAATTTCCCTAATATCTGCTTTTCTTGCTGCATCTGCTAATAAATACCTTGTTTCACCATAAAGGACAACAGCTCTAACGTATTTTTTTAATAAAGGAATCAATGAATCGAAATTAAATCCACGATCAAGTCCACCAGCAATCAAAACTTCAGGGGAATCAAAAGCGGGAATTGCAACAGAAGCAGCTTCAATATTAGTCGACTTTGAATCGTTGTAAATTCTACGCTCATTTAGTGTCATTACATATTGTAAACGATGTTTAGCACCTGTAAAGGTGGACAAGACTGCGCGAATGTCATCACTTCCAGCTCCCATCAAATGAGAAATGGCACTGGCAACCAGAGCATTTTGCTGGTTATGTATGCCTGGCAGTTTCATATCACTAGCTTTTATAAGCTTTTCTTTTTTAGTTTGTAAATAACCATCAGCAATAAAATAATCAGCTTCTTGATTGTTTTCAGAAAAAGTTTGGATTTGAGCTTGAGTTGTTTTTCTTTCTTCATTGAGAATATTAGGCTGGTCAAGATTAGCCAAAAAATAATGATTAGCTGTTTGCGTTCTAGTTACATTTAATTTTGCATCGACGTAGTTATTAAATGTTTTATGATAATCAAGGTGCACATTGTGATAAATATCAATAATTGCCGCTACTTCTGGATTGATATCAGTTACACCTAATAACTGAAAGCTTGACATTTCTACTATTAATAAATCTTGACTAGTAGCTTTCATTACTACTTCAGAAATAGGAGTACCAATATTGCCAACTGCGTAAGCGTGATGACCTAACTTAGTCATATGATGTTCCATAATTTCTTGCGTAAGCATAACAGTTGTAGTTTTACCATTTGAACCGGTTACACATACGTAAGGTGCTTCACTGACACTTAAAGCAATTTCTGGTTCAGTAATAATGGGCAGACCTATTTCCTGTGCCTTTTTTACCATTGGGTTTTCATAGGGGATGCCTGGGTTCTTAACAAAATAATCAAAGTGTTCTTGACTCAATAATTCAACTGGATGTTTACCACCGATTACACGTACACCCTGTTGCACTAATTTTTGAGCATATTCATTTTTAGCTAAATCTGCCTGATCATTCAAAGTTAGCTTTGCACCAAGTTTAAGTAGCAATCTACTCACTGCAAAACCACTTTTTCCTAAACCTAAAACTAATATATTTTTATTTGCATACTTTGCAACTTTTTTCATGACACTATCCCCAAATTAATAAATATAGAATACTTCCGATTAAGCCAACCGTCCAAAACAAAAAGTCAACTTTCCACTCAGAAAATCCAATCATTTCAAAGTGATGATGAATAGGTGTCATTTTAAAAATTCGTTTGCCTGTAGTTTGATAAGAAATTACTTGCATAATGACACTAGCGGTTTCACAAACAAAGACAATACCAATTAGCAAGAGTGACCAAGGATGATGTAAAAATACACTTACAGCTGCAAGACCGCCTCCTAGTGCCAACGAACCTGCATCCCCCATAAAAATCTTTGCTGGTTTATGATTAAAAATAAAAAATGAGATTAACCCACCGATTATGCTCATACAAAAAATTAAAATAGAAAAATTCTTTTGCTTTAAAGCAATATAAGCATAGGTCGCATAGGCAATAATTGACAATCCAGTTGCTAAACCATCAAGTCCATCAGATAAATTGACAGCGTTTGAAAAGCCAACTAGCCAGAAAATAACAAAGGCAGTAAATACAACAACACTACTAATAGTTCCGATTAGTGGTAAGAAAAGTGCAAACTTAAAATTATCTTTCATTGCAATGCAGATAATCGCAATAGCAATAAAAATTTGAAAAACAAATTTTTGCCAAGCTTTCAATCCTAAATTGCGCTTATAAAATAATTTAATACCATCATCTAAAAAGCCGATAATTCCATACCCTAGCAGGCTGATTAGCAAAATATATACCAAATTATTCATTTTATTTTGCCATATCGAAACCCAAATAGTTGTAATAGTGGCTGCAATTACAAAAACAACACCGCCCATTGTGGGAGTACCAGATTTTTTTTGGTGCCACTTTGGACCTTCATCACGAATTTTTTGTCCTTCATGATGTGACGACATAAAAATAATCATCCACGGAAGAAAAATTCCGGTCAATACTAGTGAACTAACTAATGCGATAATGCTAATAATCAGCATAAATGCTACTCCTTTAATTTTACTTTAATTTTGCTTGATGGATCTATTACAGTATCTGGGGCAATGTTTTGCTTATAAACTATTCCAGACCCACTAATATTTATTTTGTTCGTAATCAATCTTGATAATTGATATAGATCATCCCTTTCCCAGCCCTTCAAATTAGGCATCTTAACATTACCTTCTGTCAGTACCATTAAATTGCTACCAGATACTCGTTGAGTTCCTTGTGAAAGAGCTTGTTTTGCTATTTTATTTTCTGTTCCTAAGATAATCAAATTAACGCCAGTTTGACGAGCTTTTGTCTTTGCCTCAGCAACAGTTAAATTTTGTAGATCAGGAATTTTTATTTTTATTGATTTGTCCACACTATTTTTTGACATTAAAATAACACGGTTCATCATTGGTTTAAATATCGAGGCCAATATAACTTCTGCGGGCTTGGACATTCGCTGTGGCTGTTTCATTGTGATATAAATACAATAGCGCGGATGCTTTGCTGGCGTAACACCAACAACTGAGAAGATATAGTTATTGCTTCCCTTTAGATAGCCACCACCTTTTAGTCTTGCTATTTGTGCTGTACCTGTTTTTGCTGCAATACTTTCTTTATTGATGTGGTAAATAGATCCTGTACCAATTTTTTTATTTAATACGCGTTTCATATTGGACAAAACTACTTGAGCGGTTTCTTTTGAATAAATTGGTTCACCCACATTTTTAACTTGATAACCATCTATTACTTTACCAGCAGAGTTGGTCGTTTTTTCAATAAACTGTGGTTTAACCATTTGTCCATCATTGGCTAAACTACTAAATGCTTGCATCATCTGCATTACATTGACATTAACTCCTTGCCCAAAACTAGTAACAGCTTGATCGATTGGAGATTGAAAAGTTATAAATCCAGGCTGTTCGCCAGGTAAAGTGACATTAGTTTTTTTACCAATCCGAAATTTTTCCAAATAATTACGCCACGTCTTAGCTCCCATCTGTTGCTCAATATGAACAAATCCTGTATTACTAGAACGTGGAAATGCCTGTGAGTAGGGTATACTACCCCATCCTTGTGTTTGCCAATCATGGATAACTGATCCTGAAACGGTCACTGCGCCTGAATTGTAATACTGATTAGGATGATAATTGTGACTATTGACTGCAGCAGCTAGTGTCAACACTTTGAACACTGAGCCTGGCTCGAATGTATCTTGTACTAAAATATTACGATAAGAATGTGAAATTCCCTTTTTCGTTTGCGGGTTAAACGTCGGACGTTGCGAAGCTGCTAAAACTTTACCAGTTTTCATATCTTCTATCACTGCGGTCATCGATACAGGTTGATAATTTCTTTGGACATAGGATAAACGATTTTCCAAATAATTTTGTAATTGAGAATCAATTGTCAAATAAAGATTTTTACCATCAACAGGTGCCTTATATGTTTGAACACTATTAGGTATCTGATAATTAGCCGCATCAACTGAAGAAATTTGATATCCATCTTTTCCAGATAAAACATCATCAAACCACGCTTCAAGCCCCATTGTTCCAACCAAAGATTCTGACTTGGTCTTTTTGTCATATTTTGGAGTGGCAATTCCGATAATATGAGAAGCAAAATTTCCATTTAAATATAAGCGCGATTGCGTTTCAAAAAATTTAATACCAGGCAATTTCATCTGCTCAATTTCATCTTTTTGTTTCTTAGTTAAGCCAATACCGGCCGAGCCAAATTGAACTTGAAAAGCAGCATGCTTAGGTGAAAGATAATGTAGAATTTGCTTAGTCGACAAAGGAAGGACTTTTGCCAACTTTTGAGCAGTTTTTGTCTTATTAATCACGTATTCAGGCTTATTTTTATAATTGATTGAAGATTTATCTAAAATAGCGTAAATCGTATATAAGTGTGAGTCTTGAGCAACCGCTAAACCGTTACAATCATAGATAGTTCCTCTAGTTGCTTTTAAAATTTGATTACGCTTATATAATTGCTCTGTTTTTTGCGTTAAATCCTGGCTATTAACAGTTTTAGAGATACCTATATATAAAAATCTGCCTGTAAATACAAGAAAAACCAAAGCTACAGCCAGCTGAAAAAATCTGCCAACTATGATACGGTACCCGTGAGCTTTGGAATTGGGATTGTTTTTTTTATTGTCTTGTTCATTCATTAGTGTATAGTCCTAATGTTTTTATCAATTAAAATTAGTCCTTGGCTACGCGCAATTCGATTTATTCGCGAGCTTGAGGTTAGTTCTCCGAGTTCTTGATGTAAGTCACTAACCTCACTTTTTCCCCTATCAACTGATCGTTGAATACTAGTTAATTCATGTTGTGCTGAAGTTACAGTAATACTGGCAGATACAAGAATTGTCATCATACTAATCGTAATTATAGTTCCTAAAAACAATATTATTTTTTCAAACCCACTCCAAGGGACGTACTGCTGCGTAATAGATTGGTGTTGTTGCTGTTTGGATTCAAGTTCTTCTTTGGGATCATATTCTATTTCCCTTGCTAAATTATCAGCCATTGTTATTTCCCTTTATTATAGTTTTTCCGCAATTCGCAACTTGGCACTGTGTGAGCGGTTATTATTTTTTAGCTCTTCAGAAGAAGCAGTTATTGGTTTGCGATTTACCAATTTAAGGATAGGTTTAATACTATCTGGAATCATTGGCATTCCACGCGGCACTTCAACTTCCGAATACTTTTTAAAGATATTTTTTACAATTTTGTCTTCATCAGACTGAAAAGTAATTACACTAATTCGACCACCTGGCTTAAGTAATTCTATTGCTTCTCCAAGTGATTTTTCTAATACTTCGAGTTCATGATTTACGGCAACTCGTAAAGCCTGAAAGGTCTTTTTAGCTGGATGCCCCCCAGTTCTTCTGGCAAATGCTGGAATTGCCGCCTTAATAATCTCAACCAATTCAAAAGTTGTTTCGATTGGCTTTTTTTGTCTATTCTCTATAATCTTTTTAGCAATTTGCCGTGAATATTTTTCATCACCAAATTTATACAGAATATCCGCTAATTCTTTTTGACTTGAAGTATTTATTAACTGGTAAGCATCCAGACTTTGGCTCTGATCCATTCTCATATCAAGTCGAGCATCAAATCTATACGAAAAGCCACGTCCCGCCTGATCAAATTGGGGTGAAGAAACTCCTAAATCATAATAAATGCCATCTATACCAGTTGCATAGCCTAACTGATTCATTTCTGATTTTAAATGACTAAAATTGTTATGTATTAGCTTTAGTTGTGGCTTACTACTAGATTTTAGTACATTGGCAAAATTAGCTTTTGCCATTTGAATCGCATACTCATCCTGATCAAAACCAACTAGTGTACCATTGCTTAACTTACTTAATAAATATTCTGCATGTCCGCCACCACCAAATGTTGCGTCTACATACAGACCATCATTCTTCAGTTTTAAATTATCAATTGTTTCGTGTAAAAGTACACTGGTGTGTTTAAATTCCATAATTATTTATAGTTCAATATCATCGAAATCTTCAGCAATGTCATCATAATTTTCATTAGCCTGCATACTAAATTCATCCCAACGTTCTTTTGACCAAATTTCTATTCGATCAGAAACGCCAATAATTACACATTCTTTAATCAAGGATGCATGTTTCTTTAAAGTTGTGGTCAGATTCACACGTCCTTGCTTATCGAATTCGCACTCCATTGCACCAGAATAAAATAGTCGCGTAAAACTACGAGCATTCCTTTTAGTCAATGGAAGGTGAGCTAATTTTGCTTCCATAACTGACCACTCTTCTGTGGTATAACCAAAAATGCAACCTTCCATGCCGCGAGTGAAAATCATTTTATCACCAATTTGATTACGCAAACGAGCAGGTATTATTAACCGACCTTTGCTATCAAGATTATGGTGATATTCACCCATGAACATGACTTAGCCCCCTTCCAAAGAATAATTTACCACAATTCACCACTTCCTACCACTTTTTAGTTACAAAACATTAAATATTTATATTTTCTTTTAAAAAATAACAGAAGACCGAAATTATTTAAAATTTTCGGTCTTCTTAAAATACATTAAATTAGCATAAACATTAGGCCAATATACCAAAAAATTGTATTAACAGTTAAATAATCCCAAATTTCACGCATTATTTTATCTGGTGCTATATTCTTATTTTTTATTGCCTCAGCAATTGTCAAAATAATAACTAAAATGAAAAAAAAGAAAAAACCATAAGGTAAAAATTCTGGTTTACTTTGCTTCAATGAAATTAAATGACAAGCATAGATAAGAAAGAAGGGTAAGATATCATATCCACGAAATTTAGCTCTTGGAAATAGTTTATTTAAAATAACAGCACAAACTAAACCTAGTAAGGGTAATCCAAATATCAAAAACATACTTTAGCCTCCTCAGTACTAAATCATATTTTAGCTTAACAACTGTTTGAAAAAAACTAATAAGTAGCATAAAATATTGTTCATGCAGGAGGTTAATCATGTCACGCAAACGTAAACAAAAAAAATCAGGTTTTCAAAAACTTACAATTGTTATGGCTTGGCTTATGGCAATTTTTACATTAGCTGCTATTGCAATGCCAATAGTTAGTGCATCAGGAATTTTTGAATAAAAAAAGTGGGAAGAGTTCCCACTTTTTTTATTATTGATAATTATTCAAATTAACCAAAAACGGATACTTAATTGCTAAACTACCCCAGATTTTGTATGTAAGACAAGCGAATAAAAATGACCACCCAATCGTTGTGGGCAAGCTCCATAATAAATCTAAAACAGAAACATTTATTACCCCAGTAATTTTTAAAATTAGCCAACTATAAGCATTTACACCAACTACAGCAATAATTATTATTAGCATTCTTGCCCAAAAAACTTCTGGCAAAAAACGAGCTACTTTTTGTAAAAGCCAACATGTTGTAGGTAAAGCAACGGCATAAATTCCAATAATACCGTAAAAATAAATGTCGCTGATTATTCCAGCTCCCAGTGCAAGCCAAATTTCATTTTTATTTGTATCGTCAAATAAAGCAATCAGCATTATTCCTATTGGTAATAACAAATTAGTGCTTGAACCACGCGAAAAAAAATCGTGTAAATAAAGGGCTAAACTGGCATTAATAACTAAAGCAATATAGAGTGCAATCGCTAACACAAATCTCTGCAGAGAACGCATTAATCAGTCACCTTTCTTTTAATTACCGAAACCACTGTTGGATCATTTAATTCCCCAGCTGGTCTCAGTTTAAGTAAGTCAGATAATCCAAAAGAATCATGTGTCGTTGCGGCAATCGTACCAATTAATAATCCTTTAGGTGAATTGCCACCCATACCACTGGTATATACTTTAGTCCCGCGCTTTAACTTCTTCCCATCAACGGCTTGAGTAAAGGCTAAGCTTTTAGTTCCAATAACAGTAATAATACCATGCACTTTTTTGCCATTTACTGCTTTTGCTTCAACAGCAAATCGATTAGCCGACTTATCTGAGGTAGTGATTAGTTCTACTTTAGCACTAGCTGCACTAACTTCTACGATTCGTCCAATAACTCCTCCACCAGACATAACCGCCATATTTTTTTTCAAGCCAGAAGTTGTTCCTTTGTTTATGATAAGCAAATCGCTCCAACTATCTGGTGAGCGAGCAATGACTGAGGCCTCAATCGTATCAAAATCCGTCAATGATTCTTTCAGTTTCAGTGCTGATTTTAATTGCTTATTTTCAGTTTCAAGGCTAGAATTACGCGCTTCTGTCTGCTGCAATTCTGTTACTCGGCTCTTTAAATAATTATTTTCGTCTTGTGTTTGCAAAAGATTGTGCACATTACTTAATGTTCCCGAAATTAGACTTATTGGATAATCAATCAACCTTGTACCAACTGCCACTGCATCATTTCCAAAACTTTGAATAACTAGCGGCGTACTTCTTTTATTACGTAAACTAACACTAGCGCCGAGAATCGAAAAAATAATAATAATTACAATACATACTGATAATAGTTTTTTATTTTGTAGAAACTTTTTCATCTGGAATTGATCCCTTAAAAAAAGCCGGCAAAAAGAGCCGACTTTATATATTATTTGCGACTTCTACGCATTATTTCAATATTTTTAAGTGATTCTCCAGTACCGATTGCAACACAATCAAGTGGATCTTGTGCAATAAATACAGGTACTTTAGTTGCTTCTGAAATCACATCAGGTAAATTCTTCAGCAACGCTCCTCCACCAGTTAAAACGATTCCATGATCAATTACATCTGCAGCAATTTCTGGAGAAGTTTGCTCAAGTGTCTCTTTAATAGCAACAATAATATCTTGCACAACATCTTGAATTGCTTTTGCAACATCAACTGCTTTTACATCAACCGACTTTGGTAAACCAGTAACTAGGTCACGCCCCCGAATATTAATTGAATCGATAGTTTCCGCCTTTTCAACTGAAGCAGAACCAATTTGAATTTTAATATCTTCAGCAGTACGTTCCCCAATTAATAAATTAAAGTTGGAATGTACATAATTTATAATTGCGGCATTAAATTTATCGCCAGCTTGACGAATAGAAGTTGATGAAACAATTCCACCAAGTGAAATTGTTGCAACATCCGTTGTTCCACCACCAATATCAACTACCATTGAACCTGTTGGATCCATTACAGGTAGTCCTGCTCCAATTGCAGCGGCAAATGGTTCTTCAATTACAAAAGCTTCACGAGCCCCGGCCACGCGAGCAGCATCGATAACTGCTCTTTTTTCAACTTCTGTAACCCCTGATGGTACACAAATCATTGCTGAAGGCTTCGCATTACCAACTGTCTTTTCAATGAAGTACTTCAACATTGCGGCAGTTGTATCATAATCAGCAATTACTCCATCCTTCATTGGCCGAATTGCGACAATACTTGCAGGTGTTCTACCAATCATTTCTTTAGCTTCTGAACCAACTGCGATCACTTTATTGGTCTGAGTATTCTTTGCTACTACTGAAGGTTCTCTAAGTACAATACCTTTACCTTCCATATAAACAAGAGTATTGGCTGTACCCAAGTCGATGCCAATGTTTTTTGCTCCTAATCCAAACACGAAAATCTCTCCTTAATTACTGCAGTCTCTAAATCTTGGTTAATTATAGCATAAAGTGAAACAGAAAAAAGATTTGTAGAATAAGTTTAAGATGAATTTAAAACAATTGATGCTCCTGCATGCTGAAATATTGCCCCTTACCTACAATAAAGTGATCTAAAAAATCAATGTGCATCATTTCGGCACAACTCTGTAAACTTTTAGTTAATTCGATATCACTCTTAGATGGCATCAAGTTGCCACTTGGATGATTATGAACGACTATGAAGCCCGCACAAGCATAAATAACTGCCCACCGAAAAATTTCTCTTGGATGTGCAACCGACTTATCTAGCGTCCCAATAAATAATTGCTTTTCAGCAACAATATGGTTGCTGTTGTCAATATAAATTGCCCATAATTGTTCTTGTTTATGTCCTGCTAATTTGTCCGTTAAATACATCCCAACCTCATTACTTGAGGTCAAGACTGCTTCACGATCAGGAACTGCAAAGCGTAGACGCTCAAGTAAATTCTCACAAATAATAGAAATATTCTGATCACATTCATCATTTGAAATGAATTTTAGTAACTCATTAAAATTAGTAATATGTAGTTGTTTCAATTTCAATGAGAGCTCTTCAAAGCGAGTAATTCCTTGTTCTGTTAATTGATCAAAAAGACTATTCATTATTTCAAAATCTGTATTAATTAAATAGTGCTTAGATTTAATAATTTCCATATAAATCATCCCTTTCACTATTTAATACGCAAAAAAACTAAATTTTAGCTAAAAAGTCTTTAAAACTTGATCTAATAAACGTAGCTATTTTTAGATCTTCCTTTGTCGCCGGTACTAAGTCAGGAATCATTATACACTTAATGCCAGCATTGACTGCTGCTTGTAATCCAGAAGATGAATCTTCAAAAGCTAATAGGTTCTTTTTCGGTAAAGCCATTTTTTCAGCAGCTAAAAGATAAATATCTGGTGCCGGTTTGGGATTGACTCGGTTATTTTTAACATCTGCGGC
The DNA here is from genome assembly GCF_003692995.1 of Lactobacillus sp. ESL0233. Classification (NCBI taxonomy): domain Bacteria; kingdom Bacillati; phylum Bacillota; class Bacilli; order Lactobacillales; family Lactobacillaceae; genus Lactobacillus; species Lactobacillus sp. ESL0233. Next base: position 15,527 of record NZ_REHH01000007.1, on the reverse strand, counting down.
ATTTAAATGAAAATAAAAATAGTTACGGGTGCCAGTTACCCATAAGTTATGTTCAACAACTTGTTCAGTATTACTTGTGACAATTGCCATCGGTATTTTGCACTTTTGCAAATAGTCAAGAGTTGCTTGCACACCAGGTTGTAACTTTAATTTCCCTTCGTCTGTCCATTGCCACACTAAATCATCTGTTTGCTGAATAAATTCCCTTTTCTGCTGATCATTTTGGAAATAATTTTTATAAAAATCAGCCATACTGGTGGCTGACGCACCAACTAGTTGTAAATAAAGATCAGCTGGCATCTTAAGACCAGCTTTGCGCGCCGCTTGGATATTTGCTTGCCAATATAATTCTTCCGAATTAACTAATAAGCCATCCATATCAAAAAGAACGCCTTCTATTTCATTATTTATGCCTTTTATTTTCATACTTTTGCTCCCATTGCAAAATATTGCCAACCAAATAAAACGAACCTGTTACTAGTAGTATATCATTAGGCTGACTTTTTTGACGTAGCTGTTCAAAGGCAATTTGCCAATCTGCTTCGTATGGATACTTATTTTTAATTTGCTGCGGGAAATCATCCTTGTTAGCAGCCCTAGGATAATCAATAGTGGTTATATGAACCTCATCATTTTCTTCAAATAAAGAAAAAATTGGAGTAAGATCTTTATCTCGCATTAACATTATGAGAATACGCACTTTACCTTGACGTCTTTGTTGTTGCTGGTGAACAAAATGCAATAAATTTTGCATTGCCTGAATATTATGCGCCCCATCAAGCACAACTAAGGGATTATTTTGAATAATTTGGTAGCGTCCAGGGATAACCGTTTGATCAAGAGCTAGTTCAATTTGATTATCGGCTAGTGGAATCTGCAAAAGGCTAAAAGCTTTAATTGCAACTGCTAAATCATAGCATTCAACTAATGGTCTGGGCGATAGCGTTACTTGCCTTTTTTGATCAGTATACACTGCCGCTGTAGCAAGATTTACATCAAAATCAACGCCCAGCTGATATAAAGGAGCTGCTTCAACTAAAGCCTTTTGCTTAATAAGCGGTAATACTTCATTAGGAACATTACCTAAAATAACTGGTCGCTGGTGCTTAATTATGCCACTTTTTTCACGTGCAATATCTTGAATTGTTGGTCCAATTAAAGCTTCATGGTCAAGCCCAACCGTCGTAATTATACTAACTTCCGGTACAATTACATTGGTTTTATCATGCTGACCACCAATACCAACTTCAATTACGGCATAATCACATTTAGCTTGAGCAAAATAAATAAAAGCCAGTACCACTTCATATTCAAATGTAACTAATGAAAAAGACGCATTATCTTGGCGCAGTTGTGCCAAAACTTGTTCGACCCTGTTTGCAATTCTAAGTAATTCAGATTCACTAATATACTGACCATTAATCTGAATTCGTTCACCAAATTCAAAAACATAGGGCGAAACAAAAAGGCCAGTCTTTTGACCGGCTTTTTGTAACAAGTTGCTCAAGTAATACGAAGTTGATCCCTTGCCATTAGTACCTGTAACATGGATTGTTTTAACTTGATTTTGCGGGTTACCTAGTAAATTAAGAACCTGCTTGATGTAAGTCAAATCAGCTTTTTCATGCGTTTTTGGCAAGGCATATAAATAAGTTAAAAAGGCTTGAGAATTGTTAAAAATCACATTATTCACTCTTTTTTAAATCTTGAATTCGTTGTTGCACACTAGCTAGTTGATTTTCATAATCAGCCAGCTTAGCTTTTTCTTTGTCAATTACAGCAGCAGGAGCATGGGCAACAAAACCCTCATTGCTTAATTTTTTAGTTGCCCGTTCAACTTCAGCTCTAAGGTCTTTTTCTTCTTTTTCCATACGCTTAATTTCATCATCAACGTTTACCAAATCAGCTAGCGGAATAAAAATTTGCGCTCCCGACACCACAGCGGTTTTAGCCAATTTAGGTGCGACAATTTCAGTGGCAATCGTCAATTCTTTCGGATGTAAAAAGTTTTTCACATATTCAGCATTATCAGCCAAAATTTTTTCATTATTAGCATCCTCTAGTTGAATCATGATATCAATTGGTGAAGATAAAGGCGCATTAACTTCCATACGAATGTTGCGCACTGCTTTAATAATTTCAATCAAGAAAGCCATGTCATGCTGGGCTTTATCATTTACAAATTCAGCGTGAAATTCTGGATAAGGAGCAATCATGATTGATTTACCTTCATGTGGCATGGACAACCATAATTTTTCAGTTACAAATGGCATAATCGGATGAAGAAGTCGCAAAATTTGATCCAAAATCCAGATTAAATTATTTTGTTTTCTAGTCTTTAATTGGGCATCGTTACTGTTTAAAGCAACCTTAGAAACTTCGATGTACCAGTCACAGAAATCATTCCAGATAAAGTTATATAATTCTCGCCCAGCTTCGCCAAACTTATATTCATCGAATAAGCGAATCACTTCACTAACGGTATGATTTAACTGCGCAAAAATCCAGCTGTCAGCCAAATCAAACTGCTTAGTATCAGGCATATGAGCTGGCTGCGCACTTTCTGGTAAATTCATGATTACAAAACGAGCAGCATTCCAAATTTTATTAATAAAATTCCACGCAGCCGATAATTTCTTTGGATTATAGCGCGTATCCTGACCTGGAGCAGTTCCATTAAGTAAAAACCATCTTAAGGCATCAGCTCCATATTCATCAACGACATCCATTGGGTCAACCCCATTGCCCAGTGACTTACTCATCTTGCGTCCTTGTTCATCGCGAATTAAGCCATGTAAAACTACATCCTTAAATGGACGTTCATGGGTAAAGTGCAAACTTTGGAAAATCATACGTGAAACCCAAAAGAAAATAATATCATAGCCAGTTACTAAGGCATTAGTTGGGAAATAACGATTAAAGTCAGCAGCCGTTGTATCAGGCCAACCCATTGTCGAAAATGGCCACAAAGCACTAGAGAACCACGTATCCAAAACATCAGTATCTTGGTCCCAGTTTTCAATATCATGCGGTGCTTCTTCACCAACATACATCTCACCTGTCTTTTTATTGTACCAAGCTGGGATGCGGTGCCCCCACCAGAGCTGGCGTGAGATTACCCAATCATGCACATCTTCCATCCAATGCTCTAGCGTTTGCTCAAATCGTTCTGGAACAAAGTTAACCTTGTTGGCAGTTTTTTGATTTGCCAATACCTTTTCAGCTAAAGGCTTCATTTTCACAAACCATTGAGTTGAAAGACGCGGTTCAACTTGAACACCTGAACGTTCAGAGTGACCAACTGAATGCACAATTGGTTTTATCTGAATAAGGTACCCCTGCTCTTTTAAGTCCTTAACTAGAGCTTCACGACAAGCAAAACGATCCATGCCTTGATATTTTCCTGCTTGCTCATTCATTGTCCCGTCGTCATTCATTACATTAATTCGTTCTAAGTTGTGGCGATTACCAACAGCAAAGTCATTCGGATCATGGGCGGGCGTAATTTTTACTAGTCCTGTTCCAAATTCAGGATCAACATGTTGGTCTTCAATAATTGGAATTTTACGTCCAACTATTGGTAGAATTAATTCCTTACCGACAAGGTCTTTATAGCGTTCATCCCCATGAGCCACAGCTACTGCCATATCACCAAACATAGTTTCTGGTCGAGTGGTTGCAATTTCGACAAAACCAGAGCCATCAGCAAAGGGATACTTGATGTGATAAAAAGCCCCTTTATCATCCTGGTGAATAACTTCAATGTCACTTAGTGCTGTTTGCAGTTGCGGATCCCAATTAATAATATATTCACCGCGATAAATCAACCCTTCATTATACAATTGAACAAAAACTCGCTTAACAGCCTTAGATAGTCCTTCATCTAAAGTAAAGCGCTCGCGTGAATAATCAAGCGACAAACCCATCTTCGCCCATTGACTTTTAATGATATTAGCGTACTCATCTTTCCAGTCCCAGACTTGTTTAACGAATGCTTCACGTCCCATCTGGTGCCGATCTTTACCTTGCTTACGCAATTTAGCCTCAACTTTAGCTTGAGTAGCAATCCCGGCATGATCCATTCCGGGTAAATATAGCGTATCGTAGCCTTGCATCCGTTTAAAGCGGATTAGAGTATCTTGAATTGCCGTATCCCAAGCATGGCCCAAATGTAACTTCCCCGTAACATTTGGTGGTGGGATTACAATAGAATAAGGATGGGCTGTTTTATCTCCTGATGGCTTAAACAAGTCTTGATCAAGCCACGCTTGATATCTACCTGTTTCAACCTCATGGGGGTCGTATTTAGGTGCTAAATCTGTCATAAATTTCCTCCAATAAAAAAGTCCTAGACAATCTTGTCTAGGACGATATAATAACCGCGGTACCACCTATCATTAAGCAAAAATATTGCTTCCCTTAATCTAGTGATAACGGACCTTGATACCGGACTAGCCTACTTTAAATTCAGCTAATCAATTAAATCAAGCTACCAATTAACCTTCATTCGGTCTTTCACCAACTATGGACCTTTCTCTACTTATAAGATTAATACCTCTTGATTATTTCTTTAGATAGCATTATAGCATGTTTTTTATAGCAGTGCAGTATCTTCTGATGCTTTATCGGCTATAAATTTATCACCAGGATAAATAGTCGTTATTTTAATACCAGCTAGGGCGCGCTCAATTAAGCCCTCAACATCTAGCCGTGCTTCAAATTCGCGTGCTTTATCAATTCTTGGCTTAGTTTTAGGACGGGGTGGGGCAAAGATTGTGCAACAATCTTCAAATGGTTGAATTGATAAATCAAAGGTACCAATTTGTTCAGCTAAACGAATAATTTCAGTCTTGTCCATTGTAGCAACTGGGCGCACAACCGGAGTTGTGGTTACATCGTTAATTGCTGCCATTGACTCCAATGTTTGCGAGGCCACTTGTCCCACAGATTCTCCATTGAAAATAGCTAGTCCTTTTCTTTTAGCTCGGATTTGATCTGCTAAACGTAACATAAAACGACGTTGAACTGTCATCAAATAACCTTCTGGTAACTTTTCTTTAATAGTTTCTTGAATTTCGGCAAATGGAACTGCAATAAAATTAATTCGTCCTGCATAGTTAGCCAATATTCCTGTTAATTCTTTAGCTTTGTTGAGGGCTTTCTCAGTCGTATATGGCGGACTATAGAAATGAACCATATCAATGTCAACCCCCCGCTTCAAGGCTAAGTATGATGCAACCGGAGAATCAATTCCGCCTGAAAGCATCATCACTGCTCGACCTCCAGTTCCAACAGGCATCCCACCTGCGCCATGCAATAATTGGTTAGAAATATATACTGCATCTTGGCGAACTTCAAGTCTTAATACCAAATCAGGATGTTTCATTTCTACTTTTAAGTTGGACATATTTTTAAAAAGATAGTCCCCCACTAATTGATTTAACTCATTCGTATCATAGGTAAAGTTATGGTCACTACGCTTGGTATTAACCTTGAAAGTCATTCCCTCTTGGTAAGTCTCTTTCATCAAAGCAAGAGCAGTTTCTTCAATTTTAGTCAGTGTTTTTTCTACCTTAATTGTTGGTGAATAAGTTTGGATACCAAAAACTTTCTTTAAACGCTGATCTATTTCTGCAAAAGGTGCGTCGTTTAAGACAATATGCATCCGATCATGACGCGGATGAAGCTCAATTTGCGGGAAATCGCGTAATACCCTAGTAACATTACCAGCTAAACGACCAATAAAATCCTTTCGATTCTTTCCTTTAGTTGAAAGTTCGCCATAGCGAACCATAATTTCAGTATATTTCATCAAATCTTATTCTCCTAAGTGATTAATTGGGGCAAAATGACGGTAAATCTGGTCAAAAACACTAATAAATTCATCAGCTTCGGCTAAAGTATTAGTTTCATCAAAACTCAAACGAATAGCACTTGTGGCTTCTTTATCATCCACATGCATCGCTACTAGTGTACTTGCCTGATCAGTTTTTGTTGATGCACAAGCAGAAGTCGTAGACGTATATATATCATGCTCTTCTAAGGTGTGAACAAGTGTTTCACCCCTAATTCCCTCCAGCGCAAAACACAAAATATGTGGTGTAAACCCCGCATTTACTGGTGAAAAAATTTTAATTCCTGGTTTATCCTGTAGATAGTTAACTATCCTATCTTTAATGGTCTCTTCTTTGACAGCATTACTTTTTTCATTAGCTAAGAGCAAACGTATTGCTTTAGCCATACTTGCAATTGCGGGTAAATTTTCAGTACCTGAACGCAAACCTTTTTCTTGACCACCACCATCATGCAGTGGCAAAACCATCTTCCCCGCTTTCTTGTAAAGAATACCAGTTCCCCGAGGGCCGTGAAACTTATGAGCCGAAAGGCTAGAAAAATCAACTCGCGGTGTAAAAACCTGTGACCAAATATTTTTACCAAGTGCTTGCACATTATCAACGTGAAAATGAATATTGGGATAATTAGTTAATAAATCACTGATCTCCTCAATTGGTTGAATAGTACCAATTTCATTATTAACTCCCATAATGGAAACTAAGGTTGTTTCCGAATCTAATGCATTACGCAAATCATTGACATTAACGCGTCCTGCTTTATCAACAGGTAAACGAGTTACACGAAAGCCCAAATTTTCCAAGGCAGTAAAAGCATTTGCTACTGAAGCATGTTCAACACTAGAAGTGATTAAGTGATGCCCAAATGCTTGTTTTTGCAAAGCCGTTCCTTTAATTGCCCAATTATTTGATTCTGTACCGCCAGAAGTAAAGAAAATTTCATTGGTTTTAGTACCTAACAGCTGAGCAATTTGTTTACGTGAGCTTGCTAGCAATTGATATGCCCGATCACCTAATTTATGTAAACTAGATGGATTACCCCAAATATTCTGTGCAACTTGAGTATAAGTATCTAAAACTTCTTGATCAATTTTAGTCGTTGCGCTATTGTCAAAATATATCATGTAATAAAATCATCCCCATGTATTTCTACACTTTTCGCTCATATCAGTGTTTTATAGCATAATTAGCTTCGTATAAATTCACTTAAATTCGTGAAAAATCCATATTTCTGTCCCTTTTACGCCCCCAAAATGGGAGACATCAGGATTTTTTGCCAATAGTTATTCTAACATCTTAACAGTCTTTTACAAATCGGAAAATTTTTATAGAAGTTTACACAAAAATAAATTACTCCAGACCAGTGTCCAGAATGGGTGACTTGTTTAAAAAATAGTTAATAATATTGTTCAAAATAATGTTTATTTTTTCACCGTACTCCACTTAGCAGATAGCCTCTATTCAATTTGTCAGCTTTCAAAGGTAAACCAGTTAACTTCAATACCATCGTTGTACTTTAACATACTTAAAACATACTTAACTTTTTATCATTATTTGGATTTGGTTCCGCCCAAATCATTGCCCTATACTTTTTAGCGACTGCTGCTCAATTATAGTAGTTTTCATCAGCTAAACCAAATGAAAAAGAAGAAGTATCCTACAGTAAAATAGTTAATGAGGTTATTCAGAACTTACTTGCTAGTAAACTAGACGCTTTACCCACTTCTACTAGAAAAAAATATAATAAGTTGTTAGATATAGCTAAGCAGCGAGACTACCTCACTCATAATTAGATTTTAGATAGTATATTTTATTCTATATAAAACTCTTAATTTTAGCTATATTTCTTTATCACCAATAATTGATAGCGCTTTCTTTAAACGCTAATATTTTAGTGTTGAAATGAGGAGAAAAAATGAAATTTAAAAAAATATTAAAAGCTTTAGCTGCTACACTAATGTTTACTGTAACTGGAATGGTATTTTCATCAACAGTCCAGGCTAAATATGTGGGACATAATGCTACTCCCACAGAGTTAAGAGGTAATTGGTACGCCTATAAAGGACACAACAAATGGACTCATATAAAAATTACTAAACATGCATTTATATATGACGGCAAAGTTAGTTGTAGTTTAAATAAAAAGGGAACTCAAAAATTGCATGTAATGCGCTATAAGCAAAATGGTAGACCTTATTATGACATGAATAAGTCTAACTATCATTACCAAGAAATTGGTTCGTTCTGGTTATCCAGAAGCAAAGTACAAGGTAGAAGAGTAATGAAGTCTTACTACAATATGGGATATTTCACTGTCTATACAAGAAATAAAATAAAGCATGACTATTCTTATGAAGTTAAAGGTGCCGGCTACATGCAACAAATCGGTAAATAGCAAATCAGTATCAGTTAAACCACTGTCAACTTTACATAATAGCCATTAAATAAAGTTAACAAAAAGTCGCACTAAATTAAGACAAATCTTTTTTCACTAATATTAGTTTGCAAAATCAAAGCCGGATGGCATTAATGAATCCTAATTTTATAGGATTCTTTTTTACTAAAAAATAAAATTCATCTATTTATTAAAGGATAACAGATGTAGCAAAGAAGACTTATTTTAAGCCTGCTTCTTTTAGAATTGCATCTTGTGTGAATTTATTTAATCCTTTACCACCATTAATTGGACCTAAGATATTTTTCTTTTTGTTATCCATTATTAATGGAATGCTATATTTTTCAGCTATATCATTGTACTTCATACCTATAACGTAATCGTGTTATGCAATTATCTGGCTCTCTGCATAGATCACGAAAACGAAAAAATCACTCGTGAAATTTATTTATATGTAACGAACAAACAATCTGAAAAGTACAATAATATGATTCTAAAAAAACGGGTCAAAACTGTTCCTCAGCTTAAATTATTGATAATAATGTGTTGAAAAATAAATTTAAATCTTATTAATCATTCTTTATTTAAAAACAGACCTAGATTATTAGGTCTGCTTTTAAATATTAGCTGTTTGTTTTTTCTGAGTAATAAAGATTTTCTAAGCGCTGATATGAACCAGGTTCTACTCTTTCAATAGCTGTCGCAATCGTATCAAGTGCTTCCTTATAATTATATTCTTGGCTATATAGTTGTAATGCTGTTTTTTGTGCAACTCTCACAGCATTATTTGTTGCATATTTATTAGAATACTGCATGGTTAACTCAACTAAACTTGCCGAATTAACAATATCATCAGCTTCACGCTTTAACCGTTCAACATCATCGGAGATATTAATTAATTCATTGGAAATTTTTTCCATATTAATTCGAACTTGATTAAGCTCTTTAGCCACATGACCAATCTCATTAACAACTAAAGTGTACATTTGCACAAAAGTATCAGGCATGCCAGGTAATTCTTTACGTTCTAAGCGTCGATAAACCAATGACACTTCTTGCTTATACCGGTTAATTGAATCAATTGCAATATTTTCAGCGTCATACAAGCCATCAACATCTTGAGCCATCGCTTTTTGTTTAGAACTGATTACCCGCAATCTCTCCAATATGTGCAACCATGAAGCTTTAATTTCTGAATACACGCCTTTACCGTCAGCAAGATTTTGTGTATCAACTGTATATTGACGATTCATATCGTTAACTTCCAATTCAAGCTTACGACTAGCTTCGAGCTCATTATGTGTCAATTCATAACTTTCATCAATGTGCCTTAATTTTTGAATTAAATCTTTCGCCTCGACCTGTTGATGTGACAGCAAGCGTTGAATTTTATCTTGATTGTCTTCCACAAATGGACGCGCCTTATATTCATTCTCCAAAAGTTGATATAAAGCAGCTATATTAGACTTAATACTTTTAATTTGTTGGTCTAATTCTTCAATTTTTAAATGGGTTAACAGCTGTCCTGCATTATCAACCAGCTCATAATTTTTTTTGATTTCAGCTAAAACATCAACTTGATTAATACAAAACCTGGATGCTTTCATTTTCTTATAAACTTCTGTTAATTCCTTTAACTGATTTTGAAATATTGTGTCAAGTTCACGTCTATCAGCTCTAATTTTAGGCAAGACATTGTCAATAGAAATAATTGCCGCTCTAATTTTTGACAGAACTCGCTTAGCTTCAACTTGATCTCCTTGTGCAGTCAAACTTTTGGCTTCCGCAAAATCACTCTCTACATTAGTTAGTTCATCTTCTAACTTATCAAGAGCAGAGCCATATTCAAAAGATCCAGCTAAAACCTGTTTACGCATTTTTTGATATTTTTTATTTAAATCCTCATACTGCATTTGATTTTCACGGTTTGATTCAAGCAATTCCGTAAAAACATCATTCGTATTCTTGGCATCTTCAAAAGTTGACTGCATAATTGCTTGAGCTTGTTTAATATTTTTGTGTGCCCTAATGAGATGATAGGAAGTATTTTGCCCTGCAGCTTGATCCAGAAGTTCTTGAACTTGAGGTATTCTCTTATTGGCTGTTTGTTCATAACTTTTACGCCAAGTGTTAAATGTTGTCAGACTTTCACCTGCTAAATCCATTTTATCAAGATTGACAATATCTGCATCTAGGTTCATTCGGTCTATTTTAGCAATCAGATCATCAAGCCCAATAATTTCGTGTAGCTGTCTTCGATTCACAATGAGCATAAATGCTATAACAATAATAATGATTAAAATTGTAATTATTACAACTATGGACTGAGTTGGTGACATATTTTTCCTCCAAAACTAACCCAATTATACCAAATTTATTTAATACTGTGCTATACAGTTTGTCAAAATAGACAATAATTTAGCTGGCGAAAAAATTTAGCTAAAGCATGATTAAATCTAAAAGGATAAAAATTTCCTTATTATACTAACTTAACGACTTTTTCTTGCTTTAACATAGTTTAATCGTTATAATATGGGACGTGTAAAATATTTGCAGCCATAAGTGACAAGAACGTCAACATCTTAATACGTTTTAGTGAACGAGTAACCGACGCTGCAACAGGCGAAAATGAAAATTAAGATGCACGAATGTTGAACTTATATGTAATATTTTACTCCAAAAACTGTTATCAGATTTTATTGGAGGATTTTATGTCAAGATATACAGGTCCAAGTTGGAAACGTTCAAGAAGATTAGGTATCTCACTTTCTGGTACTGGTAAGGAACTTAGTCGTCGTAACTATGCTCCTGGTCAACACGGTCCTAATTCACGTGGTCGCTTATCTGAATATGGTGAGCAGTTACATGAAAAGCAAAAATTGCGTTGGATGTATGGACTAAACGAACGTCAATTTAGAACATTATTTAAACGCGCTGGTAAGATTCGTGAAGGTGAACACGGTACTAACTTTATGAGCTTACTTGAATGCCGTTTAGATAGCCTTGTTTACCGCCTAGGCTTAGCTACTACTAGAGAACAAGCTCGCCAGTTAGTTAACCACGGTCACATTACTGTTGACGGTAAGCGCGTTGATATTCCTTCTTATGAAGTTAAAGTTGGTCAAATCATCAGCTTAAAGGAAAAGTCAAAGAACTTACAACAAGTTAAGGATGCTCTTGAAGCAGCTGTAGCTCGTCCATCATTTGTTTCATTTGATGAAAACAAGTTGGAAGGTTCTCTTGTACGTCTTCCAGAACGTGATGAAATGGAACCAGAAATTAACGAAGCTCTAGTTGTTGAATACTACAACAAGTTACTTTAATTTCTTTATACGAAAGCCCCTTCTCCCATTTAGGAGGGGTTTTTTTCTTACTTGAAAGGAGACAACAATTAATGTCTGAAGATTTAAATACTAGAGTGGCTAATGCTGCCCAAGGTATTAGTCCCCAAACGCTGCCTGATGAACACAGAAGATTTTTAGGTTCCTTGCGTGAACGAGTTCTAGTTAGAATGACTAATGCTGAAACTCAAGATATTAGCTTAATGGAACTTTTTTTGTCTCACTTTAAAGATTATATTGGCTATGAAATTTTGTTAAATATTAATTTGAAAGATGAATTTTTAAGTAAAATTGAAACCAATTGTAGTAAATATAAGATTACTTTTACACTTATTAATAATGAGACCGCTCAAACAAATCCTGATGATACTGCTGTTTTAGTTGTTGCCAAAACAGCAATTAATAAAATGAGAATTGAGATTAAACAGGTTTACGCTCCTGAAATGGAAAAAGTAGCATTACCTCAGAATAAGACAAAGCAAAAAAAAATTGGCTTTTGGCGATATTTTTTTAATGGGGATAAATAATGAAACCGTTAGCTTATAGAATGCGACCTCAGAATTTAAATGAAGTTGTAGGTCAATCGCATTTAATTGGTCCTGGGAAAATTATCAGGCGCATGGTTGAAGCAAAATTATTGTCCTCAATGATTCTTTATGGCCCCCCAGGCATTGGTAAAACAAGTATTGCTAGTGCAATTGCTGGTTCAACTAAATATGCCTTTCGCATGCTTAACGCTGCTACCGATGGTAAAAAGCAATTGCAACAGGTAGCTACAGAAGGCAGAATGAGTGGTACTGTGATTTTACTGCTAGACGAAATTCACCGCTTAGATAAAACTAAGCAGGACTATCTACTGCCAATGCTTGAATCAGGAGAAATCATTTTAATTGGAGCTACTACTGAAAACCCATATATATCAATTTCACCTGCAATTCGTTCTCGCTGTCAAATTTTCGAATTGCGACCACTGGAATTTGATGAGATAAGTGCAGCAATTGATCGCGCTTTAGCAAACAAAGAAAATGGATTAGGCAAATATCAAGTCCAGTTAACTCCTGCGGCCAAAAAATTATTAATTGAAAATGGTAATGGTGATTTACGTTCAACTTTAAATGGCTTGGAATTAGCTACTCGTTCAACCAAACAGGAATTACTTACGGCAAAGAAAAATATTGCTAAAGGTTTTACAATTGACCAACAAGAAATGGCTAATTCAATCCAAATGCGTAATCAAAATTTTGATGCTGATGGCGACGGACATTATGATCTCATTTCAGCTTTCCAAAAGTCAATTCGCGGCTCTGATACTGATGCTGCACTGCATTATTTAGCTCGGTTAGTTGAAGCCGGTGATTTAATTTCAATCTGTCGTCGTCTCAGCGTAATTGCATATGAAGATATTGGTCTTGCTAATCCTGCAGCTGTTCAGCATGCAGTAATTGCAATTCAAACAGCTCAAAGTATAGGCTTGCCTGAAGCAAGAATACCATTAGCTAATGCGGTGATTGAACTATCTTTGTCACCTAAAAGTAATAGTGCAATTAGTGCAATTGATGCAGCTTTAGCAGATATACGTACACAAGATTATGGCAGTATTCCGAATAATTTAAAAGATACACACTACCAAGGTGCTGAAAATCTAGGACATGGGAAAAATTATATTTATCCTCATTCTTTTCCTGGCGATTGGGTGCCCCAACAATATCTTCCTGATAAGTTATTAGGTAAACAATATTTTATGCCGAAAGGCAATTCTAAAATTGAGAAAGGCTTGCAAAAACAATATAAAATTCTTCATGATATGCAAAAAAATGGCTTACAGAATAGTTAAACAAGTATTAGACTTGCGTTTTAAATAAATTTAAGTAGCTAAAAATACATAAAAAGGCAGAGAAATTAAATTCTCTGCCCTTTTTATTTGCCTAAGTCATAAATCTTAGGCGCGTTTTACTTAATTAAGAAACTACTTTACTTTAAAGTTAGCTTTTTTAACATTTTTATTATTGTCTGTAATATAGTACATCTTACTCTTAATTTTAACAGGACTACCGTATGTCTTAACAAGATGATTTTTCTTTAAAACCTTTTTGCCGACCCGATTACCATACTGACTATAAAGATAAGCATTGTGACCTAAGCTTAACTTTTTTCCGTCAATATTTCCTGCAGCTATGTACATACCATTGTCTAAAGTATAGTATGAGTTCCCATTAATCTGCTTCTGACCAGTTGTATTAACTACAGAGCCTGCATTTAAGATTAACTTGTTGCTACGCTTTCCAGTCCCATCATAAATATACGCATTATGTTTAAGCGTCTTTTCAACTGATGGCTTAGTATTATTGTCAGCAACTAGTGTATTAGAAGTTACTGCAACACGTTCAATTTTAGTAGCAAGCTGAGATCGCAAAACATTGGCAGCTTTAACATACTGATTAGTAGCGATTATAAAGTACTTTTTACCCCTAATCTTTACAGGAACGCCATATGTTTTCACTTTCGTACCTTTCTTCAAAGTTGGTTCTGTTTTAATCCTCTTACCATATTTATTATAAATATAAGAATTATGACCTAACTTCTGTACAAGGTATTGTGCATTACCAGCTGCAATATAGTATTTTCTATTACTTGCACCTTGATCTATAGCAACATAATATTGTCTCCCAGCAATATTTTCAAGACCATAAGTTGTCACAATTGAACCAGCTTTGAGAACGACCTTATTGCTGCGTTGCCCATTTTTATCATAAACATATGCATTATGCATTAAAGTAATATCTTTACCTTTTTCCTGATCGTTACCGGTGCCATTGCTAGTTCCATTGCCAGTTCCGTCTCCGTTACCTGTGCCACCAGTTCCATTGCCAGTTCCGCCTCCGTTACCTGTGCCACCAGTTCCATTGTCAGTTCCGCCTCCGTTACCTGTGCCACCAGTTCCATTGTCAGTTCCGCCTCCGTTACCTGCATTTGGTACTAAGTTATTAACAATATTTTTAATTGCTTCATCACGAGCTTTATTTACTTCAGTAGCATTTGGTGCTTGATCAATTGTTCCAGGAGTAGTAATTGTCCCATTAGCTTTACCTACTTCTTGATCAATTTTATCCTTGATAGCTTTCTTTTCTTCACTAGTATAATCTGTTTTATCAGTATGCTTAAGATCATCAACTTTTTTCTTAGCATTCGCTGCAGCATCCGCTACTGCACCTTTGGCTATCTCTTTTTCAGCGGCTAATTTATCCTTATTTATAGCAGCTGCCGATGATCCAGTTGCATTTTTATGATTTTCAAAAGCCTTATCAGTTGTTGAAGTATCCGCATCTGGTCCAAAGTTTGTGTGCAATTTGTCTATAGCATCCTTATGACTTTGTGCTATCTCTGCTGCAGCATCGGCTTTAGCTTTATCTAAATCAGTCTTACCAGCACTATCCTTAACGGCATCAATATCAGCGATTGCCTTGTCCTTAGTTGTAGTTATGGCCGCACTATCAGTCATTGTTGGGTCGTCGATCTTACTAATCGCATCTTTAGCAATTGTATCAACTGCATCTTTATCTGCTTGATTAGTTAAACCAGGTTTGACCTTATCAGCTTCTGCCTGAATTTCAGCCTTGGCCTTGGCTTTAGCAGCAGCTAAATCGGTCTTACCAGCACTATCCTTAACAGCATCAATATCAGCGATTGCCTTGTCCTTAGTTGTAGTTACGGCCGCACTATCAGTCATTGTTGGATCGTCGATCTTACTAATCGCATCTTTGGCAATTGTATCAACTGCATCTTTATCTGCTTGGTTAATTAAGCCAGGTTTGACCTTATCAGCTTCTGCCTGAATTTCAGCCTTAGCCTTGGCTTTAGCAGCAGCTAAATCAGCCTTGTCCTTAGCGGCTTTACTATCAGTCACAATTTGATCAATTGCTTTGTTGGCATCATCCTTAA